>CAYJDG010000001.1:0-2846 GCA_964368875.1 uncultured Pseudobdellovibrionaceae bacterium
GCGGCGTTGCTCATCAGGCGGTAGAAGATCGCGCCGTAGACCATGTCGACGGCCATGCCGGTGTCGAGGTCGGAGCGGAAGTCACCCGAGGCTTTGCCTTGTTCGATGATGTTGGCGAGGATTTCTTCGTGCTGGAGCATGAAGTGTTCGTAGAAGAGGGCGAGGGTTTCAGCGTTGCCCTGGGCTTCGGCGAAAACTTCGGCGATGACTTTACCGCCACGGCCACGCGAGAGACGGCCAAAACGTTCGATCTGACGGACCAGCAGGTCTTTGGCGCTTTCGCCGCTGACGGTTGCCGGAAGAACGCTCATCGGGCCGCTGATCGCTTCGAGGATGATCGCAACTTTGTTTGGCCACCAGCGATAGATCGTGGTCTTGCCGACGCCAGCTTTTTTGGCGATCGCTTCGATCGAGATGTCGCGCACTGGCATGTGCAGAAGAAGCTTGTTGGTCGCGTCGGTGATCGACTGACGGGCTTGCTCGCTACGCGGGCGACCGGCTTTGCGGCTCAGAGATTGTTCTTCGTTGTTTTGCTGGACTTCATCATCTGCGAAGTCAGGCTTTTGCGCAAAGTTCGACGCACCAATCATTATTTCACACCTCTATTTTGAAAAAAAAGTTACCGCTTAAAAAAAGGATCCAACTACATAACGCTGGGTCTTCGCATTTGCAACAGAATTAAAAATTTCTTTTATCCGCCAAAGGATTGGAAGCTGGTAGGGGCCTCGCGCACTACGCTCGCAATATTATTACGAATCTCTAAAATAGCGAGTCCGCGTTCAACCAGACCGTCAGAGCGCAGACGGAAAATGCCATCGATGCCTGTAAAGCCGTTCGGGTTGATCAGAGTCTGGCGCGTGTAAGGTTGGCCAGAACGCGCGAGAACAATCGCGAGCGCGGTTGCATCATAAGCAAGCGTCGCGAGACGTGGCGCAGTTTCTCCATAGGTCTGTTGATAACGTGCTTCAAATTTCTGACGCAGGCGCGGTGACGACGCAGCGTACCACGCACCCTGCAATGATGGCTGACGCGCGGCATCGGCCTGATCCCACAAGCCAGTGCCAAGACGCTGCACGGTGGTTGGTGGCAGACCTGCCTGGGTGAGCTGTTCGGAAATTTTTGCAGACTGCGATCCGGACGCCGCGATCAGCACGGCATCGAATGGTTTCTGCACGACGCTGCCCGGTACGGCAATCGCGCGGGAACTCAAACCGCGAATTTGTTCCGGTGTCGGGCCAGTGTTGGCGTTGTAGCGGAGGATGCCCGCATTGCCGAGATTGCGTTGACGCATGTGACCATCAAAGGCGGCGGCGGCCATATCGCCATACGCATCCTGCGGCGTGATCAGCGCGATGCGCTGCAGGCCCTGCGAGGCGGCGTAGTTGATGATCTGAGTAATTTGCGTTTGTGGCAGGAAGCCGAGCACGAAGCCACCGCTGGAAGCGACGGTGCTGTCGGTTGAGAATGAAATCACGCTGGTGCCGCTTTGCAGAGCGATGGGGGTGATCGCTTTGGCATCCGCAGCGAAGACCGGGCCGAGGATAAGCTGTGCGCCCTCTGCAATTGCGGCCTGTGCAGCTGCGCTGGCGCCTTGCTGTGTGCCAGTGGTATCACGCGGGCTCAGTTCGAAATTGTCACCGCCGAGATCGAAGATCGCGAGTTGCGATGCATTCAGCATCGCCTGTCCGGTGTCGCTGCCTTTACCCGAGAGCGGCAGAAGTAGAGCGACTTTGGCGGCGCGTGATTGCGCAGGTGGAGCTTGCACGGGGGCGGCTTCGGCAAGCGGGGCGGTTTCAACCGCAGGCGACATCGAAGTTTGAGGCTTGTTCCATGGATCGCGCATCGAGGATTGGCAAGCCGGCAGCAGGCTGAGGGTCAAAAGCAGGGCAAATGCGGAAAAAAGCTTTCTGGCACCAAGGTTGGCGTTGCGCGACATGAAGACCTCTCTTATGAATGGACAATGGCGCACCCTACACAAAACCCCGACGGCATTCCAGACCTCGGTTTAAAACCCCCGGAATCCCTGAAACCGGGGCTGTATCTGGTGGCCACCCCTATAGGCAATCTCAAGGATATAACGCTCCGGGCGCTGGAAGTGCTGAACGGAGTCGACCGGATTGCGTGTGAAGACACCCGGGTCAGCGGCAAATTGTTACAGGCTTATAATATAGACAAGCCGTTTTTCCCCTATCACGACCATAATGCCGACGAAGTCCGGCCTAAGCTTCTGGCCAAAATCCGCGACGGTGAGCGGATTGCGCTGATCAGCGACGCCGGAATGCCGCTGATTTCCGATCCCGGTTATAAACTGGTGCGGGCCGCGCATGAGAAGGGGCTCTATGTCACCAGCCTGCCGGGGGCGAATGCGCCGCTGATGGCGTTGCAACTTTCGGGTTTGCCGACCGATGCGTTTACATTCTTAGGGTTTCTGCCGAGCAAGAGTGCCGCACGGAAAACGGCGCTGGAGGCATGGAAACATTCACCCGCGCCGCTGATCCTGTTTGAAAGCGCGAACCGTCTTGATGATACGCTGGAGGACATGCAGGCGGTGCTGGGCGACCGTCCATGCACGGTCCTGCGAGAGCTGACCAAGATGTTTGAAGATGTCTGGCTCGGCATGATCAGCGAGCACGTGGCGCGGATCACCGAGCAAGGTGCGCCCAAAGGTGAAATCGTCATCGTCGTTGGCGGGTATACCGCGAGCGGCGAAGAGTTTGATATTGATGCGCTGCTGGTGCAGGAAATGGCCAAGGTCTCGCTGCGGGAAGCAGTGGATACGGTCACCGACATGACAGGCCAGCCGCGCAAGGAAATTTACAACCGGGCCTTGAAACTCAGGGACTGAA
>CAYJDG010000001.1:2946-45005 GCA_964368875.1 uncultured Pseudobdellovibrionaceae bacterium
GGCCTGCAGGCGGAGCTCATCGCTATGATGTGGCTGGTGCTGCATGGCTATAAAATTTTAAGCTGGCGGTATAAAACCAAGGTCGGCGAAATCGATCTGATCGTCCGGCGCGGCGGGTTGGTGGCGTTCGTCGAGGTGAAACAGCGGCCCAGCGAAGCCGAGGCACTTGAATCGGTTACACCGCAAATGCGCCGCCGCATCGGGCAGGCGGCCAAGCAATTCATCGCCAGTCACCCGCGCCACCGCCAGTGCGATCAACGCTTTGATGTCATGGCGGTTTCAGGATTTTCGGTGCGCCATCTGGACAATGCGTGGATGGACACGCCATACTGGAGCTAGTGATTCGCGTCCTGCGAGCCGCTTTTTCCTGTCGTCCGAGGTTGTTATGTCACGCACATTCATTTTGTCCCTTCTTTCCACCACTTTAGTCTTATCTGGTTGCGGTGCGGTCGGTATCGCGACCGGGGTCGGCGCAGTTGCCGGGATGACCGCTGCCAAAGAGGGCGGGCTGAAAGCCGGGGTCAACGATGCCGTGATCAAAACCCAGATCAACGACCTGTGGTTCAAAAAAGATGTTGAGATGTTCCGCAAGCTTGACCTGACCATCGATCAGGGCCGCGTCCTGATCACCGGCGTCGTGCAAAATCCGGAAGACCGCGTCGAGGCCGTGCGCCTTGCGTGGCAGCCTAAAGGCGTCAAGCAGGTTATCAACGAAATCCGTGTGGGCGATTCCAATTCCATTCAGGGCTTCGCGCAGGATGAGTGGATCAAGGCGCAGCTGCGCACCCGCCTGATCGGCAACAAGGAAGTGCAATCGATCAATTACTCGATCGAGGTCGTGCAGGGCTCGGTCTACCTGATGGGTGTCGCGCAGAACCAGGCTGAGCTTGACCGCGTCATCCGCATCGCGCAGAAACTCAAAGGCGTGAAAGAAGTCATCAGCTACGTCAAACTGATCGGCGAGCCGATCACCTCGGCAGGGGCGGCCACATCGGTGCCGGGCGGCGTTGCGCCGACACCGATTACACCTTATGAGCCAAGCGTGACGACCTATCCATCCGAACCGATGCAGCAATCATCGGCGCCGGCCAGCGTTGAATCGGAAGTACTTCCTCCATAAGAGACGTCTATGACTGAGGCACTTGCGCATCTGACGGAGCTGGGGCATCAGCCGGATGCAAAGGTGGAGCTGGCTGAGACGGCGTTACAGCTCTCGTCGCTCACCCATCCCGGTCTTGATCTGTCACGGTATCGCGAACATTTCAAAATGCTCGCCGTCGATGTGAAGCAACGCCATTATGATCTGTTACAAGCCGGAGCGACCGATGATGCCGAGACGCGCATCGCCGCGCTCAAGCATGTCATCGCCGACCAGCACGGCTACGACGGTGACAAGGACCGCTTCAACAATTTGCAAAACGCCGATCTCGTCTGCGTCATCGACCAGCGCAAAGGTTTGCCGATTGCGCTGGCCATCCTCACCATCGAGACAGCGCGCGCGCAGGGGTGGACGGTCGACGGGCTGAATTTCCCCGGACATTTTTTATTGCGGCTCGAGCATCAGAGCGTGCGATTGATTTTCGATCCGTTCAACCAGTTCACGATTTTGACGGCCCCAGATTTGCGTGCGCTGATCAAGCAAATCGCCGGACCGGATGCCGAGCTGTCCGCGACCTATTACGACGCAGCGACCAACCGCGATATTTTGATCAGGTTGCAGAACAACATCAAGTTGCGCCAGATCGAGGCCGAGGATTATCAGGCGGCGCTCGAGACGGTCGAAGTGATGCTGTTATTTGCGCCGGACGAAGTGCGCCTGCTGCTCGATGCCGGGGTGCTCTATGCCCGGACCGGCCGCCCGGCGGATGCGATCAGGGTTCTGGAGGTTTACATCAAGAATGCACCCTCGGCGGCGGACCGCCTTGATGCCCAGCTTCTTTTGCAGAATCTGCTCGATGCACCCTCGTAAAAGTTCCGCGCACAACCTGCAAAAACCCCTAAAAAATCTCTTTTAAACTGCGCTCTGCCCTCTTGCTTTGCCGCGCCGGACGGGCTATTTAGGACAGACTATTCAAGTCGTGCGGGGAGACTGATTCTTCGTGCGTTTTCTCACACTTCACAGGCCATATTACATATTAAAGGAGCCACCAATGAATTTCCGTACAATGCTCATGCTGTCCGCAGCCCTTCTGACCCTTTCGGCCTGTTCTGACGAAGATAAAGCCGTTGATACCGGCATGCCAGCTGGTGACATGTCCGCAACCGGCACACCCCCATTCGATCCGAATGCTGCCCAGAACGGTGTCGTTCCTGGCTCCCAGCAGGATCTCGTCGTAAACGTCGGCGACCGCGTCTTCTTCGGCTATGATCAAATCGATCTCTCCCCTGAAGCCCGCTCGACCCTCGAGCGTCAGGCCGCATGGCTCAAGCAATACCCAAGCGTCAGCGTCACCATTGAAGGTCACGCCGATGAGCGCGGGACTCGCGAATACAACCTGGCCCTCGGTGAAAAACGCGCTGCTTCAACCAAGAGCTACCTGATGTCGCTCGGCATTGACGGCAGCCGCCTCAACACCATCAGCTACGGCAAAGAGCGTCCAGCCGTTCCGGAAGCCTCAGCTGCCGCCTGGTCGCAAAACCGTCGCGCCGTTACGGTCGTCAACTAATATAACAGGTGGTGAGAATGACTACTTCGATCTCACGCCTTGTAAAAGGTACAACGCAGGCCGCTTTAGCGGCCTGCTGTCTCTTTGTGGCGATGCCTGCGCAAGCTCAGCAGGACGATACGTTTAACCGCATCAACCGCCTCGAGCGCGAAATCGATACGCTCAACCGTGCTGTCTACAAGGGCGAGTCTATGCCCGCACCGTCGTCGTCCGTTTCGGGCGGCTCGACTGGTGATCCATCGTATCAATCTAATGTCGAAGTCCGTTTGAGCGACATGGAGAAACAACTCCGTGACCTGACCGGTAAACTTGAAACCATCACATTTGAAAACCAGCAACTGCGCGAGCGCCTCGACCGCTCCCAAGCTGATCTCGAACTGCGCCTCGGCGATATCGAAAAACGCTCCGGCATGGCACCGGGTGCCATGGCAACCGTTCCGGGTGGATCTGCTCCGGCTCCAACTATGACCGGCACGCTGACCGGTGATGAAATGGCGCAAGCTGCGCCGACCTCGACTGCTCCGATGATCCAGCCGCAATCCGGCAATGCCGCTGCCCCGATCAGTGCCGCGCCGATGATCAATCCTGCCGATCCGAATGCGCCGGCACCTGCGAACTCACCGACACAACGCCAGCTTGGCACGCTGACCGAAGCTCCGGGCGGTGCATCGATTCCGCCAACTCCGGGTTCAGATCCGGCGAGCGTTTATGAGAATGCGTTCTCGCAACTCAAGAGTGGTAACTACAACGGCGCGCAGCGCAGCTTCGACAGTTTCCTCAGTGCCTATCCGACTCACCCGCTGGCTGCCAACGCGACCTACTGGCTCGGTGAAACCTATTACGCCCAGACACGATATGATCAGGCCTCGCGCATTTTTGCCGAGAGCTATAAAAAATATCCGCAAGGGCCAAAAGCCGCTGACAGCCTGCTCAAGCTCGGCATGTCGCTGGGTGGTGCCGGTAAAAACAAGGAAGCCTGTGTGTCCCTCAAGCAGCTGAAGAAAGAATTCGCTGCCGGGCAGACCACAGCCGTCCGCCGCGCCGATCAGGAAATGACGCGCCTCGGCTGTGCCGTCTAAACCTGCAAACTCTCCCGATAAGATCACGCTCGTCCAGTTTTCCGCGCGCCTGAAAACCCTCATCCCCGATCTAGCAAACGAGCCCGCGATTGCAGTCGCGTTGTCCGGGGGCGGGGACAGTATGACGCTGACCTATCTCCTCTCTCGCTGGGCGGCAAAACACGACGTTGCGCTTCACGCCCTGACCGTTGATCACGGGCTGCGCAAAGAAGCCGCCGCGGAAGCAAAACAAGTCGGGAGCTGGGTTAAGGGATGGGGCCTGACCCATAAGATTCTGAAATGGACCGGACCGAAACCCGCAACGCGGATTCAGGAAGAGGCGAGGGCGGCCCGCTACAGGTTGCTTGAGTCCTATTGCCAGAAGCATGGCATCCGGTATCTGTTCCTCGCCCATCATGCGAATGATCAGGCGGAGACAATTCTCTTCCGTTTTGCCAAGGGAAGCGGAATCGATGGTCTTGCCGGAATGGCACAGCTGCAAAAGCTCTCCCCGCATCTGACTTTGGTGAGGCCCTTGTTAGAGATGACCCACGATCAGCTCATTGCAACCTGCAAAGCTGCCAAAACACCATGGGTTGAAGATATATCAAACGTATCGGATCGATACGCAAGAATCAGGTTACGCAAGTCGATGGAGATTTTAGAGGGCGAAGGCCTCTCGGTGAAGAGAATTCTGTCAATCGGGGTGCGTCTGGAGCGGGCTGGCAATGCACTTGACCAACTCACTGAAACAGCTTGGAAAAATACCACGGATGCTGAGAATACAAAACAGGTCGTATTTATTCAAAAGGCACTCTTTGAGCTTCCTGAAGAGCTGGTGATCAGGCTTTTGCAAAAAGCCCTTCGTCAGGTTGGAGCTAAAAAAACCTACCCACCCCGCCTTGAGAGCATCGAGAGCCTCACGCACGATCTTCTAAAAAATCCTCAGTTCCACGCAGCGACTTTAGGTGGATGCGTGATCCGGCGCAGGCAAAAGCTGGGGCAGATCACAGTTGAGCGTGAAAGCATCAAATTACCATAGCTCAAAGCCTTGGTTTCCTTGAATTTCCCTTGGATTTCGCGTGACGTGACCTAGATAATCTTGGTAAACCTATGGGTGATAAAATAAATTCTTAGAAAGCGGACACACTTCATATGCAAGGCATGGGTCGTAATATTCTTTTCTGGGTCGCCATTGTTCTGACGCTGGCCTTCCTGTTCAATATTTTCCAGAACGCAAACAACGGTCAACCGAGTAAGGTTGAGACGGTTGCCTATAGCGACTTTATGTCAGCTGCGAAAACCGGGACCGTTTCGGACATCACCATCAAAGGTCAGGAAGCGACCGGGCATTACGCCAGCTCCGGCAGCATGTTCAAAACCCTGATTCCGGCAGGCGAGAATATCGTCGAGCGTCTGCAAGGCTCGAGTGTCCGGATCAAGGCCGAAAAAGAAGACAATGATCAGGTCAGCCTGTTCTATGTGCTGGTCCAGTGGTTCCCGATGCTTCTCCTGATCGGTGTATGGATTTTCTTCATGCGCCAG
Source organism: uncultured Pseudobdellovibrionaceae bacterium (assembly GCA_964368875.1). Taxonomy (GTDB): domain Bacteria; phylum Pseudomonadota; class Alphaproteobacteria; order Micavibrionales; family Micavibrionaceae; genus CAYJDG01. Next base: position 8,216 of record CAYJDG010000001.1, read on the forward strand.
ATGCAGGGCGGCAAAGGCGGCGGGGCGATGGGCTTTGGCAAATCGCGCGCACGCCTGCTGACTGAAAAGCAAGGTCGCGTCACGTTCGCGGATGTCGCTGGCATCGATGAAGCCAAACAGGAACTGGAAGAAATTGTCGAGTTCCTGAAAGACCCGCAAAAATTCCAGCGCCTTGGCGGCAAAATTCCGAAAGGTGCTTTGCTGATCGGCCCTCCGGGGACAGGTAAAACTCTGACCGCGCGCGCGGTTGCCGGCGAAGCCAATGTGCCGTTCTTTACCATTTCCGGTTCCGACTTCGTTGAGATGTTCGTCGGTGTGGGTGCTTCGCGTGTCCGCGATATGTTCGAACAGGGCAAGAAAAATGCCCCGTGCATTATTTTCATCGACGAGATCGATGCGGTCGGTCGTCACCGTGGTGCCGGTCTTGGCGGTGGTAACGATGAACGCGAACAGACGCTCAACCAGCTCCTCGTCGAGATGGACGGATTTGAAGCGACCGAAGGTGTTATCATCATCGCCGCGACCAACCGTCCGGACGTGCTTGATCCCGCGCTGCTGCGTCCGGGCCGTTTCGATCGTCAGGTCATCATTCCGAACCCGGATGTGAAGGGCCGCGAGAAGATTCTCAAGGTTCACATGAAGAAAGTGCCGCTGGCATCGAACGTCGATGCCTCTGTCACGGCGCGTGGCACACCGGGCTTCTCAGGGGCCGATCTGGCTAACCTCGTCAACGAAGCCGCACTGCTGGCCGCCCGCCGTAACAAGCGCGTCGTCGGCATGGAAGAATTTGAAGAAGCCAAAGACAAAGTCATGATGGGCGCGGAACGCCGCTCGCTCGCCATGACTGACGAAGAGAAAAAACTGACCGCTTATCACGAAGCCGGACATGCGCTGGTGGCGTTGAACGAGCCGGAATCGGATCCGATCCACAAGGCGACCATAGTGCCGCGTGGTCGCGCGCTCGGCATGGTCATGCGCCTGCCGGAAGGCGACCGCATTTCGATGTCGAAAGCCAAACTCGAAGCCGACCTGTCGGTTGCGATGGGCGGACGGATTGCTGAGGAACTGATTTTCGGCAAGGAGAAAGTCACGACCGGAGCCTCAAGCGATATTTCGATGGCGACTGAAATTTCCCGCCGCATGGTTACCGAATGGGGCATGAGCGATAAGCTCGGCACCATCCGCTATGTCAACAACCAGGAAGAAGTGTTCCTCGGGCATTCGGTGTCGCAATCGAAGAACATGTCCGATGAAACCGCTTCTCTGATCGACAGCGAAGTGCGCCGCATTGTCGAAGAGGCCTATGGCCGCGCGACAAAAATCCTGACCGACAAGATGGCCGACCTGCACAAGATCGCCAAGGCGCTGCTAGAGTATGAATTGCTCTCGGGCGACGAGATCAAGGCGCTGCTGCGCGGCGAGCCGATCCTGCGTGATGATGGTTCGGACGAAACCGAACAGAAGCCCCGCTCGTCGGTGCCGAAAAGCGGTAAAATAGGAGAAGTGCCTCAGGGGGCATAAAGAGTATGAAACTGGCCGGAAGTATTCCACTTTGCTTGCTGGCCCTTTTTCTGGCGCTCTCTCTGCCTGTTTCCATCACCTTTGCCGCAGACGAGCTCTCGCGCGTGAATACGTCCTGTGAGGTCGATGCGGATTGCGCCGTCAAAGACCTGCGCAATTGCTGTGGCCTGTACCCTGCCTGCGTGAACACTGCGGCTGTCATCAATACGGAACTCGATGATCCGCAATGCGATGGCTTTGCGTCAATCTGCGGTTATGAAACGATTACCGAATGTCACTGTCAGGATCATCAATGCCAGCGCATCGACCACAGGCCGCCTGCGGTTGGTCCGGTTTCTGAATAAGCAATTGTTACTTTTTTAAGCGTTTGCGCGAATATACCTTCTGAGGTTCATCATGACCAAAAATATCAAACTTGAAATTCTGAAACGGGCCTTGCTGCCGCTGGCGATTGTCCTGCTGGCGGTATTTTCCCCGGCGCATGCCAAGGGCAATATTGACGCACTTGTCAAAGGCGGGGCCGGGGGCTGGCTGAATGTCGAGCGGCCTTTGACGGCTGAGGAAATCAAGGGGCGGGTGGTGCTGCTGGATTTCTGGACTTATGGGTGCATCAACTGCATGCAGATCGTGCCGGACCTTGATTATCTCGAACAAAAATTCGGCGATAAACTTCTGATCATCGGCGTACATTCGGCGAAGTTCAAAGGCGAGCAGGGCAATGACCGGATTCTCGCCGCAGCGCAACGCTTCGGCCTGAAGCATCCGGTGATCAACGATTCCGATTTTGCGATCTGGAAGTCGTATGGTGTGGAGGCATGGCCGACGCAGATTCTGCTCGATGAAAAGGGCGACGAGATCGAGCGTTATTCCGGCGAGGGTCACCGCGCCGAAATCGAAGCTGACATCAAAGGGGCCCTGGTCGTCGATGGCAAGGAAACCGCCAAGCCGGTTCCGGCGATTGCGGCTGATGCGAAAGACAAATTGATCCTGTGGTTTCCATCCAAAATCGTGCAGGGCAACAGCGGCGATACAACTGACCTCTTTTTTGTAACGGATACAGGTCATAACCGCATCCTCGGCTTCGATGCGACGGGGAAAATCAAAGTGACGATCGGGTCGGGCGAGAAGGCTCTGAAGGATGGATCCTATAAAGACGCAGCCTTTAATATGCCGCACGGCATCGAAGCGCTTGGGGAGCGGCTGATTGTCGCTGATACCGGCAACCACGCGTTGCGCGAGGTCGATCTGAAGGCCGGGACCGTTACAACGCTGGCCGGAACAGGGAAGCGCGGCTTCGGGCGCGGCATACCTGATGTCAGCGACAGCACATGGGATACATTCAACGGCGTTGCCGGAAAAACCACCGACCTTGCCTCGCCATGGGATGTGAAGTTCATTGAAGATTCGCGCGTGACGCGGCTGGTCGTGGCCATGGCCGGACTGCACCAGTTATGGCTCTATGATGCACGCTCCGGGGAAGTCGGTGTGCTGGCTGGAAGCGGCGCGGAAGGGATCGCTGACGGCGCGGCCACGCAGGCAACTCTTGCCCAGCCGAGCGGCCTGAGTGTCGATGGCAACAACAATATCGTTTTCGTGGATGCTGAAAGTTCTGCTTTGCGCAAGATGGAGGGCAACAATGTCAAAACCCTCATCGGCACCGGGCTGTTCAAGTTCGGTCTGAAAGATGGCAAATACCCAGACGCGATGCTCCAGCATCCGCAGGGCGTGCTCGCCGATCATGCGAGTGGGAAAATTTATATCGCCGATACATATAACAACGCTATCCGCATTTACGATCCGCAGACGCAGGAGTTATCGACGCTGGCTTTGGACGGGGACACGCTTAAAGAGCCGGGCGATATCCTTCTAAGCGAGGGCTATGCGCTGGTAGTCGATACAGGCAACCATGCGATCAAAAAGATCGATCTGCGCGCTAAAAGCGATAAAGCCAGCGACTGGGGCAAACCGAGCGGACATATCGAAACTCTGAAGCTGCATTTTTGAGACTGGATAAGGCTTTGCTGGCGCATTCCTCGCTTTATTTTACCCCCCGAACCCGCTAAAACTGGCCCTATGAAAAAGAAGTATTTTGGGACGGACGGGATTCGCGGGCGGGCCAACGCTCACCCCATGACGGCAGAGATTGCGTTGAAGGTTGCCATGGCGACCGCGCGGGTGCTTAAGCGCACCCATCCGGGCCATGCCACCAACCGCGCCGTGATCGGTAAAGATACGCGCCTGTCCTGTTACATGCTGGAACAGGCGATGGCTTCGGGCTTTCTCTCGATGGGCATGGATGTCGTTTTGACGGGGCCGATTCCGACACCGGGGGTTGCCACCCTGACCCGTTCGATGCGCGCTGATATCGGCGTGATGATTTCCGCCTCGCACAATCCGTTCGAAGATAACGGGATCAAACTTTTTGCCGCCGACGGCTATAAACTCCCCGACGATATCGAACGCCAGATTGAAGAGTGGATCGACAATCCCGCGCTGATGACCGACCTGCCGGGTCCGGGTGAAGTCGGGCGCGCGAGCCGCCTCGATGACGCACTTGGCCGCTATATCGAATACGTCAAAGGTAGTTTCCCGCGCGGACAGACTCTTGAGGGTCTGAAGATCGTGCTCGATTGTGCCAATGGTGCCGCCTATAAAGCCGCGCCGCAGGCTTTGTGGGAGCTCGAAGCCGATGTGATCTCAATGGGGGTTACGCCCAACGGTCAGAATATAAATGACGGCGTCGGCGCGACCGCGACCGAAGCGTTGCAGGCCCGCGTCGTTGCTGAGAAAGCCGATCTGGGCATCGCGCTCGATGGTGATGGCGACCGCTTGATCATGGTCGATGAAAAAGGCCAACGCATCGACGGCGACCAGCTGATAGCGCTGCTGGCGATCCGCATGAAGAAACGCGGCACACTGGCGCAGGACAGCATCGTCACGACAGTGATGTCCAACCTAGGATTAGAGCGCGTGCTTGCCAAGAACGGCATCAAGCTGGTGCGGTCCGCCGTGGGCGATCGCTATGTGGTTGAGAAACTGCGCGAAGGCGGATTGAACCTTGGCGGCGAACAATCCGGACATATCGTTCTCTCAGATTACGGCACGACCGGGGACGGCTTGCTGGCTGCGTTGCATGTGCTCTCAATTTTGAAAGAGCAGGGTGGTCTGGCCAGTGAGACGCTCAATGTCTTTACTCCCGTGCCGCAGCTATTGAAAAACGTGCGCTTTAAAACCGGACAGCCCTTGCAGGATGCCGAAGTCAAAGGCGCGATTGTGATTGCCGAGAAGACGCTCGCCAATGATGGCCGTTTGCTGGTACGTGAATCCGGAACCGAACCGCTGATCCGGATTATGGCAGAAGGCGATAATAAAACTCTCATTCAGACAGTCGTCGACGATCTCTGCACAGTGATCGAGCGCGTCGCGGCGAAGGCAAAATAAGATGGTGGCACAGGTTCTCTGTATCGGGGTTTCAGACTCCTCAGCCGGCACGGGCATTCAGGCCGACATCAAAACCATTCAGGCCTTCGGTGCTTATGCCGCAACCGTGATCAGTGCTGTTTCCGTGCAGAACACAATGAATGTTTATGACATTTTCGCGATCCCGCCCGAGGTTGTGCGCCATCAATTGCAGGCAGTCATGGATGACCTCAAGCCGACGGTGATCAAGACCGGGATGCTGGGCGATGAAAACGTTATCAATGTCGTCGGCGATTTGCTGGATACTTTAAAGGGCCAGAACAGCCATGTCGTTATCGACCCGGTCATGACCAGCCGTGTGGGCAAGGTCCTGCTCGATAAGGCGGCGCGTGACGCGCTTAAGCGCCGTTTGATTATTTATGCCGATGTGCTCACGCCGAATTTACGCGAAGCGCAGGATTTGACCGGATTGACGATCACCGATGTCGAAGGCATGAAACATGCGGCCGAGATGCTGCAGACGCTCGGGGCCGACACTGTCGTCGTCAAGGGTGGTGGTTTGCCATCAGAGAAACTTTTTAACGTGCTGGCCGATGAAAACGGAACGGAAGTCTACGAAATGCCGCGCCTCGATACGCGGGCAACACATGGCGCAGGGACCACCCTGTCGGCAGGAATTGCAGCCGGACTGGCGATGGGGCTGACACCGCGCGCGGCCTTCGAAGCCGCACAGGATTTTCTGAACGCCGCGATTGCCAGCGCCGAAATTATCGGGGCCGGGTACGGACCGGTCAATCACAACCATTCGCGCAAAGCAGTTTCCTGATGAGCGACGACGACACCAATCCCGGCGCATTGTTGCCGAACGGCATGCTGGACGGACTGCCGGATACGGCGGAACGCGAGACCGAGATCACGCATACCCTGCTGCAAACTTTTGCGAGTTTCGGTTACCGTGAGGTCAATCCGCCTTTGGTTGAATTTGAGGAAAGCCTGCTCTCTGAAACCGGCGGTGTGGCGCTTTCTAAAAATACCTTTCGCCTGATGGATCCTGTGTCACGCCGAATGATGGCGATCCGCTCGGATACCACGACCCAGATCGTGCGCATCGCGGCCTCACGGCTCAAATCATCGCCGCGCCCGTTGCGCCTGTCTTATGTGGCGGATGTTCTGCGCGTTAAAGGCTCCCAATTGCGTCCCGAGCGACAGTTCCGCCAGGCGGGATGCGAATTGCTCGGTTCGAACTCGCCCGAAGCCTCGGTCGAGGTTGCGTTGCTGGCAGTTTATGCGCTCCATCAGCTGGGCGTTAAAAATATCAGCATCGACTTCGCCACCCCGGATATCATCCGGGCCCTGATGCCTGAAGAGGGCGCCGATGCCTTCCTGAAAGCCTGTCAGCGTCGTGATGAAGCTGATTTCAAAGCCTTCGGCCCAACCGGAAAAATCCTGAGCGTCCTCAGCCAGCTTGCGGGAGATGCCGATGGATTCTTCAAGCAGATTGAAAAGAAAAAGCTGCCGCCGAAAATTTCCGCGTCCTTTACACGGCTTAAAAAAGTCATCACCGGGTTCCGTGACGGACTTAAAGCCTATGGCCTCAGTGACAGTGTCACGATCACGGTCGATCCGCTGGAGACGCGCGGCTTTGAATATCAGACGCTGCCGAGCTTTACGCTGTTTGCGCGCGGTGTCCGTGGCGAACTGGGGCGTGGCGGCTTTTATGAAGCCTCATTCCAGTTGAGCGCAAAGAAAGCACACAAAGAGCCAGCCAACGGATTTACCCTGTATATGGACAGCGTCCTGCGTGCGGTGCCTGCGCGCAAAGCGCTTAAACGTATTTACGTTCCCGCAGGAACGCCGTGGGCGCAGGTCCGCCAGATTCAGCAAGACGGCAGCATCATCCGGGGAACCGAGGCAAAGGTTACGCCCAAGGATTTGGCCGCGCTCGGCTGCACGCACATTTACAAGAACTCAAAAATACAAAGTCTCTAGAGGAAAAAAATCATGGCCAATGTCGCAGTTATCGGGTCCCAGTGGGGCGATGAAGGAAAAGGCAAGATCGTCGACTGGCTGTCCAGCCGCGCCGATGTTGTTGTGCGTTTTCAGGGCGGACATAACGCCGGACACACACTGGTCATCGATGGAGTGACCTACAAACTCTCGCTGCTGCCGTCTGGCATCGTGCGCAAGGGCAAGCTGTCCATTCTTGGCAACGGCGTGGTGGTTGATCCATGGGCCCTTTTGAAAGAAATCGAAACGGTGCGCGAAAAGGGCGTTGAGATCAGCCCGGCCAATCTGATGGTCGCTGAGAACGTGCCGCTGATTCTGCCAGTGCATGGCGAGATCGACCGTGCGATGGAAGCCGCGCGCGGCGATAAAAAAATCGGCACGACCGGACGCGGCATCGGCCCGGCCTATCAGGATAAAGTGGCGCGCCGCGCCATCCGTCTGTGCGATCTGCAACACCCTGAGCTGGTGCGTGAGAAACTTGAAGCGCTGATGATGTATCACAACGCCTTGATGCGCGGCTTTGGCTGGAAAGAAATCAGCGTCGAAGAAACGTATACTTCGCTGATGGAGATTGCACCCAAGGTTCTGCCGTATGCGGGCGTGGTCTGGAAACGCCTTGAAGAAGCCAAGTACAAAGGCGAGAAAGTTCTGTTTGAGGGCGCGCAAGGGTTGTTCCTTGATGTCGATCATGGGACGTATCCGTATGTCACGTCCTCCAACATTGTTTCCGCGCAAGCGGCTGTCGGATCGGGCGTCGGGCCGAAATCGATTGGTTATGTGCTCGGGATTACCAAAGCCTATACGACGCGTGTCGGTATGGGCCCGTTTCCGACTGAGCTATTTGACGACATTGGGGAGAAAATCGGCGAGAAAGGCCGCGAGTTTGGTACTGTTACCGGGCGGAAGCGCCGCTGCGGCTGGTTTGATGCGGTCTTGGTCCGCCAAGCGGTCAAAACCGGGGGGATCGATGGGATTGCCCTGACCAAACTGGATGTTCTTGATGGGTTTGACGAGATCAAGGTCTGCGTCGGGTACAAGCTGAATGGAAAATCGCTGGATTACTTCCCGGCATCGAGCGTCGATCAGGCTGGTGTCGAAGCCATCTATGAAACGATTCCCGGCTGGAAAGACAGCACCTATGGCGCACGGTCCTGGGCACAACTTCCGGCGGAAGCTATCAAATACGTGAAAAGAATCGAAGAACTGATCGAATGCTCGGTAACGCTGCTGTCCACCAGCCCAGAGCGGGATGACACGATTCTCGTACAGGACCCGTTTTTCAGCTGAATTTACTTCAGGGCCAACTCCTTATATGATGTCTGAATGACCGCCCCCGCCGGGGACGGTTCCTTTCACTGTTCAGATCATGGCCGAGCAAATCCCACCTGCCGAACCTACCGCGACCCCAGAAGCCCCGGAAAACCCGGACGCTGGGCATCCGCCTGTTCTACTCAAAGGCGAAATCGAGATTTATCCGTCGGCGCGCATGGCGCATCTCGATCAGGGTCCGATCAAGGCGTATGCGGCAAAATCGAAAACCCGGGAGCGTGCCTTCGCCTATGTCTGTGAGCGCAATCTCGTGCCGCAGATTTATAACTCCTCGATGTATTATGGCCTGTCCAATCCGTCTCTGACGCGTCTGATCGGGGCCGGAGTGGTGAACTGGGCTCCGCTCAAGCAGGAGCGCTATGTTTTCGTTTATGAAGATAAACTGGGTCGCCCGATTGCCCATGCCGGAAATATCAAGTGCATGGGGCTTAAGAATGATCTGGTTATCAATACCGTCGTCCGGAACATTGTTCCTGCCTTGAAAGATATGCGCGATGCCGATTTCGTGCATGGTAATGTCAGGGTCGGAAACCTTTTTGATGGCGGTGGCACAGGGCTTGATAAAGTCATGCTCGGTGAATGCCTGAGCACGCCATGCGGGTTTTTACAGCCCGCTCTGTACGAGCCGATTGAACGGTCAGCCTGTGATCCCCTTGGCAAGGGTCCGGCAACGTATGAAGACGACATGTATGCCTTCGGTGTAACGCTGGCCGTATTGTTGCGTGATAACGACCCGCTCGCCGGCTTTAGCGACGATGAAATCATTGCTGAAAAAATTGAGCAGGGCAGTTATGCCGCCGTCACCGGGAAGGAACGCTTTACCGGCTCCCTCCTGGAATGTCTGCGCGGCTTGCTCAATGACGACTGGCGGCAACGCTGGACGATTGACGATCTGGTCACGTGGATGGAAGGCCGCCGCGTGCATGCCAAGCAAAGCACGAACGTGCGCTTGAAAGCTTCGCGTCCGATAGAATTCGTGCAGGAAAAATATCTGCGCCCGCAAATTCTTGCCCTTGAGATGCCGCGGCATCCGAAAGAGACCGTCAAGCTGGCCGAGGGTAATGAACTCACGCAGTGGCTGATCCGGTCGCTTCAGGACAAGCCGATTGAAGATCGCACCGAAAAGGCGATGACTCAGGCGCTGGAGGGTGGGACATCCGGCTATTATCAGGACCGGCTCGCCTGTTATATCGCGCTGGCGCTAGCACCGCCGATGCCGGTGATGTTCCGCGGGCTTAAATTCATGCCGCTGGCCTTCGGCCAGATGATGGTCGATGCCGTTCTGCAAAGAAAAGACCTCAACCCGTTTGTTGAAGTCATCCAGAACCAGATGATCATGTACTGGATCAGCACGCAGGAAACTGGTTCGGCTGACAGCAACGAAATCGTCATGAAGTTCGATACTTGTCGCGCGTATCTGCGGCAGGCCATCGTGGGCTACGGGATCGAGCGCTGCGTTTATTTTCTGGCACCGGAAAGCCAGTGCCTGAGTGAAAAACTTAAAGACTATTATGTCCGCACCACCGAAGACCTGCTCAGGGCCTATGAAGACATGGCCTCGAAAGGCAATCAACCGCAGGAATTTTTCGATCGGCACATTATTGCATTCCTCTCTGTGCGTGACCGTCAGGTTATTGATCCGTATGTGCCGGATCTCAACTCCGATGAAAAGCACCGTCAGTCTTTAGCGACGCTGCGCGTTCTGGCCAGCATTCAGAAGCGCTCCAAGATGCCGCCGATGCCCGGCGTAACTGGTTGGCTGATCGATAGCCTCGATCCGTTGATTGAAAGATTCCATGACCGTGAAACCCGTACCCGCCTGCGCGCCCAGCTTGCGAAAATGCGTGACAAGGGTGACATTGATAAACTGTCCAGCCTGTTCGACAACCCGCAGATATTTCAGGATGACTTCGGTGCGTTCCGCAATGCGATGAAGAATTTCGGTGCATTGCGTCAGGAACATACCCGGCTCAGTTCCGATCTTGAGACCGACCGTGCCTTCGGGCAGGGGACAGGTCGGCAAGTTGCAGCGATGATCTCTGGTATTTTTGCCGCGTTGATCGTGGTGATGTACATGGTCTTTAAATTCTCAGGCGGGAGCGGCTGATGGCAAAGAGGAAAATGGGCTGGCAGCTCAGAATCGTTTTGTCAGTCGGGGCCTGCGCGGCAGTCTTGTTTCTGCCGACGACCGCGCTTTTCTTTGTCGGCATGTTGCCAACCATTGCGGCGCGGGTGATCGACCGGACGCCAGAGAAGACCAAAGTCCTGACCGTGGGCTTTATGAATTTTGCCGGGGTTTTCCCGTATTGGTATGATTTATTAGAGCTTGGCCATAAATTCGACAACGCCATGGCTATCCTCAGCCATCCGCTGACAATTATTGCCATGTATGGTGCAGCCTTGATGGGCTATGTGATCGAATGGAGCGTCACCGGCTTTGTAGCGAGCGTCATGGTACAAAAGGGTAAATCGCGGTTGGATAACATCAAAAAGGCTCAGGAAACTCTTATAAAACAATGGGGTCCTGAAGTTTCGGGTGAAATCCCGATGAACCAGTACGGGTTCCCGCTCGAAAATAAATAGCATTGTATCTATTTTTCACGAGTCCTTAGGGCTCGCCGCGGTAGGATGATAGGTAGGGAAAAAGGCACGTCTCAGGGCGTGTTTTTTTATGCCTGAAAGAAACATCAAAATCGTATTAAAAACGAAATAAAAACAAGATGTTAAGCTGGGTGTACACATGGTTCAAGGATACTCGGGCGGCGACCGCGGTCGAATTCGCGCTCGTTGCTGTGCCGTTTACCTATTTGCTGATAGGCATTATTGAGATGTCGATCATGTTTGCGGCCTCTTCCAATCTGCACAATGCGACCAACGATGCGTCGCGCATTATTCGTACCGGACAGGTTCAGCAATCTACCGGAGATCCGGAAGATATGTTCCGGCAGCGTCTGTGTGATGACGTGGATATTCTGCTCGATTGCTCACGTCTGCAGTATGAAGTCATCGCTATGGATGATTTCAGCGATTTCCCAACCTATGCCACGCAATATGATGATGACGGCAATCTGGTGTCACAAGGCTTTGATCCGGGTGGATCAAGCGATGTCATCCTGATCCGTGTCGCCTACCGGTATCCATTCATGGTTCCGATCATTGGCAATCTTCTTTCAGATGGTCATGGCATGAGCAAACTCCTGCTCGCGACCGTTGTCCTGCAGAACGAGCCTTACGACCTCGAAGAAGAAGCGGGGAATATCTGATATGCAGGAACTCCTCGTTATCGACTGGTTTTATACTGTAGACGCACTGAAAAAATGGTCGATCGAAGAAGATGCGACCGCAGTGATTGAAGCCGCGATGCTGATTCCGCCGATGCTGACACTCCTGATGGGGGTTTATGACCTTGGCAACGGGATCGTTCTTGCTGAAAAAACCATCACCGCCTCGCAGATCGGTGCTGATCTGGTCGCCCGGAATAAAACCATGAACAGCGCCGATATCGAAGAAATTATCAGCGCGTCGCGTCTGGCGTTCGAGCCATATGCCCTGAACGAATTCGGGATTGATGTTGCCAGCATTACCTTTAATGCCACACAGCAGCCAGTAGTATTGTGGCGTGTGACCAGGGATATGGCGCCGAACACGGAGGCTGTCGCCAGTGTCAATGGGATGGCACCGATGGGCGAGGGCATGGTGATCGTCACAGTCAAATATAAGTACGCACCATTTTTCGCCCAATTATTCGTTGATCCATTGGAATATCAGGAAGTAGCCTTTACGCGGGGCCGGCGCTCGCCGACCGTAACATGGGAGTAGATGACATGAGCAACCTTCAAAATGTCCGTCGTTTCTTTTCTGGATGGTTAGGTGATAAGCGAGCGGCGACTGCCATTGCGTTCGCGCTGGTCATCCCGGTGGTTGTCTCATCGGCCGCGATGGCAGTTGATCTGTCAGCAGCCTATATGGTCAAACAACGCCTCTCCCATGCTCTCGATGCTGCCGCCCTGGCTGCGGCTGCCTCCGCCAATACCGGAGCCGATGTAACGGCTAAGGTTAACCAATTCTTCAATATGAACTATCCACCATCGAAAATCGGGGCAACTTACGATCTGACGGTCGTGCAAAACGGTGACAATATCAGCGTGTCGGCCAAGGCAGATTACAATACGACCTTTGGTCGCTTGATGGGCCTCAATGTGATTGCAGTTGATGCTTACACGACGGTAACCAAAGAAATCCTTGGTCTTGAAGTGGCGATGGTGCTCGATGTGACAGGCTCGATGAGCACGAATAATAATATCGCGGCTTTACGTACGGCTGCGACTAACTTCCTAAATATTATGTGCCGTGGCACGACCTGTTCCAGCATGGTCAAGATTGGCGTTGTGCCGTTTGCCAATACGGTCAATGTCGGGCCATACGGTCTGGGCAAGAAGGCGAACGGAACGACGTATGATACAGCCTTCGTAAACAATCCAAATAACCGCAGCTTCAGCCAGTCTGGAACAAGTCAGTGGTGGGGATGTATTCTTGAGCGTGCATCACCTCAGGATACCCAGGATGGGCAGACATCTTGGCGCTGGAATATGTATTGGGATACAACCCAGTCCAATAAGAACAATGGCTGCAATAAAGCTTATGTCCGGCCTTTGACCTCGGTGAAATCTGATGTCCAGCTGACGATTAACAGCTTGGCCGCCAGCGGGAACACACTCAGCAACGTCGGTTTGGTTTGGGGCTATCGCCTGCTGTCACCTGAGCTGCCATTCCGTGAGGGGGTCGCTTTTAACGATACAACCGTCAAGAAAGTCGCGATCCTGATGACCGATGGAGATAATAATATCGGCGAGGCCTATAGCGCTTATGGTCCATGGACGACCTATCGCCTGACCGATGCTGATCTCGATGCGCGCCTGACCACGACCTGCAACAATATGAAGGCGCAAGGGATCACGATCTATACAGTAATCTTTACCTCAGGTATTAGCACGGCAACCAAGAACCGCTTCAAGGCCTGTGCGACAGAACCTTCGAAGTATTATTATGCGCCGACTCAGGACAATCTGAAGACCTCCTTTGAGCAGATTGCCCGTGAGCTGGCTAATATCCACCTGACCGAGTAGCGAGAGCTTAAGAGCTCTCGCGCAGATGCGGCCCCCGTGTTTTGACCAGGGAGACGACAATCCCTGACATAAGTATCCCGAGGGTAATGCCCAGGGAGAGCAACGGATCGACATGTCCTACAATGTGCGTCCAGAAGATTTTACAGCCAATAAAGATCAGCACCGCTGAGAGCGCATATTTAAGGTAGACGAAGCGGTGCATCATCGCGGCCAGCGCGAAGTAAAGCGCACGCAGACCCAGAATAGCGAAGATATTGCTGGTATAGACAATATACGGATCCGTGGTGATCGCGAAAATCGCCGGGATCGAGTCGACGGCAAATACGATATCAACACATTCAACCATGATCAGCGCCAGAAAAAGCGGCGTAGCTGAACGAACCATCCGCCCTGTCACCGGGTCAGCTTGGCGCACGAAAAACTTCTGATCATGGAAGGTTGGTGTGACGTTCATATGGCGACGCAGGAATTTAATCAGCCGGTTGTCTGAGAGATCCGATTTCTCGTCGCTTGCAAAGAGCATCTTGATCCCGGTCAGGATCAGGAACGCACCGAAAATATAGAGGATCCAACTGAACTGGCTGACCAGCGATGCGCCGACACCGATCATAATGCCACGCAAGACGATCACGCCGATGATACCCCAGAAGAGGACTCGGTGTTGATACATGCGGGGCACGGCGAAATAGGTGAAGATCAGCGATATGACGAAGATGTTATCGAGTGCCAAGGTTTTCTCAATAAAGAAGCCTGTCATATAATTGATTCCTGAAGTTGCACCCATCTCCCACCAGATCCAGGCTCCAAAGAGGAGGGCGATGCAGATATAGCCGGAACTCAGCACAAGGCTTTCCTTGACCCCAATCTCATGGTTATCTTTATGCAGAAGCCCGAGATCAAGGACCAGCAAGGTCAAAACAACGCCTGCGAAGACGAGCCAGAGCCAGACATCCTTGCCGAGCAGATCGGCATGTAAAAAATCCACAATCAAATTCATCAGTTTTGTCCTTTCAAAATATCATAAAAAATTGGCCCCACCTGATGTACAGGCGGAGCCGGAAGAATTTTAGAAATCGAAAATATCCATGATTTTCGACATCTTGCTTTTGCTTTTGTAGCCTCGACGATAGCCATGCCGATCATCATCATAATCGTCATCGTCATTATGACGGTATCGCTCATGCTGTCGTGGACGCTGCTGAACTGTGTGCTCCGGGCGCAAAGGCATCTCCTGTGATTGGTCGTTGAGCGCCTCTTCCCGTAACAGAGACATCAACTTCTCCAGCTCTCCTTTATCAAGCCAGATGCCGCCGGTGGTCGGGCAGACATCGATCTCGATGCCATAGCGGCTGATCTGGCGCATGGGTGAGCCATCGATAGGTGAGGTAAGTAAGGGCATCGTTTTTTCTCCCTAAAATCTAAGCAGTGTGAGGCTGTGATTTATTCAGGCGCACTTTTTTGCGCTTGAGGGCAGGCATGCCCAAATCTTCGGAGCTTAACCGCTGGATGCGGTCGAGCAGGGCCAGGTGCATCTTCTTAAGACGCAACAAGCGAAATCGATCAGACCAGCGGCTGCGCTGTTCTTCATCGATCAAGCGACGAAGTTGGGAAGCTTTATAGAGAAGGGATTTGAAAAGTCTGACTGACATAGTTTGCTCCTATACGTTAAACGTTATCAGGAGCTGCGGTGTCAGGATTTACAGAATAGGACCGACACCGGGAAAACTCCCGATGCGGTCCGACATCGCGATAAACAAATGAGATCTATCGCCAGAGGGGCCCGGCCCGCTTTTTTCACATTTAGAAACCTGTCAGCGGCTTTCAAGGGGCTGATGAAATTTTTTTTCCGGCCTGTGGTGCGACTTTGGGACGGAGACTCGGCCTAAGCATAGCTTGAGTATTGCTTGTTTCTTCCTGAGGACGTTATTTTTAATAGATGCAATTTTATATAAATATAGTTCAGTTTTTATTCAAGTAATAATCATAGTAATACTTTCAAGTAATGAGTAATAAAGCCAAATCAACTTAAGAAGAGCAGTAAATAATATGAAAAAAGACGGTTTTTAACTCTGCGTTAAATTTTTATGCTATAACATAGAATTATAGGGATACGAGTTTACAAAAAAGCCGCCCTTGCTGGAAAACAACTTAGGAGACTTCAATGCTGAAATTAATAGCTCTGCTGCAATCATATAAATCTGACGAAGAAGGCGCGACCGCCATTGAATATGGTCTGATCGCTGCCGGTATCGCCCTCGCCATCTCGGCTGCCGTGTTCCTCTTCGGGGGCCAGCTGACCGCGCTGTTTACCGAAATGGGCACCACCCTCGACAGCGCCACGCCATAAGATAGCGTGAGCTTGTTTTAAAGCTTCAAAAAGCCCACCATGTCATGTGGTGGGCTTTTTACTGCGAATCACTCCCCCCAATTCTTCTGACGCTTGCATGCGTGTTCCATGATCGGTTTTCTTTTTTTCCTTTTTGGTCTTTTGGCCACTCTCGGTATGTGCGGTCTGGCTGCCTGGTCAGACTATAGAGGGTTCCGTATTCCCAATCTCGTGCCCGTGGTGATCGTTGCCGCGTTTGCCGTGGCGTTTGGGGTCACGACTCTGACAGGCCAGCGGGCTGAAGTCTTTATGCCTCTGCCGTCCCATCTGGGCGTCGCCTTCGCCGTCCTGATGCTGACGATGGTGTTGTATGCGTTCAAGCTGTTTGGGGCAGGGGATTCAAAATTCGTCAGCGCGCTCGCGCTCTGGCTGAGCCTGCAGGGGCTGGCTGCGTTCTTCTTTTACATGACTCTGTTTGGTGGGTTGCTCGGATTGACGTCGCTTGCGTTACGGAAATGGAAGCCACTCAAGAATCCGACTCCTGGCACATGGTTCGCGAAAGCGCAGGAAGGACATAATGCGGTTCCTTATGGAATCGCTATCGCCCTTGGCGCAGTTATCGCCTTCTTATTCATGGGTTATTTTAGTTTCGATAAATGGGCAGCTATGTTTGCAACGTAAAGATAAAAGGCCTGATTAAGTTTAGTGAATTTTAAACCTTCTAGCACACAATCATCATAAGTACCTGCGCACCACGCCTTTCTGCGTTCAGCAAAATTTCAATTTACGGACGAATTTACAGGGATCCCGATGAATAAGAATGTTCTCATAGTCCTCGCCGGCGGATTTTTAATCGCCTTGCTGGTCGCGATCATTGTACAGGCCAGCTTCGGCAGTAAAAAATCCGGGACCACCGAAGTCCTTGTGGCTGCAAAGACTCTGCCTGCGGGCTCTCCGGTAACCGACGACAATTTCAAATGGCAGGCTTGGCCGAAAGAATCTGTATTTGATGGCGCGATCGTGCGCGACAAGAATCAAAAAGTCACTGAAGCGGCAAAAGGCAAGCTGCGCCGTGAACTGAACGTCAATGAACCGTTGACCCAAGTCTCGCTGACTGCCGCCGGTAAAGGCAATCCGCTCGCGGCCTCAATGGATCCCGGCATGCGCGCTGTGGCCATCAAGGTCTCGGCTGAATCAATGGTTGGCGGATTTATCTCCCCGGGCGACCGTGTTGACGTGATCGTGACCTTTCAGGTGCGTCTCTCGGGTGAAGATAGCGAGGCCGCCGAAGAGCGCGTGAGCCGTCACGCCACGGAAACAGTTTTGGAAAATGTCCGGGTTATGGCCATCGACCAATTATCTGCCAAAGAAGATAACAAAGCCAAGGTTGGCCGGACCGTCACGCTCGAAGTGAGCGCAAAGGGGGCGGAGAAGCTCTCGCTTGCCGCAGAGATGGGCGATCTTAGCCTGGCACTGCGCGCACTCGGTGATGAAACCTCGAGCCACGGCACCAAAGCCGGTGATTCCACGACCGATGTCGAGATGAGCTCGGTGCTGAGAGAAATTAGTGAAATCAAAAAGAATTCTAGCCCTAATGCGGGGATTGTGAGAATCTACAGTGGCGACATTGTAGAGAATATCACCGTCCGCCATTAGGCCCTTATGTTCAATGAGTGCGCCTTAAACTTCCTAGGTTGAGTTCCGACCGCTTCTGCAAGGACTATCAGTATGACAGGTAATAAATTTTTCACCGCCCGGACTCTGTGCTCTGCACTCTGCGTCATGCTCGCGCTTGTCTTCGCCGCCAACCCAGTCATGGCCGCGAAAGAAACTCTACTCGACTCCGCCTCGCTCCAGCATCAGGCAGATCCAATTCTGCTTCTCACTATCGGCAAGGCCGAGATCGTGACTGTGCCCGGCGAGATTTCCGACATTCTCGTTGCCAATCCAAAAATTGCCGACGTGGTCGCCCTGCAAAGTGACAAGCTGTATGTCGTTGGCGCCAATCTTGGCGACACCAACATCATTGCAACTGACAAAGAAGGCAACATCCTCAAGCGTCTGAATGTCAGCGTCAATGTCGATACGGTCGCCATCGAAGAGATGGTCCATACGCTGTTTCCGAATGAAGATAACGTCAAAGTGCACATGATCGGCGATCAGGTTGCGCTGACTGGACTAGTTTCCAACCCGGCAGCTGCGCAGAAAATTTCCCGCATGGTCGCGGCCCATATGGGTGAAATTCAGAACAAAGACGCCAAAGACGTTGATGAAATCATCGAGAACCTTCTCGAAGTACGTGGTGAGCAACAAGTCATGCTACGCGTGCGCATGCTTGAGATGTCACGCAGCGTGCTCAAAGAACTGGGTCTTGAGCCGAGCTCTAACCGTTATGTTCCTGGTGCTGTGACCAATGCCACCAATAGCAACGGCTTATCAGCGTTCCTCGGTGCGACGACCCGGACTGGCCTGACCAAAGACCCGTTCGGGGTTGGCTCGATCCTGCTTGATACGGGCTTGAGCGGAATCGGTGAACTTGAACTCCTGATCAATGCTCTGCAAAGCGATAACCTTGCCAACGTTCTGGCCGAACCAAATCTGACGTCGGTCTCGGGCGAGCAGGCGGGCTTCCTCGCTGGTGGTGAATTCCCGGTTCCGGTTGGCCGTGACCGTGATGGCAATATCATCGTTGAATATAAAGAGTTCGGGGTTTCGCTGAACTTCAAACCGACCGTTCTGTCTGAAGACCGTATCAGCCTGCAGATGAACACCGAAGTGTCCTCGCTCAATCAGTCGCAGGGTATCACGCTCGCTGAAATTCAAATTCCAGGTCTGGATGTGCGCCGCGCGTCAACCACAGTAGAAATCAACAGCGGTGGCACTTTGATGATGGCTGGTTTGCTGAAATCGGAATCGGTCAAAGGTCTGTCCGGCATTCCCGGCATCCGCGAAACGCCTGTGATCGGCGATCTGCTCTCCTCTGACAGCTTCAACCGTCAGGAAACTGAACTGGTTGTTCTTGTCACGCCATATCTCGTCCAGCCATTCGCCGATAAGGAACAGGCCGTGCCGGTCATGAAGCCGATCGATGAAAACGATCTGCTCGATCCGCAGCCGCCACCACCGCCTGCCGGTTTCCCATCGGTCGACGATCCGGTTCAACCATTGCAGAAATCTGACCTGACCCCGGGTATCGTTAAGCCTGAGCCGCTGGTGCAGCGTGCTGAGGCACCGAAAAGAAAGACTCTCAGCCCGAACAGTCCGCTTGCCAAAGCCTTCTCCAAGAATATGAAGGACACCTATGGCGATAAAGCGGGGACGGTCGGCGCAGATAAACAAAGCTACGGCTATATGCTGGAATAGGATAATCGATCATGCAGTTTCGCACCTTAGCCCTTCTTGCCTCTGTCAGCCTGCTTGGCGCATGCCAGATGAATTCGCCGACCTGGGTCAACCAGAACCGGGTCGAAGTCCACGGCGAGCAGTTCACCGATACGTTTGAAACCAACAAGCTCAACGACGGGATGCTCCGTGCCATCGGCGTCAATTACTACCGCTATGGCAACGGCACGATGAACGTGGTTGTCGGGTATGATCCAAAATCGAAAGTAAACACTTCGGCCAAGGCAGCCAGAGAAGCCAGCCGGATTTCAGCAGAACTCAAGCGCAACGGCGTCAAGGATCTGAGCGTCCAGACCGTCTCGCTACCCGGTACGGGTGATGGTTCGCTGACGACAGTGACCTTCCCGGCGCTGGTCGCAAAAGCGCCATCCCGTTGTGGCACAATTCCCGGATATAATTCTCCGACAGCTGTCCCTATGTCCGCAGAAGAAGAAAATCATTACGAGTTGGGCTGTACCGTTGAAACACTGATGGCGAAACAAATAGCCCGTCCCGGCGACCTGCTCGGACGTCCCGGCTTCGAGACGAATGCTGATGGCCGCCGTCAGCAGACCGTCACATCGGATCGTGGTTATTACGACAATAAACCGAATGCGCCGCTCGAAGGCGAAACCTCGTCCAGTGTTGAATAATCCCTCGTCTGGATTAACCTCTGCTTTATACTCCCTGCCTATAATAAAGACTGAAAAAGTCTAACCAATTCAGGGTACTTCTGGTTTTTTAAGATGAGCGACTCCACCGGAGCCAATACGTCAGTTCTCCTCCCCGCCGCACGCGTGGGTCTGTATGTTCTCGATGCCGAGTTGCGCGAGGCTGCACGGGCCCTCGTGGGTGATTGGCGCTTTGCGCGCGTGACCTTTGACATTCACGACGGTGATGTCGAAGACGCGATCAAAGCCTATCAGGGAGTCGAGTCTCCTGAACTTCTGGTGGTTGAAACCAGAACCATTGAAGATGGATTTACCGAGCGCCTTGAAGTGCTCGCAGGAAATTGTTCGGACCATACGTCGGCGGTTGTCGTCGGCCCGGTCAATGATGTTTATCTCTACCGCAAACTGATCGCCATGGGCGTGAGCGATTATCTCGTTCGCCCGATCCGCAAGGAAGTACTGGCCGAGGTTCTCGCCAAAGGTCTGATTGATAAATTCGGCAGCTCCGACAGCCGTCTGATTGCGTTTGTGGGATCGAAAGGCGGCACCGGAACGTCGACGCTGGCGCAGGCAACCGCGTGGGCGGTTTCGACCAGGCTTGATCAGAAGACGATTATTCTCGACGGAGCAGGTGGCACTTCCTATCTGAGTGTGGCGATGGGCACAGACCCGGTCACAACTCTTGCCGAAGCGGCCCGGGCTGCGGGTGGTACGGATCAGGATTCGTTCAAGCGCATGATCTATGCGTCGTCGGATAAATTATCGGTGCTGGCAAGTGGTGCCGATTCACTGCTAGATGATGCGATTACGCCGGATGCATTCGAACATATCCTGACCAAGCTGATGGTGACCTACCCGGTCGTAATTGTCGATCTGTCAGGGTCTACGGCCTCGGTGAAGCGGATGGTGATGCACAAGGCTCATGAAGTCGTGATTGTCTCAACACCCACATTGCCATCGCTGCGCAGCGCCCGCTCGCTTTTGCATGAGATCAAGGATGTGCGCGGCGGCTCGGAAAAAGAAATCGAACTGGTCGTCAATATGAAGGACCAGGCACCGAACCTTGAAGTGGCGCTTTCGGATATCACTGCGGCGCTTGGGCGTAAGCCTGTACTGACGGTTCCGTTTTTGCCGAAGGTGTTCGCCACGGCGGAAACGCATAACCGTAAACTTGGCGAAGTTTCCGGAGCAGAAGACATAGTCAGCGGTCTCGTTACCTTGGCGCGCAAAGTCATTCATGTCGATGATGCAGCACCAGTTGCGGATCGCAGCGAAGGCCGTCTGAGTGGCCTGCTTGGAAAATTCAAAGCGAAATAGATCATGGGATTTGGCAAGAAATCAGGTGGTGGGAACGGCGGGTCAGTTAGCCCCGCTCCAGTGCAGGCGGCTCCAGCCGTGGTGCTGAAGGCGGTTGCGCCTGCGCCAGCTGAAACGCCTAAACCTGCAAGTTTATCAAGTGGCCCAGCGGCAGTTGCGCCAGAAGCCCCTAAAAAGTCAATCGATGCGGATCTGCTGCAGCATAATGATGACGGCCTCCCGCCGCCGCCTTCTGACTCCGATAATATGACGGCGCTACGCCTGCAGCGTGCACGTAACCGGATCTGGGCCGACCTGCGCGACGGGATTGATCTGAAAGCGCTCGCCCGCATGGACGGCAAAGCCGCCCGCGAAGAGGTGCGCACCGCCGTTGAAGAAATCGCCCGCTTTCGAAATCTGGATCTCACGCCCAATGAGCTCGCGCAGATTGCCAAAGAATGCGGCGATGACATGCTGGGTTACGGTCCGCTCGAAATTCTGCTCGCCGAAGACGGCATCGCTGATATCATGATCAACGGTCCCGATGTCGTTTATGTCGAACGTAAAGGGAAGATTCAGCGCACCGATATTAAATTCCGCGACAACCAGCATCTGGTGACGATCTGTCAGCGGATCGTGGGTGCGATTGGCCGCCGCGTCGATGAAGCCTCGCCGATTTGTGATGCGCGTTTGCCGGATGGTAGCCGTGTCAACGTCATCATCCCGCCGCTCGCCGTTGATGGCGCGTGCATGACCATTCGTAAATTTACCAAAGATAAACTCACCCTCGAAAAACTTCTCGAATTCGGGGCGATGACACCCTCTTGCGCCAAGCTGATTATGGCGATTGGCCGTTCACGCGTGAATACGCTGATCTCTGGCGGTACGGGTTCCGGTAAAACGACGATGCTGAACTGTCTGACGCGGTATATCGAACCCGGTGAGCGGATCGTGACCTGTGAAGATGCCTGTGAACTGCAATTGCAACAGCCGCACGTCGTACGCCTTGAAACGCGCCCCGCCAACCTTGAAGGCGTCGGTGAAGTAACGATGCGCGATCTGGTCAAAAACTGTCTGCGGATGCGCCCTGAACGCATCATCGTCGGTGAGGTCCGGGGACCGGAAGCCTTCGATCTTCTACAAGCGATGAACACGGGTCACGATGGCTCGATGGGGACGGTCCACGCCAACAACCCGCGCGAAGCGATCTCCCGTATGGAAAACATGATTGCCATGGGTGGGTTTAACATCCCGATCCTTGCGATCCGCGAACAGATTTCATCTGCGGTGAGCGTTATCATTCAGGTGCAGCGTCTGCGCGACGGTTCGCGTAAAGTCACCCATGTTTCTGAAATCACGGGTATGGAGGGCGAAGTCGTCACCATGCAGGATCTTTTCCATCTGGAAATTCTCGGCGAAGACCAGAACGGCAAGCTTGTCACCAAACTTCAGTCTTCGGGTCTGCGGCCTAAATTCTACGATCAGGCCCGCGCCTATGGTGTCGAGCAGCTCGTGCTGGACGCGATGGAAGAAGCATACGGCTAAGGTATAACCATGTCTCAAGAAGCCATCATAGGATTAGGGATTCTGGCGGTCGCCATTGCCTTTGGCATGATGGCGTATTTTCTCATGTCCAACCGCCGCGCCCTGCAGAAACGCACACTGTCGATTATATCGGGGCAGTCGAGCGGGCCGGTGTCAGAGTCAACCAGTGATGCCCGCGACCGCCGCCGCGCCGATATGGCGAAGAAACTGCAACAATCCGGCGATGGCAACAAGGTCAAGAAAAAGGGCGGTCTGCGTGAGCGGCTGAACATGGCCGGTATGGATAAGGTCAGCATCAAGCAATACTGGGTTTATTCAGCGATTTTCGGATTGGTCATGACGTTGCTTTGCATGATGATGGGGCAGGCGAAAATTATTGTGTTGCTGATTGGCCTGACCTCGTTCCTTGGGTTACCCCGTCTTTTTATCAAAATGAAAATTGCGCGCCGCCAGAAAAGATTCCTTGAGGACTTTGCTGATGCGCTGGAGTCGATCGTGCGTCTTCTGAAAGCCGGTATGCCGGTTGGTGAAGCCATCACCATGGTCGCCCGTGAATTCAGCGGCCCGGTCGGCGAAGAAATGGCCAAGGTTTATGACGAACAAAAAATCGGTATTCCCCTTGGCGAAGCGTGCCAGAAGGCCGCCGAGCGCATGCCAATCACCGAGATGCAAATGTTCGCAACCGGCATCACGATTCAGCAGCAGACCGGATCGAGCCTGTCTGAAATCCTCACCAACCTCGCGCGGGTTATCCGGGCGCGGTTCCGTCTGAAGCGAAAAGTTCAGGCGCTGTCGTCCGAAGCCAAAGCATCGGCAATGATCATCGGGGCGCTGCCGGTCGTGGTTGCCGGCGGCCTTTATGCGATCAATCCGGCCTATATGGAGCCGCTGTTTTTTACGTTCAAAGGTAAATGCTATCTGAGTGGTGCGATTGGCTGGATGCTGATAGGCATCCTCGTGATGCGTCAGATGATCAACTTCAAGGTTTAGACCATGTTTTCTGAAGACATCGACCGTATGATTATTCTGGTGGTCAGCTCGCTGGCCGCGATGCTTTCATTTATGGCGGTCGCATTGCCGTTGCTTAATCGCACTGAGAAGAAAGAGCGTTTCAAGAACGTCATCGAGAAAAAACGCAAAGCCTTGTTCGAGCAGGCCAAGGAAAATATGAGCCGCCGTGTGATCGAGCCGGACAAGGCTTTGTCCGCCCGTGAATCGCTGGTGTTCTTTTATAAGGTTCAGCAGCTCTTCGGAAAACTTGGTGAAGATGCACGCGATCAGATGCTGCAGGCGGGGATCCGCGATCCGAAAGCTCCGTTTAAATATCTGATTGCAAGGGGTGTTATCCCTGTGGTGCTGATACTGTTTACCTGGCTGGTGATGGCCAAGGGCGACCGGGAGTTCGAGCATTCGACCATCGTCATTTCGGTTGCCTGTATGGGCCTCGCCGGATTTTTTCTGCCGCGCATTTTGCTCAAGAACCACATCATCAAACGCCAGCAGGAAATCAATCTGACCTTCCCGGATTCTCTCGACATGATGCTGATCTGCGTGCAGGGCGGGATCGGTCTTGAGCAGACCATTCACCGTGTTTCGGAAGAGATTGCCGAACATTCCCCCATTCTTGCCGAAGAGCTTGGAATTTTGAGCGCCGAGATGGGCATGCTCAATGACCGCCGTGCAGCCCTGCAGGATTTCGCACGCCGCGTCGGCAGCGGCTCGGCTAAGTCCTTTGCCACGACAATCATTCAGGCCGAGCAATATGGGACGTCAGTGTCGGGTGCGATGCGCGTGATCGGTGATGAACTGCGCGATCAGCGGATGGCCGAGGCCGAACGCAAGGCCGCGTCTCTGCCGCCCAAACTGACCGTGCCGATGATCCTGTTCTTTATGCCCGCACTCTTCATCGTCATCCTGACGCCTGCTTTCCTGAAAGCAGCTGAGGCCGGAGTGGGGCAATAAAAAAAGCCGCAGACTTAAGCTGCGGCTTTTTGTGATCTCTTGAAAATCTAGTGCGTCTTCGGTGTATACGCGGCCGGCTCGTTCAGAGTGCGAATGATCCGGATATTGCGCTCGATTTCGACCCGGCTTGGGTCTTTTTTCTTCGCGGCATAGAGCATTTCCAGTGCCTTGTCAGTCTGGCCTTGCGCGGCAAGGTTCAGCGCGAGGTTGTTCATGACCGGCACGGCGTCGCCTTTCCACATGGAGAGAGCCTTTTCAAAGGCGGTCTGCGCTTCGGGATGCTTTTGTTCAGCATCGAGCGCGATACCAAGGATATGCCAGGCGCGGTAGTTGTTATTGTCAGCCTTGATGGCCTTACGGGCGGCGGTCTCAGAACCTGCAAAGTTACCGGTCTCAAGATAGAGGGCGGCCTGTTCAGTGAAGGCGAGGCTTGGCGCATCGCTCTTGCGGGTGATCTTGTCGAGAACCAGTTTGGATTTCTTGATATCGCCGCTTTCGCGCAAGACCTTGGCGAAACGGGCCGCGACCAGCGGGTCATCCGGGTTGGCATTGTAAAGACGCTCGACGGTGGTGAAGCTCTCGCGCTTCTCCCCGTACAGGCTCGACTGATCGCTCGGGATCGCCTGGCCGGACATCGTGGTGGTTGGAGGGGCGGTTGTGCCGTCGCCCGAACAGGCGGTCAAAGACAGAGCGGCAGTGCAGGACAGAAGTACCAAAGCCAGGCGGCGGTATGATCCGGATACAGTCATGATATTCCTCGGTAACCCTTATAGCTTATTGTTCAAGCGTATCGGGAGGAGGAGAGTCATCCTGCTGGTTGCCCTGAGGTTCGTCCTTCTTGCTTTCGCGGTAGTTCGGCGCTTCGTCAGGGACGCTCGGGGAGGATTTTTTCTCATCCTGCGATACACTGACTTCATGGCACATATCGGGGCAGTAGTAAACGCTGTACTCTTTACAGCCATCGGCCCCGTTCACACAGGCCCGGCGGATGCGGATATATTCGTTCTTAGGCGACCCGACGATCACGTGGCGCTGCATGATAATCTTGCCCTCGCTGTCGAGCGCCTTGAAATAGGTCGATCCGGGCTGTTTTGGGATCAGAATCAGGGTCCGGTTGGTGTCCGGGACAACCCGCAGGTTCTTGTCGCTGCCGACCAGAATGTTGACGGCGTCGCGGTCAAGCTGGATCACTTCGGCCTTGTCAGAGGTAATGCGGAGCGGCGGTGTTTCTTCAGAGTCCTGCCGGGTCAGGGCCGTATCGGTGGCCATCTGGTCGTGCATGGCAGGAACAATATCAGACGACGTGGTTTCAGCCGGAATCAGGCGGGGCGGCAGGGTTTCGGTCTGAGGTGTGGCTGCCGGGGCGGCGGTAACCGGCGTGGCAACGACATCGGTCGTTTCCCCGGCCGTTGGCTCGATGGTGTTCAGCCCGCGCGCGCCTGCGGCTGGCTGGTTGGTCATGAGTTCATAGCCGATCAGCGGCACAGCCAGAAAACAGCCCAGTGCGGCAGCAAGCAGGAGAGGAGATTTCTTCATCCGTAAACCCTAGAAAAGGTGGAGACGCTCCCGGGATGGGAGACAGTGATATACTACCAAAAGTATACACCGAAAGGATTAACGGTCGTTAGCAATTCGAAATAATTTGGGTAAAGTTTTAAGGATTAGGGAAATACACTGTCTAATGGGTTTCAGGATGGCATGCCAAGTTTAAGTTGGGTAGATTGACACAATGAAAAATGAACGCGGCAATGTCCTCTTCCTTATCCTGATTGCAGTCGCACTTTTTGCCGCACTCTCTTACGCCGTCACCCAGTCGACGCGCTCCGGCGGCGGCGATGCCAGCAACGAAAAATCAGTGACCGATGTAGCCGTTCTGCAACAGCAGGCAAACGGCATTCGCACCGCGGCGATTATTCTTACATCAGCGCGCGGGGTGACTGCAGACACTCTCTTATTTGATCCACCCGCACAATTTTCCAGCCTGACCCCCGCTGAAATTGCCCGTGAAGTATTTCATCCCAACGGCGGCGGTGCCACGTATGTACAGGGATGGATTGTGACGTCGTCGTTCGAGGTTTCAGGAATTGGTCAGTCAAATCTCGGCAATCCATTGGTGACATCCGATATCGTTGCCGTGAAAGAAATCACTCTCGATCTTTGCCACAAAGTGAACGAGAAAATGGGGATCGTGATTGCCGATGCCCAGATGGATGCGGGGTTTGACCTGATTACGACCAATTTTGACGATAATATGGATCACATTCACCCCGGTATAAACGGCGGCGGTAATGGTAACTGGGGCATCCTCGGCAATATGGGCGGCCCCGTGCCGCTCGGGGCATATAATGACAAGCCGCAGGGTTGTTTTTATAACGGCGCGTCCGATATCTATCTTTATTATGATGTCATCATCGAACGTTAAACGTTTGCGCAACCGTTATAGAGAAAGTTTCGAAGATTAAGCTCAGAACCACTTTGGCCATGATGGCAACGCTCCTGACCACCGCTTGCGGCGCGGCGGGTTTTGCTGCCGTCAATTTGCCGGCAAAGCTGAGCGGCGAGGTCAAAGTTTATGAGGCCGCGTTCGGGCCGGATAAACTTCAGAAGCTTGATATTTATGTTCCCAAAAATCCGGCGGCGCGTCCGCTTGATGTCGTCGTCTTTTTATATGGCGGACGCTGGACGACGGGCACGCGGCAGGACTATCGCTTCTTTGGTGACAAACTCGCGCGGCAGGGATTCATCGTCGTCATTCCAGACTACCGTAAATATCCGCAGGTTAAATTCCCGGTCTTCGCGCAGGATGCGGCAAAAGCCGTGGCATGGACCGCTGATCATATCGCTGACTATGGCGGCGACGCCGCGCATCTGCATCTTGCTGGCCATTCGTCCGGCGCGCATATCGCCGCGCTTCTGACCGCGGATCAATCCTATCTCAAAGCCGAAGGCAAAGACGCACACACTTTAATCCGCAGTTTCGTCGGCCTCGCTGGCCCTTATAACTTCACCCCGGATGAACCCGATCTCAAGGACATGTTCGGGCCGCCGGAAAAATATCCTTTGATGCAGGTCAATACATTCATCAAAGGCAACGAAGCGCCGATGCTGCTGATGTATGGTCTCAAAGACGATCTGGTCGGCCCGTTCAACCACGAAAAACTCGCCGCAAAAATTGCTGAAACAGGCGGTCAGGTCGAGGTGAAAACCTACAAAGACCTCGACCACGTCGATATGATGAAGACGTTCACGTGGGTCGGGCCAAGCTCGACTGTGCTTGCGGATATGGTCGGTTTTTTCAGGAAAGCGGACAACTGAGTTTGAAAATGGTGCGCAATACAGGGATTGAACCTGTGACCCCTACGATGTCAACATAGTGCTCTACCGCTGAGCTAATTGCGCGATGGAGGCTGTTTTAGCCAGATTGGCTGAAATATGCAAGCCCGCGCTGAAAACCCCTTTAAATAGTGGTTTAACTCGCCAGAAGCTCATTAACCTGCGTGACCAGGTCGTTGAGGTGGAAGGGTTTTGAGAGGACACGGGCGTGGGGTGCGGCCATGGCGGTCTGGCCGATGGCGACGGCGGCGAAGCCGGTGATAAACATGACTTTGAGATCGGGATAGAGGGCGGTCGCTTTCTGCGACAGCTCGATGCCATCCATACCGGGCATAACAATATCGGCGAGGAGCATATCAAACTCCTCGGCGTCATCGCCCTGCAACGCCTCCATGGCGAGCAAGCCGTCGGCACAGGGGGTTACTCTGTGCCCGGCCTTCTCCAGCGCCAGGGTTAAAAACTGGCGCATGGAGTCGTCATCTTCTGCAAGCAGGATAGTGGCCATGAAAATTACGCGGCCTTCGCAACACTCTGGCCATTGGCCTGAAGTGTAACAGTGATATTGCCACGGGTTGCCTTGGAGTACGGGCAGACCTGATGCGCGTCTTCAACCAGTTTCTGCGCGGCGGCCTGATCGAGGTTTGGCAGGGCGACATTCAGCGTCACGCTGAGTGAAAAGCCGGTGTCGTCCTTATTGAGGTCCACATCGGCTTTGACTTCGACGGCACCGAAATCAAGTTTCTGCAGCTTGGCAACATGCTGAACGGCGCTGCCGAAGCAGGCGGCATAGCCTGCGGCAAACAGCTGTTCCGGGTTGGTGCCAAGTTTGCCTGAACCGGGTGCGGACAGATCGAACGAAACGACCTTGTCATCAGTTTCAGTATGACCATCGCGGCCACCAACGGCTGTGGCATGTGCTGTGTAAATTTTTGGCATATGAAATCTCCTTCTTTTAGCTGTGGTGACTAACCTAGTCTGCACCCCGCGTGCAGGCAATGGCCTATTTGCGAACAAGTCCAGCCAAAAACTGGCGGGCGGCATGGTCCCATGTGTAATGTTCACTTATATACGCGGCACGGTCAGCTGCGGTTCCGGGGGAGTTTAAGGCACGGCGCAGGGCCTGTGTGAAATCTTCATCCAGCGCGCCCATAAAGTCCTGATCGATTATATCGCGTGGGCCCATCACCGGGGCAGCGGCAACCGGCAGCCCGGAGGCGAGGGCTTCGAGCAGAACGACTCCGAAGGTTTCGGTGCGTGAGGGAAAGGCAAAGACATCGCCCGAGCGGTAACAGGCGGCGAGAGCTCCGCCTTCCTGCAATCCGACAAAGTTGACCTGCGGATATTTTTTACGCAATTGCGCGAGGGCAGGACCATCGCCGACGACAGCTTTCGCACCGTGCCAGTCTGCATCGAGAAAGGTTTCGATATTTTTTTCGATCGCCACGCGCCCGACATAGAGTGCGATAGGCCGTTTCAGATCACTGAACATGGTTTGTGCTCCGGGCGCGAAGAGAGCAGCATCAACACCCCGGCTAAGACGATGGAATGGTCCGTTGTAGCCTTGATCGCGCAAATGGGTTTCGAGGCTACTGCTGACGACCATCACGGCGCGGGACGGCGAATGAAATTTTCTCAGCGAGTGGATAGCGACGCGTCTGACAAAATTTGCCAAGGCAGGCCAGCTTATGCGGCGGGCGAGGTATTCAGGGAACTGCGTATGGTAGCAAGTGGTGAAGGGGATGTTCCGTTGCAGACAATACCTGCGCGCCGCGCGGCCAAGTGGGCCTTCGGTGGCGATATGAATGGCGTCGGCAGCCTCTGCTTCTATAAGGGCTGGTAGGCTCCAGCGCGCGAACACGGCGAGGCGGATTTCAGGATAAGTCGGAGCCGGAAGGGTGAAGCGAAAGCGCGCCGGGCCGAGCACACTGAAGCTATGGCCCATTTTTTCAAGTTCCCGCCCCAGATTTTGATACGTTCTGACAACCCCGTTGATCTGGGGCAGCCACGCATCGCTGATACAAAGGATTTTCATGTCAGCTTGCAACTTGCCTGAAGCGGTTAAATCTTTATGCTTAAGGGGTATTCTAGGAAACGGGCGCAAGATGACAAGACATGATTTCTTTCTGGCGGTTTTGCTGAGTGTTAGCGCGCTGTCCATAAGCCATCCGGCTATTGCGCAGCAACGGGACGCTGCCACGCCTGCCGTCACGACATCACCCCCTGCGCCTACTACGGCGGCCCCTGAGCCAATCGAAGTGGCTCCGCCTGAGCCCGTGTCCTGCGACCTGATCGAAGATGCAATCATTCCGCTGCGTCCGCCGACATTCAATGGCATGATTGAGTGGCGCAAGGTGATCGGTCTTGAAGGGGTCGATCGATTGGCTGAGATGCTGCCGCTGGCCGATGGTGGTGTGATCGCGCTTGGTGAAAGTCGCGTTTATACCCGTGCGTCCGGTCTGCGAGCCACGCAGTTGTACGTGATCCGTCTTGATGTTTCAGGCAAGCCGCTTTTTGACAAGCGCATCGATATAAAGGGCCTCGTCAGCGTCGCGGGCGGAATTATTTTCAAAGATAAAATCATTGTCCTGTCTCAGGTCGAAGACGATAAAAAGAAGCAGAGTACCCGGATTGATTTCCTTGATGGCGCAGCTGCAATCAAGGCAACCTATACCATCGATAATCCTGCAGCCGATGTGCTGGCCGGGGATGTGGTGATGAATGCCGATGCAACATCAATGACGATTGCCGCGATGATGGGTGATCCGAAGCTGAAGGATACGACGTATACCGTTCTTTATCGCATGGGCCTTGATGGGAAAATTCTCGACAAGCGTGAATACCTGCCCGGTGTATCGACGCGGATCGAACGGTTGCAGCGCCTGAGCAATGGTTTTCTGATCGGGGCCGGACGCATGCGCGTTGATGCGCAGCGTGAAGCAGGATGGCTATTGCTCATCAGCAAACAGGGTGATCTCGTTATCCAGCGGCCATACCCGCGCGGCGGTCAGGCGCAGTTAAAAAAAATCGTCGATGACCGGGCCGGGGGGTATTATGCGCTGGGTGAAGCTATTCCCGCTGATGGCGGCTACCGTGCTGCATGGATCATGCATCTCAACGGCAGCGGGAATGTTATCTGGCAGAGATTCTTAAGCGGAAAATATCGCTACAGTGCCGCCGATCTGACATTGCAGAAAGATGGCCGCCTGATGATCCTGATGGCGGGGCGTCCGGGCGCGGAAGGCGGACGTGAGCATGCCCGTATCATTACTATGTCATCGATTGGCACGATTCTGTTTGACGAGGCGTACATCGAAGGCTCGAATGCGCTGCCAGTGCGGCTGATCGAACACACCATCACCAAACAGCGGCTGCTGGCTGGCTATGCGCAAACCGGGTTCGATGATTACGGTGTGCCAGGTGACCAGAAATTAATCACCTATGATGTGTGGCTCTCCGGCCTCACCAAATTGCCTCCGTATATCGATCCGTGCAAACCCACCTTGCAGGAATCGCTGGACGACAATCAATGAGTGACGAAACCGACGTTCTGCGCGTCACCGTACCGCCCGAGGCCGCCGGTGAGCGGCTGGATAAAGCTCTGGTCGGCCTTTGTCCGGGCTTTTCGCGTTCGCGTTTGCAGGGTCTGATCGCAGCGGGCGAGCTTTATTTGAATGGAACGCCCTGTGACAACAGTGCCCGCAAGGTCAAGGCGGGTGACCAGATTTTACTGGCGCTCCCCGATCTTGAGCAAGCCGATCCGCAGCCGCAGGATATTCCACTCGATATTGTGTTTGAGGACGAGCATTTGCTGGTCATCAATAAAGCCGCGGGCATGGTCGTGCACCCGGCTGCCGGAAATCCTGATGGCACGCTCGTGAACGCGCTGCTCTTTCATTGTGGCGACAGTTTATCGGGGATCAATGGCGTCAAACGTCCGGGGATCGTGCACCGTCTCGATAAGGATACGAGCGGGCTGATGATCGTTGCCAAAAATGACCATGCGCATCATGCGCTCTCGGCGCAGTTGCAAGACCGTAGCCTGTCGCGCCTTTATCTCGCGCTGGTCATGGGCGTGCCGTTGCCACCACAAGGTACGATTGAAACCTTGATGGGCCGCCACCCGACCAATCGTCTGCGCATGGCGGTGGTAAAAAAGGGCGGCAAGGACGCGATTACTCATTATAAAGTGCGGCAGGCTTTTCATGAGACGCTCGCATTGGTAGAATGCCGTCTGGCGACAGGGCGCACCCACCAGATCCGCGTGCACATGGAGAGCATCGGCCATCCCCTGATCGGCGATCCTTTATACGGACCGCAACCAACCATTCTGCAGGCACGGTTGCGCAAAGGCGGCTATGTGGGCGAGGGGGCAGCCGCACTCGCCGCGTTTCACCGCCAGGCACTTCATGCCGCTGAAATCAAATTCATTCATCCGCATAGCTTGGAAACCCTTACTTTTTCGGCCCCACTGCCGCCTGACTTTGAAAATATTATGGCCTTATCCCATTGAAAAATAATGATATCTTATTCTACTTAATTGCGTTATGAAAATATATATTGAACATGTCTAAAATTTTATGTAAATTATAAGTATAGGCCCTTGAATGAAGGCTGACCGCCAAAAATAAGGAAAAAGGCACCGACAAGTTTCAGTCAGCGAGTTTAGAGTTCTCCATTTTACGTTCCATTCTGGTACCCGTAACTTCAAAGCCGCCCGCAAGGGTGGTTTTTTTTATCCGAATATTCCTTGACCTGCCTAGTCCGAGTGCTTTTTATAGCCGATCACAAGGATTTATGATGCTTAAAAGCCAGTTGCTCGATGTCTCCGCCCATCCAAGTTTTGACGGGCATGAAAAAGTCGTTCATTTCCAGGATGACGCAGTTGGCCTGAACGCGATTATTGCCGTTCATAACAGCAACCTTGGTCCTGCCCTTGGCGGGTCGCGGTTTTTCTCCTATGGCAGTTTTGAAGACGGTGTCACCGATGTCCTGCGCCTGTCGCGCGGCATGACGTATAAATCGTCGCTGGCCGGCCTGCCGCTTGGTGGTGGCAAGGCTGTCATTATCGGTAATCCGCGCGCCATTAAAACCGAAGCCTTGATGGAAAGTTTTGGCGAGGCGGTCGAGTCCCTGAAAGGTCTTTACGTTACCGCAGAAGATGTCGGTACCAACGAACACGACATGATCGCGATTTCACGCAAGACCATGCATGTAACCGGCCTGCTACCCTTGAAAGAGGGTGAAGAGGGCGTCAGCGGCAACCCGTCGCCGATTACGTCGCTTGGCTGTTTCTATGGCATCAAGGCCTGTGCGAAAGAACGCTATGGCACCACTGATCTGACCGGGCGCACCGTTGCCATTCAGGGTATGGGTGCGGTTGGGTATGCGCTTGCCGAATATCTGGTTGAGGCGGGGGCAAAGCTGATCGTGGCTGATGTTCACGAAGATGCACTGAACCGCGCCAAAGCTCAATTCGGGGAGCGGGTCCAGGTGCTCGATCCGTCCATGATCCTGTCGGCCAAGGCTGACATTCTCGCGCCGTGTGCGCTGGGGGCTATTCTCAATGACCGGACCATTCCCGGTTTGCAGGTCGATATCATCGCTGGCGCGGCCAACAACCAGCTCGCTGAAAAGAAACATGATGCGATGCTGAAAGAGATGAACATTCTTTATGCGCCTGATTACGCCATCAACTCAGGCGGCGTGACGAGTGTTGGCTATGAGTATTACTGGCGCGTCGGCAAAAACCCATTCGGCAAACCGCTGACCATGGACACCATGATCACGCATGTGAAGAATATCGAAGAAATCCTGCTCAGTGTATTTGCGATTGCGCGCGGGAAAGGCATTCCAACCGGGGAGGCCGCTGATCAACTGGCCGAGGAAATCTTCCGCGCTATCCCGCAAACGGCGGTTTCCGGCAACTCCTGATTGTATATAAGATAACGGTAATATTATCTTAAGCTTGGTTTGCTATCATGTGACTGGATGGCAACGGCAGAACCACATAAATACCGCGACCTTAAAATCCTTCTGGTAGAAGATCAGCCAGACGTGCGGGAAACCATACGCAATACGCTCCGCTCTATCGGTGTCGGTCATATCTTTGAGGCCGAGAATGGCAGCGAAGCCATCGAGATGCTCCATTCCATCAACGATTTTGCCGACATCATTATCTGCGACTGGAACATGCCCAAAACGAGCGGGCTGGATGTTTTGCGTGAGGTGCGGATCAGTCACCCGGAGCTACCCTTCCTGATGGTCACCGGGCGCGATGATATTCAATCGGTGCGCGAGGCGCGCGATGAAGGTGTAACAGCCTATATCCGCAAACCGTTCTCTGCCAACGAGATCGAAGCCAAGATCCGCATCATGAGCAGCAGCTGCCCATTCTAGGGCCTTTCATACGCATGTATGTGCTCATCTTCTCTTAAATATCTCGGTCTATCCTCAGGCTGTAAGGATAGACATCATGCCGCAGAACAGTTTTGCAACTCTCAAAATTCTTGTCGTGGAAGATCAGCCCGATGTGCGTGAAATCATCAAGGGTATTCTTATGGGTATGGGCGTTGCGCAGATTTTTGAAGCGGGGAATGGCCATGACGCCATCGAGATGATCCGCAAGATCGATGACTTCGCCGATATCGTCGTCTGTGACTGGAACATGCCGCAGATGAGCGGGCTTGATGTTCTGAAAGAAATCCGCACGACTCATCCTCACTTGCCGTTCCTGATGGTGACCGGCCGGAATGATTACGCCTCGGTGACGGAGGCACGTGACCAAGGCGTGACCGCCTATATCAGCAAACCAATTTCATCCGAGCAGCTTGAGAGCAAGCTCCGGACGATTCACCGCCGCACTGCATAACGCCTCCCGCTTTTCTGGGCCGGACGGATAGTGTACGCTGGCCCTATGTATGATGTTTGCATTATCGGGGGCGGAATCAACGGCGCAGGCATTGCCCGCGATGCGGCCGGACGTGGTCTCAGCGTGCTTCTGGTCGAGCAGGGGGATCTCGCGCAGGCGACCTCATCAGCGAGCACCAAGCTGGTGCACGGGGGTCTGCGCTATCTCGAATACTACGAATTCAAACTGGTACGCGAATCCCTGCATGAACGGGAACGTCTGCTCAAGATCGCGCCGCATATCATCTGGCCGCTGACCTTTGTTCTGCCGCACCGAGAAAATATCCGTCCTTACTGGATGATCCGCGCCGGATTGTTTCTTTATGATTTTCTGGCGGGCAAAAAGAGCCTGCCGTCCTGTCAGGGCGTGACGCTGCCCGGTACCGCCTATGGCCAACCTTTACAGGGCGCACCGGAGCGGGGCTTTACCTATGCCGATTGCTGGGTCGATGATGCGCGGTTGGTTGCGCTGAATGCCCAGTCTGCGGTGCAGAAGGGCGCGACTGTGCTAACGCGCACAACGTGCACGGGTTTACGCGCAACTGGGGATCAATGGGCGATCAGCCTGACAGACGCACAAGGTTCGCGCGATGTGACGGCCCGCACGGTGATCAATGCCGCAGGTCCGTGGGTGCGCCAGTTGCTTGATGAACAAACGCTCTCCGATGCCGATACTCCGGCGATCCGGCTGGTACAGGGGAGCCATCTGATCGTGCCGCGCCTCTATACGGGCGAGCATGCCTATCTTTTGCAGCAGCCGGATGGCCGGATTGTGTTCACAATTCCGTATGAAGGAAAATTCACGCTGATCGGCACGACCGAAACCGCGTACCGCGGCGATCCCTTGAAGGCGCAGATCACGGCGCAGGAAATCGATTATCTGCTTAGCGCCGTGAATGCCTCGTTCAAAAAAGAAATTCAGTTGAGCGATGTCGTGCGCACCTATAGCGGCGTGCGGCCTTTGTTTGATGATGCACACAAGGATGCCAAAGCGGTGACGCGCGATTACCGCCTGCATGAATCGGTGCATGGGCAGGCGTGGCTGCTCTCGGTTTTCGGCGGCAAGCTCACCACCTACCGCAAACTCGCCGAACAGGTCACCGACCGGGTGGGCGAAGTTCTGAATCATCAAAAACCACACTGGACGGAGACCGAAGCTTTGCCCGGTGGCGCGCTCGGCATGACCCTGCCGGAATTTATTGCGGCGAAACAGGCGCAGTGGCCAGCCGTTGAACCTGCCTTGCTGGAGCGCTATGCCCGCAACTATGGCACGGCCCTCGATGAGATTCTTAAAGCAGATCCCGGCGAAGATTACGGCGAAGGGGTTTGCGCGGCGGAGTTGCGCTATCTCATCACTCAGGAATTCGCGCGGACCGCTGAGGATGTTTTGTGGCGGCGCTCGAAGCTCGGG
This sequence comes from uncultured Pseudobdellovibrionaceae bacterium, assembly GCA_964368875.1. Lineage (GTDB taxonomy): Bacteria > Pseudomonadota > Alphaproteobacteria > Micavibrionales > Micavibrionaceae > CAYJDG01. The sequence goes on from CAYJDG010000001.1 coordinate 44,450, forward strand.
CTGCATTTGAGTGCGCAGACTATCAAGAATATCGAAGCGTCCATGCCGGGTCTGGTTCAGGAGATAACAGGATGAAGCTGCTTGCGATCGATCAGGGCACGACCAGCTCCCGCGCCATCGTCTTCTCCAAACAGGCGCAGGCTCTGTGCACCCATCAGAAAGAACTCACCCTGCATTACCCGGAGAACGGCTGGGTCGAGCAGGATGCACTCGATATCTGGGCGGATACGCTGGGAGCGGTGAAGGCGTGTCTTGCCGAACATCCGGACATCGCAGCCATCGGCATCACCAACCAGCGAGAAACGACGGTGGTGTGGGACAAGGTCACGGGCGAGCCTGTCTATAACGCCATCGTCTGGCAGGACCGCCGGGGCGCGCCCTTATGCCAGAGCTTCAAAGACGCTGGCCACGAAGATGCGATCAGTGAAAAAACCGGGTTGTTGCTCGATCCCTATTTCTCGGCGACCAAACTCAAATGGATTCTCGATACCGTGCCGGGTGTACGGGACCGGGCCGAGCAGGGAGAGCTGCTCTTTGGCACAATCGATAGCTGGCT
>CAYJDG010000001.1:45105-61324 GCA_964368875.1 uncultured Pseudobdellovibrionaceae bacterium
TTCAGGAAATCTTTTGACAGCGAAGCACTCGCCCGCTCGGTCGACAGCACCGACGGCGTGTATTTCGTTCCCGCTTTTACGGGGTTGGGCGCACCTTACTGGAACCCAAATGCACGCGGCGCGATCTTCGGTCTCACCCGCGAAACCACCATCGCCCATATCACCCGCGCCGCGCTCGAGGCGCAAGCCTACCAGACGCTCGACCTGATGGACGCGATGGTCAAAGACGGCGGCACCGACCCGGCGGTCATTCGCGCTGATGGCGGGCTGGTTGCTAACAGTTTTATGTGTCAGTTCTTAGCCGACATGCTGGATCGTACAGTTGAAATTCCACAGAGTGCGGAGACGACGGCGTTGGGGGCAGCGTTTCTGGCGGGATTACAGGTTGGGGTTTATAAAACTCTGGATGAGATTAACGCTGTCTGGTCCATGGCGCGCAGCTATAAGCCTGAAATGAAAAAATCAGACATGGAAACTTTATATGCTGGTTGGAAAACAGCTATAGGCAGGATCACCGATTAAGGGCAGGCTGCCATTAATTCACGGATAGCGCTGGAAGCCGGGACTTTACCGGAGCGGAAGTCTTCGCGGTTGGCTTCGAGAGCCTCGCGGGAGCGGGGATAGCGGTAGCCCACCATAACGTTGAGGCCTTGCACGGCATCAAGGCTGCCGGGGACGTTGGCCGCGATATGAAAGGTGGCGGCATATGCGCCGTTGCCCTGATGGAATTTCTGAACAGGATTGATGCGTTCTTTCAAGTGGGCGGCGGCGGCTAGTCTGAAGGCGTGGTCCGTATCTGGCATGGCGCGTCCGGTGCGCTCGATGAACTCCGCAAAGGTCCGGAACGGAGACAGGGTCGAGACGACCGGATTTCTTGCGTTATTGGCGAAGCTTTCCCAAAGATCGGCAATCAGAAGTTTGCCGCCATTGTCACCAAAGGATGAAATGCTGTAACACGTGGCCAGATTTTCGGGCAGATCAAGAGGGCGGGCCGGAGCGTTCAGAATCTCATCGACGCGGCCCAGCAGGAAATTGGTCGAGGACTGGTTGGTATCGGCCGTCGAGAGATGCGTATAAATCGCGGCCAAAACATCCAGAGTCCCGTCAACGGTCTCGCGGACCATCGCAAAGCATTGCTTGCTGAAACCTTCAAAGCCGAGACGGTTGCTGAGGAGATCTTCTTCGCCGCGAATGGGGTGGACCTTGTCCGGTTTAGCGAGCAACTGGCGGTGCAGATCGGCATGAGCCGGAGTCGGTTCGACCCGGATCAAATAGGGTCTTTGGAAGGCAGCACTATCAACCGTATGATTCATTTTTTATCCCTAGACCTCATATATACCCAAGAGTGTGGTAGTTTATCAAGTTTATGAGAGAAGAGATGGTGCCCGATCTCGGATTTGAACCAAGGACACAGCGATTTTCAGTCGCTTGCTCTACCAACTGAGCTAATCGGGCACTAAAGATTGGTCACAGGGTTATAAAAGAACGGCCTTGCCCTGTCCAGCCCGAAATTGGTCATATTTTTGAGGCGGTTAGGCTTCTTCGCCTTCAAACATATAGCCGACGCGCTCATAAAGGGTCGGGGTGCGCCGCTGGCGGGTGACTTCCATCAGGCCGAGGGCCGTAAAACCATGGACCTGCACGGTGCAGGGGTCGTTGTTGACCAGGGTTTCGAATTTTTCCTGCAGCTGCTTGCGCTCTTTGGCATCCTTGAGATTGATGAAGTCGATCATCACGATTCCGCCTAAGTTTCGGATGCGCATGTGCCGCGCGATGATGGCGGCGGCCTCGAGATTGATGGCGAGGTTGCTGGAGCGGTCCGCGCCTCGGTTGACGTCAATCGCGATCAGCGCGGAGGTTCCCTGAATGATGATATTGCCGCCGCTTGGCAGAACCGCGTAGGGCTGGAAGAACGCTTCGATGGGTTTGAACAGGTCGTGGTGTTCGATCAGGGCCAGATCGCGCGTAGCGTTTTTCAGTTCAATCGGTTTGATCTTCGGCACGAGATCGGGCGCAAACAATTCGCACCAGTCTTCGACGGCCTGGAAATGATCCATGATGACCACTTCGATGCGGCGGATCGGGTGGCTGGAATTATCGCTGAGCGTCCGTTGCAACGCATCCGGACCTTCCATGATCAGGGAAATCTCGGTGCCGGTCGCGTATTCGGAGAGGCCTTCCCAGATCGCCTTGAGGATTTTGGCTTCACGGATCAGGACATCGCTCTGGGTGTCGGCGGCGGCAGCGCGGAGAATGCAACCGGAAACGTCATCGAGCGCGGCGATCATATTTTCCAGCTGCTTGCGCAGCTTTTTGTCGCGGATGCGCGAGGAGATGCGGTTGCTGTCGTCAAGCGGAGTGAAAATCAAATAACGGCCCTGAATGGCGACATCCATGCTGACGACGGGCGATTTTTCTTCGAGACTGCGGCCATCTTCGAATTCGGGTTCGAGGTAACCCTGCTTGGCCTGCACGAGAATAAAATCTCCGGCCTTGAGTTGCTTGCCGATTGGCTGCTGGCCACCTTTGATGAGCTTGCCTTTTTTATCGCGGGTGCGGACATCTTTGTTATAGAGGATACCGGTGGTTTCGCCGCCGTCGAGGTCGACGAAGGCGCAATCGAGCTTGGCATCGATGCGGGTGACTTTGGCCCAGTAGATCGAGCCCCAGCGGACACGCTCATGCACCGGATCGACTTCAAGGCCTTCGAGGCGGCCGCGTTCAGCCGCGACGACCCACAGACTACCTTCAGATTCTTCGATGATGATATCCACGGACTAGCCTATGTTCGGGCCTATGTTCGGGTAAAGCCTAGCCCATTTAACATCTGGAGTGAATCATAAAGTGAGAGGCCGACGATATTGGAATAGGACCCGCGGATCGTCTTGACGTAAGCGCTGGCGAGGCCCTGAATCGCATAGCCTCCGGCCTTGCCGTCCCATTCGCGGCTTTCCAGATACTGGGCTTTTTCGGCGGCGGTAAGGGGCTTGAACTGCACCATGGTTTCGACCACGCGGCTGATGAGCTTACCGTCCGGTGATTTGATGGCGATACCGCCATAGACAGTGTGGCGGCAGCCGCTGAGATGCATCAGGCACGCGGCGGCCTGTTCGGGCGTTTCCGCTTTGGGCAGGATGCGTGCGCCGACACCGACGACGGTATCTGCCGCCAGAATGAAGTGACCATCACCTTGCACGGCGTTGGCCTTAGCGATGGCCAAGCGCAGCGCGTGAGCGCGTGGCTTTTCATTTTTAAGCGGGGTTTCGTCGATATTGGCTGGAATGACGGCGGCGGGACTAATCCCGATCTGGGCCAGAAGGTCGAGGCGGCGTGGAGATGCGGACGCGAGGATCAGGCCGGAGTTATTTTTCACGGAAGATGATGCGGCCTTTGGTCAGGTCGTAAGGAGTCATTTCAACGACAACCTTATCCCCCTGCAAAACGCGGATGCGGTTCTTGCGCATCTTGCCTGCGGTGTGGGCGAGGATCTCGTGGTCGTTCTCCAGTTTGACGCGAAACATCGCGTTCGGGAGAACTTCGGAAACGATACCTTTAAATTCGATCAGATCTTCTTTGGCCATTGGTCTTATGTACGTGGGTGAAAGCTGTACTTCTATAAACTCCCTGAGAGGAAAATCAAAGGGGGTTTTTGACGTAATTAACCTTTTAAGACGATTTCAGCTGTTTGGCCTGCCCCAAATGCAGGGCGCAGATCAGCGTGAACAGGCGGCGGGCGCTGTCGAAATCCATTTCGATCTTGTCGGCGAGCCGTTCGATCAGGAGTTCCGCAGCCTCGTTATGGACGGCGCGGCGGGCCATATCGACCGCTTCGAGCTGGTACAGGTTGCCCTGCGCGCGGATGCTCTCATAGCTTTCCACCATGGTGAAATAATCCTGAATGAGTTTCCGGTAGGGGCGGGGCGAGATGAGCAGGGACTGGAGTTCCTCATCATCGCGGCTGCGAAAATGAAACATCAATCCGTGTGGGTCGACTGAGAGCGTGACCCGGCAATCGCAGCCGGGATATTTGACCAGTTTGAAATCATTGGTTTCAACAAGATCGTGGATGGCCTTGAGCCGTTCTTCGCGGAGCATCGGGCTGGTCTGCGCGTCTTCGGGTTCGATCAGGTCAAAGGCAATGATCATGCGGCATTCCGGAATTTCCCAATCCAGTCTTTCATTTCCGCAGGACGGGTTTTTAGAGCAGTGCGGTTGACGATCAGATAGGAGGACACATCGAGAATTTTTTCAACTTCGCTGAGGCCGTTGGCTTTGAGCGTCGCGCCAGATGACACCAGATCGACGATGCGGCGCGCGATACCAAGGATCGGCGCAATTTCCATTGCGCCATTCAGCTTAATGCATTCGGTCTGCACGCCGCGGGCGCGGAAATGCTTAGCCGTCAGGTTCGGGTATTTGGTGGCGACGCTGATATGGCTCCAGCGGGTCGGATCGTCGTTGGCCGCATCTTCATGGCGCATCGCGACCGACAGGCGGCAACCGCCGATATTGAGGTTTACCGGCGCGTAGATTTCCGAATAATCGAATTCTTCCAGCACGTCGTTGCCGACCACGCCCAGTTGAGCCGCACCGTGCGCGACGAAGGTCGCGACATCAAAGGCGCGGACGCGCACCAGTTCAAGACCCGGTAGATTGGTTTTAAATTGCAGCGCGCGGCTGTCGTCGTTGAAAAAGTCGGTTTCAGGTTTAATGCCGCAGGCTTTGAAGAGCGGCATTACCTCCTTCAGGATACGACCCTTAGGAACGGCAAAGACGATTTTCTCAGTCATGATTAATCGGCTTCGCCATCATCTGGATGGTGGGTGCGTTCAACTTTCGCGCCGCAAGCAGCAAGCTTGCCGACGAGGTTCTCATAGCCGCGGTCGAGGTGATAGATGCGGTCGACAACGGTTTCACCTTCAGCGACAAGGCCTGCGAGAATCAGGGAGACTGAGGCGCGCAGATCGGTTGCCATGACTTCGGCCCCTTTGAGGCGTTTAACGCCGCGCACGATGGCCGAGTTACCCTGCGTGGTGATATTAGCTCCCATGCGGCAAAGTTCCGGCACGTGCATAAAGCGGTTTTCGAAAATCGTTTCCGTGACCATGCCTGCGCCTTCGCACATGGTCAGCATGGTCATGAACTGGGCTTGCAGGTCGGTCGCAAAGCCCGGATACGGATCGGTCATGATGTCGGTGCCAACCAGCGGTTTGCCGTTGCGGTGGACAATCACGTCCTGCCCTTGTTCTTCAACCGTGACGCCTGCTTTTTCGAGCGGGGCGATCAGCGCGGAGAGGAATCCGGTTTGCGTTTTCTTCAGGCGGAGTGTGCCGCCAGTGAGCGCGACGGCAATCATAAAGGTGCCGGTCTCGATGCGGTCAGCAATGATGTCATGGGTGGTGCCATGCAGGGAGGAAACACCCTGAATGCGGATTTCGGAGGTGCCAAGGCCTTCGATCTTCGCGCCCATGGCAATCAGGGCGTTGCCCTGGTCGATGATTTCGGGTTCGCGGGCGGCGTTGCAGAGGATGGTTTCACCCTTGGCCAGCGTTGCGGCCATCATGACGTTCTCGGTCGCGCCGACGGAGACTTTCGGGAAGAGGATTTTAGCACCAACGAGACCGCCGCGTGGAGCTTTGGCGCGAACGTAGCCTTCAGCCAGTTCGATTTCAGCGCCAAGCGCGCGGAAACCATCAAGATGCATATCAATCGGGCGCGTGCCGATCGAGCAACCACCCGGCAGAGAGACTTCAGCTTCACCCATGCGGGCAAGCAGGGGACCCATGACAAGGACGCTGGCGCGCATCTTGCGGACGAGGTCATACGGAGCCTTGGTTGAGGTGATGTTATCCGCTTGAAGAATGGCGAGGCCATCTTCACGCAGCGCAACCTTCACGCCCATTTCGGCGAGGAGGGCGGCGAGCGTCTGGAGGTCTTTCAGGCCAACCGGTGTGTTGGTGAACTGCACGGCATCACCCGTCAGGATGGTGGCGCAGAAATGTTTCAGGGCCGCGTTCTTCGCGCCGCTGATCTGGATATCGCCTTCAAGGCGTGTGCCACCCTGAACGCGGATTTTATCCAGCGGCGAGGAGCGGATAACCGCGTGCGGATCAATCGCGAGATACTGCGGTTCGTCCTGAAGTACTTTAAGTGCGGGGGAGTGTGACACCGGTTTGTCCCATATATTTACCTGCACGGTCGGCATAGCTGACTTCGCAAGGGCTGGAGCCTTTGAAAAAGAGGAATTGGCAGAGGCCTTCGTTCGCATAAACTTTTGCGGGCAGAGGCGTTGTGTTGGAAATTTCGAGCGTGACGTGGCCTTCCCAGCCGGGTTCAAGCGGCGTGACGTTCACGATCAGGCCGCAGCGGGCATAGGTGCTCTTGCCCAGACAGATGACGAGCACGTCTTTCGGAATGCGGAAATATTCAACCGTGCGGGTGAGGGCGAAGGAGTTAGGCGGAATGACGCAGACCGGAGTCCGGCGCTCGACGAAAGACTGGTTCGAAAAATCTTTCGGGTCAACGACGGCGCTGTCGATATTGGTGAAGATCATGAATTCGTCAGAGCAGCGCGCGTCGTAGCCATAAGACGAGAGACCATAGGAAATAATTTTCTGACCGTCTTTTTCGCGGTTCTGTTTTTCAGCGAACGGCTCAATCATGCCGGCGAGGGCCTGCTCGCGAATCCAGTGATCGGGCATAATGCCAGGGACGGCGACGAGGTCGGTATCTGGTTTAATCGCGGCTTTCATCGGCCATCTGGTCCTTGTTCTGTTCAGTTCGACCTTTGCTTTGGTCCTTACGGCGTTTCAGGTTGGCCTTTAGCGCCGCGGCCCGCTTTTCAGCGAGCTTATCCTTTTGTTTAGCAGACTCTGGGGCGTCCGGGGTCATCAATTGGCCTCTAACTCACCGATTCTCAACAAAAATATGGGAATTTGATTGGGAGATAAATACACAATAGAGCCCCCATATTCCAGAAAATTAGTTGCCCCTGCCCGGAATCTGTTGTAGTCAGGCACGTCTTTTAAAGAAAGCTGCCGTAGCACAGTGGTAGTGCGCATCCTTGGTAAGGATGAGGTCGGGAGTTCAATCCTCCCCGGCAGCACCATTTTCCTCACATTTATTCACGTTTTCCGCAGTAACCCGCGAAAAACCCTGAGTTAAACCAGCAATCCGGGTCCGCCTAGACGGTCCCGTTGCTGACCGTCCAGTCCAGATTATGCAGCGGATCAAACTGGGTGGCGGCCGTGCCTGTCAGGCGGGCGACCTCCACTGCGTTGTAGACCGTGCCTGTTCCATCCTGATCGACGGAAATAAGCGTGTCATTGCCGCGTTGCTCAATTTTGACGTAGCCCTCGGTGACAGGATTGCTCCCGCCAAAGTTTTCTTCGAGCAAAGCGGAAATATCAATCACGTCACCCCCGATGCCTACCGTGAAATCGGCAATGACATCGGCGAGATTGCTCAATTTTTCGCTATTGCTGCGTGTGAGGGACGCCACATCGTAGTAGAACGTATCCTGACCGGAGTCGCCATAAAGAACATCATGGCCCCGTCCGCCAAACAGCACATCATTCCCATCGCCCCCATGCAGCGTGTCGTTTCCAAGCGTGCCAACGACAATGTTGTTCAGTGCGTTGCCCGTGACTTCAAGTCCGCGACTTAGCTTAAGGTCGAGATCGGAGAGCAGGCGCAGCGGGTAGGCTCCCGGATCATCCAGCACGTTGTCGTAACCGAGATCCAGCGCGATGAAATCGGCAATTCGCTGGCCGATGATTTCGCGTGATTCAAAGGCCATATGCCACGTGTCCTGCGCCCAGATCGGATCGTAGCCGGGAGTCGTGGTTGGCATGTCTGCCTGCATCGGCAGATCGCTGTAATTGACTGCCAGATGGACATCTTTATAGAGCAGGGCAAGCTGTTCTTGGGCATGGTGAACATAATCAAGGCCAGCAAGGGTGCGTGCCGTGCTCAGTGCGCTCTTACCGGCCGCCTCAGCGCCTTCGACGTTATAATTACCTGTTTGCGCAATATAGAACTTAATATCGTCGCCAAGCCGGTCCTGAATATAGTCGAAGATCGCGCGCGTCGAGGCTACGTAGGACTGCTCAGCTGCAAGGCGCTGCTCTTCGGTTGGCAAGCCGCCTATACGGTTAGCCTCTGCCTCGCCCTGGCCCCAGACGATAGCCGGAAGGACGCTGCCTTGCGCGCGCAAATCAGCCATCTGCAGTGCCATCAGATCCACCGCGCGGATTAGCAGATCAGACGGCCTGTTTTCAGCCGGATACCACCAGACACGGGCAAGCTCATCACTCTCATCGCCGTCGACACTCGTACCGCCAACCGCAATGTTGACGTAGTAATTATTTTCATCTCTGCCAACCGCTTCAACGCGGGTGAAATCAGTTTTTGCCAGAAGATCACTTTTAAGGAAGGTTAGCCCGGATTCATGATCTCCACCTTCGACGCCCAGACCGCTGATATTCGACTGTCCCAGCGGAGCGACATACAAGATGGACGGAGTCTTGGTGATCAGATTGTCGGCCAGAGATACATCCTTGAAGTTGACATTTTTAAGTGTCACGAGAAGCTCACTTGGAGCTCCGCCACGTCCGTCTTTATCAAAGTAAACGAGAATGTTCTGACCATCGATCACGCTCGATATATATTTGTCTCCAATTGCATCGGTGCCTTTATAGCCAGCGCTCAGCAAAAGCTCACTGACATCAAGACGGTCGCCACCAACGCCAGCCTGAAAATCCTCGATGGTTACAGTGCCGCGCGGACCGCTGCTACCTTCAAACTTGAAGGTATCGATGCCTTCACCGCCATAAAGAGTGTCAGAGCCAGAGCCAATCAGCAGGAGATCATTACCCGTGCCGCCATAAATGACGTTCGTACCGCCACCACCGGACAGAGTATCATTGCCGCCTTCGCCATAGAGAGCATCGTTGCCGAGGCCGCCGAAGAGCGTGTTGTTTAGATTGCTGCGGCCATGAATAACGTCGTCATGGTCAGATCCATAAATATTTTCAATAGAGTAAAGAACATCGTATCCGCCCTGACCATCGTTGGACACATAGGTCAGGTCTTCCGGTCGCACCGCCTGCGGTGTAAAGGCCAGATTATAGGTGGCCGAGAAGGCCGCGAAGCTGATGCCCGTCAATTGTACGAGGGACGACGCTGAGACGCCGCCAAGACCATCAGGATCAAACTGAATTTTGACGCCGTCCGTAATTTCACGGATGCGGATATAGCCGTCAGCAACCGGATTGGTACCCATATAGCCGACATGCTGCAAAAGGTCGGCGACGTTGATGACGCTGCCGCCCTCGCCAGTCACAAAGCCGGTAATGCGGGTATTACGGTGATCGACCCAGTCCTGATAGGTGTAGGTGTAAACGGTGCCAGTAGGCACAGGTGGCGGTGGCGCCCCAGGCAAAGTGATCTCCGCATCAACGACGATGCCACTGGTCGCCATGAGATAGGTGACCATATCGCGCTCAGTCGGGCTACTCGCGCCTTCGCCGCCAATGATCAGGTCATTGCCCGCGCCACCATTAAAAATATCATTGCCTGAACCGCCGAACAGAATGTCGTCGCGGTCACCGCCCGCCAAATAATCAAAGCCTTTATACCCTACGACAAAATCAGCATAGCCTGCGTTGGCAAGAAGGATATTGCCGCGATCAGGTTGTTGTGGATCGACGACCAGATGTGTTCGTGAAGTAAATGAGGACTGCAAAAGTGCTTCAAAATGGCCACCGGCGTAATCATGAAGCGTGGTCAGCATAGTCGTGACATTGACCGTCGGGCTCGCATCATTGCTAAAATTATAAAAGGCAGCCAGTTTATGCCACCAGTCGGCTTTTGTGACAACTGAGCCATCGGTGGGTACCGGATCTGGTTCAGGCGGTGGCTCGGGCGGCAAAGGCTCGCTGAGAGCGCTATGACTGCCAGACAACACGACATCTGCTCTGACCGTACCTGAGATGGTATTATCGTAGACGTAATTGTAATCCGACCCATCCGCAAGCTCACGGATGCCATAGGACGCATGGCCGTCACCTGTGATGGTGTTGTCGTAAACGCTGATACCTGTGCTCAGGTAAATCTTGCCTGAAACCCCGGCGCGATCATCGTAGGAAGCGATCGCTATTTCTTCGTAACCGTTCAGTTTCGACTGCGAGTTTTCATGAACAAAGTTGTCGTGGATGACGCTATCCTGACTGCCTAAAATACGGATGCCGCGTTCACCATTGTGATGGATATCTGCTCCGCTGATTTCGACTTCATTGGCCTTATTGATCTGAATGCCATCTTTAGCGTTGTTATAATACTCACCGCCAATAATCCTGATGTCGGTAGGTACGGCTATATCAGAGCTGCCGCGCTGAACGACGATTCCGTTGCCGCCATTGTCATAGGCCACATTGTTTTCTAGCGTGGAATTGCTGGTCGAGGTTACGATATTGAAGCCATGACGGTCGTTATCATAAGCAATGTTGTTGCCGAAATACGCATTGGTCTGGAAATCCATGACGAATCCGTCGAGACCGTTGCCATGACTGACGCTGTTGGTGATGATCAGTCCGTCCGTGCGTTCATGGGGATCAAAGCCATAACGGGACATATCCTTGATCTCGACATGATCGAGGGTGATGTTGTGGTCTGAGCCGGGTGTGCCTGGCTTAACGCCATTGAACCAGCCGTCTATATTTCCGGTCGTATTCGCGCGGTTGCCATCAATAGTGATATCGTGCATGCCGACATTACTGGTTTCAACACCGTAAGGCGTGCGGAACACGCCCGTGATATCACCACTCCAGCCATCTTTGACCTTGACCACCGACTGGCCCATGCCATCGCCGTAAACCGTGATATTATCGTAGAGTTGGATTGCGCCGAGGGAAGATTTGCCTGCACCCGAGACTGCGTAGATGCCGACAGGGATGTATACTTCTCCGCCCCCGGCAGCACGTGCCGCATTCACAGCGGCTTGAATGGCGACGCGGTCGTCCGTGACACCATCGCCGATTGCTCCAAAATCTTTTACGTTGAAAATCATGCTACACACCCTGACACATTGTTATTTGTTAGACGTACGGAAAGGCTCAACAACCTATGGGGGTCCCGGTTAGTTCCTAGTACAATAGAACTTCCGGTAGAATCTTCATGGACTGCTAGAGTTTGTCTATGGGAGCTTTTTGTAGATACCGCAAGCCCCTATCAGCGTTCATAAACAATTCTGTGCTGTATTCACAGGGGTCGCCGTTACATTATGAAGTCTGCATAAACGTCTAAGTTAAAAAAATGCACCCGGTCAGGGGTGCACTTCAACTTTTTATCTTATGGGAGAATTATTTAATGGCGGCCGCAGGCGCGGAGGATGGCTGGGATTTAGCTGCATTCAAATGCGAGCTCACCGCGATGCTCGCTCCGCTGCTACCGCCATTGCAGCCAGCAAGGGCGAAGGCGGCATACTCGTTCTTCATGCTCTTGGCGGCTTCAATGCAGTAGAGTTGTGGAATAATGCTGTCAGGCACATTATCCACCTTGTAGGCTTTGTACGCAGCCGTGCTGGTCTGGGCCCAGCGCTGGGCGAGTTCGATAGCCTTGCCCGAGTTGTCGATCTGCTGCTGGATAATTTTTGCATCCATCCGCGTTGCAGAGAGTTGGCGCTTCTGCTCTTCGTTCTGGGTGCTTCCAGCACAACCCTTGGCAGTAACCTCTTCGATCGTGAAGGGATAGTCATCGGCATTGATGCGTTCCTGAATGGATATTTCAAGGTGTGCACGGTCAGTGTCGGGATCAACATCATAGGATGCCACTTTCTGGTAGTAGTTGAGAATTGCTTGCGTTGCTTTCTGGCGAACCATCGAGTCCGTGTCGCTGTGGAAATCGAGATAGAGTTTGCCAAGCTGTTTATCGGTGGCATGGCCGTTGACACGGTAGGCGATAGTGAAGGCACAAAAATCCTGAATTTTATCCGCAAAACGGATGCTGAGTTCACGGTCGCCGATGTCAAGATTATCACGCGTGGTCGACCATTTTTCGTAGGATTGTAGGAACGGCACCGGACTTTTCCACGAGAGTCCATGGCGTACGCCGGGTTGCGGCACACCGAGTTGCGTGACAATGGCGACAGTCTTGCCATTGACGTAACCGACTGAGCTGGCACCACCGATCACTCCGGCGGCAGAAGCGAAGGCGAGAGCAACAAGCGTAGTTTTGGCAGCCCCTGTCAGGCCGCCGCGAGAGTTGTGAAAAAATCCGTCACGGGATGAAGAAGGCTGATCATCTGGATGGCGAGAGTAATTCATTCAGTAGCTCCATGTTTTTACTATTTCTATTTTTAGTATTGTTCCCTCTTTACCATGGCGTGCGAAAACGCGTCAAAATTGGACGCGCCAATTTTCTCATTTTAGAAAATTATGATTCAGTGAAGCGGTGATGGATTTGCAGCGACAACCAGAATCTTTTTTTGAATGCAAACTTTCGGACTAAAAATATTTTCGCGTCGAAAATCTGAAAAAATAGGCGTGCGCTGACTCTTAAATTTTTTTAAGAATTTGTTTACCTTTATAGAGTCCACGCTGGGACTCACATGGCGAATGAGTGCAGACATTATGACTGAGACCTCTACGAGGAGGTTTTAGGCTCTGTGAAAGTTTCAAGCCGCCGGTATGAAATGCAATCATCGACAGACATACGCACAAACAGCCGTTTTTATTCGGGGGAGTATGCGACGTGCTCTCGTTATGCCTAAGGGCGTACACATAGCGTAAGTGGGGGAGTGAATGCATATTAGAGATTCATTATATGAAGGTGAAGCGCGCGGTTTAGTTCACTGTCCTTCAGACAAAGTTAAGCGGGTTCTTATATGATTTATAGTCCTTTAGCCGGAAAGCGAAGCTCCCATCCTATGAATGTCCTGATCGTAGAAAATAATCCCCTTAATATGGAACAGCTCTCCGACCTTCTTGAAAAAGAAGGTTATCGAACCCTACAGGCGTCGAACGGTAAAGATGCGCTAAGCATCTATAAAGAGCAGCAACCAGATTTTATATGCCTAGATATCATGATGGACGATCTGTCCGGTTATGATGTGTGTCGTGAAATTCGTAAGACAGACTCTGTCACGCCTATTATTTTCATCAGTGGCAAATCCGACTCAGTCGATAAAGTGATCGGCCTCGAGATCGGCGCAGATGACTATATTGTCAAGCCATTCGATGTCCACGAGGTCAATGCGCGCATCCGTGCAGTGGCAAGGCGCTGTATGGTTAGAGAGAACCCGCAAGCCAAGGATGAAGAAATCCAGATGAACGATGTAACCATTTTTCCTCAGCAATTGAAGGGCAAGCGCTCTGATCAGACATTCGAACTGAGTCTGCGGGAAGTAAAGATCCTCAAGCTCTTCAAGGAAAATCAAGACAAACTAGTCAGCCGGGATATGCTTCTCGATCACTGCTGGGGTGCTCATATCATGCCTGAAAGCCGTACGATTGACTGGCATATATCAAAGCTGCGTAAGAAAATTGAAGCGGATGAAGCTAACCCGCAGATTATAAAGACCGTCCATGGAGCAGGGTATCGATTTGGTCGCTAGCGCCGAGTCCCTGCAAAGATAATGAAGGCTGATCTTCTATATATCTATATCAAGAACCACCTCATTCCGGTGGGTGCCTGCTTTTTTGTAGCAGCAATCTTTCTTTCTTTGAAGATTTATCTTTATGGTGTGCCGGAATTCTCCTTGAGCATTATTTTTTTGATGCTCCTGACCTGCAGTTTTTTCATGGTCCTTCATCAGCATCGGATTTATAGAGAAGTTATTACAAAACAAAATCTCTCATCTGCAGACGCAAGCAAAACTATTCGTCTGTTAAGTCTTTACAAGGTCGGTTATTTGTTGCCTTGGTTGCTGATTTTGTTCTGGCCGTTTCGTACAGAGTTCGTCTTCGATCACCTTGTTGGATATATTTACGTTTTTTGCGCTGTCGCGGTTTATATGGCGATCAGTCCCGCATGCTTTAGCCTCTTTATCGTCGAGATATTTCTTCACCTTGCCGTAGCAGCGATAATTACTGCCCTAAATTATAATATCCAAGAGACTGCATATGTCGGTGCGTTTATTATAATTTTTGGAAGCTATACGATCATTGCAGGGCGCAAGCTTTCGAATTCGACTGTACAGATTTTGAAGAGCAAGGTTGAGCTTGAAAAGGCTGTGACAGTTGCAAAGAAAGCCAATCAGGCTAAATCCGATTTTCTCGGCATTATTTCTCACGAAATTCGTACACCTATGGTCGGAATCATGGGGATGATCGATATTCTGGGTGAAACCAAGATTACTCCGGAGCAACGCGAATGTGTGAACGTGGTTCATCAGTGCTCTAAATCACTTCTCAACACACTCAACGATCTTCTGGATACATCGCGGATGGAGGCTGGGACATTCAGTCTGGTGGAGGAAGATTTTAATTGTATAGAAATGCTTCAAAATACTGCCAAAGTTTTTGTTCCAGTCGCAGCCGGGAAACAAATTTTATTTACTATAACCATCGATGATAATTTCCCCGAATATATTCATGGAGACTCAAATCGACTGCAGCAAGTTGTCGTTAATCTTTTGAATAATGCGATCAAATTTACTGAAAGAGGCGAAGTCTCCCTCCATGCAGGGTTTCATGCGGAAACGAATCAACTCTTCATCAAAGTGATTGATACCGGGATAGGTATCAGCGCTAAGGACCAAAAAAATCTGTTTCAGAGATTTTCTCAGGCAAACAGTTCGATTGGTCGCAAATATGGCGGGACAGGTCTTGGTTTGTCGATTGCCAAGACCTTGGTTGAAATGATGGGGGGGTATCTGAATTTAAAGAGCGACAAAGGCCAGGGCAGCACCTTTATTGTTGAAATTCCTCACCGCAAGGCCCAAAAATCAAAAGAATTTCCTATAGCTGAGGCTAAAAGCCTTGCAGGCGTGTTCGAAATACTGCTGGTCGAGGATAATCAGATCAATAGCATGGTTACGTCTCGCCTGCTTAAAAAGAAGGGCCACGCCGTGACGCAGGCATATGATGCGAATGGGGCTCTGGATGCAGTTCGCAAACATGATTTTAGTTTAATTCTGATGGATATAAATCTTCCTGATATGAATGGTCTCGAAGTAACAAAAAAAATCAGGGAGCTTGGGGGCGATTATAAGGCGGTTCCGATTATTGCGCTGAGTGCCAATGGTATTCAGGAGCAGATTGATAGTTGTTTGAACGCAGGTATGGCGGGTTTCCTTATCAAGCCTTTCGCACCTCAGGAATTGTATGATGTGATAAACGGATTTGCCAAACCGTATAATGAAAGAAGGCGAGCTGACCGGTATAAAAAGACGAGTAGCGCAAAAGTTCAGTCCATTACTGAAGAGCTTGGTCCAGAATACATGTCGTACCTGATGAAGCGGAGTACAGAAGAATTAGACCGTTTGAATAGCTTGCTGGTACTTGCTGGCCAGACGGCTGATTCTGAGGCTACACACAAGATCGCCCACGAGATTAAAGGCGTGGGCGGCATGGTTGGCTTCGACGAAATCGTCGATTTGGCGCAGTCTCTAGAAGGCCTGCCGTATCAGCAGTTTGATCCTCGGGCTATCGACCTAATCAATCGTCTTGATGGAGCGGTAAAACGTCTGATAGATTAGCTATGTCATTGATTTAAATAAGCAAATTTTCTTACAAATTTCTTACAACTATCTTACAGCGATCCAACACATCCTCGTCTGCCCTATGGAATACTGGTATTAGGTATTTACGTAATCAATAGAACGAGGACACCATGGCCACCATAGCAGAACTTGAAGCAGCTCTCCTGGACGCAGCCGCGACTGGCAACATGAGCGCAATCACCAAGACAATCAACAGCCTGACGCCGGAGCAGAAAGCTGCCATCAATCCTTCGGTCTATGGCACGGTTCTCATTTCAGCTGCGCATTACACAACTATCGATGATGCGCTTTCCACCAGCACAATTCGCAATATGATGTCGAAAGTTGGTACGTTCTTATCGCCATCCGATATTACACATGCGATGCAAATTGTTGTCGACGATCATAACTTCGCGGCGCTTGATGCCGTGACCGATTATTTAACATCTGCTCAGAAAGCATACATGGATCCGAATACACTCGGCGATATTTTGATCGAGGTTGCAAGATATACTGGAT
>CAYJDG010000001.1:61424-123192 GCA_964368875.1 uncultured Pseudobdellovibrionaceae bacterium
ATGGATCCGAATACACTCGGCGATATTTTGATCGAGGTTGCAAGATATACTGGATTTGGCACGGGAACGACCACCGATGCGCAGACGGCGACAGTCGTGCGCGATCTCATGGTGAAACTGGGATCAAATATGCCAACAAGTGACGTTGCGGATGCAGTCGAGATATTATTGTCCGATAAAAATTGGGGAGCTCTCGATGCGATCTTTGATAATCTTTCAGACTTTGCAATTTCCGCAGTTGTAGCCGAGGCTCAAGCGGCGCTTACTGCAAATTCTGTCAGAGTTCTTCTCAACGGGAATGATACATTCACTGGGACCAGCGCGCATGAGGTTGTTTATGCCGTTGGTGGGAATGACATCATTAATGTCGGTGCAGGTAATGACAGAGTCTATGCCGGAACGGGCAACGATCAGGTGCGCGGTGGCAGCGGAGCAGATCTGCTTTACGGTGAAGAAGGGGATGACCGACTTTGGGGGGATGATGGTAATGATACCCTGTATGGTCAGGACGGGTTGGATACTCTCTGGGGCGGTGTTGGTAATGACACTCTTTCTGGCGGTAACCAAGCTGATACCCTGTATGGTGAAGTCGGAGACGACAGTCTCAACGGCGGCGGAGACAACGATACACTGATCGGTGGTGATGGGAACGATGTCCTGAATGGGGGATCTTACACGGATATCCTGACAGGCGGCCTCGGGAGAGATACCTTCGTCTTTCAGGATATTTCGACTGGCTTTGATGTGATTAACGATTTCTCGGCTAGCCAGGGCGATATACTCGATTTTTCTGCCTTACTTGATGGGTTTGATCCGGTGACCATGGCGATTACTGACTTTGTCACCAAGACAGTTATTAGCGGCGATACGGTTATCTCAATTGATGCTGATGGCACGGGCGCAGGTGCGGCTGTTCAGGTCGCTGTTCTGGATAACGTATCGAATTTCAATATTCAGACGCTGTATGATAACGGCCAGATTATAACCTAAGCTTAGAAAACCTTTGCTACGAAAGCCTCCCGGTTATTGATCGGGAGGTTTTTGATTGATGTACTTTTTAGCGGGATTTTTCAGGTTCAGTTTCAGGAGGTGGAACCGAAACTACAGGTTTCAGCGCATCGAGAATAACCTGCCAGCTCTCCTTTGCTTTTCCATTCGTATCGAACAGGCCGAGTGAGCAGAGCAGGGCTGCGAAATCAGACCCGGTCATTTTGTACGCCCGCTGCAACGCTTTGCAGACACCGGGTGAAAAATCGTGCAGCAGGAATAAGTTGACGTAGCTGACATTTGGCGTGGCATTCAGGGTCGCGATCATCTTCCTGAAATACGCAGCCTGCGCTGCGTCAGATGATCCGATCACGGTCGAGGACGGAAAACCAAGTTCCTGAATATAAATCGGCTTGGTTGGATAAGCGGCCAGCAGGCTGGCAATATCCTGTTCTGCTTCGGCCTCGGTTTTAAGCACCAGTTTAGATGTAACCGGATAATAGGTGATAAAGACTCCGTCGCTCACATTTACCAGTTGCTCAACGATCTTTTTACGCTTGCCGGAAAAGCCGTCGAAGGTGACGGTGATGCCGATTTTGGCGTTGGGAAAATAGCGGCGGGCGGTTTTTGCTGCCTGCTCGTAAAATTTCAGGAAGTCTTCAAGTTCATCTTCGTTATCAGCGAGATAAACATCTGCTTCGTTGCCGATTGAAAGCCATTTGATGTCAGCGGCTGTCACGCTGGCCAGCTGCTTAAGTGTGTCATCGAATTTGATCAGTAGCTCGGGTTTCGTCCAGCGCGCATTTTTGAAGTCTTTGGGCAGGCCGCGTTGCGCCGTGTTGATGACCTGTATGCCGAGATACCCAGGCAGCTTGCTGACCTGTGCGTGACGCACAGTGGTTTTAAATTCTTCAAGACGGTTGTGATCGTCATCGACGAATTCACCCCATGTCGCTGCGAAAAAATAGGCAGTCAGGCCGGGGGAGGCGGTTGCCAGCTGATAAGCCTGCTCCCAGTCCTGCGCCGAGGCGCGGTCTCCGTGGGCTGGAAAAATAGCGACGGAATACTCCGTCGCTACAGCATTTGTAAATGTCAGGAGAGAGAGGCATGCCCCAAGAAGGGCAGCCCGTCTCATTTGATATTGCCTTTATCGCCATCGAGCGAGCTTGGATCGAACTTGACCGGGGCCGGTTCGACGGCATTGGCGCAATCAAGCGGCATGTCTTTGAGCACCGTCCACTTTTCGACCCAGCCAAGCGAATGGTCGGCATCGTCAACCAGTGTCACGTTCATGCAACTGGCATCGCCTGCATTCTGAACGAAGCTGTTGAACACGGCAGGCGGTGTGATGCGGTCGAGTTTGCCAATGAAATGGCGTTGCGGCAGGTGCGCAACCTGTGCTGCGAAATCTACCGGGTTGAGCGAGCCATCAAGGAACGTAACATTATGCAGCTGGCTCATGACGCGGTGATCGAGATCGCCTGCAACCGTGCGCAGCGACAGGATGTCATCACGTTTCCCGGCGAGGATCGTGGCAATCGCAGCTCCGCCATCATAACCGACAATGTTGAAGCCGGTCACGTCATGGTACCGCTTGATGTTATTCAGTGCGCTCATGTAGGACTCGATCACGTCAGGTGCAAAACGTTTGTTGGTCCAGTAAGCGGCAGGACAGTCTTTGCCGTTCTGCCAGCCGTCATTGTACTGACACGGGCGGCCCAGCCAGATGACGTTCTTGCCGCCATCGCGGGCAGCGAGGCGCATACCGACCGGATCAACCGGAGTTGGATCGGAGCTGGCGAGGTCAGGCGTGGCGTAAGCGTTGCCATCACCTTCTATATAAAGAGTGACAGGGGCGTCTTTCTGGTAAACGCGCTCATAGGCCTGCAACATGAAGGGGCTGGCGGCGATATCACGCGGCAGCATGAAAACCGGGCCGGCGGCACGTTTGGCTGCGTCTTCGCGCATCGGCTTCATATCGCCGGCGACACATCCGGAGAGCAGGGCGGCGGTAAGCCCGGCGGCGAGAACGAGACGGACAGAGTGGCTGATAGGCTTCATGGGCAGATCCCCCGGATCGGAAAGTGGTATGACTTCAGGACTTTAGCACGGCAAAAGAGGGAAATCACCACTGTTTTGGAGGGGTGATATCTTCCATTCGCAGGTCGTCCTTGGGTGGGTGCCAGCCAGATTCCCATTCATCCAGCGGCAAAACCTCCGCCCGGACCCCATTATAATGAAACCATGAGTCGAGGGCCCACGGGGTTCCAGTCACATTTTCGACGATCACCCCGGTCAGGTGCGGCGGAAACCGTCCGCCTGGGCGGCCAACGCTGTGATAGCGGAGCAGCCCATGTTGCTGGAGCATGAGCATATAGAGAGTCGTATTGACGCTCTCATCCGCGCAATCCTGCTGGTAGTCGCCGATATTCAAATATGTGCCCGGCCAGTCTTCAGAGGTTCCGGTCATGGCGCCAATGGTTGTTTCAAAGCGTCCCATGACCCAGCGCAGACGTTCGCGCTCATCTTCCGCCGAGCGCGGGCGATTTTGAACAGGTTGTGTGATGTATTTCCAGTCGCGCGGTTTGATGGTGACGGTGTCGATGATGCGGCAGCCATAACCGCGACAAGACTGTGTGGTGAGGTCGTGCGGTGGCTCGACTTTATAATACTTGATGTACGTCTGATAATCTTCCTGCCGTTGCTGACTGGCGCAGCCGCCAAGTAAAAGACAGGCGGTGAGTAAAATCCACGGTGTCCGTTTCATGCGATCTCCACGAGAATAGGGGTATGGTCTGACGCTTTGTCCCAGCCGCGCGGAGTCTTGTCGATGGTGCAACTGAGCGCGCGGTCGGCGATTGCTGGCGAGAGCAGGAAATGATCGATACGGATGCCTAAATCACGCGGCCATGCACCTGCCTGATAATCCCAGAATGTGTACTGGTGATCTTCTGAGTTGAAGATGCGAAACGCATCGGTCAAGCCGAGGGACATGAGTTGCGTGAATTTCGCGCGGCTGGTCGGGCAGAACAGCGCATCGGTTGACCACACGACCGGATCGTAGCAATCACCTTCCGCAGGGATGATGTTGAAATCTCCCCCGACCAGAAACGGAATCTGGTTCTCGCGCAGATTTTTCAGATGCATGTAAAGGCGGTCCATCCACGCGAGTTTGTAAACATATTTTTCTGTGCCAACAGGATTACCATTCGGCAGGTAAATATTGATCAGGCGCACGCCGTCCAGTTCAGCTTCAAGATAGCGTGCCTGCGTGTCATCAGAATTTCCGGGCAACTCATCGCGCAGCAGGGTCGCGGGCGTGCGCGTCAGGATGGCAACACCGTTATATGCTTTCTGCCCCTTGGTCAGGGCGTGATAGCCAGCAAACTCTTCGGCAGGAAAAGTCTCGCCTTTAAGCTCCTGTAAAAAAACAGCCTCAGGCTGGACGCTTTCCAGCCATGTTTTCAGATGCTCCGTCCGCTGCCGGATCGAATTGACGTTCCACGAGGCGATTTTCATGCGCCATCATAAGATTGTTCTTTCATTCATCCAACCGGGAAAATAGAATAGGGGCCGCTGGACGAGGAGATAGTCATGCATAAGAAGATTTTAGGCGTTGTCATCGTGGCGGCTTTGGTTGCGCTGGCACTCGGGGCGATTATCCTCAAGAAAGACCAGGCTCCGGCTGCGAAAAACATGGTGATCGCAGAGCACGTTGCACCTCCGCCTCCGGTCACGATGACGCCTCCGTCTGCAGCACCGGGCGTTCCGCTCTCTCCGGCTCCGACCAATATGGTCCCTCCATCCCCAACTGCGATGCCTCCACAAGGGAGTGCAGGCCTGCCGACCCTTCCGCCAATAATAGTACCCCCCGTCACGACGGCGCCCGGTTTGCCTGCAGGTGTTGCGCCGACGTCAGGTCAACTTAAAGGAGGGGTGTCGCCCCTGCCGCCCGGCACGGTCCCACCG
This sequence comes from uncultured Pseudobdellovibrionaceae bacterium, assembly GCA_964368875.1. Taxonomy (GTDB): domain Bacteria; phylum Pseudomonadota; class Alphaproteobacteria; order Micavibrionales; family Micavibrionaceae; genus CAYJDG01. The sequence goes on from CAYJDG010000001.1 coordinate 66,381, forward strand.
CCACCGAATGATTTGATCGGACTGGAAATGATGCCGCACGATTTGAAGATCCAGCGCGTCACTGAATTTCTGAAACTGGATAAAGATCAGAAACCTTTGTTACAGGATTATTTTATCGCGCTGAACCGGGTTAATGATCAGGAAAGAGCAACCAGCCGCCCACCTATGTCGGGTATGATGCAAGGAGGCATGCCACCAATGCAAACCATGGCCCCGCCTCCGGTTGGCGTGTCGATGCAAGGTGGTATGCCGCCTGTGTTCATGCGCCCTCTGGCTGGCCGTATCACCGATACGGAAGCATTATTGAAGAATCTCAAAGACGTTGATGTGCTGCGAGAGAAGTTTCTGAAATCTTTGAGCAAGGATCAGTTGAAAAAAGTTCAACCCTATCTTGATCGCGGCCTTATCTGATCAGATTGCAAACGAGGTGCCACAACCGCAGCCGGAGCTGGCATTCGGGTTGGTGATCTTAAAATCTTCGCCCATCAGGTTGACGACATAATCGATGGTGGCCTCTTCCAGAAACGGGGCGGAGACTGTATCGGTTACGACTGCATCTTCAAAAACGAGATCGTCGGCTCCGACCCTATCGTCCCAGGAAAAAATATATTGAAAGCCCGAGCAACCACCGCCTTCGACGGTGATGCGCAAGCGCAACGCAGCGGAGTTTTTCTCGCGGCGCATCGTTGCTACGCGCTTAAGCGCCTGTTCTGTCACATGAATAATACTCATAAATAATCATATTGATTTCTGGCCGAGGAAAGCTAGTCTTTTCGCATACATCCAAATGAAAAAGGAAAATCTCCATGTCTTATAAGCTTTATTATTCAGCCGGGGCCTGTTCACAGGCAATCCACGTGCTCCTCAACGAGCTTAACCAGCCAGCCGAATTCATCAACGCCAACAAGCCGGGTACCAAAGAGCGCACGGCTGAATTTCTGGCCCTCGATCCACGCGGGGTCGTGCCGCTCCTGATCGTAGACGGCACACCGATTTCCGAAGGTGCCGCGCAGGCGATTTACCTTTGTGAGGCCCATCCGAACGACTTGCTGCCAAAATCAGGTATCGAGCGCGCCAAGGCCCTTGAAGCGCTGATGTTCTGCAACGCGACCATGCACCCGGCTTACAGCCCGGCATTCGCCGTGATGAAAATGCCGATAGACGCAGCGGTCAAAGAGAAGATCACTGAAATTTCGGCCCAGAAAGTTCAAAGCCTTTATGACGTCGTTGAAGCGAAGCTTGCGAAACAGAAATATCTGGCCGGCGACAAAATGACACCTGCCGATATTATGATCGCGGTATATGCCAGCTGGAATGGCGTCTATGGCGGCCGCGTCAAACTCGGTCCAAACACGCAGCGTCTGGTAGATGAAATCAGCGCCCGCCCGGCTTTCCAAAAAGCCAAAGAAACCGAAGGTAACGCTCAAAAAGCTGCGGCTTAAGGCGGTTTCCTGCGCACTTAAAAAGACCCGGTGAAAGCCGGGTCTTTTATATTGCCGTAACATATAGGCGCGGCTATGGTGAAGCATCCTCAAGGAGATTCGTGCTGTGTCGTCTGCCGCCCCCTCAATTGCCTCTGCCGAGCCGCAGGCTTACAACTATTGCGCGCTGCCGCTAGCGGCCTATGCCTGCCGCCCGGATCTCAGCCGGGGACGCCTCTTTGAAGAGCCAGAAAGCCGCCACCGCACTCCGTTTCAGCGCGACCGCGACCGTATTATTCATTCCAGCGCCTTCCGCCGCCTGAAATATAAGACTCAAGTCTTCGTCTATCATGAAGGTGACCACTACCGGACGCGCCTCAGCCACACCATCGAAGTGGCGCAGATCGCCCGGACGCTGGCCCGCGCCCTGATGATCAACGAGGATCTCGCGGAAACGATTGCGCTGGCGCACGATCTTGGCCATACGCCGTTTGCCCATATGGGTGAAGAAGCTCTGCAAGCCTGCATGGACGATCTCGGCGGCTTTGACCATAACGACCAGTCGCTGCGGGTTCTGACCCATCTGGAACAGAAATATCCCGGCTGGCAGGGGCTGAACCTCAGCATCGAAACCCTGGAAGGGGTGGCCAAGCACAATGGGCCGCGTCTGCGCAAAGGCCAAAAGCCCGATGCCTCGGTTCTTCCGGCCACGCTTCTTGAATTATGCCCGAAGATTGATCTCAAACTTCAGGAATATGCCTCGGTCGAAGCGCAGGCGGCGGCGTTGGCTGATGACATCGCTTATAATAATCACGACGTCGAAGATGGTCTGCGGGCCGGGTTTTTTACCCTCGACGAAATTGGCGAAATGCCGTTTATCGGCACCATTCTCGCCGATGTACGGAAAACCTATCCGGCAATCAAGCCATCCATCCTAGTAGCCGAGGTTATTCGCCGTATGATGGGCGAAATGGTAGATGACGTCTTAGAGCAAACGACCAAGTCATTGAAAAGTCTTAACCCTTCATCCCCGGATGATGTGCGGGCCTGTAAAAAACAGATCGTATCGTTTTCATCTGAAATGCATAAATCGGTTGAAGATTTGCGTGCTTTCCTCTTTGCCCGGATGTATCGCCACTACTCCCTGCAACGCATCTGGATGAAGGTCGAGCGGATCATCCCTGACCTGTTCAATGCCTTCATCAATAAGTATACCCTGCTGCCGGATCACTGGCAGCGGCGGGTGGAAGAGGCGGGCGGCCTGACCAATGACAAGGCGCGGGCCCGAATCGTCTGCGATTATATCGCCGGGATGACCGACCGTTACGCCATCCGCGAACATGAACGTATTTTTGACCTCTATTGGGACCTGAAGTAAGGAGATTTTATTATGGCACGCCGCGACGAATTTGATGACGACGAGGGCTTTCTCGACAGCATTCTGAACCGCCGGGAACGATCCGGGGTCCATCCGGGCAGCCTGCGCCGCGTTCTGGCCGTGACCGCTGGTCTGGCTGTCCTCGGTATTCTGGCCGCTGTTCTCTATTCAACCTGGCCGGAAGGGCGCAGCGAAGTTTCGGACGACGCCGTGCCGATCATCCGCGCCGATGCCACGCCGTACAAGACTGCTCCTGACGAGCCGGGCGGTATGGCCGTGCCGAATAAAGACAGCACGATTTTCGACACCCTTAAAGGGGAGCAGGGCGGCGACGGTAAAACCGAGAATCTTTTTGAAGACAGCGAAAAACCTGTCCGCAAGCAAGATGTCTTCACACCGAAGGATGAGGCTGCCGCAACTCCGGCCGACCCTGCCCGCGATGCTGTCGTGAGCAAGATGCCGGTCATGTCCAAACCGGTCGTGACCTACGAGTCACCTGAAAGTGCCGAAACATCTCCACCCGTTAATATGGAGCCATCCACTCCACTTCAGCCAGCGCAAACTGCTGCGGTTGAACCCGCGCCAGATAAAGCTGCGGCGAAAACCGCTGATGCGATTCAACCAGCGGCTGGTGGTAATTTCTATGTGCAGATGGCCGCCGTGAAATCGGCTGCAGATGCAAAAGCCCAGTGGCCGAAATATCAGGCCAAGTATTCTGAGCTCTCTAATTTGCAACTGCGCGTTCAGTCTGCCGATCTGGGTGCGAAAGGAACTTACTATCGCATTCAGGGTGGGCCGGTCAGCGAAGCTGATGCGCGTAAACTTTGCACCTCGATCAACGCCCAGAAAGCCGGGAGCTGCGTCGTCGCGAAGCGGTAAGCGCCATGTGGCCACGTGATCGTTATATCGGGCCGGGTGGTGGCCTCTATACCGGACCGGGAGGCGGCATGTCCTCTGCTTATGGCGGCGGTATGTTCAAAGGTCCGGGTGGTGGTCTTTCCACGCGTCATGGTGGCGGCTTATATACTGGACCCGGCGGCGGTCTCTATACTGGCCCGGGCGGTGGATTGTATGAAGGGCCTGGGGGTGGTTTGTACACGGGTCCGGGAGGCGGACTGTTTCGCGGACCGGGTGGTGGTTTGTATGACGGGGATGGCGGCGGTCTTTATGATGGTCCTTCGACAATTCCTTACAAGAGCAATATACCGCCGTGGCCAGTCTTCATTGAGGAACTTCGTAAACGTAAACTGGATTATCTGGCCGATATGATCGCGCTTCACCGAGGACTTTAAGTATGCAGGACAGACCACTGCCGCTCGCCGCAGTCTTTTCGATTGAAGGTGAAGAACTAAGCCACGCCGAGAAAACCTTGTTTTCTGCAGCTCAGCCCTTCGGCTTCATTCTCTTTGGCCGCAATTGCAAATCACCGCATCAGGTTAAGAAACTGACCGACCAGTTGCGCACGACGGTCGGCTGGGATTGCCCGGTGCTGATCGATCAGGAAGGTGGACGTGTCGCGCGGCTCAAGCCGCCGCACTGGGACGCGTTTCAGACTGCGCAACATTACGGCGAAAAAATCGAACATAATCATAATGAAGGAGTCTTGCGTCTCGAGCGGGACATGATTGATCTTGCGAAATCGCTGATGGAAATCGGTATTGATGTGAATTGTTCGCCGGTCCTTGATCTTCTGTATTCTGATACCCATGCGGCTATCGGCGATCGCGCCTATAGCAGCTCGATTGCTACGGTGGTCGATGCGGCCGATGCTGTATGCAAATCCTTCCTTGATGTGGGTGTGACTCCCGTCATCAAACATCTGCCCGGCCATGGCCGCGCTGTGGTCGACAGCCACCACAATCTCCCGGAAGTCAGCACGTCGCTCGAGGAGCTGAATGCGACCGATTTTGAGCCGTTCCGCCAGATCGCCAAAAAGCCCTATGCCCCGAGTTTGTGGGGAATGGTCGCCCATATCGTCTATACCCAGATCGATCCGGACCGTCCGGCCTCGATTTCCCCTATTGTTATCAATGACATAATCCGGGGTACGATCGGCTTCGACGGGCTGCTCTTCTCGGATGACCTTGATATGAAAGCCCTTGAAAAATATGGATCAATTGCCGAAAGAGGCAGAGAATCCTTGCAAGCCGGCTGTGATCTTGCTTTGTATTGCTGGGCCAAACTGGATGTTATGGAACAGCTAGCCGCCAGCCTGCCGCCGTTGTCGGCTAAGGCTTGGCAACGCTGGGAAACCTCGCTCGAAGCCCGCTGGGCCGCGTAGAGAAACGTTAAAGTGTTAAGATGACCGCAGACGCACAACCGACCTTTACCGAAGACGCTCCGCGCGCCGATGTTCCGGCGCCGGTCAGCGATGCCCTGCTGTTGCAGCTCGATAATTTCGAAGGCCCTATCGATGTCCTGCTTCAGCTTGCCCGCGATCAGAAAGTCGACCTGACGCAAATCTCGATTTTGCAACTCGCCCGCCAGTACCTCTCGTTTATTGATCGCGCGCAGGCGCTCAGCCTCGACATAGCTGCAGAATACCTCGTGATGGCGGCGTGGCTCGCCTATCTGAAATCACGCCTGCTGTTACCGAAGACAGAAGAGCAGGGTGATGAGCCGTCTGCCGATATGATTGCCGAAGCGCTCGCCTATCAACTGCGTCGCCTCGAAGCGATCCAGCAAGGTGCCCAGAAAATGGGCCAACGCATGCGCCAGATGCTCAGCGTCTATCCGCGTGGTTACCGCGAAAAATTCACCGCGCCGGAACCTGATAAATATGCGGTTGATCTCTACTCGCTTCTCAAAGCCTATGGTGATATCACCCAGCGCAAGACCAGCAGCAAATACGAACTGGTCGCGTATGATGTCATGTCGATGGAAGATGCGATGCGCCGCCTGACCAAGATGCTCGGTCAGTTGCCGCGCAATGATGTCTCCAGTATCTGGACGACGCTCAGCAGCTTTATTCCTGAAAAAGTCGGCACACCGCTCTATGCGAAATCGTCGCTGGCTTCGATCCTGACCGCCTCGCTTGAGCTTGCCAAACAAGGCAAACTCGAGCTGCGCCAGGACGGCCTGTTCCGCCCGATTTACCTGCGCGCGGTCGACCGCGAACCTCTCGAACAACAAGACCAAGGACAATCCAATGAGTCAGTCAACTGAAGCCGCTGTCGAAGTCGAAGTGGAAGAAGAATTCGAAGAAGCCATGATCGAGGCCGCGCCTGAAGAGGCCGCGCCGCTGATCGCCCTTGAAGATCCGGTTCAGCAGAAACGTCTGCTCGAAGCGCTCCTCTTTGCGTCGCCTGAGCCGATCAGCATTCGCGCCATGCAGAACCGTCTGCCGGAAAGCGCCGATGTCGGTAAAATTCTCCTCGATCTGCAAGCTGAATATGCGGAGCGTGGCATTCACCTCGTGCGTCTCGAAGATGTCTGGGCGTTCCGTTCGGCCCCTGATCTTGGCGCGCATCTCGCGCTGACCAAGAAAGAAGAGAAAAAACTTTCCCGCGCTGCGCTCGAAACGCTGTCGATTATTGCCTACCATCAGCCGGTCACCCGCGCTGAAGTCGAAAACATTCGTGGTGTGGCGACCAGCAAAGGTACGCTTGACGTGCTGCTCGAAGCTGGCTGGATCAAACCAGGCCGCCGCCTTGAAACACCGGGCCGCCCACTTACATGGATCACGACTAATGTGTTCCTCGATGAGTTTGGCATCAGTGATCTGAAAGACCTGCCGGGTCTTGCTGAGCTCAAAGCCACTGGCTTGCTCGATACGCGACCAGCGATCGATACCATTCCGGGTGCTGCCGATCTCTTTACGGCGAATGAAAATATTCCCTCATCTGGCGAATCTGATGATGAAGATGCGGTGGATGCCGATGATGAGGAAGACGACGACGAGGATGATGACGATGATATCGAAGTCGCCGCTGCTGAAGAAAATGACGACGACTCCGATGATGATGATGAAGACGATGATGATGACTCGGATGACGATGATGATGAAGAGGAGGACGCATAATGTCTCTCGGTTGGCCTGAAATACTTTTAATTGTTCTGGTGATCTTTCTGCTTTTCGGGGCAGGCAAGCTGCCGCGCCTGATGGGCGACTTCGCCGATGGCGTCAAAGCTTTCAAAAAAGGCATGAAGGACGACGATACCAAACCATCGCCGCCTGAAAACAAGGTTTAAGAGTTCCTGTAACTCTATCTCTCTTCAGGAGCGTTCATGCTCGATTTTAGCTGGTCAGAATTGCTGGTGGTTATTCTTGTCGCGGTCATCGCGATCGGCCCGAAACAGTTGCCTGAAGTTCTCTACGGTCTCGGTAAAATCGTGCGGCGATTACAGTATATGCGCTATGCCCTGACCCGTCAGTTCGATGATTTTATGGATCAGACCGATCTCAAGGATATTCGCAATTCTGCACGCATCGTGCCTGCCGAACTGCTCACCAGCATGACCGATGAAGCGGAAGCCGATGAAGAGGCTGTCATGCTTGCCAAACCTCTGGAAAAGACCGATGACTCCAAACCCCAATCCTGATGCGACCCACCGCCCGGTGCTTGAGCATCTGGCCGAGCTACGCACGCGCCTGCTCTGGTCGATGGTGGCGATGATTGTTGGTACGGGCGTGTGCTATCTGTTTGTCGAAGACATCTATGGTTTTTTGGTTAAGCCTTTGGCGGACGCAATGGGACCTGGGGATAGCCAGCGTCTGATCTACACCAATCTGACCGAAGCCTTTTTCACCTACATGAAGGTCGCGATTTTTGCCGGGGTTTTTCTGACCTTTCCGATTTTTGCGACCCAGGTCTGGCTGTTCATAGCGCCCGGGCTTTACAAGAAAGAGCGCCGGACCATCCTGCCATTTCTCATCTGCTCACCAATTCTCTTTTTTCTCGGCGGCGCGACGGTCTATTGCATCGTGCTGCCGCTCGCGTGGAAATTCTTCTTAAGTTTTCAGAGTAAGGGGGAGGATACCGTCCTGCCGATCATGCTCGAGGCGCGGGTCGGGGAGTATCTCGATCTGGTCATGACCCTGATTTTTGCCTTTGGTCTGTGCTTCCAGTTGCCGATTTTCCTCGCCTTGCTGGCCCAAGCCGGGATCATCGATGCCGAATGGCTGGTGAAAAAGCGCCGCTATGCGGTCGTGATCGTCTTTATTGTTGCTGCCTTCTTGACCCCGCCTGATATAATCAGTCAAATATCTCTGGCCATCCCTCTGATGGCGCTCTACGAGATTTCAATTTTCATCATCCGCCGTCTGGCGGTCAGCGAACCCACCAAGAATGACCTCACCGATCCAGCGGTTTAAGGAAAAAGTATCTGCAGGACTGCTCGACGCCGACGGACGGCAGGAGCAGGCTGCGCAGGCGCTTGATCGCCTGTATCAGGCTGTCGTCATCCATCACGGTCAAAAGACCGGCTGGGTTAAACGCATGGCGATCTTTAAGGGCAAGGAAGCCGTACCGCGTGGCGTTTATATGTATGGCCCGGTTGGGCGCGGCAAGTCGATGCTGATGGACATGTTTTATGATGCTGTCCCGTTCGGTATCAAAAAGCGTCGCGTTCATTTTCACCAGTTCATGATTGAAGTGCATGATTATATTCATTCGCGCCGCTCGGGCGGTGTCATCGAAGATATGGAAGCGGCTCTGCCGTCACTGGCCTCGATCATTTCGAACCGTTCCAAAATTCTCTGCTTCGATGAATTCCATGTGACAGATGTGGCCGATGCGATGTTGCTGGGCCGTTTGTTTACAGCGATTTTCGATCATGGTGTTTCAGTCGTTATCACCAGCAACTGGCAGCCTGATGATCTCTACAAGGGCGGTCTGCAGCGCGAGCGCTTCCTGCCGTTTATCGAGCTGATCAAGAAACGCATGGATGTGATTTGTCTCGACGGCGAAATCGATTACCGTGCCCGCAAGCTGAAGGAACTCTCAGTATATTTTACGCCGCTGGGTACGGCGAGTGCCGCACGGGCGGATAATTTGTTCGTCTCGCTCACCGATGAAGAAGACCCGCACCCTGACCTCATCAGCGTCAAGGGCCGCACCATTCAGGTGCCTCTCGCGACCAAAGGGGTCGCCCGGTTCGGCTTTGCGCATTTGTGCGAGCGTCCGCTCGGGGCAGAGGATTACATCGCGATTGCCAAGCGTTACCATACGGTTTTTCTTGAGAACGTTCCCCGCCTTGGCTATGACCGCCGCAACGAAGCCAAGCGGCTGATGACGCTCGTGGATATTCTTTATGACCATCACCGCAATCTGGTCATAACTGCGGAAGAGCAGCCGGACCGTCTCTATAGCGGCACCGATCATGCCTTCGAATTTCAGCGTACCGTCAGCCGGTTACAGGAAATGCAGACCCCGGAATACTTCAACCGGAAGACATAACCCCCTCATGGTTTTTTAAGCAGGAATTGGTATACTACCCGCCATGTCATTTTTCAGTTCCCTCTTCGGTAAAAGCGACCCCGCGAAAAAACAAAAGCGGGATGAAGAACGCTATGGTAAAGAAAAGCAGATTGCACTGTCGGATGATGCCGCAGCCCGCATGAAGCTGGCCAAAAGCCCCAAGACTCATCAGGAAATCCTTTATTATCTCGCCCAAAGTGACCCGGATGCGACCGTGCGCCGCGCCGTCGCCACCAATGATGCAACTCCGCTGCACGCCAGCCCGGTTCTGGCCGTCGATCAGGATCAGGACGTAAAACTTGCGCTGGCCGGGCGGCTGGTCAAACTTCTGCCGGAATTATCGTCGGACAAACACAGCCAGCTCTATGCATTCTCGATTCAAGCCCTCGGCACGCTCGCGCTCGATGAAGTGCTGAAAATCCGCATGGTGCTGTCATCGACCTTGAAAGATGAGCTGCAGGCTCCGCCGGAAGTTGTTGGTCATCTGGCGCGCGATCTTGAGCGCGCCGTGTCTGAACCGATTTTGCGCTATTGCGTTGCGCTCACAGACACAGATCTCCTTGAAATTCTCAAAGGCCATCCGGCGAGCTGGGCGATTCAGGCGATTGCCGCCCGCCCCAAAGTCAGCATGCCGATTTCTCAGGCGGTTATCGATACCGATGACGTCGATGCCGGTATTTTGCTCCTTGGAAACAAAGGCGCACAGATTTCCAACGATACGCTCAGTACGATTGTCGAGAAGGCCAAGAGTTTTCCGCAGTGGCAGAAGCCTGTCGCAACCGTCAAAAATCTCTCGCCTGAAATGGCCAAAGTTCTGGCCGGGTTTGTCGATCAGTCGGTTAAGGACCTTTTATTGGCCCGTACCGATCTCGATGCCGACACCATGGATGAAATCACCAGCATCATGCGCCGCCGCCTCGATTTTCTTGAGGAGAGCGAGCAGGGTCTTGTGACGCCTGAAGAGCGGGTTAAAAAAATGATAGCCGATGGCAAGCTCAACGAAGAAGCCGTCGCCGATGCCCTCGGGGTACGCGACAAAGACTTCGTCATCGTGGCGCTTGCTGCGCTGGTGCGTACATCGCGCACCAACATGGAAAACATCGTCGCCATGCATGCGCCAAAACCGATCCTGGCAGTCTGCTGGAAGGCAGGCCTGACGATGCGTCTTGCGTTGCAATTGCAAAAAGAACTCTGCCTTGTGCCGCCCAAGGAACTGATTTATCCGCGCGGTGGCACTGATTATCCGCTCGATAAAAAAGAGATGGAATGGCAGCTCGAATTTCTCGGTTTGGCTAAATAAAACGAAACTATCTGAAAGGAACTATCATCATGGCACGTGCAAAAATTGGTTTGGTTGGGGCAGGGCAGATCGGCGGTACGCTGGCAATGCTTGCAGGTCTGAAAGAGCTCGGTGATATCGCCGTGGTCGATGTGGCCGAAGGCGTACCACAGGGTAAATCTCTGGATCTGTCGCAAGTTGCTCCTGTCGAAGGCTTCGATGCCCATATCGTCGGTAGCAATTCCTACGATATTCTCAAAGGCTCAGATGTCGTCATCGTCACCGCTGGTATCCCGCGCAAGCCAGGCATGAGCCGCGACGATCTGATCGGCATCAACAAAGGCATCATCGAAACCGTCGGCCAGAATCTCAAACAACACGCCCCGGATGCGTTCGTTATCGTCATCACCAACCCGCTCGACGTCATGGTTGAAGTCATGCAGCGTGCAACAGGCTTCGATGCGAAGAAAGTCGTTGGCATGGCGGGTGTGCTTGATAGCGCCCGTTTCCGCAGCTTCCTTGCTGACGAATTCAAAGTTTCCGTTGAAGATGTCAGCGCATTCGTGCTTGGCGGCCATGGCGATACGATGGTGCCGCTGGTGCGTTACTCATCAGTTGCGGGGATTCCGCTGCCGGATTGCATCAAAATGGGCTGGACGACACAGGCCAAGATCGATGCGATCGTTGACCGTACCCGGAATGGTGGCGCCGAAGTCGTCAATCTGCTCAAAACCGGGTCTGCGTTTTATGCGCCTGCGGCCAGTGCAATTGCAATGGCGGAAAGCTATCTGAAAGACAAGAAACGTGTTCTGCCGTGTGCCGCTAAACTCAACGGCGAATATGGCATCAACGGTCTTTATATCGGCGTGCCGGTTATCATTGGGGCTGGCGGGATCGAGAAGATCATCGAAATCGAGCTGAATGCCGAAGAGAAGAAAATGTTTGATCACTCGGTTGGCGCGGTCAAAGACCTGCTCGGCGCGCTCGATAAAAAAGCTGCCTAAGCTTTTAAACGCATAATAAAAAAGCAGGCTTTGAAGCCTACTTTTTTATTTCGATTTTTTCTGGTTTAGCTCGGAACAGGCTCCGGCTTGCCATTCGCGCCGACGATAACCGGAGCTGGTGCCTTGCCGCTTGCTTTTAGAATAGCTGCATCTGCAGCTGGCTTGGCTGCAGCCATAGCTGGAGAAGATGCTTCGTATCTTGCTTCAACTTTTTCATAGGCCTTAGCATAGCCAACGATCTTGCTTTGGAAGTTCGCCAGCGCTTCTTGTGGCGTATTGACGCCGCGGTACACAGCAGGGTTCACATCACGAATAAATTTATCCGTCATCTGGCCTGACATGAGTTTCATGACGCTGCCTTCACCGGAGTTGTGATCGAGATAGACCATGCCCCAGCTTTTAGGATCATTGACGTCGAGACCGTATTTTTTACAGAAATCTTTTGCGCGCAAAGCGACCATAAGAATGGCTGCATCGTTGTTGAACGCAAGATCTCTTTTCTCGTCCTTGCTCAATCCGCCAGCCATCGCAGCGCGGGCCGCAGGCACATGCTGAGCAATTGTCTCGCCGTAGGTTTTCCACATCGTATCGCGGTAACCACCGGTTTGTTGCATGACGCCGATCGCGCCAGTAGGGGAGAGAAGATTTTTACCAAAGCCGCTTTCAATGCCGGTCATGGCACCGAGCAATGCGGTCGGTACGCCAGTGATCTTGGCAGCTTTATCGATAGAAGCAACCAACTCACCCTGCACGACAGCCGGGGTGGTGACGCGGAACTCAGGGGCGCGGTAAGAGCTAGGCGCTCCAGCTGCTCCAGATGGCGGAAGAGCTGCCTGAGGTCTGCCACTCGGTAACTGGCCAATACCTTGCTGCGCTAAAAATGATTCGGCGCTGCGCCGCGTTTCGTATTGTTCAAGGGATTTCCCGACGAGGTAATAGCGGCGGCCCTGCTGATAATCGACGACTTCGGCCATGCGCATATTCATCGCCTGCTCGTCGCGCGGATTGATGCGCAGGATATCTGCGTCGGTCAATTCACCTTTGGCAAGGAGATCAGCGTAGCCCAGAGGCTCAAAGGATACTGTATCGAGTAGAGCTTGAAATTGTTGTACATCTTGAAGGCGAACTTCATCTTGTTCGTTACGCGCTTCGTCGAGGTCCTGCGCCCACCAGCGCAACATGTTGTCGAGTGACCAGCTGAAGTCATCACGCTTCTTCGGCGCAGCAGTATCGGATTCGCGTAGAGCTTTCGTGCCTTTAGGGGCACCGAATGGGGGAGGGGCTACTTTTTGCGGGTCTTTAACGTTTGCCATCAGCCACACACCTTTTTGTTTTTTGTATAGCCCCAATATAAAGAATAAAGCCCGAAAAAGCAAACTTTTCGGGCTTGTATCGCGGGTTTAAATAATCAATTCAGGGGTTTAGAACGCCTGTTCGAACCTTGGTGCCGCAACGGGTTGAACCGCGACAGGTTCAGGTGGCGGCGCAGGTCTCTGGGCCAGTTGCTCTGGCGTTAATTCAAGTTTGGTCAGCAGGGCCTGAAATTCAGGATCGGCTTTTGGATCAGGTTCAGCCGGGGTATCAGCGGTCGGTCCGGTCGCGGCTGCGACAGCTGCCACATCATTGCCTTGGGGGCTAACCGGAGCAGCAGTCTCAGGGCCTTCTGCATCGGCGGTGGTGGTGGTAGTTGTAGGTGCGGCTGTGCCAGTTTCAGCATCAGGGGTCGCTGGGTCATCTTTTGCAACGGTATCCTGCTGTGCGCCGGCTTCCATATATTCGCGAGCTTGGGTAATGCGCAGGCCCTCGATTGAATTAGGGTCGACCGTCTGGCCATCATACACGATCTGACCATCGTCGTTGTAAGAGGCTGCTGCAACCAATGCTGAAATTTCAGGATTGCTGATATCGAGCGGGGTTTCCGCTGCGGCCTGAGCCAGTTCTTCCATTTCAAGTTGGGCTCTACCTGCAATCAGAGCTTGGCCGAGGCTTGAAGAAGGATTGATACATGATGCGCCATCATCCACATACATTGGTACGCCTTCATCATCTACAACGAGCTGGGTATTATAAAGGAAGTAACTCGTTTGAGGATCGCTCGTGTCGAAGTAGCCTGTTTCAAAATAATGAGTCATCGGCGAAATGCCGTCATTCCAGTCATAATTGTTCCAGGCGTCGTATTCAAATTCTGCCTCAAAACACATGAAATCCTCAAAAGCCTGCTCTTCAGGTGGAAGTTCAGGTGAGCCACACCCGCCCCAGTCACCAGTTGTGGCGCTTTCGTGGTTAATCATCTGGTCATCGACTGCGGCAAAGTCGCTGCCATCGGTCGTATTGGTAAATCCAGCTGCGCCAAAGACGTTGCGGCGTTTTTCACGGGCGGCGGTTTCAGCGAGTTGTTCTTCGCGAATCTGCTGATCGCGGCTCAAAGGGGCGCGGGAAAGAATTGCTTTTTTAGCTTCAATGTCTGTCTGGTCTAAACTGGCCAAAATCACACCTACTTTTGTTTCTTTTTAGTATACATATAATCTCACAAAATTGCCTTAAAAATCTATTAACCACTGATGGAGTATGACTACGGGCGTGGAAAAAGGCCAAGCAACGTGCCTTTGCCCTTTTGTTGCAACGCCCAAGGTGGTAAATCGAAGCTGATTTCAGGTCAGCACAACCACCCGACCAAAACCTTAATGGAGCATCCCGGATGAATATTCACGAATACCAGGCCAAAGAGCTGTTGAAAAAATACGGGGTTGCCGTTCCCGCCGGGATCGCCGCGATGAACGTCGAAGAAGCTGTCAAGGCTGCTGGTCATCTTCCAGGGCCGCTTTATGTCGTCAAAGCTCAGATTCATGCCGGTGGCCGGGGCGCAGGCAAGTTCACGAACAACCCAACTGGCAAGGGCGGCGTCCGTCTTTGTAAAACTCCTGATGAAGTAAAAGCTGCTGCCGAAGCGATGCTCGGCCAGACTCTCGTGACCAAGCAGACCGGGGCCGAAGGTAAAGAAGTCCAGCGCCTCTATGTCACGGACGGTGTCGATATCAAAAAAGAATACTACTGCTCAGTCGTGATCGATCGGGCCACGGGCTGCGTTACGTTCATGGCATCGACCGAAGGAGGCATGGACATCGAGGAAGTCGCTGAGAAGCATCCTGAGAAAATCATCAAGGTTGCCGTTGACCCGGCTGCCGGGTTCCAGCCGTTCCACGCCCGTCGCCTTGCGTTCGCGCTTGGCCTTGAAGGTGCGGCCAACAAGAGCGCGATCAAGTTCTTTGCGGCTCTCTATAAAGCTTTCGTCGAGCTCGATTGCTCGATCATGGAAATCAACCCGCTGATCGTCACTGATAAAGAAGAAGTCATGGCGCTTGATGCCAAGATGAACTTCGATGACAACGCTCTGTTCCGTCACCCTGATGTCGCCGCGATGCGTGATGCGACTGAAGAAGACGAAAAAGAAACCATAGCAAAGGATAACGAGCTCTCCTACGTCGCGCTTGAAGGCAACATCGGCTGTATGGTCAACGGGGCCGGCCTCGCGATGGCGACCATGGACATCATCAAGCTTTATGGTGGTCAGCCTGCCAATTTCCTCGATGTGGGTGGTGGTGCAACCAAGGAGCGCGTCACGGTAGCGTTCAAGATCATTCTTGCCGATCCAAACGTCAAAGGCGTGCTCGTCAATATTTTTGGCGGCATCATGAAGTGTGACATCATCGCCGAGGGCATCATTGCCGCCGCGAAGGAAGTTAAGCTTTCTGTTCCGCTGGTCGTGCGTCTTGAAGGGACGAACGTCGAGCTGGGCAAGAAGATCTTGTCCGAAAGCGGCTTGCCGATCATTGCTGCCGATAATCTCGACGACGCTGCTAAAAAAGTTGTCGATGCCACCAACAAAGCCGCCAAAGCTGCATAAGGAATCATCATGTCAGTACTCGTCGATAAAAACACCAAAGTCATCTGTCAGGGGTTCACCGGCGCGCAGGGCACGTTCCATTCGGAACAGGCTATTGCTTACGGCACCAAAATGGTTGGTGGCGTGACGCCCGGTAAAGGTGGCACCAAGCATCTTAATCTGCCTGTCTATGACACAGTCGCTCAGGCGAAAGCCGACACAGGCGCGACTGCGTCGGTGATTTATGTTCCACCAGCCTTCGCTGCTGATGCGATCCTTGAAGCGATTGATGCCGAGATCGAACTTGCTGTCTGTATCACAGAAGGCATTCCGGTTTTGGATATGGTCAAAGTGAAGCGTGCGCTGACCGGATCCAAAACACGTCTGATCGGGCCGAACTGCCCCGGCGTGATTACGCCTGGCGAATGCAAGATCGGGATCATGCCCGGCCACATCCACAAGCGTGGCAAGATCGGGATCGTATCCCGCTCAGGTACGCTCACCTATGAAGCCGTCCACCAGACAACAGCAGCTGGTCTCGGTCAATCGACCTGCATCGGCATTGGCGGTGATCCTGTCAATGGCACAAACTTTATCGATGCCCTGACTATGTTCCTTGCCGATGATGAAACCGAAGCCATTCTCATGATTGGTGAAATCGGCGGCCCGGCTGAGGTTGACGCTGTCAACTTCTACAAGGCCCAGAAAAACCGTAAACCGATCGCAGGCTTCATCGCCGGGACCACCGCCCCGAAAGGCAAGCGGATGGGTCATGCTGGGGCCCTGATCTCGGGTGGTCAGGATACCGCCGAAGTCAAGGTTGCCGCGATGAAAGCCGCTGGATTCGTCGTCTCGGACAGTCCATCAGGCCTAGGTGTCGCGATCCAGAAAGCTATGGCCGCTTAGGTTAAAAACCCCCGTTGTGCGGAAGGGCCGGAGGCTTTATATTTAGATCATGAGTCTGAACGCCCTTTCCGACGAGATTCGTCAAATCGTAGTCAAACTGCCTTACCGGGTCGGTTTGTATATTTCCATGTCCGACCAGAGCGGCGGAAACGATTCCGATGAAGCTGAAATGGCGGCACTCGCCAACGTTGTGACGTATTACGTCGAAGACTTCTGCAAATCAGAATTTGCGCAATCAGTCATGCTCGAAACGCTCCGCCACAAAGATGAATGGCCTTCCTGGCAGGTTAATATCGAAGGTGTGCACGATGACTGCGTGAAAGTTTTCGATGCGCTGACCGACCAGCTCGACATGAAAGAGATCGTCGCCTTTAAACACAATCTTCTTGAAATTGCGATTGCAGTTGCCATGGCTTACCGCGAATTTGATGACTCCGATCCGTGGGTTGACCGCTTTAAAATCTATCTCTCCATTCTGGTCGACCGGATCAAGGCTATGATCAAGGGCGAAGAAGTGCAAAGCTTCGACCAGATGCTCAACATCAGCCGGGACGAGAAGGCTGCGATCAACCGCCTTGCTGTCACGCTCGGCGTCGAACACAAGGTTGCATAATCATGTCCGGACTTGGTAATTTTCTTCCTGAAGAGCAGGATCTCCTGATCGGTATATTTTATCGTGTCGGGTTCTGGATCAGTCATATCGATGACACGGATATTTCCGAAGAGTCCGAACAGGTCGAGCAGCAGCAACTGCTGCGCGCTCTGCAAAAAATCTCAACTGCCAAAGGTGCGACTGAGCTTGTTCAGGAACTTGCCGCCGAAGCCTTGCGCCGTTCGGGTGATCAGGCGCGCTGGCTTGGTCAGGAAGACACGCTGCTTGCTGATGTCAACAAGACCGCCAAGATGATGCGTACGCAAGGGACGGATGACGATTACCGCTCGTTCGGAAAATCTGTGATGTTTGCTGCAACGTCTGTAGCCCGGGCATTTCGTGAAGAGCCTGAGCAGGAAGAAGAGCGGAGCAAGATGGCCCGTCTGCTGGATAAAGCATCGTCACTCGTTGGCGCTGTCGCTGACCGCGAAGCCTATCAGGATATGAGCATTTCACCGGCAGAAGATTCTGCGCTGCATGAGCTCTCACTCGCCCTGACTGTGCGTAACTAAGCCGCTTTTTTCTGGTCCTGTACCTGGCGGATAGCCTGCACGAGCTTTCCAAGTGTGAATGGTTTTGAAAGAAACGCCGAATATTTGGTGATCTTGCCAGCTGGCATTTTTGCTTCAGGCGTATAACCGGACATAAAAATCATGCCCGTATCGGGTGCAAAGGCCTGAATTTTTTCAGCAAGCTCATAGCCTGTCATGCCGGGCATAATCACATCAGTGATTAATAGGTCTGGACGCTCAGCCTTGAACATGTCGAGCGCTTCCTGCCCGCTGGCAGCGATACGCGCCGAGTAGCCGATTTCGCCAAGGGCGATTTCCATGTAGGTGCGAATTTCTTTTTCATCATCGACGACCAGAATAGAGCCAGTACCCGGTGTGACCTCGTCGGATACCTTGCTTTCTTTAACTGGCGCAGTGGCGGGCATTGATTGCTTGGTTGGCAAATAGAGTGTCACGGTCGTGCCGATCTCATCCACGCTTTCAATCGAAATCGATCCGTGCGATTGGCGCACAAACCCATAGACCATGCTCAGGCCCATACCGCTGCCTTTGCCGACATCCTTGGTCGTAAAGAATGGTTCGGTCGCGCGGGCGAGGACGTCGGGTGCCATGCCATGCCCTCTGTCTTTGACATGAACGGCAATATAGTCACCGGCCGAAATCTCGAGATTTTGGGCCAATTGGATATCGATATGAACCTCTTCAACCGTTACGGAGATTTCACCGCCCGTCTTTAAGGCATCGCGGGCATTAAGGGCGAGATTGAGCAGGGCGCTTTCAAGTTGCAGCGGATCAACATAAATTTTCGGCAGATTTTCACTCATCATGGTTCTGATGAAGATATTTGCGCCAACAGCCCGCTCGATGAACTGTAGCATCGAGGGGAGAGATTCATTCAAGTTAACGGTCTCAGGATGCAGAATCTGTTTGCGCGAAAAGCCCAACAGGCGCTGGGTCAGGCCGCGGGCTTTCATGACGCTGGATTCCGCAGCTTTAATATATCCATAGGCAGCCGGTCCGAGTGCAGGTTGTCGCTCCAGCAATTCAAGATTACCCAGTACCACGGCGAGAATATTGTTAAAGTCGTGGGCGATGCCTCCGGTGAGCTGGCCAACAGCCTCCATTTTTTGCGACTGAAACAATTGCGCCGTACGTTGCTGAATTTGCGCGATGGCGTCGTCAAGCTGGCGCACGAGATAAGCAACGGCTAAAACCAGCAAGGTGATCAGCGCAATCGATACTGCAAGACCAGTGTAATCCTGATTTGGGGCATAGCGGCACTCCGCAAACGGCAGGATGACGCTGG
Organism: uncultured Pseudobdellovibrionaceae bacterium; assembly: GCA_964368875.1. Classification (GTDB taxonomy): domain Bacteria; phylum Pseudomonadota; class Alphaproteobacteria; order Micavibrionales; family Micavibrionaceae; genus CAYJDG01. The sequence continues at coordinate 85,141 of CAYJDG010000001.1, forward strand.
CACCCATGCCGGTGTAATGCATTCCTGTCACTGCAAAACCCATGGTCATGGCGGCAATTACACGAAAGAAAACCGGGCTGGTGGATTCTCTCGCTTTGAACATTAAATAAAGGGCGGCAGCGGACGCAGCCACGGCGATCGCAAAAGATGTAAAAAATAGAACCGGTGTATATAAAATAACGCCGTCCATCTCCATCGCGCTCATGCCGATGTAGTGCATGCTGCAAATCGCCAATCCCATCAACGGAGCGGCAATCGCTATCATTTTGGTATTGAACTGCTGCTTGGCAACGATCAGGAAGGCGGCGCCGGAAAATATCACTGCAACGATCATGGAAAGAGCAGTGATCAGCGGATTATAGCTGATCAGCATATCCATCTTATACGCAAGCATACCGACAAAATGCATCGCCCAGACACCAGCACCCATGGCGAACGCTCCGCAGACGAGTTTGATGTTCTGGGAACGCTCACGCTGAATGCCGATTTTTCCGGCGATATCTAGGGCCACATAAGCGGCGATCACAGCGATCATATAAGACAGCAGAAGCAGCGCTGAGCTGTAGACGCCCTGTTCGCTATAAGCGGGAATATCTTCAGGCAGGATGAAAAAGGAAGCGGGAACATCGCTTGGCAACATTGGGGTGGACTGCGGTTTAAAAAACAGTTCAAACATCTGAAATTTCCCCTAAAAATCCGTCGTCTTCAGAATAACCAACATAATTGGGTAAATTGGCCCTTACAACTAACGATTAGAAAGATGCGTAAGTTCCAAAAAGGGGGTTTTCAGAACATTTGCGCATGATAATATCCGCTCGCCGCTAAAAATAATAAAATTTGAGGAAATCATGCCAGCTCCAGCTGCTACCCTGACTGCTCTTTCCGGCCAAAGTGCCGAGTACATCGCCAACCTGTACAAAGAGTATCTCAAGAATCCTGCTGCGATCGACGGCAGCTGGCAGACCTTCTTCGGCGATCTGCGCGATGACGAAATGGCGCTGCTGAAAGAAATTACCGGCGCGAGCTGGACTCCGGCACATCAGCGTAAGCCCTCTGCAGCTTTTGGTGTGACCACCGCAGATGAAGTTCTTAAATCCGCCAAACCTGCTGCGAACACACAGGCGAAAGCAGCTCCGGCCGTTTCTGCGCAGGCGCTTAAAGATTCGATGCAGGCGCTGATGCTGGTGCGGGCGTACCGCTCGCTCGGGCATTTTGCCGCAGACCTAGATCCTCTTAATATGAAGGCACCTAAATCCCATCCTGAACTCTCGCCCGAGTTTTATGGCTTCACCTCTGCCGATCTGGACCGCAGTGTTTATATTGGCGGCGTGCTGGGCCTTGAAAATGCATCAATCCGCGCCCTGATTGAAAAACTGCGGTCAGTCTATTGTGGTAAAATAGGCACCGAATATCAGCATATTATCAGCGCCGAAGAGAAAGCATGGATCCAAGCTCAGCTTGAAGGCCGCGCCCCGCAGTTTACGGCGGAAGAAAAGAAAGCCATTTACGGCCAGCTCGTCTCGGCACAGGGTCTTGAAGATTTTCTACATACCAAATATGTCGGCACCAAGCGTTTCGGTCTTGATGGCGGTGAAGCCTATGTCGCATCCCTTGAAGAAGTCATGGCGACGGGTGCTAAACTTGGTGTGCGCGAAGTCGTGATTGGGATGGCCCACCGTGGTCGCCTCAACACGCTGACCAATGTCGTTGGTAAATCTTTCACCAAACTGTTTGCCGAATTCAACGGTATGCCATCTGTGCCGGATGATGTCCTTGGCTCAGGGGATGTGAAATACCATATGGGCTATTCGAATGACCGCGTGATCAGCGGTGAAGCCGTCCACGTGACACTCACGCCAAACCCATCCCACCTCGAAGTCGTCAACCCGGTCGTGGTAGGCCGCGTCCGCGCCAAACAGAAAATGCGCGGCGATACCGAAGGCCGTCAGGTTCTCCCGATTCAGGTTCATGGCGATGCAGCCTTTGCCGGACAAGGTCTTGTCGCTGAAATTTTGATGATGTCGGAACTGAAGGGCTACAAAGTCGGCGGCAGCGTGCACATCATCATCAATAATCAGGTTGGCTTTACCACCAACCCGGAATCAGCACGCTCGGGTCCGTACTCCAGCGATATGGCAAAAATGCTTGCCTGCCCGATCTTCCATGTGAACGGGGATGATGCCGAAGCTGTGATTTTCGTCTCACGTCTGGCGATTGAATTCCGTCAGAAATTTGGCCGCGATGTCCTGATCGATCTGATCTGTTACCGCCGCAACGGGCACAACGAAGGCGATGAGCCGATGTTTACCCAACCGCTGATGTACAAAGCTATCAAAACTCATGAAACGGTTCGTGCCATGTATGGCAAAAAACTCGTTGCCGAAGGCGTGCTCAGTGAAGCTGAAGTTAAGTCACGGGTTGACTCCTTTATGCAGGGTCTTGAGGACTCCTTCGCCGCAACCTCCAGCTACAAGGTCAATAAGGCTGACTGGCTCGAAGGCGCATGGGCCGGGTTCAAACCTGCGTCAGGCGATGCCCGCCGCGGTGAGACGGCTATTTCTTTAGACCAGCTGAAACTGCTCGGTGAAAAACTCACGGCCATTCCGTCCGACTTCAACCTGAACACCAAAATCGCCCGCCAGTTCGACGCGAAAAAGGAAATGTTCAAGAGCGGCACCGGCTTTGACTGGGCGACCGCTGAAGGCTTGGCGTTTGGGTCTCTTGTTCAGGAAAACTATGCCGTGCGCCTCTCCGGTCAGGATGTCGGGCGTGGCACGTTCTCGCATCGTCATGCCATGCTGCGCGATCAGAACACTGAAAAAACCTACTACCCGCTGCAGAATATCTCGTCGGGGCAAGCCACATTCGAAGCCTATGAAAGCCCGCTTTCCGAAGCGGCAGTGCTTGGCTTCGAACTTGGCTACACATGGGCCGATCCGAAAAGTCTCGTGCTGTGGGAAGCCCAGTTCGGTGACTTCGTCAACGGCGCGCAGGTTATCATCGATCAGTATATCTCTTCGGCTGAGTCCAAATGGCTGCGCATGTCGGGCCTTGTCATGCTCTTACCGCATGGCTCTGAAGGGCAGGGCCCGGAGCACTCATCTGCTCGTCCGGAGCGGTTCCTTCAGCTCTGCGCCGAGGACAATATGCAGATCTGTAATCTGACGACACCTGCAAACTATTTCCATGCACTGCGTCGCCAGATGAAACGCGACTTCCGCAAGCCGCTGATCATCATGACGCCTAAATCACTGCTGCGCCACAAACTGGCGGTTAGCCAGAGCGCGGACTTTACCGGGGATTCGACTTTCCATCGCTTCCTCTGGGATGATTCGCGCGCGCTGCTCGACAAGCCTTCCAACATCAAACGCGTTGTCATGTGTTCGGGCAAGGTCTATTACGACCTGTTCGAAGAGCGTGAAAAACGCGGCCTGAAAAACGTCGTCTTACTCCGCCTTGAACAGCTCTATCCGTTCCCGGAAAAAGACCTCGCCAAGGAGCTCGCCCAGTATACGGGTGCTGAATTCGTCTGGTGTCAGGAAGAGCCGAAAAATCAAGGCAGCTGGTTCTTTGTCAACCCGCTCCTTGAAGACACGCTCGCGGTTGCCGGCTTTAAAGGCCAGCGCTTCAAGTTTGTTGGGCGCGCCCCAGCTGCGGCTCCGGCGACAGGTTACGCCAAGCGCCACGCCGAAGAGCAGGCCGCTTTGGTTAACGACGCCTTGACCCTTTAGAACCAATTTTCTTGCAGCCGTCGCCCCGTCTCTGCTAACAGACGCGTATGAAGCTGGACGACGGTACTTTCACCCTGAAATATCATTTTGCCACTGATCTGCGGAACGGTGACAAAGTTGTCCTGCCCGGCAAGGTTCTGGATCAGGGCAGTATATTTTATACTGATGACCATGAAGGTCATATCGCCTGTCCCGATTGTGAAAGCGCGAAACTTCGCCGTCAGTTAGGGTTTACCCAGGCCGGGGCGATAAAAGTACGCGATCATTTCAAAGTAGCTCATGGCGAAAAACATGATCCCGACTGTATCAAATTAAGCGATCAGATCGAGGAAGGGACTTCCGACGATAAGTGGGATCTGACCAAAGGTCCGGTTATATTCCTTAATGAATTGCGCGAGCCGCCAATTCCTGCCTTCAATCGCAGCGCGGGAGTCGTGCCAAGGCTTTTGGAGCGCGATGCAGATGGTAAACTGCATATCCTCAATGAAGATCTAGACGACCGCCGCCGCCTCCGCGCCAAGACACCTGAAGATTTCTTCAGGATAATGAAAAGCAAGGCGATCAATCAGGCGTTGTTACAGGATGCATGGGTCATCAACAGCGATCATGCTACGCCGTTCCCAAAATTCTTTATCCGTCCTGAAGCAAACGGCGAGCAGGTCAGGATCAAAGAGCTGGTTACTGATTTGATGGGTGGCAGGTTGAATGCGCACGCCGTGATGCTGAATACGACCTTGCGTGAGCCACCAAGTTATAAACGTAAGGATGGCAGAACCCGTCTGCGTTTTGGGCTGGAGCCATTTACGATGCCGCATCCTCAAACCGGTAAGGCCGTCTATGTTATTCCTGCGATGCATCTGCGTGTCCGTGAGGCCTTCCATGATTTCAATGGCATCGGTCGCAGCAAGGGGCGGGGCGAAGCTGAGATTTTTATCCTCGCGCACCCATATCTGACGAAAAAACGCGGCCAGGACGACGTGCTGTTTCTGCATTTCGAAATCAATGATGCCCGTCATTATGCCTGGCGTACGCTCGCGGATCTCACCCGCGCGGTCACCAAGCGTCCGGATTTTCGCACGCCCGTGACCCCTTGAGATTTTGTGGAATATATGGTATATTTCCCATTATTGAGTAATTATATTACATTAATGCTATTTTGTGTTTTTTGAAACGACGAACAAACTGATAAGAATGGTGTTCGAAAAATTATAGAAACGAACAAACTGATATAATAATTGTCATAATTCAAATATTTGGGTAAAGTCCCGGGCATGGTTAAAACGGCACCTGTCACTCTGATCGATGAAGGCGACACCCGCGTCACACACGCGGCAGTACTTTTGCGTCCGGGTCAGGAGCCACTGTATCTTGTCGCGAAGGGCCGCAACGGATCACCCCCTGCCGGATTTCAATTTTACGATGATGCCGTTCACCGCCCGAAACATTCCGGCGGCAAACTTTGCTGTGGCAACTGCCTCGAAAAAGAGGGCAGGGAAGTCGCTGTCCATCATCGGGCCGCGACCGCACCGCGCATCGCTGGCGGCGACCAGCCCGGTCATCGTGCCACCTTCGCTGCTAATCCCGATACCGTTGATGAGCACACGGATTACTGTAAGAGCCGCCGCCTGACCGGTGCGAAAGCCGCCTTCCAGCAACCAGACGTCAAGTTTCATATCAATGTTGACTGGCTATATACAGGCACGCGTCCTCCACAATCTGCTTATGCGGTCAAATTCTCACAAGCAGGTCAGCCTGTCCGTAAGCTTGAGGCACGTGATGCCCGCCTGCTGGATCGAGAACCGCTTGCTGTCAACCGCGATGTAAGAGAATTTTTAAGTGCTGCCGGAGGTTTGACACGGCGGCAAGCACAGAATGCCATGTATGTCATCGATGGGGGTGTGGGCACGCATCAGACTACGTTTATTGATGGGAATGGCTGGAAAACTCTGTGGGATACGATGGCACGCCGCGGGTCTGCCCTGCAGGCTCCTCGTATCTTTCATCTTTGCAATCCGAAGAATGTTCCGCGCCAGGATTTTATCAGTGCTGCGATGGATCGCCCTGAAGATAAGATTAAAGTTCCGATGCGGCAGTACGAATTCAAAGACGCCAGCGGCCATCACATCATGCAGCCATCGATTGTGACATCTCATCCGGAAGTCAAAGCCATGCTTGAGATCGCTGGGGATTTTCTCGTGCTCGGGCGTTTCAAGCACCAGCAGGTATTTGCACGGAGCAGAGGCGGCCCGCTTATTCATCAAATCCATATCGAAGTGAATGATCCGGCCCAATTGGTAAAATTATATCGTGATGGCTACAAAGTCCGCGATCTCAATGTGATGGAACATCTCCAGCAGGACTCAGGCCTTGTCTCTGAAGTCAAACCCGCCGGAGCCCGCTCCGCACCCGCGCTTAAAAATAAAAGCATTGCCGGACAGCCCGACCTTTTTGCCGCCCCCGTTTAGTTTTCAGAACATCGGTTTTTGTGAGGGAAATCCTCAAGAACCCTTGACCTTACGGGCTGAAAAGTTGAAGGTCGTTCTGAAGAAAAACCTCCCTTTAGGATACTGAATTATGTCCCAGATCGTTGTCCCCACCCTTGGTGAATCCGTTTCCGAAGCCACTGTTGCCAAATGGCTGAAACAGGAAGGCGAAGCTGTCAAAGCTGACGAGCCGCTGGTCGAACTTGAAACCGATAAGGTTACCCTCGAAGTTAACGCTCCTCAGGCTGGCACACTGGCCAAAATCACCGTGCAGCCAGGTTCTGCCGTTAAAGTCGGTGCAATCCTCGGTGAAATCACCGCAGGCGGTGCAGGAGTCGCGAATGACCCTAAACCTGCCGCCGCTGCTCCAGCTCCAGTAGCCGCACCCGTAGTAACCGCTACAGCGCCTGCTCCTGAAAAACTCGCGCCATCCGTACAGAAAATGGTCGGCGATAATAATCTCAATCCGTCTGACATTTCCGGCACCGGTAAAGATGGCCGCATCACCAAAGGTGATGTCATCGATCTGCTTGCGCAGCCTAAAGCCGCGCCCGCTCCGGCCGCTGCCCCTCAGCCAGCCCGTGCCGCTGGCCCACGTGAAGAAAAAGTCAAAATGACGCGCCTGCGTCAGGTGATTGCGCGCCGGCTGAAAGAAGCTCAGAACACTGCTGCCATGCTGACCAGCTTCAATGAAGTTGATATGGGCGCTGTTATGGAGCTTCGCAACCAGTACAAAGAATCCTTTGAGAAAAAACACGGCGTGAAGATGGGCTTTATGTCGTTCTTCGTCAAAGCAGCCGTTAACGCGCTCAGAGAAATTCCCGCCGTCAATTCTGAAATCAGCGGTGACGAGATCATCTACAAAAACTACTATGATATCAGCGTTGCTGTATCGACCCCGCAGGGTCTGGTTGTTCCGGTCGTGCGAGATTGCGACATCAAATCGATGGCACAGATTGAAAAAGATATCGGCGGTCTCGGTGCGAAAGCCCGCGACGGTAAGATCACGCTCGATGAAATGACAGGTGGTACCTTCACGATCACGAATGGCGGCGTCTTTGGTTCCTTGATGTCCACACCAATCATCAATCCACCACAGGTTGCCATTCTTGGGATGCATAAAATCCAGGAACGCCCGATGGTCATGAAAGATGGATCAATCAAGGCCCGTCCGATGATGTATATCGCCTTGTCTTACGACCACCGGATCATTGACGGCCGTGAAGCCGTGACATTCCTTGTTCGTATCAAAGAGGCGATCGAAGATCCGTCACGCCTTATCCTCGACATCTAAAGTAAATGAAAGTTGAGTATGCCTGCTCCTGACAATAAGGAGCGGGCATGGAGTGCGTCGTCATCACGCGCGTGGCTGACATCACCAACATGAATATTCTGAACTCGCGCAGCGACCAGATTGACCTGCTCCCGCGAAGTTGGAATGCATGAGGCGTATATCATACCATCTATAAGTTTGAGGCCATGACGTGCCGCGCCCATCATCAGGCGGTTCATTGGCTCGAGATAGAAATTATATTTACCATCCGTTTCGCTGAGCTTTAAACGATCATCAACGTTTGCAGCTGAATACCCAATCGCTGCGTGAGCCGAGGCAACGAGAGAAAACACCTTACCATTGCGGTCCTGAGCAAAGCCACAGCCCCAGCGCTCTGCTTTTGCAACCACGCTTGAGACGAGCTGATTTAATGATGGCTTATCTGTTTGCGGTGAAACCTTTATTGGGTTGTCTTCGACGGCTTGGTAATCCTGTGGCGTTTCAAGAATAGGTACGATTACACCTTCTTTGCGGCGCACTTCATAAATACTGATCCCGGCTCTTGCGGCGATCTGCAGAGACATGCTGTTGAATTCGCTCCCACGACGTAAAGCAAAATCTTTATCAAACCCTTTGTGATCGATATAAATTTTCTTGATGCCAGCTTCAGCTATATTCTTGGCGCAATTTGGACAAAAAGGATCCGTCACGCAGAGGCTGGCCCCAAAAGTCGCTGCAGGGAAATCGAGAAGACAATTGACCTCGGCATGAATTGTCCCGCTGCTGTTGCCTATCCTTGTGTCTGTACCAAGCACCTCAGCGATTTTCTTAGGCCATGAATTGGTTCGCGCAACAATACTGTCCTCAGTAAAGAGGGTGGAGGCAATTTTATTGGTCGGATGAGGGCTGGTCAGGACAATATTAACGGCAGCCTGCATGGCGTCTAATGGGGAGGTCATAAATACGTATTTACCATTTTAATAGCTGTTTATATTAACGGAGTTTAACCGACATTTTTCTTGCCGTAAGTGACTCTTTTATATAAGTAATTATTAATATTAAAGGATATGGCAAAAAGATTGCGTTTTGTTTGTCATATAAGATAAGTACTTTCCTATCACTTAACTTGCTGTTTGAGTTTAGAGAGTATTGGAATGCTGAAAAAGCTTAGGCTTTTAGAAAAGACTGCAGTTGGAATTCTGCTTGGGCAGAAGATCCCCTTTCTCACCAGCAATGCTGATCTACGGGAAACATTTTATGAATTGGCGGGCCGCATGCATGCGGCCCATTTTATTGCGGCAGAGCCCCAGACGTATGTCACTCTCGCCGAATATCGTGACTTTGATCCAAAATACATGGGCAAGACAACGCTGCATGCCCTCGGAGGAGCCCTCTTTCGTCAGGCCGAAAGCCTTAAAGATATTGCGATTCAAAAAGGCTTGCCGATAACGCCTTTCGAAGTTTTTGGATTGAACTGGGATAAGCGACAGGCAGCCAAGGAAGGTGAAGATTTTATTGCCGACCCGGGTAAAATACCTGTCTTAACGCGAGGTGATCTTACTTCTTTCGCTCAAGCTTTAAACTTGATCCGTCAGCGTCAAGACAATCCTGGTGTGCGGTATACTGTCCCGGTTGTAATCCAGAACTCTGACCATTTTTGGGAACCTCTTCTCAACACAAACGGCCCTCACTGGAAGCAAGAGCGGGAAAAACTCAGAAGATTAAATATTCATGTTACGTTTGGTCGTGCGGAGACCGCTGATCTTCTAGCAACCCTTTCATATGGGCAGAAAATAAATCCTGCTGATATAAGTCATACTTTAGGGATTTCTTCGGGTGATCCGGATCCTGATATCGCGTTTGCAACGACAGATTTGTTGAAGTTTGAGCAAAGTGTAGTCGGGCATAAATCCGTCGGAGCCAGTGGGTTAATGCGGCGACTGATAGAAATTATAGGTCCTTATCAATCTCCGACCGAAGAGTCCTATAGCCACGAAGCCAATGCCGAAGACGAGAAATTTCGCGCTATTTACAATGTGTTTAAGGATTTAGGAACAAACAAAGTCAGAGTTTTATTCGCCCAGCATGGATATAAAGATATAACGAAGTTAAAAACTTTAAGTCATGATGGCGGCCTTGGTTTTTGTCTTGAAAATGCCAAGGGTGAGCGGAGGATTGACCTCTTTACCCCTGAGCACTTTCCTAACTCTGTTCATAAGTTGAACCCTACCCAGATGTCTCCTGGCGTTGAGCTGGCTTACCTCAAGCGGACTGACGGCCTCGAAATTACCATGGAAAGATTGTTCGCGAGGGTGCGCGAAATCGTTGCGGAGGATCCAAGGTTCACTGTTGATGATTTGCGAGCCTACGATACAAGTTTATTTGTAAGTGCGAATTTGAGTGTAATGCTTGACGCCATCGACAGGGGTGAAGACTATGATCCCCGTCTATTGCAAGTAACATCAGTTTTTGAGGCGCATGTTCTGCGCGTATCAGAAAAACCGCAATTCCCCCTTTCGCAAAAAACGCGTGTGGCAGAGACCGAAAATTACCTGATCCCTGAGGGTGAAAATCAGACGCGCAGCATGGTTCCTGATTGGGCATCAACTGGGCCAAATGCAATCAGTTATAAATTGATGCGACTTTATATGGGCGCAAGCAATGACTTAGATGAACGAGAACCAGAGGTTTCACCGCTTGCTAAGCGCAAACTCAAAAGAATGGGTCTTCTTGCGACTCCAGAAATGGTTATGGGGCAGAGGTCGCCCGCTGCTTTCCAAGCGGTTAAACATTCTTTATTGCGGGATTTTAAAATTTCTACGCAGCTTGGTCCTGCAGTATGGCACGCATACAGAGGCTATCCGGAAGAGTTTTATACAGCTGCTTCGTTAAAACCTAGCAATCAGGCTTATCTTTCAAATATGAGAGGGCTGCTTGACGAGGCGAATGTTACATATTTTGGCCCACCTGATCGCCCGCTAACTGATGAGCAGAAAGTGGATGCCTACCTTCTGCTGCTCAAAGGTATGGTTAGAAATCAGGTTTATAATCACACCGAAATTGTAGCTGACAGATATGCTGCCGCTGAAGTTTTGAGGCTACTCGAACATAAGCAGATGTTAGGTTTGGTTGGTCAGCAAACAAAACATCTGTTGAATCTGGTTGATAACGTTGCAGAGGCAACCGAAAAAATCGCCGAAATCGTGCGCATGGGATTACCAAGAATAACTCCTGTGCGCAGGCATTTCTATCAAGACGGCCAAGTTGAAAATAATCAGTGCATGGTAATGACGGTTTATCTGTCGGCATCAAACTGTAACAGGGAAGCCCTGAATGAGGCTTGGCGCCTTGGCTACCTTGCTAAGCTCAATGGATTTACTCTTAAAACTGGTGGTGGCAACGATGGCCTTATGAAGGCGATCAATGATGGATTCATGTCCGGTGAAGAAGAGTTGCTGAGAAAAGGTTATATCTTCCCAAATCAACTTATCAATATTCAATGTGTTGATACTGAAGCAATTGAGAAGCCATACCTGGGCGGCGGAATTTATAGATGTCATCCTCATTTTGAGGGACGTAAAGCTGATTTGCAGGACTCTGATTTCAGCGCGGCAATATACGGTGGCATTGGTACGGATGAAGAAATATTTGGATGGGCGAAAAGTGTTTTAACAGGCCGAATTGATCCACTGGTTCATCCTATGTGGTTGATGAATTCGCAAATGGATTCTTCTTTCGGAAAAGTGGGAGTCTATGATCCTTATCAAAGAATATTTTCTGAGAGATTCCGTCAGAAAATAAACATGAATTTCACCTCAACAGTTGAAGGCATTATTGATCAGGCATGCACAACGCGCTCTCTTCGTTTCATCAACGCGCAAAGGCCGGTTACGCAAGATAGAATGCTTTTAAGGGAAGAGCTTGGTCAGGCCGCTTCCGGTCACGCTAAAAAAGGCTTTGTTCCTCCTTATGGGATATTCCTTGGAAAGCAGGAAGATCTGCCGCCTGCGCAAAGCGGAGCAAACAAGATTTTCGCTCCGGACCTTGCCAAAGGCGCTTCCTTTCAATAGGTTTACCCGACCATTTGAGAGGATATTATGGCAGAAGCATCTTATGACGTCATTGTAATCGGATCTGGGCCAGGCGGTTATGTCTGCGCTATTCGTTGCGCACAGCTTGGGTTCAAAACAGCTTGTGTAGAGAAATCACCTACACTTGGCGGCACCTGCCTGAATGTTGGCTGCATACCGTCCAAAGCACTGCTGACGGCCTCTGAAAAATATCATGAAGCAGCGCACACGCTCGATAAAATGGGCATCAAGATCGGCAAACTTGAGCTCGACCTCAAAGGCATGATGCAGCACAAGGCCGATGTGGTGAGCAGCAATACCAAGGGGATCGAATATCTCTTCAAAAAGAATAAAATCGACTGGCTTAAAGGTGCAGGAGAAATTAGTGCGCTTGGTAAAGTCAATGTCGCTGGTACGGCCTATTCAGCGAAACATATTATTATCGCGACAGGGTCAGACGTTATCAGCCTGCCAGGAATTACAATTGACGAGAAACAGATCGTTTCTTCGACTGGTGCAATCGCGCTGGAAAGTGTACCGAAGCATCTGGTTGTGATCGGTGGCGGTGTCATCGGTCTAGAACTGGGCGCCGTATGGGGTCGCCTTGGCGCGAAAGTGACTGTGGTTGAGTTTCTGGATCGTATTCTGCCGGGTATGGACGCAGAAATTTCCAAAGAAGCGCAGAAAATCCTGACCAAACAGGGCATGGCCTTTAAGATGTCGACTAAAGTTGCATCAGCCAAGGTAGAGGGCAAAGACGTCAAACTGAAATTAGAGCCTGCAGGCGGCGGTGCTGGTGAAGAAATCAGCGCAGATGTTGTTCTCGTTGCTGTTGGTCGTAAAGCATACACTGATAAACTTGGCCTTGATGCAGTTGGCGTTGCAAGAGATGAGCGCGGCCGAGTTAAGACGGATGCGCATTTCCAAACCAATGTGCCAGGTATCTACGCGATTGGCGATGTGATCGCCGGACCAATGCTGGCGCACAAGGCAGAAGACGAAGGAATGGTTCTGGCTGAGATGCTGGCCGGACAGTCGGGGCATATCGATTACAATCTGATTCCGGGCGTTGTTTATACATGGCCGGAGATTGCCAATATCGGGCAAACAGAAGAACAGCTCAAAGCCGCTGGCGTACAATATAAAGTCGGCAAATTCCCCTTCAGTGCAAATGGCCGCGCGCGCGCGATGAATGCTACGGAAGGGTTCGTCAAGATTATCGCTGATGCCCGCACCGACCGCGTTTTAGGTGCCCATATCATCGGACCGGAAGCCGGGACGCTGATCGCGGAAATCGCTGCGGTGATGGAGTTTTCAGGCAGCAGCGAAGATATCGCCCGGACCTGCCACGCGCACCCGACGCTTGAAGAAGCGATCAAGGAAGCTGCTCTCGCAGTCGATGGGCGCACCATCCATATGTAAGCATGCAAGCGTTTAACGCGCTTGCAGGATGTAGGTGATTGACAGGCGGACCTGCGCAGCGTCAAGCCTGCCGGGGGCACAGAAAGTCGACTTGCCGTTGAACATCGTCGCTTCATCACCAAACGTATCGGTGCCACCCCACGCCGCGTTGCCAACGCAAGCGCCCCAGATATTGCCCTGAGAGGTGCCCGGAGTTTCGCCGATACTGGTTAAGGTGGTGCTATCGGTGTAAGTGGTCGTCAAACCCTGTTTGGCGTTATAAAAGTTACAGAACTCGGGGCTGACACCAAAAATCCGCACGCCGAAATCAGAGGCCGAGGTGCCAACACCGGCAACGCTCATCTGCATAACCAATACTGTTCCGTTGGCTTGAAAGGCTCCTGCCGTAGGGCTCGTCGCATTGGCGATATTTGTGAACAATTCAGGCCGGACACCGTCCGGTGCATAAGGGCTGTAAATTGCGCACGTCGCATCAGTACAAGCCGCGTTATTGTTGGTGCACATCTCACTACCATCAACGTTTTTATAAACATCATTCTTAAAGCTGAGTTTAAGGACTGGAACCTTGTCGACGACGGTCAGCTTGGTGTAGCGCAGTTTCAGCGTATCAAGAAATTCTGCGACCTGAATATATTGCAGGTCCATCGACTCTTTGGAATTTTTCGTCGGCGCGTTGCCACTGACGCGCAGGCTCTGGCTGATTGCCATGGCGAGAGCGACGAACAGAGCGATGCCAACAAGAATGATGAAGATGGCGCTGCCGGATTGGTCGCGGATGAATTGTTGAGACTTCATGATGTGATTGTACCATTTTTTCGGGAATGAGGATGAGCGGATTTATAAATTTTCAGCATTTCTTCAGCATTCACATCGGTATAACGCTGGGTTGTGCTGAGTGAGGCATGACCGAGTAGCTCCTGAATTTCCCGCAGATTTGCGCCGTTCTGCAAAAGATGCGTTGCGAAACTGTGACGCAGGGCGTGCGGCGTGGCTGTATCAGGCAAATTGAGCGCGAGGCGCACATCCCGCAAAGCCTTCTGCGCAATGCCCTGATTGAGACGCTGGCCGCGCTCGCCCATAAAAAGAGGACGATCGGGAGTTTCTCCGTATGGACAAAGGGCGCGGTACTCGGAAAGAATTTTTTCCACCAAGGGAAGCACGGGAACCTGACGTTCCTTACGGCCCTTACCCATGACACGCAGAAAACTTTCGCGTGGCAGGTCAGCGATGTTGAGTTGCAAGGCTTCGCTAATACGTAAGCCGCAGCCATAGAGAAGCGTGAAGAGGGCGCGGTTGCGCAAGGTCACCCAATCAGGGGCTGGTGTAACTTCATCCAGCAGGCGGTGAATTTGAGTTTCATCCATCGGGCGCGGGAGTTTGCGCGGCAGTTTGGGCGAGCGCACGCTGGCGATGGCAGAGTTGTGCAGGATGCCCTGTTTATCGAGCCAGCTTAAAAAGTTTTTGACACCTGACAAGGACCGCGCGCGGGAGCTCGCGGTAAGGCCGTCGGTCGCGCGGTTGGAAAGCCACGAGCGAAAATCGGTGAGGGTTACGCCTGAGATATGACGCAGCGCCAGTGTGCCGCCTGCATGGTGGGAGAGGAACGTGATGAACTGCCCGATGTCGGAAGTATAGGCGCGGAAGGTATGGGGCGAGACATTCTTCTCAACCTTGAGCCAGTCCTGCCAGCGTCCGACCGCCTCGGCAAGATCGGGGCCGCAGGCTTCCAGCAGCGCGGGGTTCAATGCGGAAGCAGCAGCCATGCGCGGAACTGTCTTTCAACAACGCGGGCGAGAAACGAAACCAGTTCGGTGCCTTGTGACGGATTAAACATATGCGGATCGCGGCTGCCAAAGGCAATGATCGCGGGCGGCGTCTGCATGGCGATATCGACGCGCACCAAGGCCTGTGATTTTACGAGCGTCGCCCCGGAGCCGAAGATCGCCTCGATGCCGGAGATATCGTTCTGCTGGAGAATGGTTTTGCCCTGCATCCACGAATCCACCGTGCCTTCAGGAATGACGCGGATGCCGACCGTGCTGATATGCGGAATTTCCTTACCGTCGGCTTCGACCACAAGCGTGGTGATATCGACATTGAGGAGGTTGGTCAGGTCGGACGTAATAGTTTGAATAAATTCATCGAAGCTGTCTGCTTCGAGCAGGCGGAGGACGGCTTTGTGGATGCGCGTCTGGCTGTTCATGTTGTTGCGGGCGGTCTCGACGATCTCGCGGGTCATGCCGATGGCTTCGGCCTTGTCGGCCTTGAGGCGTTCGATCATGTAGGACTGGAAGTCCGCGACCTTGCGCCCGTTATTTTCCTTAGGCGGCATCAGGAGGTCGATAACCTCAGGATTGCGGGCGATGAAATCTGGATGCGCTTTCAGCCACGCGATGATATCGTCGGCGTCGAGAGCAGGGGGAGAGGCGGGATTGGTCATAAAATCTGTCATATGTAAGTCACGTCCCCGATTCTACCATGTTTTCAGCCAGTTTGTTCAGTTCGTTCCGCGTTTTAATTTTTTCTATTTTTCCAATTCATATCAGTTTGTTCGTCGTTTCAATTTTTTGGCTTAATAGTCCGTTCTGATTCATAGCGACCCCTCTCAAAGTGTTCCGGCCATAAAAAAGCGGCTTAATGCCGTAAAACGGGGCAATAAGCCGATTGTAATAATATTTCATATTATAAGGAAATTATTCTAAAATGTCAAGGGGATTCTAAGTCCCCACAAAGCACAAAATATTCCCGTCCGGATCTTTGCACCAGGCGTTTTTCATCGGGCCGCTGATGTGGAGGTCGCCTTCGCGGGTGGTGCCGGGCATGTCGTCGTAGTGTTCGAAGATGATGCCGCGGCGCTTGAGTTCGGTGATTTGTCGCTCAGCATTGCCGCCGATGTTCCAGGTGGCGACGGTGGCTTTGTAGCCGCCTGCGAAAGCGGACTTATAGACGAGGAAGCGGGTGTCGCCGCTGAAATACGAAATGTAATTTTTTCCGTCGCTATCGGCCTCGCGGAAACCGAGTTTGTCTTCGTAGAACTTGCGCGCTGTGCCGAGGTCTTTGACGGCGATTGTGGCCATAACGTTTTGCGTGTTCAGCATAAGAGCCTGCCTTGATGAGAGGGAATTCTCTACACCAATGCGCTGCACTGCGGGAAGTTCCGTTTATTTTCCGAGCACGACATCAGTGACGTAAATCACTTCACATGCGCCTGCACCTGTATCGCCGCGCGTCATCGAGGAGTCCCAGTGCCAGCCGTCGGCGGTGGTGATCCCGACAAGGTAGCCGGTGATGCGCACGGTTTTGCCTTCGGGGATGGCTTTCAGCTGGTCCTCGATGGCGTCGGTCGAGGGGATCATGTGCATATTGGCGCTTTGCGTTTCTACATCGTTGCGCGGGATCGGGAAATTATCGGTGTACCAGTGATAGAAGCGGTTGCCCTGCGAGATACTGAATTTTGAAAGAATTTCAGGCTTGGCCATCGATTGCCAGCCAAGCGCAAGATCGACCGGGGCGAGGGCGGATTCGCGGTCGAGGCGGTAGATGCTTTTGCTGAGGACACGAGCGGAGACGCTGAAATCGGCAAGCGGGGTCAGGGTGTAGCCTTTAAAGGCAAAGGGCGGGGCGCTGGTCGGGTTCTGCACCGGGGCTGCGGTCACATTGACCGGGCCAGTCTTGAAATCAGCAGAGGCCGGTAGGAAAAACCAAGCCAGCAGGGCAAGACACAGGACGGTGATCAGGGTAGCTTTCATAGATCAGGATTCTATTACAGCCGGACGCGCGCGCCCAGCCGTAATAGAAGATAAAGCCTGATTATTGGCCGACAGCAGAGAGCAGGGTCACTGCATCGATGACTTTTTTACTGGCTTCGGCAATCAACAGGACATCTTTATCGACCTGTACATACTGGTAGCCTGCGGGAATTGGGCTTAAGTGGCGGCGCAGATCGATCGAGATCGGTACATAGATGACATCGGATGGAAGTGGATGGCCAATTTCATAGCGCTTCTTGGCAATGCCCGGTGGGAGGCAGCCATTGCGTTTTTTGGCCAGACCCGGAGGACAGTTGCGACGAAAATCGGTGGCCAGATGATTGCGGATATAAGCCCGGTCACCTGAGCCGATCACGATGACGGTGTCAGAGCCATGTCTTGAATAGAAGTTAGAGTCATCGTCATCATTGTAGGACCGGTCATGACCATATCCTTTACCCTTATCCTTGCCGCCTTTGTCCGCAAGCGCCGGGAGGGGGGTGAGGGCGAGGGTCAGCAGAGCTGTGCCGAGCACCAGATGTTTAAATGCCATGATAAAATTCCTTTCGAGTTTTAACTAATCTCAAGATTATAAGGCCGTTCGCCCTCTCCGTCATCACGGTATAAGTCATATTCCGGGTGATTATTTTTGCTTTGGGAGGGAATTATTTCAGTGTCTGAGCGTTGGCCAAGGTTGGATGTATCTGCGCGTCCCAACAGGAGAGCGAAATGCACACCAAAGCCCCCATAATCCCGTCACCTACCCCCGCGGCAGATGTAGCCCCCCTTGTGTCGCCTGATAAGGTAGGCGATGTCGAAACACAAAATCTTTGTCTGACCTTCAGGCCCGAGCAACCTATCAAGGTGATTCTGACGATGATGCAGAAAACCCGGACCGGGGCAGCGTGCGTCATAGATGCAAAATCTAAACTGGTCGGCATTCTGACCGAACGGGAAATCCTGCGCCATGTCTTTGCCTTGCTCGATGATCAGAATATCAATTTTAGCGATTCATCTCGCCTTGTCGCGGAATTGAAAGTGAGCGACGTGATGACGCCGCAGCCAGAAGTTCTGGTCGACACGATGGCGGCTGAAGAAGCGCTGACCTTAATGACCAAGCTTGGGTATCGTTATATGCCGATTGTCAGCAATGATGATCCGACGCGGATGTTGGGAATTGCGGATGAACGCGAACTGGCGTTGCATGTCGGCAACCGCCTTGCCGATGCGAGGACGGAAATGGCCGCGAAGGATGTTCTGCTTGTCCATATGCTGAGCGAACCGTATGGCCTTGGGTATAAGCCAGAGCCGGACGCAGTCGTAAAACCCTCTTGATTTCAGAGATATCTGGTTCATTTTAGGTTCTGTAATCAGGACAAGGAATACGCATGGAAAAAATCATTCTCGCCGGGGGCTGTTTCTGGGGCATGCAGGATTTATTTCGCACGCAGCCGGGTGTGGTCGCCTCGCGCGTCGGGTACACGGGCGGGCATCTCGCCAATCCACGGTATGACGATACACATGACAGCAAGAGCGGTCATGCTGAGGCGATTGCGATTACCTATGATCCCGCAGTAACGAGTTACCGCAAGCTGCTGGAGTATTTCTTTCAGGTGCATGATCCGACCACCAAAGACCGGCAGGGCAATGACCGTGGGACACAGTACCGGTCAGCGATTTTTTATGCGACGCTTGAGCAGAAGCAGATTGCGGAAGATGTGATCGCGGCGGTAAACGCGAGCGGCAAGTGGCCGGGCCCTGTTGCAACAACGTTAGAGCCTGAAGCCACATGGTATGACGCAGAACCGGAGCATCAGGATTATCTGTTGCGCAATCCGGGTGGCTATACATGTCATTGGGTCAGGCCGAATTGGGTCATTTAGGCGCGGCTTTTTGTAAGACTCGTTCAATGATAACCAGGCGGTTAGGGGAGAAAATTTCCCCGGCCTGACTTTTGGGCGCGGAAAGTTTTTCATGAAATGAGACCGTCCCTTTCCAGTTGATGTCGCCGTCTGGTCCTAGGTGAACCTCGGGCATCTCAATCGCGAGAGCGCGTTCCTGTTGTTCCGATCTCTCAGGCGTCAGACCCACTGAGGGCAGGAGGTCGGCATCTTGCAGCAGACAACTCATTTCGGCGAGCGCCGGATATTCCTTTAATATAGTTACGAACTGCATCTGCGTAGGGCCTTCCGCAAAAGGTGGGGGCGCTTTACCACGCTGGCAGGCTGCCGTTGCGCTGAAGAGTTTGGCTGGCGCAAGTTCGCCACCATGAATGTCGGTTGAGCCGAGCAACGCTGCAAACACCCTAAAGGCGGGCGGGGTGTCCATGCCATAGGCAGCCGCGATGATGGGTTTTGCCAGCTCAATCGAATGCGTTTCGGTGAGAAGAGGAATGCGATTTTCACCGCGTCCGTTGCCGCGCCCATTATGGCCGATATCGTGGCTGAGGGCCGCGGTCAGCAGGATCAGTTTTTCATGTGAGGTCAGAGTTGGCTGGAATTTATTTTCTTCATGCAGCGCGATGAGCAGGGCGCACGACACCGTGACCTCAAGCATATGATCCTTGTTGTGATACGGATTGGCATGGCCACCGATGTGGGAATCGGTATCGATGAGGCGGGCAATTTCAGTTCCTGCGCGCGCCATCGGATGGGTTTGCGGGAGGTTCAGGATTTCGAGCAGCTCATTATATATAGAGTGAACGGAGGGATTGGTGTCTTTGACGCGCTCGAATAAAGCTTCGATCTCCTCCCCCGGCGGCAGGGGGGCAGGTGCATGGACACTGGCAAACAGGGACCGCAGGGCTGTCATCCGCTTATGATAGCCTCAGATGATTAAATTTATCAAAATTACGGGAAAGTAATTATTTCCAAAAATCTGCCAAGTTGGCGGGTTCCCAGTAATTATTCCCTGTCAAAACAGGGTTTATAGGGAAAAAAGTCTCATCTGATAACTGTCGAGCGCCAGTTGATTGCCAGATCCCAGACAACGCCGGGAACATCCAAAGGCAACGTGCTGGGTGGATCGATTATGAGCCGGATCTTACATCAGCGGAAGTCGCCAAGCTTCTTCCCGACGCTCTCAAGACACCGGAAGCTGCCACTTATATGCATTATACCAATTGCCCGGTTCTGGCGGGTCTGATTAAACAAGCTATTGCATAAAAAAAGTAATGATTCTTATAATTTTTAAGAATCAAATTCTCTGCGTATAGTTGCAATAACATCTCCATAAATTTCTTTAATATTATTTTTTGAATAACGTAGTTGGTGCACACCATCTAAATTTGAGAATACATCGCACCCTTCTTCAACTGCTACGATAACTTTGCTGAATCCTAACTTTCCTTGAAATAGGCCTACCTCATGTATTACATTTTGCCGGGCTCTAAAGTTTCCATCCGCAGTTTGATCTTCTGCCGTCATAACTAAAATTGCAAAATTACTTTTTTTAGACATCTCTTCAAGGATGTCTCGTATGCTATGTCCAGCTCTATTGCCTGTCTCATAAGTTTCGACACGATATTTGTGACGATCATGTAAATGATCTTTTATATCTCGATACTGTAAAGAATTCCCGTGTCCAATAAAAATAGTAATATCTTCTTTTGGTGCAGTTACAGGAATTTTGGCAGATTCTGCTTTATCATCAAATATGCCGAATACTTTTTCAATTTGATGGCGCTCGGGCAATTCAATAGTTATCTCTGTGTCTCCATTAGAGTATCTAACGTGTTCAAAGTGATGTTTGCTTCCCATTAAAGAAAGCCTGGAAGAGCCATCCTGTTGTCTGTAATCAGCAAAAAATTCTTCAATCGTATCGAGTGTCCATATGCAATCATTATGCGAGACTCTTAAAGTTTTTGATTTATATCTTTCTAATTTATTTCCAGTTGTTATGGCATCAAATTCTTTAAGCGCCATTTGAATAGCGTCTACAGGGAATTTTGTAGAACTATATTTTTTATTTTTGTCCATTTATAAAATCGACTGACCCGTCTTCTTCCAGTCTTCAACGAACGCCGCGAGACCTTTATCGGTCAGCGGGTGGTTGTAGAGCTGTTTGATGACGCTGGCAGGGCAGGTCATGACATGCGCGCCGATCTTGGCGGCCTGTACGATGTGCATCGGGTTACGCACGGAGGCCACGAGGACTTCGGTTTGGAAGTCGGGGTAATTCGCATAAATGCCGACGATGTCAGCGATCAAATCCATGCCGTCCTGCCCGATGTCATCGAGACGACCGACGAAGGGGGAGATGAAGGACGCGCCAGCTTTGGCAGCGAGGATGGCTTGGGCTGCCGAGAAGCAGAGCGTGACGTTGACCATCGTGCCTTTATCGGCCAGATGTTTACAGACTTTCAGACCAGCCGGGGTGAGCGGAACTTTGACTGCGACGTTGGGCGCGACCTTGGCAAGTTTCTCGCCTTCCTTCAGCATCGTTTCATAATCGGTTGAGGCAACCTCGGCGCTGACCGGGCCGGAGACGACGGAACAGATTTCTTCGATCAGCGGGATGAACGGGCGGCCTGATTTCATGATCAGAGACGGGTTGGTGGTCACCCCGTCGAGCAGGCCCGTCGCGGCGAGGTCACGGATTTCGGTTATATCGCCAGTATCAACAAAAAATTTCATAGCTTTCAGACCTGTTATTGCCAAAGGGGGATGATTTCGCGCATCATGCCACGAACTCTTCAGAAAGCAACCCGGTAATATGGCGCAAGACCTTTTTGCACAGCAGGATGCAGCGGCGGAGCCTGCCGGACGCGCGTCCGTGCTGGTGACGGCCCCGGTTGCCAAGGCCTATGACTATAGTTTTAGCGAACCGCCGGAGCCGGGAAGTTATGTGCTGGTCCCGCTCGGGCCGCGCGAAATGGTCGGGTGCGTGTGGGACGCCGGCGCGGGCGAACCCGTTCCGGCTAAGAAACTAAAACACGCGCTGCATGTCTTCGACGTGCCGCCGATGCCCGACGTGCACCGCGAATTTTTGCGCTTCGTCGCGCAGTATAATATGGCCGATCTTGGCAGCGTCCTCAAAATGGCGATCCCGGTGCCGCAGGCGCTCGATCCGCAGAAGCCGCTCTCTGCCTATATCGCTGGCACACCCGGTGAGCTGCCGCCGAAACACAAGGCGGTGATCGAGTTATTCAATGACGGTTTGCCGCGCCGCCTCTCGGAGATCACCGAGCGGGCCGGGGTGACGGCGAGCGTCATCAAAACGATGGTCAAGAACGGATCCCTGCGCGCGATTGATTTATTCGCCCAGGCCCCGTGCATGAAACCCAATCTTGAAAACACGCATGTGCCGACCGATGCGCAGCGCGAGGCGCAGGCAAAACTGATCAAGCGCATCAAGCAGGGCGAATACGAAGCGTTCCTGCTCGATGGTGTCACTGGATCAGGTAAAACAGAAGTCTATTTCGAGGCGGTGGCCGAGGCCCTTAAGAAAGGGCGGCAGGCGCTGATATTGCTGCCGGAAATTGCGCTTTCGAATTCTTTTATCGGCCGGTTTAAGGAACGCTTCGGCTGTGCGCCAGCGTTGTGGCATTCATCGCTGACGCCTGCGCAGAGAAAACTGACATGGCGCGGGATTGTGACCGGACAGACGCAGGTGATCGTCGGCGCACGCTCGGCGCTGTTCCTGCCCTATGCCGATCTTGGCATCATCATCGTCGATGAAGAGCACGACCCGGCCTTCAAGCAGGAGGAGGGTGTGCTGTATAATGCGCGGGACATGGCCGTGCTGCGCGCGCACCTTGGAAAAATTCCAGCCGTGCTCGTCTCGGCAACACCGTCACTGGAGACGGCGCAGAATGCCTGGAGCGGACGCTATACGCTGTTGCACCTGCCGGACCGATACGGCTCAGCGGGGCAGGCAGATATTCACATCGTCGATCTGCGCGCAGATAAACCCGAGAGGAAGCACTTTATTTCGCCTGTGGTGAAAGACGTGCTTGCGGCCAATCTCGCAAAGAACGAACAAAGCCTGTTATTTCTCAACCGCCGGGGGTATGCGCCGCTCACGCTCTGCCGGACCTGCGGGCACCGCCTGGAATGTCCGCGCTGCACGGCGTGGCTGGTCGAGCACAAAAAGACCGGACAGGTGCAATGCCACCATTGTGGTTATAACCAGCCGACCCCGCATCAATGCCCGTCGTGCAAGGATGTAAATTCGCTGGCTGTATGTGGCCCCGGAGTGGAACGCATCGCCGAAGAAGTGAAAGAGTACTTTCCGCAGGCCCGAACCATGATTTTGGCGAGCGATATCATGGATACGCATGACAAACTGCGTGACGCGCTGGCGAGCATTCAAAACCACGAGGTCGATATTATTATCGGCACGCAAATCATCGCCAAAGGGCACCACTTTCCGCTGCTGACAGTTGTAGGCGTTATCGATGCTGACTTGGGTTTAAGCGGTGGCGATTTGCGGGCATCAGAGCGGACGTTTCAGTTGCTTCATCAGGTCGCGGGCCGCGCCGGGCGCGAGGCGATCAAGGGGAATGTCTATCTGCAAACCTGGAATCCCGATCAGAAGGTCATCCAGATGCTGGCCGACGATGACCGCGATGCCTTCTTGCGCGCAGAAGCGCATGAGCGTGAACGGGCGAAGATGCCGCCGTTCAGCCGCCTTGCCGGGATCATCCTTTCCGGTAAGAACGATATGCAGGTCAAAACCGTCGCGCAGGCAATCGGCAAAGCTGCGCCCCGTGTCGAGGGCGTGCGCATTCTCGGCCCAGCCCCGGCGCAGATGTTTCGTATAAGGGGCAATTACCGTTACCGCCTGCTGGTGCAAGCTGACAAGACGCTCAACCTGCAAAAATTGATCACCGAGTGGCTGGAGACGGTCAAGGTACCGTCTGCCGTTAAGCTGGCAGTCGATATCGATCCGCAGAGCTTCCTTTAATCACCACGATATGGAATAGTTAACCCACCATGATTTCACTCGCCACGCTGACCGAGCCCGCCGCCCCCAAGAAAGTCCTGCCGTTCGAGATCACCTCGCTTGATCTGCTCAAGTCGCTGGCCGTGGTGCTGATGGTCATCGATCACCTGGGTGAATACCTTTACCCCGAGATGCTGTGGCTCCGGGCGATTGGACGGATCGGGTTCCCGGTCTGGTTCTTCATGGCAGGCTACGCTGCGCCGCGCATGATCGAGCCGCGCCTGATTATCGGCGGCATTATTCTGCTGGTGGCCAATTACCTGGCCGGGCAACCTTTATTACCACTCAACGCCCTGTTCTCGATCCTGTTCGTCCGCCTGCTGATCCACCCGATTATGAAACCGGTCGAGGCCGGGCAGATTTCGATATGGTTCGTCGCCGCCGTCCTGACCGTACTGATTATTTTCACGACGCCTTACACCCAGTACGGAACGATGGCCCTGATTACCGCGATCTTCGGGTATCTGGTCCGTAACCGCGATAAGGTGATCGATCAGAAGATCATCGTCCATTACATGATTTTCTCGCTGACCGTGTTCGTGCTGATGCAGGTGATCTGGTTCCATTTCGACTGGTATCAGACGGCGATCGTGATTATCGGCACGCTGATGGTGCGGATGCAATTGCTCAACCTGCGTATGGAAACTTATCCGGCCCTCACCGCAAAGCTGCCGGCGATTGCGCGTGGAGCCTTAAAATTGATGGGTCGCCGGACGCTGGAGATATATGTCATCCACCTTCTGATACTTAAAGTTATCGTCGTGCTGCTGCATATCGAGCCCTGGAAACTGGCTTTGCATTGAGCGGCCATAACCCTGACGAGCCATAAGTTGGTCTGTTCAATCCGGGCTTTTTTTGCTATGAAGGACGGGTATTAATTTTCCTCCAGCCATTTTCTTTCCCTGATGCAGCTCAAATACGGCACCCCCTACCTGACGACCTATGATCTGGTCAAATCGCTGGCGGTGCTGCTGATGCTGCTGGATCATGTCGGCTATTTCTTCTATCCCGAAAATGACTGGTTCCGCGTCGCCGGACGCGGTGCGTTGCCGATCTGGGCGTTCCTGATCGGCTATGCGACGACCCGCGAACTGAGCAAAAGTCTGCTGGGATGGGCCGGGGTTTTGCTGGTGGTCAATGTCGTCACCGGCGGTCCGTTCCTGCCGCTCAATGTGCTCTTCTCATTTATCGCGATCCGGCTGATCATCGACCGTACCGCCCGCTTTGTTTTTGGCGGCTGGGAGGTGATGATCTATTCAGTCATTGCCATGTGCGTGTTTTTCGTGCCGACGACTTATGCCTCGGAATACGGCACAGGCGCCCTGATGATCGCCCTGTGCGGACTGATGATGCGGCACAGTGGGCAGTTGCCAGTTTCAAAACGTGCGCAAAACGGGTTCTTTATTTTCGTCGCCATTTTCCATGCGCTGACCCAGAATATCCTGTTCAGTTTCGGCATTCTTGAAAGCAAAGCCTCGGCCTTCCTGATCGGTGGTGTCATTGTGATGATGTATTTCTTCAAACCGCTTGAGCTGATCAAGGCAACCGAAAAGACCCCGCGTCCAATCACCGGAATGTTGCAGTTCGCGGGGCGGTATACGCTGGAGATCTATGCGATCCATATGATTATTTTCAAGCTAATTGCCGCGCAGTATCACCTTGAAGGCTACGGCTTCTTCGACTTTAAATTTCTCCCGCCTTAACTAAGGGCGGGATTGAGGTTTATCCAGAAACACTGAATTTTTATCCTGCGTATAGATCGGGCGCGTCTGTTCGTCTGCGGGATCGCCTTTGCGATAGAGATACAGCGCATTGGTGCGAGAATTCAGATCGCGGTCCCACGCATTGACCGGGCCGACCAATTGGCGCGTCAGGTGTGGGAAAACAGCGTGCAGAGTATTGTCGAGATTTCGGCTGAGCGGATCGATAAAGGCCGGGGTGACGATGAAGTTGATCACGATCATGCCATCGGGCTTGATGTGGTCTTTCAGGGATTGGAAGAATTCGCGCGTCACGAGATCCTCGGGCAGGGTGATGTCGCCATTAAACACATCGAGGAAAATCAAATCATAGTCGTGAGAGTTACCCAGCAGGTGGCCTTGAATGGCGACCGGGACGAAAGTTTTATTTTTGCCAAGTGGGACTTTGAGAAATTCGCGCACCGCAACTTTTTCCAGCGCAGGATCAATATCGACATAGGTGTAAATATTACGCTCATCATAAAGGCCAAAGCTAAAGCCGCCAGCGCCGATGACGAGAATATCCTTGGGCGGTAGCGCCTTGTCCTGCAGCGGGGTAATGGTCATGGCTTCGGCGGCTTCGATATAGGGATGCCGCTTGCCGTTGGCGTAGAGAGCCGATGAATCCGTATTGTTCTGCAGGAAATGAACCGAGCCATCGTCATGCGTGGTCACGGCGATGGTGTTGTATTGGTTTGTCGAGACGATGCCGAGGCTGCGCAGGGCGGCATCGGAGTTCAGCAGCAGACTGAGTGCGACCAGCAGGCTCAGAATGACTCCCGCTTTCCTTTTCCGTGAGCCGCCCAGCAGCACCGCGCAGAGCGCGAGTAAAGCGAGCATGATGGTGACCGTATGATTGACACCCAAGACGCTCATCAGCACGAGGGTGGTCAGGGTGGCACCGAGGAAAGAGCCGAGCGTCGAGATCGCCAGCATGCGCCCGGTGAGCTGCGAGAGGCGGTCTTTGGAAAAATAATTGCTGAGCAATGGTACAGTTTGGCCAAGTAGGTACACCGGTGTGACGAGAAAGGTGAGTGCGTAGAGCGCGACCAGAATCAGACGGTGGTAAATTCCTGCCCCGACCAGAGCGACGAAATAGAGCGCGATGGTCCAAGTCGAGAGGCCAAGAAGGAGAATCAGGCCCGCAATCCAGAGATTACGCAAAATACGGGTGCGCACGCTGCCCGTGCGAAGAAACTGCCCGCCCGCATGATAGCCAGCCGCAAGGGGCATTAAGACGGCGGCGATTATGATGGCGACCGTATCTGTGCCGCTGCCGACATAGGGCACAGTCTGGCGAATGGCCAGCAATTCAGCGGCCAATACGCAATAACCTTCGAGCAAAATCAGGGAGTAAAGCAGGGACGTAGGAGCGACTTTCATGAGTGGAGTGTAAATGATTTTCATAGGCAGGGTGAGGGGGTACGAAAAACACACAAAAAAGCCTTTAAAAACAGGGGTTTTTTTCCTGTAAAAAACTCCCCGGAATCGCTTGCGGTCCGGGTTTTCGTGTGCTACCAAGCGCCATCTGAAAGTACCTAAAAGGTTAACCGGAAAGGGCCCAAGCAGTGGCAAAAACATCCACGGCCGCAAACGTTATAGCTAACCGCTATGCGACCGCGCTGATTGAAACAGCCGACCAGGCTAAGGTCCTTGATTCCGTTGAAAAAGATATGGCCGCATTGTCGACAATGCTGGCGCAGTCGGAAGATCTCTCCAATCTTATTGCCAGCCCAGTTTTCAGCCGTGAGCAGCAGCAGGGCGCCGTTGCCGCACTTGGCACTCAGGCCGGGTTCAACCGCCTGACTCTGAACTTCCTTGGTGTCCTGACCCAGAATCGCCGCCTTTATTCTCTGAATGCCATTATCAAGGCCTTCCGTGCCGAGCTGTCCAAACGCCGCGGTGAAGTCACCGCCGTCGTTCGTTCGGCCTTCCCGCTCACGCCTGATCAAGAAGTCGCACTGCGCAATTCGCTGACCCGTTCGGTTGGTGCCAATGTGCAGCTTGATGTCAGCCTTGACCGTGAACTGCTCGGCGGCATGATCGTTACCGTCGGCTCACGCATGATCGATGACTCGGTCAAAGGTAAGCTTGCCCGCCTGAAGCAGGCGATGCAGTCCACCAGCAATACTCAATCCCTTGCCAATCAAAACACTCCACCCAATTCCCAAAAAGAGGTCGTATAAATCATGGAAATCCGTGCAGCAGAAATCTCCGACATCCTGAAAAAGCAGATTGCTGATTTCGGCAATCAGGCCAGCGTCGCTGAAGTCGGTCAGGTTCTCTCCGTCGGTGACGGCGTGGCCCGTATCTACGGTCTCGACCAGTGCCGCGCAGGCGAGATGGTTGAATTCCCGGGCGGCATCAAAGGAATGGCGCTGAACCTCGAAACCGACAACGTCGGTGTGGTTATTTTCGGTGACGACCGCTCGATCAAAGAAGGCGATATCGTTAAACGTACCGGTGAGATCGTTCAGGTGCCAGTAGGCCGTGAACTGCTCGGCCGCGTTGTCGATGCACTCGGCAACCCAATCGATGGCAAAGGTCCGCTGAAGGCAACCAAGTTCTCGCGCGTTGAAGTTAAAGCGCCAGGTATTATTCCGCGTAAATCGGTGCATGAGCCGATGCAGACCGGCCTCAAGGCGATTGACGCCTTGGTTCCGGTTGGCCGTGGCCAGCGTGAGCTGATCATCGGTGACCGTCAGACCGGCAAGACCGCCGTTGCGATGGACGCTATCATCAACCAGAAATACGTGAACAAATCCCCGAACGCGAAAGAGCACATGTATTGTGTTTATGTTGCGATCGGCCAGAAGCGTTCGACCGTTGTCAAACTCGTCAAAGAACTCGAAGAAGCCGGCGCGCTGGAATATTCGATCATCGTTGCCGCAACCGCGTCGGACCCAGCTCCTATGCAGTTCCTCGCACCTTACACCGGTGCCGCGATGGGCGAATTCTTCCGCGACAACGGCCAGCACTCGCTGATCATTTATGATGATCTGTCCAAACAAGCCGTCGCCTACCGTCAGATGTCCCTGCTGCTGCGCCGTCCACCGGGCCGCGAAGCGTATCCGGGCGACGTGTTCTACATTCACTCGCGTCTGCTTGAGCGCGCTGCCAAACTGAACGACGATCTCGGTGCAGGTTCGATGACCGCGCTGCCGATCATCGAAACACAGGCCGGTGACGTGTCCGCTTATATTCCGACGAACGTGATTTCGATCACTGACGGTCAGATCTTCCTTGAAACCGGCCTCTTCTATAAAGGCATCCGCCCGGCGATTAACGTCGGTCTGTCGGTATCACGCGTTGGGTCTGCGGCGCAGATCAAAGCGATGAAACAGGTTGCCGGTAAGATCAAACTTGAACTCGCCCAGTACCGCGAGATGGAAGCGTTCGCTCAGTTCGCGTCCGACCTCGATGCTTCGACCCAAAAACTTCTGGCCCGTGGCGCACGCCTGACCCAGCTGCTGAAACAGCCGCAATACTCGCCGCTGACCATCGAAGAGCAGGTCGTCGTGATTTACGCCGGTACCCGTGGTTTCCTCGATACCGTTGCCGTGGGCAAGGTCAGCGACTACGAAGCCAAGATGCTCGCAGAACTGCGTGGCCGCGGCGCGTCGATGCTTGAGACATTGAAATCCAAAAAGGCGCTTGATGATGCTCTGGAGACAGAACTCAACACGTTCCTCAAGGATTTCACCACCAGCTTTACCGGACAAATGGCTGCCTAAGAAAAGAAACGGTCAGTAGATGCCTAGCTTAAAAGACTACCGCAACCGCATTGCGTCGGTTAAGTCGACACGGAAGATCACCTCCGCCATGAAAATGGTGGCGGCTTCCAAGCTCAAGCGTGCTCAGGAACAGGCGCAGGCCTCACAACCTTACGCGCAAGCGATGTCCGAAATGCTCTCGCGTGTTGCGGCGAGCGTGCAGGGCGGGTCGGGTCCCAAGCTTCTGGTCGGCACTGGCGCAGAGCAAAAGCATTTGTTCGTTGTCGTGACTTCAGATCGTGGTCTGGCAGGGGGCTTTAACGCCAACCTGATCCGTTTCGCGCGCACTGAAATCCGCCGTCTGATCAAAGAAGGCAAGGACGTGAAAGTCCTAACCATCGGTCGCAAATCACGCGACAGCCTGAAGCGCGATTACGCTGCCAACATCATCGAGAGCTTCACTGGTCTTGGTGGCAAAGACAAACTGAAATTCTCGGATGCATCTGCAATTTCCGATGTCATCATGCGCGAATTTACAGCTGGAAACTTCGACGTTTGTACGCTCGTCTATAACCAGTTCCTGTCAGTTCTGACGCAGCAGCCAAAAGCGCATCAGCTGATTCCATTTACACTGGCGACTTCGCCATCCGCTAACGAAAACGCTAAAATCGCTGAGCCGACGAAAGTTTCGGCTCCGTATTCTTTCGAGCCTGAAGAAGATGTCATCCTCGCGCAATTGCTGCCGAAAAACCTGAGCGTACAGATTTTCCGTGCGCTGCTTGATTCCGCGGCCGGTGAGCACGCCGCGCGTATGACCGCGATGGATGCCGCGACCCGCAACGCTGGCGACATGATCAAGAACCTTTCGCTGCAATACAACCGCGCGCGTCAGGCTTTCATTACCAAAGAGCTGATCGAGATTATTTCGGGAGCCGAAGCGGTCTAGGAATGAAAAAGTATTTTGTCTCAACGATGCTCTGCCTTCTGGCTGTTTACGGCGCGGTTAGTTATGCGTCCGCCGAAGTGCCAGCGGGCAAGCTCAGCGAGATTACTTTTAAAGATTCTGATTGGGACCCGGTTTATCTGATCACCCGTGAGAAGCAGCCGATTTATCTCAAACAACTCGACTTCCAACTGCCGCCGTTCCCGGCCAATGACAGCGCCGAGACCCGGGCTGAGCTCGATACTTTGCTGGATATGCAAAAAAATCAGCGCACACCGGAAACTGTCGCGCAGATCAAAAAAGAAAATAAGGGTGCTCCGGTGTATGCGTTTGCGCAGGCTGGACTGCTTGATCTCGAAACCCATCCTAAGACCGTCGCCCTGCTGGGTGCGATCGATCGTGACATCATTTTTTATCTGATGCGCGAAAAGACTAAATATCACCGCGCGCGCCCGACCATGCTGGAGCCTGCGCTGATCCCGGTCGTTCCGGTCCCAGGTCACCCGGCTTATCCATCAGCCCACTCCGCTGAAACATATGCTGCTGCTTATGCGCTGGCTGCGTTTGATCCAGCGCGGGAAAAAGAATACGTCAAGCTTGCTGGTGAGATTGCCGTGCGCCGCGAAATCGGTGGCCTGCATTATCCAAGCGACACCACATCAGGAGCCGATCTCGCACAGGCTTTTTACAAAGAGTTCATCAAGGTTCCGGAAGCACAGAAATTGCTGACCGAAGCTCAACAAGAATACAAGCACTAACCAGAGTTAAGAGAAGAAGGTAGAAATCATGGCAAATAAATCAGGTATGATCGTTCAGGTTCTCGGCGCCGTTATCGACGTCCAGTTTCCAGACGGCAACGTTCCAGCAATTCTCAACGCGCTGACGACAAAGAACGAGGGCAAAGAACTCGTCCTTGAAGTCGCCCAGCACCTTGGCGAAAACATCGTCCGCTGTATCGCGATGGACTCGACCGACGGTCTGGTTCGTGGTGCTCCTGTTGAAGACACCGGTGACGCGATCCTCGTCCCGGTTGGCCCTGAAGTTCTTGGCCGTATCATCGACGTCATCGGCAACCCGATCGACGAGCGCGGCCCGGTCACGACCAAGTCCAAAGCCCCGATCCACCGTTCTGCCCCGGCCTTCGCCGATCAGGCAACTGAAACGGAACAGCTGATCACCGGGATTAAAGTTATCGATCTGCTCTGCCCTTACGCCAAAGGCGGTAAAATCGGTCTGTTCGGTGGTGCCGGTGTCGGTAAGACCGTTACCATTCAGGAACTCATCAACAACATCGCCAAAGGTCACGGCGGTGTGTCGGTATTCGCCGGTGTCGGCGAGCGGACCCGTGAAGGGAACGATCTGTACCACGAAATGATCGACGCAGGCGTTATCGTTCCAGGCGATGCGGCCAAATCAAAATGCGCCCTGATCTACGGACAAATGAACGAGCCACCGGGTGCCCGTGCCCGTGTCGCGCTGACCGGTCTGACCATGGCGGAATATTTCCGTGATGAGCAAGGCCAGGACGTTCTGTTCTTCATGGATAACGTGTTCCGCTTTACCCAAGCCGGTGCCGAAGTGTCCGCTCTCCTTGGTCGTATCCCGTCTGCTGTGGGTTACCAGCCAACGCTCGCGACCGATATGGGCGCGCTGCAGGAACGCATTACCTCGACCAACAAAGGTTCGATCACTTCGGTTCAGGCCGTTTACGTTCCTGCCGATGACTTGACCGACCCTGCCCCTGCAACCACTTTCGCCCACCTTGATGCGACGACCGTTCTGTCCCGTCAGATCGCCGAACTGGGAATTTATCCAGCCGTTGATCCGCTCGACTCGACTTCCCGTATTCTCGATCCCCGGGTTGTTGGTGAAGAGCACTACAAGTGCGCTACAGACGTTCAGAAAACTCTGCAAACTTACAAAGCCCTGCAGGACATCATCGCCATTCTCGGCATGGACGAACTCTCGGAAGAAGACAAACTGGTCGTGTCCCGCGCACGGAAAATCCAGCGTTTCCTCTCCCAGCCGTTCCACGTTGCCGAAGTGTTCACCGGTACGCCGGGCGTGTTCGCGTCGCTCGCAGAAACCATCAAAGGTTTCCGCATGATCGTCGACGGCGAACTCGACCACCTGCCGGAAAGCGCGTTCTACATGGTCGGTAATATCGATCAGGCGATCGAGAAGGCCAAGAAAATGGCTGCTGAGGCTGCATAATGAAAACTCCACTGCAATGTCTGGCCAGAGGATGGGCGAAGGTTTCAGAAACCCTGCAAACGGGTCAGGACAATCGCAGGCGTTTTTATGAATCTCTGACACCTGAACAGGACCGGGCCTATCAGCAATGGTTGTCCGATCAAGTTCAGGCCCGCGCTTCATTGCCGCTGTCGAATTATTTGAACAGCAGCGTTAAGTAGCGAGGACAAAAATGTCATCTGCAAAGAGCAAGAAAAAGCTATATGCCGTTATTCTTGCCTTTGTAGTTTTCAGCGGTGTGGCCTTAGCTGCCACCAACGACACCGTGCAGGTCAAAGCCAAATTCGGCAAAGAGTGCAAGGTGACTGATCGCTGTGATGATATTATGTTTGTTGATTGCGGTGCTGCCCATGATGGACCTGCGTACTATGTCGGTCCCGGTCTTGAGGTACTTGAGAAAAGTGGCGGCTATTGCATGATGGGTAACTGTAAGGTGCCACGTGCGTGGCTTGAATGTAAGAAGATTGATACGACTGAAAAAGATACGTCCCCTGTTGAGGAAAACGCAAAATGACTGTACCCGCCGAGAAATTTAACTTTGAACTCGTCTCTCCCGACCGGAAAGTGATTTCCGAAGCGGCGTGGCAGGTAACGATCCCTGGTCAAGAAGGCGATGTCGGTGTCCGCGCCGGTCACATGGCGCTGGTCATGACGGTTCGCCCGGGTGTGGTCGAAGTCATTCGTGAACGCGGCGGCGCAGTCGAGAAACTTTTCATCGCAGGCGGTTTTGCGGATATTGCGCAAGCGCATTGCACGCTGCTGGCTGAAGAGGCCATTCCGCTTGAAGCCATTAAGGCAGACAAATTAGAGCAGGATCTGAAAAACCTTGAGGACGATCTTGCTATGGCCGAAACCGATGCCGATAAAATGCGCATCGAGAATCGTCAGGTACTGCTGAAGTCGATGCTCAAGGCCATTCAGGCCTAATCCATTGAAGTTTCACAAAAAGCCCGGTTTTAGCCGGGCTTTTTTTATCTCTGTGGGCTATATATGTTGACATAATGAACATATATAATAAAAATATGCTCTTAAAGGGTGAATGCGTTGAAGTTGTTGCGTTTAGATAAGCTGTTTTCTGAACAAGCTGTGGGCCTTGCCCACCGGCCCGCTGTCGGGTTTTGGAAGATCGCAAAAATCACCAACACTGAAGGTATTGATCGGTACGACATGACCACGGTCGCCGATCTTGAGTTGCGTGCCTGCCCACGCGGTGAGTTGCTGAAAGAAATATGCCGTACCATCAATGATGATCTTGAAGAAATGAATCTTGAGCTCGATGCTGATGCCTATCAATCACGTGTCGCCTCCGAAGGCGGTATGGAATGGACGATGGGTGTCGATGACGCGGATGAATTCAGACAACCCGTCTTCATGAGCCCATATATGAATTTTGGTTCTGAAACCACAACCGCCTATTTTTTGATTACGCCGTTTGGTGAAACGTATAAGATTTTTTCCATGCGCAACTTAGCTGACTGTGTGTCCGAGCAAGTTGAAATGCAGGTTCGGCAGGCGTTGAAAAAGCGCTATCCCGAGGTTCTGCCACGAGAAAAAGGGTTTGGCTTTTAAGTCTTTAACCCTGCTGCCTTAACTACTCCGGTTACGGAATTGGTCAGCCATAATTCATCCGCCGCATGCAGGCATCCAATTGTAATGGTGCGTACCTGAGCCGTACGCTCGGTGATGATACGGGCGCGGGTAATTCCATCGAGCACGCCGTCTTCGAGCGGCGCAGTGCTCCACACGCCATCCTTGACGATGAACAGATTGGCAGTGGTCGTACAGGTGACATGGCCGTGGGTGTTGAGAAAAATCGCATCATCGCAGCCGGCATCCTGAGCGCCCTTGAGTGCAATGATGGCATCCAGATATTGCGTGGCCTTGATGCGCGACATGGGCGAGGTTTCATTGCGGCGGATCGGTGAAATCATCAGCAGAGGAGCCGACCGGGGCGGAGGACGTGGCAGCGCGCGCATGATAAGGGTAGGCGATGTTTGTTCAGGTAATGTCAGGCCGCGCGGGCCGGAGCCACGGGTGAGCTGCGTGCGGATGACAGCATCGGTTGTACTGAGCTGCATGGCGAAGGCACTGAGGTCGGCGACTGTCCATGGCACGGCGAGATGAATGCTTGCAGCGTGGCGGAGCAACCGGGCAAAATGAGCCTCACCATCCGTAAGGGCGCCATCGATGAAGAGCTGCGTATCAAAAACGCCATCGCCAAGGGTCAGGCCGCGGTCGGCGGCATCAAGGCGGAGAGTGCTGTCGAGAAGAAATTCGCCGTTGTGACAGCAGAGCGCCATGCTTTTAGGCTACCTGACGCGGCGAGTGCCACATCTGGGCCATCGAGAAGAAATTGCGGAGCAGGTCCGGGCCTTGATCGGTGAGGATGGATTCCGGATGAAACTGAACACCAAAAACCGGGTGAGTTTCATGCTGCATGGCCATGACGATACCATCAGGGGTGCGGGCCGTAACACGCAGCGGGGCATCGATCGGCAAATGCGTAATCAAAGAATGATACCGGCCAGCTTTGAATGATGGCGGCATGCCGTTGAAGAGACCGGTCCCGTCATGCGTGATCGCTGTTGCTCGCCCGTGCATAGGTTCTGGTGCGCGAATAGTCCGTCCGCCATAAGCCTCGCCAATCACCTGATGGCCGAGACACACACCGAGCATCGGCACGGCATAGCCATAGCAATGAACTGCGGCGGTACAGAT
Source organism: uncultured Pseudobdellovibrionaceae bacterium (assembly GCA_964368875.1). GTDB lineage: Bacteria > Pseudomonadota > Alphaproteobacteria > Micavibrionales > Micavibrionaceae > CAYJDG01. The sequence goes on from CAYJDG010000001.1 coordinate 120,180, forward strand.
GCCTGCGTCACTTGGCGTTCCGGGGCCGGGGGACATGACGATCGCCTGGGGATTTATCGTCGCAATATCGCGGAGATTAATTGCATCGTTGCGCACAACGCGGGTTTCGTGACCCAGCTTGCGGATATAGCGGGCGAGGTTATGAACGAAGCTGTCGTAATTGTCGATCAGGAGGATCATGCAACGTTCTCCCGGCGGATTGGGACGATTTCTTCTTCGGCGGCGAAGCTTTCGAAAATCTTGCGGGCCTTGATCAGGGTTTCGCGGTATTCATCTTCGACATTGGACTGGGCAACGATACCGCCACCCGTGTTGAAACGGGCGATATTATCTTTATAGACAAGCGTACGGATGACGATGTTGGTATCCATCGCGCCGTCAAAGCCGACATAGCCGAGCGAGCCGCAATAAGGGCCGCGCCGGACAGGTTCATGTTCTGCGATGATTTCCATGGCACGGAGTTTTGGCGCGCCCGTGATCGAGCCGCCGGGGAAGCAGGCGGTGAGGGCATCAATCGCAGTCTTACCGGGGGTCAACGTGCCTTCAACCGCGGAGACAAGATGGTGAAGTCCGGCATAGGTTTCGACTTTGCACAACGAGGTAACATCGACGCTTTCCGGCGTGCAGACGCGTGAGAGGTCATTGCGCATCAGATCAACGATCATGATATTTTCGGCGCGGTCTTTGCCGTTCTGTTCAAGTCTGGAAGGATCATCGCTGTCGGGAGCGGTGCCTTTGATCGGGCGGGTTTCGATATGGCCATCAGTAACCTGTAAAAAGCGTTCAGGTGAGCTGCACGAAATCTGGAAGTCGCCGAAATTCATGTAGGCCGCAAACGGGGCCGGGTTGACGTTGCGCAGGAACAGATAATGCGCGTAGGGCGAAAATCCCTGTGGCAACGGTGCGCTGAACTGGCGCGATAGATTGGCCTGAAAAATATCCCCGGCGTGGATATGCTCGATCACGGCGGCGATGTCATCTTTGTAAGTCGAATGCGTTTTTGGGGACTGCCAGTTCAGATGCGGTGAGGCAGGCTGAATGATAGCGAGCTGGGTCACGATGTTCTGATACGCATCGTCGGCGGCATCTTCGGAATTTGAGATCGCAAAGAACCAAGATTTACGCGCGCGCAGATCAAACGCGATGACCTGCGTATAAATACCGACCGCCATATCCGGCGTTGCGGCCCCGGCATCGACAGGTTGCGGTAATTTTTCAAGATGACGTGCAAGATCGTAGCCAAACATCCCCGCCGCGCCGCCAGTGAAGGGCACGCCCGGATTTTTGATGAAGGTGATTTCGTCTTTCCAGAGATTCAGGCGCGACTGGAGCATGTCGAACGGGTTGCGCGTGAAACTGAGTTCCAGATCGCCATTGCGGATCGTGGTCGTTTTATCGCGGGTGATCAGCGTCTCAAGCGGATTGAGCGCAATAAAGCTGTAGCGGCTTTGCGGGCTATCTTTGCTGGAGCTGTCGAAAAACAACGCGAACGGATCATCCGCAAAAGCGGCGAAAACCCGCTCGGGGGATTGGTAGGGGAGATTGAAGCTGTATTGCTGCATGAGGAAATAGGATCCTAGAACTATGCCTATTGTTCTATCAGAAAGCCTTTAATCTTTGCAACCGTATCCGCAAGCCCGGTGCGCTCGATTTGCACACCGTCGGGAAAGGCACCCAGCAGGCGGGAGGGCAGCATGCTGTCGAGGCAGACGAACACGCCCTTGTCGGTCGCCCGGCGGATCAGGCGTCCATAAGCTTGTTTTAATTTAAGCCGGGTCAGACGGTCGTCATAGGCGGTTCGGCCAAACTGTTCGCGGCGGGCCTTGTGCAGCAGTGTGGCGCGGGGCCACGGCACCCGGTCAAAGACGATCAGGCGCAAGCTTTCGCCCGGAACATCGACCCCGTCGCGGACCGCATCAGTGCCGAGCAGGCAGGAATGGACATCGTCGCGGAACATATCGACGAGCGTGCCGACATCAATGCCATCGACATGCTGGGCGAAAAGCGTCATGCCGGCTTGGGACAGCGGGACCTGAATGCGGCGGTGCACACCTTTCAGACGCTGGATCGAGGTGAAGAGGCCAAGCCCGCCACCACCGCTGGCGGTGAAGAGCGCACGGTAGGCAGACGAGAGCTGTTCGATATCATCCTTGCGCACGTCGTTAACGACAAAGACCTTGGTACGGGCGGCATAGTCGAAGGGTGACGGGATCGAGAACGTGACCGGGCTGTCGGTCATATCATCGGCCCCGGTGATAGACCGCGCAGTTTCCCAGCCTGAGAAGTTTTCATCGGTGCCGCCGGAATCGCGCAGCGTCGCGGATGTAATGGCAACGCTGTGCGCGTGGGGACGGAGCGCTGCGGCGAAAGGTTTCACCGGGTCACGGTAATGGCGGTAAAGGCCGAGGTTGAACATCTGCCCTTCGATTTTTTCGATTTCAAACCAGTCGACGCATTCATCGGGGGTGATATCGTTTTGCAATGTCTCAAGCATTGAGATCCATGCGGTGAGCGAGAGCCCGCGGCGATCAAGCGACGCGGCCACGGCATCGAAGCGTTTGCGGCTGTCGGCGGAGAGAGTATCGGCTTGTTCACTTAAACGCTGGCGCAGATGGAGCGCGAGGCGAAGCATGGGGGAGCGGAGCGTCTTTAAATCTTCACGAAGAGATGCAGCATGGTCAGCAATTCCATCCAGCAACGGCGTGGTCTGGGTTTCGATCGAATAGGCGGAATTGTTGCCATCGGCGCGGGCATTGACCTGTTGCATGACCAGGATCAGAAAATCTTCGGTCGCACCACCGGGCTGGTTGCCCTTCAGACGGCGGAGCCAGTCGTCGCCGGGCAGGAAACGGGCGTGATGCATGACCTCCTGCAACAGCGCGAGCCCTTCATCGTCACCGGCGAGGAGATCCTCGATACGCTTCTTGAGGCCGCGGGCGCGGGAGCGGCGTGAGCCTTCAGGGCCGATGATCCAACGGCGCAGATCGTGCGTTTCCTGTCCAGTCAGGTGCGC
>CAYJDG010000001.1:123292-128147 GCA_964368875.1 uncultured Pseudobdellovibrionaceae bacterium
AAATCAGTTCCGGTCAGGTCGCCGTCACGCGTCGACATGATCCAGCGGGCCATGAGGCCTGCGGCGATCGCCGTATTGATCTGTTTGGCAAGACCGGCGCTTGCGGCGACATCTTCGAAATTCAGCAGGCAGAGATAATTCTCGCGGCCTTTGCGCACCGCCACTTTGCTGGCGCGAATATCGGGATCGGGATAGATACGGGCGAGTTCGCCCTCGATCTGGCGTTGCAGGTTTTTGGTGTAGGTTGAAATCCACACCGAGCCCTGGTTCTTATCAGCCCAGAGGCTGGCGGGGGTAAGATATCCAAGGGTTTTGCCGACGCCGGTTCCCGCTTCAGCAACAACTACGAGCGGTTGTTCGGGATCAGTCTTTGGTTGAAAGGCTTCGCTGAGGCGCGTTGCGTAATTCATTTGCGGGGCGCGGGATTCAGACTGGTGGCCACGCTGCAAAACTTCAGTCAGTTTGTCGCGGGCTTCTTCGCCGCTGACGGGCAGATGGCCAGACGGCAAAGGCGGCGCATCTTCCGCCCATTCGGGTAAATTTTTCCAGACATTCAACATCGTGCGGCTGGCGAGGGCGCGGGCTGGATCGTAGGTTTCTCCAAGCGCCGCAAAAACATGCGGCGTCCACGCCCAGCCGCGCCCATTCAGGCCCATTGCTTCGGCAATCGCCAGCAAAGCTTCTTTTTTGGGATGATTGGCGAGATCATCAAGCAAGTAGTGAACGGACTCAAGGAGACTAAAAGGATAGTCTTCGAGTTTGTCAGGAACGGTGTGGCCAAGCGCTTTGGCAAGACCTGCAGGAGTTGGAACACAGAAGCGGGTCGGGTGAACGAAGGTATAGAGTTCGAGAATGTCGATGGCATTCAGATCGTGATCGTTCATCCGTGCTTTGGTATAGGGCCAGTGACAAACGAGGACCGGGTGCGTTCCACAGGCAAGCAACGCTTGCGCAGCGTTCAGGGTTTTAAGTTCACCCTGCTGCGAGAGCCACGCAAAGTCTTTGGCCCCGGCGCACAAAATGTCGCAGGAAAGCGGTTTAGAACGTGGGGATTCGGAGGCGGCCAGCATGACCGGAGTGTAGCCTAGCGGGCCACAAGAACATAGTAAATCTCATAGGCCGTACCATGCAGATAACAGCCGGTTTTCGTGCCATACAGAACAGTTCCGGGAGTTCCGCCCATGTCGCTGATTATGTTGGCACCCATGGTCCCATCTGTGAAAGTGCCATCGAACGGATCGGCTGAAACGAGATCGCTTTCAGAGGGGGGTGTGCCGTTGTTGAGGCCGATCAGCAGGTTATATTCCGTGCAGATTTTCTGATCGACACCCTGAACCAGCATCACCAGATCGCCACAGGCGGCAGAGCAGTTCGTCTGGGTGGAATATTCCGGGCCAACCCCACTGACAGCGAGCGAGCCAGTATAGATCCAGTAACCGGTGGTCAAAAGGACACCCGCTGGCACAGGGCTATTTTTCAGGCCAGCCCCTTCAGGCTGGAATACATGGCAATGTTTGTCAGTCGGAGACGTAGAGTTGACGTAGGAGGCGGCGTTCGGTGCGTCGCTTTCGAAACTGATTTCAGTCGGATCACAGCCGTTAAGCGTGATCAAACGCTGAACTGCTTCCTGCACATTGTTGAATTCCCGGCCAAGCTGCCCTGCGATCAGACGCGCCTGATCATCACCAAGATTGGACGCGATTTTGCTGGAATTGCGGGTCAGCGCGAAGGTGAGGGCGGCCAGCAGCGCAATCGCTATCAAAATGTACCATAAAGCGTTGCCAGACTGTGCGTTTTGACGATGAAGAGCTTGATTTTGCATGGATTTTCGGCCAGATTCCCCTCTGTTCCCTATTATACCATGTGAAGGCTGTTATGACACAGAAAACCGCAGTTGCGCCTGCCGAGACCCCAGAAATTCAAAATGACAGCGATCTGCGCGCAGCCAAGATCCGTAAGCTCGAAGCTTTCGAAAAAACCGGGGCCGATGCCTTCCCGCATAAGTTTGACCGCACGCACAAAGCGGGCGACCTGCAGGACAAATATGCCGACCTCGCGCCCGGTGCCGAGACTGAAGATGTCGTCTCCATCGCAGGCCGTATTCGCGCCAGCCGCAATTCGGGTATGTTTCTAGACCTGCATGATCCGACCGGAAAAATTCAGGCGTTTTCGCATAAGGATTCCAGCCCTGAGGCCGTCATTGAAAAACTGCAGTATCTTGATATCGGCGACATCGTCGGTGTGAAGGGTACGATCCGCCGCACGCCGCGCGGTGAACTTTCAGTTCGTGTGCAGGAGATTACCCTCCTGACCAAGAGCTTCCTGCCACTGCCGGAAAAATACCATGGCTTGAGCGACGTTGAAGCCCGCTACCGCCAGCGTTACCTCGACTTGATCATGAATGACGAGAGCCGCAACACGCTGCGCACACGTTCTAAAATTCTGGCCTCAATCCGTGCGTACATGAACGGCATTGGTGCAATTGAAGTGGAAACACCAATGCTGCATGCGATCATGGGCGGTGCGTCGGCCAAACCGTTCATCACGCATCATAACGCGCTGGACAGCGATTTCTTCCTGCGCGTCGCGCCTGAGCTGTTCCTCAAACGTCTGATCGTCGGCGGCTTTGCTGACGCGGTCTATGAGATTGGCCGCAACTTCCGCAACGAGGGTCTCTCGATACGCCATAACCCGGAATATACCTCTATCGAGGCGTATCATTCCTATATGGACTATTACGACATCATGACGTTGGTTGAGGACATGGTGCGCTTTGTTGTGCTGGCCGTGCATGGCACGACCAAGGTTCAATACGGCGATCATGTTCTGGATTTCGGACCTGCCTGGCAGCGCAAGACGATGGTCGGTCTGGTGCAGGAAGAAACCGGTATCGATTTTATGCAATTAGAAACTGCAGCCGAGGCGCTTGCCGCCGCCAAGAAACTGGGCGTGCATGTCGATCCGAAAGCAAACTGGGGCAAGGTCGTTGAAACCATTTTCGGTGAGAAGGCGGAGCATAAACTGATCCAGCCCACTCATGTGATGGATCACCCGTATGACATTTCGCCACTCTCGAAACTGCACCGCGACAACCCGCGCCTGACGGAACGCTTTGAAAGCTACGCCAATGGCTGGGAAATCTGTAATGCCTTTACCGAGCTCAACGATCCACGCGACCAGCTGGCCCGCTTCAAGGAGCAGGTCGCGGCGCGTGAAGCCGGGGACGAAGAGGGCATGATGCTTGATCAGGATTTCATTACCTCGCTCGAATATGGCCTGCCACCAACAGGTGGCTGGGGTGTTGGCATCGACCGCCTTGTCATGCTGCTGACCAACAGCGCTAGCATTCGTGATGTGATCGCGTTCCCGACACTGAAACCGATCAAAGACAAATGAAAAATTATCTGACTACCGACGAGGCGACCGAGCGCTTCGTCGTTATCGTGAACAACGAAGTTGAGAGCATGGGTCGCATCCTCAATGCGGTTGGGCACGTGATGGCGGGTCTGGTCGGCGGCGTTGGCAAGGGTAAAGATTACTGCTTTGTTGATTACAAGGATGCGGATGGGCAAATCCACCCATCGATCTCGCACTTCCCGGTGATCGTGTTGCGCGCGAAGAATGCCGCGCATCTGGCCAAGCTGCGTGGCGAGGCCGAGGCGCGCAAGATCGCCTTCACTGATTTTACCTCTACCATGACAATCGGCCAGACGATTGAGCAACTGGAAGCGACGGCCAAGACCTCTACGGCGGAGCATGACTATATTGCTCTCGCCATGTTCGGGGATACCGATCTGCTGCGTGAATTTACGGGCCAGTTATCACTTTTTAGATAATCAATTTATTAAATAAAATCATATAGTTAATATATTACATAACACATATTCTACGGACATGCTAAGCTGACTGGGTTTTTAGCTGGGCATGTTATGACGTTGTTGAACGGATCAGGAGTATTGGCGCTGGTTGGATCACTGGTTCAGGGGTGGCTGGATGCCGCCTTTGATGAACCAGACAGCGACGGGTTCTATACGCTGAAAGATGTGACACGGTTGCGCCAGACCTGGTTCGATAGAAACCGCAGTTACTTCGCCGGCGTTCGGCCGCATGACGACATCATCAATACATGGCAACCGCCGGATTTCAGAAGCACGTCCAACGGAGAGACGATCTCATATAAATTGCGCATGAGAGACCCTGCCTATTACACTGTGGTGAGTGGGCGCGGTGAGGAATACTTTGTCAAGGCAACCGAAGTGGCGGTGGCACTTGTTCCAGAGTGGCTAAAGACATTGTTTGCCGAAAAATCGACATATCTTGTCCTCGGAAAAACAGCCGCCGATATTGATCCCGCATTCAATGCCGGACACGAAACTGCTCTCGGGGTGTATCATCCACGTAAAAGTGCAGCTCATGTGCCACTGACATATTTGTCATCCGAATGGGACAGCTATGTGCGGCAGGGATTTCAGAGTCTGGTCAGAACGATCCTGCATGAGTTTGGACATTCGTTTGAAGATATCGTCATGCGCGGCGGCATGGCCCATGAGAAAGACTTTATCATGGCGTGGCGCATGGATGCTGCCGAGCTGGGGAAACATGAAGCCAGCGCGGGCCGAACCTATCTGCCCCAGAAGGATGGCGGATTGCAGGAAGACGAATGGCAGGCTATAAGCGAAACATTTGCCGAATTATTTTCAGAGATTTTATCAGGGGATGAGCCAATCCTGCAGGAGGCATTTCCCCGCGCCAGCGGCATTATGCTTAAGATCATGGCGTCACTGGAGTTGCGCGTCGAACAGACTCCACAGTTCAATGAGATTGAATTGCCGTGCCATATTCCCGAGCATGAGCT
>CAYJDG010000001.1:128247-144349 GCA_964368875.1 uncultured Pseudobdellovibrionaceae bacterium
CTTGAACTGCGCGTCATAGCTGTACCATTCGGTCAGCCAGTTGCTGGCGAAGCCGTGCGCGTTGGCGGCGAGGCAAAGATTGTAACAGGCGGCACCTGCGGAGAGGAGTTGTTCCCACTGCGGATTTTTACCTTCACGGATGCGCGAGACGACGGCGATGACCAGCGGGGCGCGCAGGAATTTAGTACGTTCATGCTCAAGCTGGGCGGCGTTGGCCTCAGGGAATTTTTGCAGATAGAGCTCTTCGAGTTTCAGGCCGACACTGCGCCGTGTGTCACCGGAGAAGACCAGAAAATACCATGGGGCATATTTGCCATGATCGGGGACGCGGCTGGCGATCTGCAAAATCTCGTCGAGCTGGGCGGGCGTGGGACCGGGTTCGCGCATTGCGGCGGGTTTGACGGAGCGGCGGGTTTTGAGGAAGGGCAGGAGGTCGGTCATGATATTCTAACTATGAGAGTTTCTTTTCAATCCGGCGATCCGGCACCAGCCACATCAGCGCAACGAGAACATAGATACCCTGCCCCAGCTCGGCGACATAGAGCGACAAGGCTATACCGATCAGATAGAGCAGGGGTGAAAGCTTGCCTTTGATGTCGTTACCAATCGCGTGGCGCAAGGGCGAGTCCGCACCATCGCAGCGCAGGATCGTGTATTGCAAAATCCAGTATGAGATGGCCGCCATCAACAGGACAACGCCGTAAAGCGCCGTCGGCAGGGATTCAAAATGATTTTCGCCCATCCAGCCGGTAACGAATGGAATCAGCGAAAGCCAGAACATGAGATTGAGGTTGGCCCAGAGAACGCGGCCGCCAATTTTCCGGGCGGCATGCATCATATGGTGATGATTGTTCCAGTAAATGCCGACATAGATAAAGCTTAATACATAGGATAGGAAAACTGGCAGCAGCGGCTTGAGGGCGGAGAGCTCGATACCGTGCGGAACTTTGAGTTCCAGCACCATAATGGTCAGGATGATGGCGATCACAGCATCTGTAAAGGCTTCAAGGCGGGTTTTGGTCATTGAAAGTCCGCGGGTGTTTTCTATATATTATGAGTTCAGCAACTATAGACAAGAGTAATGGTCAGAGCCAGATGGGTGAAATAACTACCCAGAGTTTTAAGATTGCCTCAGATTTCCAGCCTGCCGGTGACCAGCCGCAGGCGATCGCGCAGCTTGTCGGCGGCTTAAAACAGGGCTTGAGCGATCAGGTGCTGTTGGGGGTCACGGGATCCGGCAAGACCTATACGATGGCGCAGATTATTCAGACCGAGCAGCGTCCGACGCTGATCCTAGCGCCCAATAAGACCCTAGCGGCCCAGCTTTACGGCGAAATGAAGCAGTTCTTCCCGGATAACGCGGTTGAGTTCTTTGTGTCCTATTACGATTACTATCAGCCGGAAGCGTATGTGCCGCGCACTGATCTGTTTATCGAGAAGGACTCCTCGATCAACGAACAGATCGACCGGATGCGCCATGCGGCGACGCGGGCTATTTTCGAGCGGCGCGATGTCATTATCGTCGCCTCGGTATCCTGTATTTACGGTATTGGGTCGAAAGAAGATTATTATGCGATGACCTTTGAAATCAGCAAAGGGCAGACGCTCGACCGGCAGGCGCTGATCGCCAAGCTGGTTGAACTGCAATACAAACGCAATGATATCGCCTTCGAGCGCGGCACCTTCCGCGTGCGCGGAGATACGGTTGAATTATTCCCGGCCCACTTTGATGACCGGGCGTGGCGGTTCTCGCTCTTCGGGGATGAAATTGACTCAGTGACCGAGTTCGATCCCCTGACGGGCGAGAAATTTGACTCGCTGGATGCGGTGCGGATTTACGCGAACTCGCACTATGTTACGCCGGGACCGACGATGCAGCAGGCGATTGCCAATATCAAACACGATCTCAAAGAGCGGGTGCAGTTTTATATTCGTGAAAACCGCCTGCTGGAAGCGCAACGGATCGATCAGCGCACGAGCTTTGATCTCGAGATGCTGATGGCAACCGGGGTTTGTGCCGGGATTGAAAACTATTCGCGGTACCTGACCGGACGCGCACCGGGGGAGCCGCCACCGACGCTGGTTGAATACCTTCCGGCAGATGCGATGGTCTTCCTTGATGAAAGCCATGTCATGATCCCGCAACTCAACGGCATGTACAACGGCGACCGGGCGCGGAAAAAGACGCTTGCGGATTATGGGTTCCGCCTGCCCTCCGCGATGGACAACCGTCCGCTGAAGTTTGAAGAGTGGAACAAGATGCGGCCGCAGACTATCTATGTCTCGGCGACGCCGGGGCCGTGGGAGCTGGAGCAGACAGGCGGCAAATTCGCCGAGCAGATCGTGCGTCCGACCGGGCTGATCGATCCCCCGGTTGAAATCCGCCCGACCAAACATCAGGTCGACGATCTGATGCATGAATGCAAGCGTGTGGTCGAGAAGGGTGGGCGCGTGCTGGTCACAACGCTCACCAAGAAGATGGCCGAGGCGCTGACCGAATACCTCACGGAAAACGGCCTGCGCGTGCGTTATCTGCACTCGGATATTGATACCCTTGAGCGGATTGAGATTTTGCAAGGGTTGCGGGCGGGAGAGTTTGATATTCTTGTCGGGATCAACTTGCTGCGGGAAGGGCTGGATATTCCTGAATGTATGCTGGTTGCAATTCTTGATGCGGATAAGGAAGGCTTCCTGCGCTCGCGCACCTCGCTGATCCAGACGATTGGCCGCGCCGCGCGGAACGTGGATGGTAAGGCCGTGCTGTATGCAGACAGCATCACCAAGAGCATGAAGGCGGCAATCGACGAGACCGACCGCCGCCGCGAGAAGCAGGTGATTTATAACACCGAGCACGGCATTACGCCTGAAAGTGTGCGCAAAGGGCTGAACGATATTCTGCAGAGTGTCTTCGAGCGTGCCGATTATGTGACCGTGCCGAAAGGCATGAATGACGCCGATCAGGCCGCGTTTCTTGGCGATCCGAAATCTCTTCAGGCGCAGATCAAGAGTTTGGAACAGCGCATGCGCAAGGCCGCCTCTGATCTGGAATTTGAAGAGGCCGCTGAACTGCGTGACCGGATCAAGCGGCTGGAAGCCGCGGACCTTGGGCTGACGCTGCCCGGGCCGCTGACCCCGCAAAAGCCTAAAAAATCCAGGCGTGGCCGATAATAACCATAATATTTAATTGATATTTTCTAAACTCTAGCTTACTAAAAAAGTAAGTTAGAGGGTGTTATGAGTATTGTGCTTCCATACCATAGGGCGGTCATGAGATCAGCCGTTGCAGAGCAGGAGTTTTTGCCTGCGAATATCTTTGTCGATGCAACCGACTTCGATGCACCTAACAAGACAGGCGTGGCTTTGAGTCTTTTAGCTTCCGATGCCGAACGCAATGCCGTCATCATGACAGACCCTGAATGGCAACCCCGCACCCGCGAGATGGATGCACTGGATCGGTTGACGGGAGGTGAGCGGCTTAAGCTCAGAATTTATAACCCGACCCTTGCAAAAATTCAGGATACGCTTCAACGCAATTTTGAGAAAAGAGCAGCGCAGGTTGCCGCACGCTCACCCGCCGCTGTCATGACATCTGTATCTGAAGCGGATATTTTTCCGATTGCAGCCAATCTTTATCGTGGTGTCGAGACCAACACTGCCGCAGGCAACGTCAAAGTCGTTTCAGCAACGCTCATTTACATGAGTGACTATGGGCCATCGACCGAAGCTGCACAAAATCTGAATGTGCATATCGATTTCAATCACGGCGGGACTTTCAGTCAGCGCAAGGTTGAAACACAAGCGGGATCGGCCACAGCTGTTTTTGCAGATAAAGATTTTATTCTGATCCGCCCATGCGCAGAGAGCGCTCGCCGCGCCACGATAATCCTGCAAGAGGAGGGGGCGACTATAGATACGTGGGCCGGGCCTGAAGGGTCATCTGTCCTTATGCGCGTTCCATCTGACGCAGCTTTTGCACAGGGGGCCACCCCAACCGCTCACGCCCCGGGGATCGCGAACCCCAACGGAGACAGGCGTCGCTGGACAAATGTCTACGATCTGCAAATTTTATGATGGATAAGACATAATATTACAATTGATATATTTCCCAATTATCAGCTATGTTTTTGGCAAGTTTATGAGGGGCTTTCTGCGTTGAGTATAATTTTACCTTATTCCAGAGCCGCCGTGCACGAAGTTGGCACGGAAATGGACAAGCCAGTTCCAGCGAATATCGTCACGCATGTGCAAGGTGCATCCGTCAGAAATGCTTTGCGGCGGAGCATCGCCTGCCTTGCCACTGATCCAACCGTAAATACGGCTATCGTCACCGATAAGTTTGCAACCGGAATGGACGGCATCACTGGTATGGACGCGGTCGCCCCTTATCAAAAAGTTGTGATCGCGTTTCATGATATGAAGTCTGAAGGCTCGGTCGTCGGACGACTGAAGCAATATTTTCTGTCACGTGTCCAGGTTGAGCATGGCACTGCTGCGGCAAAGGCTTTTTCCAAGCCTGCTTTGCTTGCGATCGAAGCGCTCGGTTCTTTTATATTCAGTGACTCAAAAAGAATTTCGGCTTCAGACCGGGTCAAGATTGTGGCCGCAAGATTTGCTTATTTTTCGCATTATGCATCTAAAGAAGAAGATGGCGTTGGTTGGCTGACGCCGCATGTTGACGCTAAAACCTTTAATAATTTCGACGTTCGTGTCGTCCATGGCATAGAAGGCTGCGCGACGGTTACGTTTGATGATGCTGATTTTATTACACGCTTTAATCACGGCAAAGGCGTTTTACAGGCAAAATTTGCAAAAGAGAGCGGACAGATTGATGGCTGGGCGGGACCGCAAGGCACATATACTGTGATGCGCGGATCATCCGAGCGGGCCTTGGCAGATGGGGCTAAGTCCTGTGTTCACTCTCACGGCCTGACGCGTACAACCGACTATCGCCGCGCCAATATTCGCTATGATCTGGTGCTTGTGTCGTAAAAGGTTGCCTAAAATTTGACGCAGTTCTTACCCAAAGATTACCACGCGTTAAAGACTCACCCTTTAAGATTATAGATGTAGTCGATCTGTCCGCCCGAATGTTTTGGATTCCCGCGCTCAGATTCTTAAATCAAAAACTAACCAGAAGCAAAGGAAGGTGGAATAATGATTCCTCCATTGGAAACCTATGTTGTCATTTCGCTGGCATTCGCTGTCTTCGCGGCAGTCACCGCCATCGGATCGGCAATCGTACTCGGGGTCGGCTATGAGCGACTGCGGGCTGGTCTGGAGAGAGTGAAAGAGGGAGTTGATCTGCTGAACCGGCAGACCGGATTCTTCTCGACCGCGATCTTCAAACTGGAGAATAAAGTCGATACCATGACCATGGTACAGGCTCAACCAGTGATCAGCGATGCGCCTAAAACCGCACGCAAGTCACGCTCCAAAAAGGTCAAAAAATCCGAGACTCATGTCGATGAACTGCCCTCCAGCAGGCTTACCGGACATGACGACGGGAATATTACCGTCACGACACCAAGTCTGACCGGTAATGAATGGCAGTCTTATCAGGGACTGTCTAAAGACGAAGCTCTGGCAAACTTTGCCAACAGCGGCTCCATCGCTGACGGTAAAGTCCGCTTCATGTAATGGAGAGAGCAGTCGAAGAATTAGGGGCGGAGCAATCCGCCCTTAATTTTTTTTATGCCTTGCGCGGGGCAGGACAATTCATGCCGTTCATGCCGTGCATCGCTTCTGAAACGAGAATTGATTGCACAGAGTATTTCAGATGCGCACTAAAATCGGTCGTATAGGCCTGGGCAATGATCAGGCTGCCGAGATGCCCGGCCATCTGTTCACAATCGAGAAAACGGGTTTCCCCGGTAGCCTTGTCCATCACCTTCGCCAACCCGCCAGAGAGCATCCATGTTGAAACACCGCTCGTCCCCGCATTTGGGATGCTGGCAACGGTCCCGGACTGTGAGAGCGACATGATGCGGTAGTCTTTTGGCTGGTGTGGTGAAACTCCATGCGCGCTGAATGTCTGTTCATCCGCTGGCTGTAGATGCCCGCAAGCAACAAGTAGCAAAGGGGAGAGAGCGAGCGCAAAGCGCTCTGAAAGATGTGCCATCGTGAAAAATCCTGTTTAAAGTTTTTTGTAGTTTTACGGATTTTCACAGATTTCCAGACGCAATGCAAAAAAATACGCTGGCGCCGCGGGCTTTGCTCACTACTCAAGCGGTGGGAAAAGTGTTAATCTTTTCAGGATTAATTTTTCAGCCCTTCATTAAGAGGTCCGGCCTTGAACATCTGGTTGATTATCTGGGTTTTCGCAGTTGTGTTTATCTGCGGCGTGTTTGTCTGGTCTACGCAAATTCTTTTCAAACAGAAAAAAGCGTGGGCGGCTTTCGCCAAGAAGAACAACCTGCAATACACGCCCGGAGCTTTGATGAAGTCGCCGCTGGTCAAAGGCGTGTTCAAAGGCTTTCCGCTGACTGTTTATTCCGAAGAGCAACCAACGCCCGATCAACGCAGCCAGCGCTTTCGCACCGTCATCCAGTTTGAGCTGCCGGGCGGCATGCCAGTCGAAGGCGTGGTGGCCTCACCTGAGAACCATATCTTTGCCAGCAACCTGATCGATCTGGTTGAAAAATATACCCCGGCGGACCCGGATTTTCCTGGCACTATCCTGATCAGAACCCGCAGTGTGCCGTTGCTGGAGCCATATCTGACCAAAGAACGTATGCAGGTTCTGCAAAGCTTGATGACCATTAAATCGATTCATGGGCTGTTCCTGTTCGATATGAGTGTGACCTTTCTGCGCATGGAAATGGCGGATGCGATGATCGATCCCGATAAGCTGGAACGATTCTGTACCAAGCTTGCCGACCAATGTACGGTTCTTTCACTTCGATAAAAAAACCCCGCATAAAGCGGGGTTTTTTATAAAACTAATCAAAGAGATTATTTGGCGACAGCTGCCTTCGCATCATCAGCAGCAACAGACATCTTGACGATTGTGTCTGGCTTGGCCGGTGGCTCGCCGCGGGTGATGTTGTCGACGAATTCCATGCCGCTCACAACCTGACCGTAAACGGTGTATTTGTTGTTGAGGAAGCTGCAATCATCGAAGCAGATGAAGAACTGCGAGTTGGCTGTATCCGGATCGTTTGTCCGGGCTGCGCCGAGAACACCGCGACCGAAGTTGGTCGGGTTGAATTCGGCTTTCAGGTCAGGCAGATCGGAACCGCCTGAGCCAGTGCCAGTCGGATCGCCAGTCTGGGCCATGAAGCCGTCGATGACGCGGTGGAATTTCAGACCGTTGTAAAAACCTTTACGGGTCAGTTCCTTAATACGAGCAACGTGGTTCGGAGCAACTTCAGGCAGAAGCTTGATAACAACAGTGCCATCTTTCAGCTGCATGTTGATGGTATTTTCAGGGTCGAGCGGAGCAGGCGCGACGGCGGGCTGGGCATTGGCGGTGGCAGACATCAGGATCAAACTCCCTAGTAAAAGTGAAAACAAACGCATGACAGGTCCTTTCTAGGCTTAAGTGTCAGTGCCCTGACAATAGGGGGGCAAAACGCCCCCCGCAACAAAGAAATAGGCCTGTTTTCTAGTTATTTCCAGCTTGCCGGGCCGCTGAGATCTTGGCTTTGCCGGGACCATCGGCCTTTATATAGGCACGGACGGTTTCATCGGGGTTGCGCGGTGGCTCGCCGCGTTTCAGGGCATCAATATGTTCCATGCCGCTGATGACCTGTCCCCAGGCCGTATATTTGCCGTTGAGGATTTTGCAGCCATTATCCGTAAAACAGATGAAGAATTGTGAGTTGGCAGAGTTGGGCGCATCGGAATGACCCATGCCGACCGTGCCACGTTTAAAATTAGAGCCTTTGAATTCATCTACGAGGTCAGGCATATCCGACTTGCCGCCTTTTTTGCCCTTCGGATACCCGGTTTGGGCCATGAAACCGTCGATCACCCGGAACCACGCGAGCCCATCATAAAATCCGGCGCGGGTAAGGGCCTTGATCTGCGCCACGTGTTTGGGAGCCCGGCCCGGAAACATTTCGATGACCACGGGACCGGTCGGCAATTCAAGCACGAGAGTGTTATCCGGGGAAGGCGACTTCGCCTGTGCCGCCGGAGCAAAGAGGACGAGAGCACAGAGCAATGCAAAAAAGGTGCGCATATTGTTTTCCTTTCGGACTTGTTTTCGCAGGTGAATATGGACAGATTGATACACCAACGTCTACCAGCCGGAATTTGTTCAATCAAGGAGTTATCCAGATGCGCTGCATCATGCCAGTTCTCACCGCTCTGACCCTGCTGGTGGCTCTACCGGCACAGGCAAAGTTAATGCCTGCGCCAGAACCTGAACTCGAAGTGATTGCCGAATTGGATCAACGGCCCGGCAACGTTGCAGTCAGCATGGAGGGGCGTGTGTTTATCACCATGCATCCGTTCGACAAACCACGCTGTCAGGTGATGGAGGTGCTGGGTGACAAGACGGTGGTACCGTACCCTAGCGAAGAAGTGTCCTGCGGTACGCTGAAAGAATCGACAAAAAATGCCAAGGGTGTTGAAAACCGTATTTACGGTGCCATTGGCCTAAGAACTACATTGCACTCGACTTTGATCGTGCTGGATATGGGCACCAAGACGGTTGCGCCGCGTCTTGTCAGTATTTCGATAGGACAAAACGCCATCGATAACGCGGTCACCCTGCCGGCGACTGTGGTAACCGATCAATCTTTTCTGCAGGACTTTGCTTATGACTGGTACACCAACAATGTCTATGTTGCCGATATGGGGCAGGCCGATCTGACCGGGACACCCAAGCCTGCCATCATCATGGTCTCGTCGGGGCCGACGCTGCCGTCACGCCGCGTGCTTGAGAGCGATCCAAGTGTGATGCCGCCCGCAACGCCGATGCAGGCAGGCGGGAAAGATGTCACTGTGCTGAAGGATGGTAAACCAGTTCCGGTCATGGCCGGACTCAATCCAATCACAATTGATCCGCAGAATGGCTGGCTCTATTACGCACCGATGGCGGCAGGAAAAATTTCGCGCATTCCACTCGACAAGATCGGCGATACGACCATCAAACCTGAAGAGATGGGCAAATATGTTGAGCCCTATGCCGACAAACCTGCAAGCGACGGCATGACCATCGATGCACAGGGAAATATCTATCTGACCTCAGTGAACACAGGGGAAATAGGAATCATCGATTACAAGACGCGGCAGTACAGAACCTATCTGAAGGACGCGCGCCTCATCTGGCCGGACGGGTTTGCCTTTGGACCGGACGGGATGCTGTATGTGACGATCAATCAGTTGCACAAGGCTGCTGCGCTCAACCTCGGTAAAGAAGAAGGCGTGAAGCCGTATCTGGTCGCACGCTTCAAACCCGTGGTGATGGGAACCATTGGCCGCTGATTATTTTTGCGATGGTGCTGCGCGGTCTATGGCTATCGGAATAACTTGACGGGCTGGTGCAATAAATTCAGCTGCCATGACGGCTTCCTGAAACAGATAGCGGCAGGTACCACAGTTATACCCGAGCGATCCCGCACCTTCATTTCCTGTGATCCTGCCGCCACGTCCCGACGCTATGTCATTTTGGCGGTGGGCGAGGGCGGCGTTATAAAGATCAAGGTCAGACGTGGTGGCACCTTCGGCAAGGGCTGCGCGCAGGTTATCCTGTGAGATCAAACGGCAATTGCAGGGATGGGGATCTTCGAAAACGTGAGCGCCTGAAAAATCCAAGGGCAGACCCTATGCGTCCACTTTTTCGGTTGCGGTGACGGCAGGTTGCATCGCTTCGCGGATTTTGGCGAGGCCTTTATCAGCGTTGTGATGCGCGGCAATTTCCTCAAAACGGCAGGTGCAGTTGGCACAGCGCATTTTAGGGGTTTCAGCGCCCGCAAGAACAGCCGCCGCTTTGTAAATCTGACCAGGAGTCGTCTTTACAGGCGGCGTAACCAAAGCTTCGGTGACATGCCGGGTACGGATGTTGTTACAAACACATTCAATCATTGGTATGAAATTCCCTGGAGAGGCACAATAGGTGGTATCTGGAGCCTATCATAATGAACCTGATAATCATTCGCAAGCAGAAAATGCGAGTTACTCGCAACTGGACTTACTAGAAATATCAACGGATTAGGGGAGGTATGTCTGAAACTGAAAATCCCGCCATGCATCACTGCAGAGGACGGGACTTCCGGTTCGAGCCTGTAAGCAATCGGACGAATCCGGGTTACAGGCTGTCTACAGAAATTCCAACAGACATACGGACAAAAAAGTTCCCTTTATATGTAATATGGAATATGGTCGTTTCAACGGAGATAGAAATGATTGAAAATTTGTTCAGAGTTGCGGATGAGGGACCTCGAAAAGATGATCGCGCAGGCTCGCGCACATCATGGCTGTCAAATCCGGTTCATGCTTTATTTGAGGCGGCGACTGTCGGGACAGGCAAGTCTCCATTTCATACACGTGTTAACCGTGATGAGTTCATGACGCTGGTGCATGTGGTCCAGGGCAGGAAAACCGTCTATGCGGCTGGTGAAGAACCTGGGGTTCACACTGCCGACTACGTGACTGCGAATGCTCTTGCCGAAGCGATGTTTCTTGATGGGGTGGGTACAACAAAGCCCGGACATCTGCCCGGGCTGAGTGTAACCTTAAATCATAATTTACGCTTAGGCGCTTAGGCTTCGCCTTCGCCCATCGGGGCGGAGTGGAGCTGGACGAAGTTTTCGAGACCTTGCAGTTTGATTGATTCAAGCGCGGTTTCGAGATGATCGATATGACCTTCTTCGTCGGTCAGGATTTTAATAAAAAGATCACGGCTCACATAATCATGCACGCTTTCAGCATGCTTGATTGCAGCGAGCAGATCGTCGCGGCCTTTGTGTTCGATGCTGAGATCGGATTCGAGACATTCGACGATATTTTCACCAATTTTCAGACGGTCAAGATCCTGCAGGTTTGGCAGGCCTTCGAGGAAAAGGATGCGTTTGATGAGCAAGTCAGCGTGCTGCATCTCTTCGATCGACTCTTCGTATTCATGCTTGGCGAGTTTGACCAGACCCCAGTTTTCAAACATGCGCGAGTGCAGAAAGTACTGATTGATCGCAGTCAGTTCATTTTTGAGAATCTGGTTCAGATGTTTGATACTGCCGGGGTCGCTTTTCATGGGTCTTATCCTCGTGGTGAATTCCAGATTAAGATAAGACTACCCCATAGATTTGGCAAGTGCCTGAAAAGACTAGGTTAATGCAACTTAGTCGCAATCGCGCAGTTATTTCAAAGCGCGTTTCAGAATGAAATCAGCGTGTTTGATATACGGGGCGTAATCGAAAATCGCGTCGAGGTCTTTGGCTTTGAGCTTCTTCGTCACTTGTGGGTCCTGCTCCAACTGTGAGCGGAGGGTAATCTTGCCGTCTTTTTCCCAGACTTTCATGGCTGAGTTCTGAACAATGCGATAGGCATCTTCGCGGCTGATGCCGTGCTGAGTCAACGCAAGCAGGGTGCGCTGGGAGAAGACGAGGCCGCCCATACGCTCAAGGTTCGCCTTCATGCGGTCCGGGTAAACAAGAAGTTTGTCGATGACGCTGGCGAGACGCACGAGGGCGAAATCGAGGCCCGTACAGGCATCAGGCGCGATGTTACGCTCAACAGCAGAGTGTGAAATATCGCGCTCATGCCACAGAGCAACGTTTTCCATCGCCGGGATAACGGCGGCGCGAACGAGGCGGGCAAGGCCAGTTAAATTTTCTGACAGAACCGGGTTACGCTTATGCGGCATCGCGGAGGAGCCTTTCTGGCCGGGCGAGAAAAATTCCTCGGCTTCGCGTACTTCCGTGCGTTGCAGATGGCGGATTTCAACAGCGAGATTTTCTATCGAGGAGGCAACGACACCAAGCGTGGCGAAGAACATCGCATGGCGGTCACGCGGGATAACCTGCGTCGAGACGGCTTCGGGCACCAGTTTCAATTTGGTCGCGATATATTTTTCAACCTCAGGCGATACAGTGGCATAGGTCCCGACTGCGCCGGAGATGGCGCAGGTTGAAACTTCCTTACGGACGGCAACCAGACGTTCTTTGGCGCGGGCGAAAGCGGCGTAGTGTCCGGCGAGCTTGATGCCGAAGGTGGTCGGTTCGGCATGGATGCCATGGCTACGGCCAATACACAGAGTCTTCTTGTGCGCGGTGGCTTGTTTCTTGAGAGCTTTCAAAACGAGATCGACATCCTTGATGAGCAGATCGGTCGATTGCTGGAGCTGGACAGCGAACGTGGTGTCGAGAACATCCGAGGATGTCATACCCTGATGCATGAAGCGGGCTTTTTCACCGACATGCTCGGCAACGTTGGTCAGGAAGGCGATGACGTCATGTTTAACGGTGCGCTCGATCTCATCTATGCGGTCGGCATTGAATTTCGCTTTCTTGCGGATCGCGGCAGCGACACCCTTAGGGATCGTGCCGGCTTTTTCCATCGCTTCGGCGGCGAGGGTTTCAACTTCCAGCATGATACGGAATTTGTTGTCAGTCTCCCAGATGGAGGACATTTCGGGGCGGGTATAGCGCGGGATCATGGACGGCTCATTTGAGTTCGGGTTAGCTTTTGATACTCATTTTGCGCTGGCGGCGCAATATCAATAGCCAAGTTTTGACCGCAATTCGGCCTTGGCCCTTATGAAATCTTCGCGGAACTGCGCGTCTCCCATGAGACGCGCTGCAATCTCGAGGCCAGCGATCCGGCCTGCGGCAACATCACTTGGATAATGCGCCCCGCCGATAACCCTGTTGCGGCCATAGACATCGGCGCGAGCGAGGATAGCCTGTTTCTTTTCAGGGACCATTTGCGCCAGCAGAGACGCGACGATAAAGCCGAAACTGGTATGGCCACTTGGGTACGCTGTGTTGAAGGGTTTTTTGACCTGAAGTTCAACAGCAGAGTTGGTCGCGTACGGGCGCGGGCGGTCGTAGCGGTTTTTGAGAACTTCGAGAATAAGATGTTCGTCATGCCGCACGCGTTCAAAAAATTCTGTCGTCTGAGGAAGATTGTCCGCCGTAAAAGTGGGATCAATCACATCCATAAAACGAAACACGGACACCAGATCATCGGCCTGTGCCGCGAGTACGTCTTCCGGCGTGCGCGCTTCCTGCGCCTTAAGCACGGCGGCGATGTCGGCCTGCTCGGCAGGTGATCCCGGAGCTGGCGGTGGCGGTATTATAATGTCAGCTGCAATCGTCGAACTGACGGCATAATACGGCGTGATATAACGCCAGTAAGAAATACCAACAGACAGGGCGATTAGGAGAAGAATACTGATGCAAAGAGGTAGGGCGTACTTCTTAATCATAGAAGTCCCAGATTGCGCATCGAACTTGTTCCGTTCCGCGACACGATAATGTGGTCGTGAATGACAATGCTGAAGGGCTTGCCGGCAGCAATAATTTCGCGGGTCATTTCGATGTCGGGTTTGGACGGCGTCGGATCGCCGCTTGGGTGGTTGTGGACGAGGATGATCGCGGTTGCGCCGACTTCGAGCGCGCGTTTCATGATTTCGCGTGGGTAAGCGGGGGTGTGGTCGACCGTGCCGGACTGCTGGATTTCGTCGCCGATCAGTTCGTTCTTTTTGTTGAGGAACAACAGACGGAAATGTTCCTTGGTCTCGTGGGCCATGCCAGCGCGGATATAATCCGTCAACTTAGCCCATGAATTCAGGACAGGTTTGTGCATGACATCCTGTTTGAGCATGAACATGGCAGAGGCTTCGATGGCTTTCAGCGCAGTTGCGACATTTTCAGACAGGCCAAACGCTATCAGCGCTTCTGGCGCGGCATGCATCACGCCTGCAAAACTGCCGAACTGCGTGAGCAGGGATTTTGCGAGAGGTTTCACATCCCGGCGCGGGATTACCATGAATAAAATTAGTTCGAGTAGTTCGTAATCGGCGAGTGCGTCGCTGCCGCCTTTGAGGAATCGCGCCCGGAGGCGGTCGCGGTGACCGGAGTAATGCGGCTTGTCGCTTAAGGGTTCGACCTCAGGCATAAGGCGGCTTATCCATACCTTTGGGGGAGAGCGTGAAAATTTCGTAGCCGGTATCGGTAACGGCGATGGAATGTTCAAACTGCGCGGACAATGATTTATCGCGCGTTACGGCAGTCCAGCCATCGGCGAGCACTTTGGTTTCATAGCGGCCAGCGTTGATCATTGGCTCAATCGTGAAGAACATCCCGGGCTGAAGAATGGTCTGGTCGGCCATGGGCTCATAGTAATGAAGTACAGACGGTTGGGCATGGAAGACACGCCCCAGACCGTGGCCGCAGAAATCACGCACAACGGAAAAGCGTTCACCTTCGGCAACACTCTGAATGGCGCGGCCAATATCACCGAGCGTCGCACCGGGTTTGACGGCTTCGATCCCGGCCATCATCGCAGCGTAAGTCGTTTCCATCAGCTTCTTGCCTTTGATCGGCACGCGGTCGCCAGCGACATACATGCGGCTGGTGTCGCCATACCATCCATCAAGGATACAGGTGACATCTATATTGAGGATGTCGCCGTCCATCAGTTTCTTCGGACCTGGAATCCCGTGACAGACGACATGGTTGATCGAGATGCAGGAAGATTTGGTATAGCCTTTATACCCAAGCGTCGCGGGGACAGCATTATGGGTGATCATATAGTCATGGCAGAGCTGGTCGAGATATTCGGTGCTGACACCCGGCTTGACGTGCTCGGCGATCATGTCGAGCACCTCGGCCGCGAGCCGTCCGGCCCGGCGCATGCCGTCGAAATCAGCGGCGCTGTGGAGCTCTATACCCTCGGCCGTGAAGCTGTTTTTTGTCATCTGGTCTTTCACGGCTTAAGGATTAACCCACTAAGCTATTGATTGGCAACTAGGGGTGAAGCTTGTTTGAGTAATTTTATTTCAAATTCAGGGTAAGTTTGACAGGGCACATCTCGGCATATTATGTAATTCCAACTTTATAAAAATGAGTTTAATAGAGGGAATATAAATGTCCGATACAGCATCCGTACTCGCGAGCCGCGACCACATTCGTGCAATCAGAGATTTGATAGCGAGAGAAAACGGCGACCGAGCCTTTGATGTCAAAACCTCTGCAGAGCAAGTTGCTGCGGACTTTGCATTCCTGAGTGAAAATCCTACGGCGGAAAAGGTTGAGCTTATTGTCGGGTTGGCAACAGTTAAATATCATTCGGATCGCCAAGCTGCTGCGTTTCGGGCACTGGTCCCTGCGGTTAAGGCCGGAGGCGAAACGCGCGCTGCCGCAATCGCAGCATATAAGACCATGCTGTCGAACCGTGATGGGGCATCCGGAGAAGCAAAAGTACTGATTGAGCTTTGCAAAGAAGATCCTTCTGACGAGTTAGTCGGGCTGATCGGGACACATGTTTCCTACCATGGGGTATATTTTCCGAATAATGAGCTGATGGACGCTTTGGTTGAAATCGGCACCAAGGCAGCGGTCGAAGCCATCAGGAATGCTTCGGAACCCCGGCATGGGTTTGGTAATGATCACGCGCGTTTCAATCTTTACAAGAGCGGTCTCCTGAAACAAGTAGGGACGGATGAAGCCGCGGCCGCAATAGCCACGCTTGTCAGCGACCATGACGACGTAACCCGAATCCGTGGACATATAGAAAATCTGATTGCGCTGGGCGATATAGGATTTCCTTATCTCGAAGCGCTTGCTGTCAAAGATTTCTCACCTCAGCGCCGTGATAGATGGGACAGAAGCGAGAAAGCTTCCAGTCTCGCTTTTCAAGCGATACAAAGTATTGATACACCACGGGCCCGTGAAGTCGAAGCCACCGTACGGGCTTTGTTCCAAGGCCGGATCGCCGAAATCGAAAGCGTGTTTAATGCCAGAGAAGTTGAACGAGCGCCATATCGCCATCATACCGAACGGAATGATGAAGCTCCTCATGAGATCAGGCATGAATGCCAAGAATTATTTGCTTATGGTTTCGCCGATCCTGATGCGGCCTTGAAGGTGCTGGCCGTTGGTCTCGCAAAATCGACCCTGCGTCCTGTAGTTCAAAGCGTCATGTGCGACACTGT
>CAYJDG010000001.1:144449-156346 GCA_964368875.1 uncultured Pseudobdellovibrionaceae bacterium
TCACGACCGGGTGAGCTTCTCTCAACACAGTTGAAACGCTTCCCTGAAGAATGGGCTATCCAGCAGGCGTTTGAGGCTCTGCCGAACTGGGCGAGCGAGTCGGTAAAAGCCTTTATTCGCACGATGGCTGAAATCAGGACGCCTGAAGCATCACAGTTTGTGTTTAACTGTGTTCGCAGAATAGATGAGAAACCGCTTGGCCGGTATGCTATTGAACAGCTGGCTGCCTCTCCATATGAGGGGGTTGCAACACCGATTGTAAAAATCGCGCAGAGAGTTAATGCAGAGTTGCAGGGTGTACAGGCTCTGATCGCATTGCGTGATGCGGCAGAAGGCGCAGATGAGAAGCGCGCGCTGAGCAAAGCCATGTTGCCGCTTATCATGACCCTCGCAGCGCCGGATAATGTCCATAGAGTTGCGGCGCGGGTTAAGCGTGAGGGGCTCTCTGAGCTCGGTGCGGTGTTTGCAACCGTCGACCAAGAGAGAATCGTTCCGGGAGCCAAGGCCGGATATTTTACCGGCCTGTTTGAGAACGCTGTCAGGCAGGATGATGTCCGTCGCAGGCAAAAAGCAGCTCATAAGGCTTTGCTGGGTAGACTAGATCGCGATGCTGCCCCCTAAATACGCATAATGCTTTCCCTCCCTTGACGGGGAGGGGAGGTATCCCTAGATTTCATGGTATGTCAAATACCACTCCCCCAACTGCCGCCGTTATCATCATTGGCAACGAGATACTCTCGGGCCGCACGCAGGACACCAATCTGCAGTGGATTGCCGACAAGATGACAGGTTTAGGGATTCGCCTGTGCGAAGTGCGGGTTGTGCCAGATATTGAGTCGGTAATTGTAGATACGGTCAATGAACTGCGGGCTAAAGTAACGTATCTGTTCACCACCGGCGGGATCGGCCCGACTCATGACGACATCACTGCGGCCAGTATCGCCAAGGCATTTGGCGTCAAGCTGGTCACCGATCCTGAAGCGCGCCAACTTTTGCTGGCCCATTATGGCAGCGAAGACCAGCTCACCGTTCCGCGCCTGAAGATGGCGACGGTCCCCGAAGGATCGACATTGATCCAGAACCCGGTGTCTGCCGCACCCGGCTTTAAAATCGGCAACGTTTATGTGATGGCCGGTGTGCCCCGCATAATGCAGGGTATGCTCGATGGGATTATCGCCGACCTTGAGCCCGGCCAGCCGATTGTTTCGAATACCGTGACCTGCGATCTGAGTGAAAGCATGATCGCGATTGATCTTGAAAATATTCAGAATAAATTCACTACCGTTGAGATCGGCAGCTATCCGCATTACCGCAGCGGCATTCTCGGTCTTAGCCTCGTCCTGCGCTCAAGCGACAACGATCCGCTGCATGAAGCCACCGGCATGGTGATCGAGATGATCCGTAAGCACGGGGGCGAGCCGCGTGCGATCAGTGTAAAAACTCACGGGGCGGCTCTCGAAAAGCCTTAAGAAAAAGAAAACAAAAAACCCGGCATGTGAATGCCGGGTTTTTGCAGAGCTGAATAAATCGAAATCTATTCGGTTCTGAGATTCGTGGCAGAATTCTTGCCCTTATCCATCGTGACATCATACGAGATCTTTTGACCTTCGTTGAGACCACGCAGGCCAGCTTTTTCAACTGCACTGATGTGAACGAACACATCTGCGCCGCCATCGTCAGGCTGAATGAAGCCGTAGCCTTTTTGAGTGTTAAACCATTTTACTGTTCCTTGAGCCATCTTGCCCTCCTTAGTAGAAACCTTAGCAGCGCCCTTTGTGAAGGGTTATTGGCCCGAGCGATAGAGGGAAAAGTGATGTTTTGGAAATATTTTTGACGATTTGGTCGATTTGAGGACGATTATGGCCATTTTGCACCAGTCGGGGCGATGATCCGGCTAACTGTCACTGAATTGGAAATGGTGGCCCCGGCCGGACTTGAACCGGCACTCCAGTTGCCCGAAAGCAGATTTTAAGTCTGCTGCGTCTACCGATTTCGCCACGGGGCCATAAAAGCCTTTAAATAGGAAAAGCAGGCCGGTTTCAAGCGGCGAGAGGGCGGGGTTCGAGAACTTTGCCCAGTTTCTGCATCAGGGTGCGCCCGCGCGGGGTCAGGGTCAGCTCTTTACGGCGGCGTTCGGTCGCCGAAATTTTGATTTCCACGAGGCCGTAGGGCTGGCCGTTCTGACGGTAATTTGAGAGCGCACCGACAATCCGCGAGACGGTTGAGAGCGTCAGGCCGACACGTTCGGCTAATGTGGTGAGGGAGCACCCTTCATCCAGAGAGATTTCGGCGAGACACAGGGCGTATTGCAGCGGGAATTCCTGATCGACCTTTTGCAACTGGTGTAAGAGATCGAGAAATATCCGGGTGGTGGCCCGGTCCAGCTTGAGCTTGTCCGTCATCGTTCAATCCTGAGTCCCGTTGGTGCGCCGCCCATGGTGTCACAATCACTTGTGACCAAGGCAGGTCAATTATTATTTCTTTATTCCATCTATTGATATTATACAACGGTTTTATACCGAACTGAAAGGAGAACTCATAGTGAAGCGCTCCCAGGTAAGGGATTTTAAAATAGAGACTCAAGCGTCGCCCCCGCGATTTAGCGTGTTCATTTATCATACAATTCTTATATTAATGTTAGGTTGATTTTTGCATTGCAATACAACTATCGGGCGAGTGACATTCGCGCATAGCACGTAGCAGTGTAATGGTTTTGAACAGATCGTGAGGCAATGGATCGCGAGCGCCACCAACCGGATGTTCAGGCCGCCAGATGCTGTAGGCGCAATGATAGAGAGCCTGACCAATCATCACATCCTCATCGAAGAGAATAACAGGAACTGCCAGACCCGCCACCACCAGAGGGATCTGCGACATGCGACAGGATTTATGTAGCGTCCTATAAAGCGTGCCATCCAGAGTGACGCACGCAGACAGATTAAGGCCGAGAGCAGAGGCACCTGAAAAAATACAATGGGCGAGTGTGGCCCCAGCGACATCGGTTCCGCCAAACGCCGCATCCGAAAAATCGCTGTGGCTCAGGTTGCTGTGGCAAAGACAGGTATTGAAGAGAGCTGCGCCAGAGAAGTTGCAATAGCTGAGGCCCGCTTCGGAGATATTTGCTCCGGTGAGATTGGCGCTGGAAAAGCTGGCGCCATGCAGATTGGCGCCATCAAGATTGATTTCGCTTAAATCTGCATGGGCCAGATCGACGCCGCGCAGATCTACTCCATCCCGCAAGGCGTCCTCCACGCATTCGCGTAAAGTCCGGTAATCTCCCGCAAAAAGCAGATTTTGGTCACGATGATGCAATTGAAATGTCTGCACGACTTTCTCCCTAATACGTTTAATGTTCCAGCCAGCTTCCCCAGAAAGCTATCGCCGACTTAAAACAGTTGCTATTAATCAACAATTGACTAGATACAAATTATCAGAGGGAAAAGTCAAATAAAAAAGTAATTTCAGGGCAGGGGCTGGCCAGATAGAGTTTTTTTATTACTTTGGTATGATCGACCATGACCGAGACACCTCCCGCCAAGCCACTGAGCAGCCTTGAAACCGGCTGTGCCCTGATCAAGGCACAGGCGCAGATGCTGCCTGACACACCGGGTGTCTACCGCATGATCAATGCGAAGGGCGATGTGCTCTATGTTGGTAAGGCCAAATCACTCAAGAAGCGCGTTCTTAATTATACCAGCCCGACACGCCTGATAATCCGCATTCAACGCATGGTCGCTGAAACCGCAGCGATGGAGTTCATCCATACCCATACCGAGGTTGAAGCGCTGCTGCTGGAAGCCAACCTGATCAAAAAATTTAAGCCGTATTATAATATCCTGCTCAAGGACGATAAATCCTATCCGTATATATTGCTGACCTCTAACCACGAATTCCCACATGTAACCAAGCACCGCGGTGCGAAAGAAATCAAAGGGGATTATTACGGCCCGTTCGCATCCAACTGGGCGGTCAACCGGACGATCAGCACATTGCAGCGCGTCTTCATGTTGCGCAATTGCACAGACAGTTATTTTGCGCAGCGTAAGCGGCCTTGTCTGCAATATCACATCAAACGTTGTACCGCGCCGTGCGTCGGGTATGTCAGCAAAGAAGAGTATGGCGAGCAGGTTAAAGAAGCGAAGGCTTTCTTAAGCGGGCAAAGCAGCGCCATTCAGGGACGGCTGGCAACGGCGATGCAGGCCGCGAGCGACCGCAATGATTTCGAAACCGCCGCCAAATATCGTGACCGTATCCGCGCCTTGACGGCCGTGCAGGCGCATCAGGATGTCAATGTTACGATCGAGGGCGATGTCGATGTGATTGGCGTAGCGCAGCGCGAAGGCCGCGTCTGTGTGCAGGTGTTCTTCTTCCGCAACGGCCAGAACTACGGCAACCGCGCGATCTTTCCGGTGCATGCTGATGGCGCGGACACAGCGGAAATTCTGACCTCTTTCATCATGCAATTTTATGACGGCAAGGATGCGCCGCGTGAAATCCTGATCAGTGAAAAGCTGCCTGAACAGAAACTGCTTGAGACGGCGCTCGCGTCACGGACCTACCAGATTGACAGGGTATCAATCATCACTCCGCAGCGGGGCTTGCGGGTGCGCCTGATGGAGTTTGTCCTTCGCAACGCCGAGGATGCATTGCAACGGCACCTGACTGAACGCAAAGGCGACGCGGTACTGCTGGAAGGGGTGGGCAAGCTCTTCGGTCTCGACGGGCCGCCGAAACGGGTTGAGGTTTATGATAACTCTCATATTTCAGGCACCAATATGGTGGGCGCGATGATCGTTGCCGGGCCCGAAGGCTTCCGCAAAGCCGCCTACCGCAAATTCAATATCCGGCAGGCTCAGGCCGCAGACGATTACGCCATGATGCGTGAGGTGATGACGCGGAGATTCGGTCGCGCGGTTGAGGAGGGTGTTGATCGTGAGGGCGTAGACTGGCCCGACCTTGTGCTGATCGATGGTGGGCTTGGGCAATTGAACGCCGTTGCCGACTGTCTGGCGGAGCTAGGTGTGGCAGATGACGTCACACTGGTTGGCATCGCCAAAGGGGAAGATCGCAATGCCGGACGTGAGAAGTTTTTCATGGCTGGACGAGATGTTTTTCAACTGCCTA
Organism: uncultured Pseudobdellovibrionaceae bacterium; assembly: GCA_964368875.1. GTDB lineage: Bacteria > Pseudomonadota > Alphaproteobacteria > Micavibrionales > Micavibrionaceae > CAYJDG01. The sequence continues at coordinate 149,574 of CAYJDG010000001.1, forward strand.
TAAATGATCCAATTTTACATTATTTGCAGAGATTACGGGACGAAGCGCATCGATTTGTGATCGGTGCCCATCGTACCCGCAGAGTCGGCCAGATCAGCCAGTCTCAGCTGGATGAGGTTCCGGGAATCGGGGCGAAACGCAAGAAAGCCCTGCTATTACACTTCGGATCGGCACAGGCGGTAAAAGATGCGGGGCTGTCCGACCTTGAAATGGTCGAAGGAATTTCTACTGAAGTTGCACGTAAGGTCTATTTTTACTTTCACGAAACTACCTAATTGCCTGTTTTTCATGTACAATAGATATATGCACACAAAGTCCTAAAAGGGCTTGCGGCTTCCGCTTTTTGCGTGCTAGTTTTCACTCATCATCACGGACAATTAAAGACCAAGAAATACAACGCCTTAAGGCTGTATGCTGGATTTTTGACCGAGACACACAACGAGGCTTAAAGAACTATGTTCCATCGTCCAAATACACCGGGTACGCCGAACTCTCCTGCTGCCCAACCGACTACCACCCAAAACAACTCACCCGCAACACCATCTGCACCTATGACACCTATGACCCAAGGGGAACCTGAAAAAATGTCTCAGCCGACACCTCCAGCTGATGCTGGCGATACCACCGAAGCTCCACGCTCTGCCGATATTCCGGCCAGCCCATTTCAACGCCCGGGCGCTCCAGCCCAACCGGCTGCCCCAGCCCTGAACCCCCGCGTCGCCGGCAATTATGCCGCGTACCCGGCTTATGGTTCACCAAGCCCGATCGGCTCGACCGCAGCGGACACCAACAAGCGCCGCCTGATCATCGGTGAAGGCATCACCATGTCCGGTGAAATCGAATCCTGTGATCACCTCGTCGTCGAAGGAACCGTCGAAGCTGCCCTCAAAGGCGCGAACGTTCTCGAGATCAACGAGAAAGGCATGTTCTACGGCACTGTTGAAATCAACGAAGCCACCATCGCCGGCAAGTTCGAAGGCGAAATCACCGTCAACGGTCGCCTGACCATCCGTGGTACCGGTTCCGTGACCGGCGCGATCACTTACAAAGAACTGGCTGTTGAAGCCGGTGCAGTTATCGACGGCAAGCTCTCTATCCTGGGAGGCAAAGGGGCATCCTCCGAAAAAAAGTCGCCTAGGGCTGCTGCTGTAGCTAAACCGCTGGAAGAGCTACCGATCCTCCAGCGCGCCGCAGCCCAATAAAAAGCCTCTAGATTTTATAAGAAGGCCGGACATGTTCCGGCCTTTTTTATTGACATAATTATTGATGCTCTGTAGGTTGCCCTTATATTTCTGTCAAACCAAGAGGGTGTTCATGAGTTGGGGTGCAAAACTGTGGTCATGGCTGAGTGGTGACGCTGTTCCTAATCCTTCAGCTCGTTCTGCCGCGCAAGCTCCTGCACCGACCCCGGTGTTTCCAAGTTCTCCACCACCCGTGCAGCAGGCTTTCAATGAAGCGAGCGACCGCGATTATATTCTTGGGGCCCTCTCAGCTGCGCTCGACCAACGTGATGGAGCCGCAGTGTGCGAAGAGGTCGGCAACCTGATCGATGCCGCCGACACTCTGGCTGAATGTCTGGATTTTCTGCAGGCAACTTTGTCTACTGTTGCAACATGGGACGATCATCAAGTCCTGCTGAATCTGGTTACACTCATCAACGGATTTGAGGATGATGGTAATAACGTCGAGGTGATGGTAAATGAAGTCCTGCTCGGCAGATTGCAGGCAATTGAATTAAAAGACCCTGCACTGGCGATGTCGCTTTATGTATCTTTTCTGAGCAGTGATAATATTACCGACCGACAGATCGATGCCATCGCCGACCGTATAGAGTGCATGGCGAAAGCTGCAGATCCGGTGCATATTCCGGGCTATCTTGAACATCTCTATGAAGCTCAGGACACGCTCGATGAAGGCTTGACCGCACGCACTTTAGTGCAGGATCAAATTCTTCATCTGGGCAGAGTGATCGAAGCGCATGATCCGTTTCATACACTGATGGCCTATAAGGCTGTCTATGAGGAAGCGGATAAAAGCGATCCTCGCAATGAGGATATGTGTCGTAAAATTCTGGATGTATCGAAGGCACTGATGTTCGCCTATCCGGAACAGGTGGATGAAGCGCTGCAACTGGTCAGCGAACACGCCGAATCTCCGTTGGATGAGCAGGCAGATGAGATGCTTGAGATGTTATCCCAGAGAGAAGGGGGTAACGCCTATGACGATGTTGAGCCGATGGCTCCTGCTAATTTTCTGCTGAAACATGCGGCTACTACACGCGCCCCTTAGGATTTATTCAAAAGTTTTTTCCCAAACGGGCATAAGTCGAGCACAGGACAGGTAGCGCAGGCTGGGTTACGCGCTTTGCAGATGTAACGCCCATGCAGGATCAGCCAGTGGTGGGCGTGGCGGCGAAATTCCTTTGGCACGCGTTTATCGAGTTTCTCTTCGACCTGTTCAACCGTTTTTCCAGAGGCGAGACCGGTGCGGTTGCTGACGCGGAAGACATGTGTGTCGACGGCGAAGGTTTCCTCACCCCATGCGATGTTCATGACGACGTTAGCAGTCTTACGGCCCACGCCGGGGAGCTTGACCAGTTCGTCGCGGGTGCGGGGAATTTCCCCGCCATAGTCGTTGACCAGAATTTCAGAGAGGGCGATGACGTTTTTAGCTTTGCCGTTATAGAGGCCGATGGTTTTGATGTGCTCTTTCAAACCCTCTAGTCCAAGTTTCAGCATTTTTTCCGGGGTGTCGGCTTTTTTGAAAAGGGCGCGGGTCGCCTTATTCACACCAGCATCAGTCGCCTGCGCCGAAAGCACGACAGCAACGAGCAGGGTGTAGGGGTTCACATACTCAAGCTCGCCCTTCGGTTCTGGATTGGCGGCATGCAGTCGGCTGAAGAATTCATGGATCTGGGCGGGTTTCATGGGCGTAAGATTAGCACAAGAAACGGATTGAGCCAGTCTGGCATGATCCCTATATTCAGGGCATGACCAGCACTGCAGCCAAACTCACCGATGCCATCGATTATCTTGTCGCCCATTATCAGGAGCAGCCTGAGCTGGACGATCTGGCGGCACGTTTCGGCTATGAGCCAACTTATTTTCAAAAGATTTTCCGCGATTATATCGGCATCAGCCCGAAACGGTTCGTACAGTTCATGAGCTTGCGCACGGCGCAGGATTTTCTCCTGCAGGGAGCGAGTACGCTGGATGCAGCCTATGCCGCAGGGTTATCTGGTAACGGACGGCTACACGATCTCTTCGTTCAATGCGAGGCGATGACGCCGGGCGAATTCCAGAAGCGCGGACAAGGCGTTGCCGTGCGCTATGGATTTTTTCCAAGTCCTCTGGGTGAATTGATGGTTGCGATTACAGAGCGCGGTGTGTGCTGGCTTGGGTTCCGTGTTGATGAAAGCCGCGATCAGTCGATTGCACGCGTGAAAAAACAATTTCCGTCAGCCCAGTTTATCCTTGATCAGGATGCAACGTCCCCAGCGATGGAGCAGATCATGAAAATCTGGAACGGACAGGGCGACCGCAAGAAAAAGCTGAAGCTTGATCTGGTGGGAACCAACTTCCAGATTCAAGTCTGGCAGGCAATGCTGAAAATTCCGATGGGCGTGACGGTCAGTTATAAAACGTTGGCAGATGCCTTAGGTAAGCCGAGCGCATCCCGCGCAGTGGGCGGGGCTGTCGGTGCAAATCCGATTTCACTGCTCATCCCATGTCATCGCGTGATCCAGCAATCAGGGATCATCGAGAATTATGGCTGGGGCAGTCCGCGTAAAAAGGCAATTCTGGGCGTAGAGGTCGCAGCCCTGGACGCTTGATTTAATCGATGCGCAAACAATCCTGCATTCCATAGAGACCGGGTGGCTGATCTCCAAGCCAGCGTGCAACATGTACGGCACCTTTGGCAAACAGGGCCCGGTCGGTGGCGCGATGGGTGAGTTCAAGGCGTTCGCCCTGCCCATAGAAAAATACGGTATGTTCGCCGACCACGTCGCCGCCACGGAGCGTGGCAAAGCCGATATCATCGGGCTTGCGTTTGCCGGTATGGCCTTCGCGGGCGTAGACGGCGTGGTCTTTCAAATCAATGTTCCGGCCTTCCGCAGCGGCGCGGCCCAGTGCTAGCGCAGTCCCTGACGGTGCGTCGACTTTATTGGAATGGTGGGTCTCAAGGATTTCGATGGCGTAGTCGTTGTTCAGCAGGGCCGCCGCTTTTTGCACGAGGGCCGCGAGAATATTCACGCCGAGGCTGGTATTAGCCGAGACAAGTATAGGGGCTGACTGCGCTGATTTGGCGATTTGTTCAAGCTGGGCGGCTGTAAGCCCAGTCGTGCCAATCAGAAGGCCTTTGCCATGCTTGGCCGCAAGGGCGGCATGCTCGACACTGGATTCGGGCGAGGTAAAATCAATGACGACATCGGCGGCTTCAAAGAGAGCATCGGCTTCAGGGAAAATTTTGACGCTGGAGGGGGGCGCGACTTGGTCGCGGTAGGTTCCGCCCGCCAAAGTCAGGTCGGCCGCAGCCTCAACTTCTTTGATCAGAAGTTGCCCCATCCGCCCGGTACAGCCTGTAATGCCTATTTTCATGGCCTGATTATAAACATCTAATTCATTGAAATACATAGAAAAAACACTGAATGCTTGAAATTAATCCGAGTCGGGGCGCAGAGTTATGGCCTGACGCTTGTCATCAGGCGAGTTGGGCAGAACAGGGAGAGGCTGCAGAGCAATCTGCGGCGGTTGAAGAAGGGGGAATTCACGAAAGGGCTGCTCGCAGAAATGGGGGCAGCCCTTTTGTTTTTTCCGGTAATTGATCTAATCTGATTGTATGAAATTCAAACATCCCAGATTGATGAAAACTCTGCTGGTCCTGCTGGTGCTTTCCATGGGGTTCTTCGCCGCAGTCGTTTTTGCGCGTGTGGATTACCGAGCACAACAGAAGGTAACACTTTTACTGGCCTATCTTGGTGATGCGCGGGCGCAGAGCAATGTCGGCAACATGTATTACTTTGGCCAGTATACTTACATAGATTTCCCTAAAGCCATCGAATGGTATTCTAAAGCCGCTGAGCAAGGTAACCCCGATGCAGTTCTGCACCTGATTAATATATACACTGATGGATCTGGTGTCCCCAAAAATGCAGGTGAGGTTTTCCGCTGGACAAAAACCGGGGCTGAGAAAGGAATTGACTGGGCTGAGAATTATCTTGGCACGCTTTACCTCAACGGAACCGGAACCGAACAAAACTACACTGAAGCCATGATCTGGTATAAGCGGGCTGCGCTTAAAAATGCAGCGGCTGCGAAAAACAACATCGGTTATATGTATTATCATGGCCTAGGGGTTTCAGTTGATAAAGCGGAGGCCTTTAAGTGGTTTAAAGATGCTGCAGAGAGTGGTTATACCACCGCCCAGATGAGAGTGGGGGCATCCTATGAGGAGGGTGCAGGGGTTGAGCAGAATTACGATGAAGCTATCAAATGGTACACGCGGGCCTCAGAAAACAGCGGGTTTGATGCCTATGGACGATTAATAGATATATATACATCAGGAAATTTCGGTGCGCCGAATAATGACGAAGCCTTGCTTTGGGCGACCAAAGCTGTCGACCTTAAAATTCCGAATGGATTATCGATGCTCAGTTATGTTGCTTATAAATATGCAACTGCTACACCTCCAAACGAAACCAAAGCCTTTGAAATCCTGAGCGTTACAGCCAATGCGGGTGATAAAGACGGTCAGCTCTATATGGGCGATATGTATTTCTTCGGTAAGGCAGTAAAGCCGAACTGGCTAGAAGCGGCACGCTGGTATAAAAAATCCGCCGATCAGGGTAATCAGGAAGCAAAAATCAATCGTCTTGAAAGGTCACAGGCCATCTGTTCTAACAAGAAAAATCCAGATGGCTCTATTTTTTATGATCTGCCTGCGTGTTTCGTCGCGCAGATACTTGATGATCCTGCGGCCTTATTTGCAGTGGGTGAAGCTTACGAACTCGGGCTTGCAGATATTGAAAGCGATCCCGAGGAAGCCGTTAGCTGGTTTCAGAAAAGTGCGCAGCTAGGGTACCTTCCGGCGCAGCAACGACTTGCCTATATGCATGCAAGTGGTGAAAAAATAAACAAAGACCCGGTCGCAGCCTATGCGTGGTATTCCCTGATTGGGTCTCGCGAGGACATCACCGAAAAACAGCGGGCTAATGCGGAACAAGGACGCATGTTTGCATGGGGACAGTTAAAGCCTGAGCAGATGGAAGACGCACGCGCCAAGAAGAAAGAATTTTCTCAGAAGCCAGTCGTTGCGCCTTAAGCGAGCTGGTCTTTATATTCAGGATGACGACGCAGCCAAGACACGGCATAGCTGCAGATTGGGAATACTTTTACGCCGTCTGCCTTGGCATGTCCCATCACACCTTCCATCAATTGTCCGGCAGCACCCGTGCCGCGCAGGGCAGGCGGGGCTTCAACATAATCGATGTAGAGAAGGTCGCCATCGCGGTGATAGTTCACGAATGCTGTTAGACCATCGAGAGTGAGTTCGAAACGTGAGGCAGATTGATTGTTTGTAACACCTTCAACCATCTATTTGCGTCCCTTTATTGGTATGTTGGTCAAGTCTGGTGGCCGTGGCAGTAGACAAATGACACCCCTGCAAAATAATAGAACCCATTAGAGAGAGTGCGATACACACTCAATAAAACTACTGTTTCATATCGTCCCAGAATTCCTTCATTTTTTTGAAGAAGGTTTCTGATTCAGGGG
>CAYJDG010000002.1:0-17451 GCA_964368875.1 uncultured Pseudobdellovibrionaceae bacterium
ATAATTTATCCGGATTCACTCCAGATATGGACTCCTTTATAGGGGGTGGCTCACTTGCACAAAGATTTTAAAATTACTTCTGTTTCAGCAGCAGCTGCAAATAGTAGATGGGCCAGCTCTAAAGAGAATGTTTCATAATTCTTTTCATTAAACTCAATAAAACGAGATATTTTTAGCAAATCTTGTTCAAGGGCTAAAAAATAATTCCAGTGAATGAAGTGTTTTTGTTGTGGTATTCCCATTAAGTTATTCTCGCATAAATTATCAATGACCCTGGTAGACATATTCCAACCGATGCTATTGCAAATATCAATAGCGATGATCAGCCTTAAACCCAGCTAACGAGTGATATCCCACTAGCTCTACAATTTCTGAAATTGCGTAAAGCGGATTCAATAAGACATAATTGTCTCCGTCGATTGTTTTGGTAGATCCATATCGTATGGCATCATAACCTGCTGATTTTGCACAATCAGCAACGAACCGCGAGAATATGTACTGACGCTTAAGCCAACCTTCGCCAGTTCTTGGAGCAGCTAATAGTGCTGAAGAAGAGAGCGCCCGCATTATGTCTGAATTATTTTCGTCTTCATCAATATCAACAAGGTCAAGAATAATTAAAGGAGCCTTCACTTTAATCTCGCCGATTAGGCAAGGTTCACCTGGTTGCCCAATTTCAGCTGCAGCCACTTGTGGGGTGCTTGCAAGATATAACATGGGAGAGCCCGCATGATTAAATCTTCCTTCTCCCACGTAAGCAGATGGCGGAGGACCAAAGGTTTCTAAATTTGAAGGTGACTGATCGCAGCGCAAGATATCAGCCTCAGTCCTTGCTCGGAATAAAGAAATGCTAATACTAATTTTATCCTGTCCTTTTATTCGTTCACGAATTTCATACAAAATACGCTGTGCGAAGTGGTGCTCCAGTAAAAGAAATGGTGTTTGGTTACCAAGCGTAAGAATCTCATCAATATAGCCCTCAATTTCACTAGCATTGCTGAAACGATGTTCATAAATCCAAATATTATGGGGGACGTAATTCAAGCAGCGCGTGCATAAAACAAAATGCCTTAATGTAGAAATCTCTGCAGGGCTAAAAAAACCAGGAAGACGGGTGTTTTCAACAAGCCAAAAAACTCCAGAGGATTGGTTCTGAAAATCCATTATGCGGAATGCAACATCAGGCCAGAGAGTACAAAATTCATCATAGCAATTATCACAGCAGCAGATGCTCGAAGTGTAAGCAGAGTCTATTTCATCTGATAGCGAGTCATTGAATATATCAATTTCCTGTTGAGTAACTGGCAGGAAAGGACCCACTACATCTTCAGGGATAAAACTTTTCTCTTTAAGATCTGATTCACTTGTTATTTTGCGCAAATTAATCCTTCGTCAGAGACGCTTTCCAGTATAAGAGCAATACCATATGCCCTTAAGCAAGAGGTCCACTTAGCTTTATTATTTAGCGTTTTTTAACACGCTTTAAGCGTTACCATACAGCATAACCGATATATTCTTATTCAGAATATTCTATTACTATATATTACTTTACCCGACTGTGACCGAAAGCGTTTATCTGGAGTATATAATTCAAGGGCATCGGATGAGGATCATTTCCTTAGACTTGAATCAAGATTGGAAAAAAATAAGATATGATCTTCTACAGATTATCTCCGCCTAGATAACAGCGTCGCTATATAAAGACAAATTACCCTTGACACTTTTGCTTTATAAAATTTTTGTTTGCAATTTTTGATGTAACTCGTATTATTGATCTGTAACGACCTGAGACAATCTGCGTCCAAAGTGACATGCGATTTCAGGCGTAACCCATAAAACCTAGTGTTTCATAGCAGACAGTTCCGTTTAAAAGTACGGGCATAGCCTCTCGAACGAAACCAATCAGAAATTTTCTTGAACTGATCGTGTACCTGCAATCGTTGCAGGTGCATTTGGTGTTAATTCTTTTAGGGAGGACCTAATGTCTAAGAATAAGAAAGTAGTATCAAGCCAACCGATGACCACTAATAACTTAGAGGTCGTTCAACGCTCACCTGATGCGCTGAAGCCTTGGGAAGGAAACCCAAGAACGCACAGCGAGAAGCAGCTTGTAGCCTTGATGGCATCAATCAAGGGGCTGGGGTTTCGTGTACCCATTATCACCAATGAGGTCGGGGTGGTTTTGGCTGGTCACGGGCGCTTGGAAGCCGCTAAACGCCTAAAACTGGCCGAGGTTCCGACGATTATTGCCGCCGGACTCACGAAAACCCAGCAGCGCGCTTATGTGCTGGCAGATAACAAGATCTCCAGCATGTCGACATGGGACAAAGACTTGCTCGTCCATGAAATCGAGATCCTGCTTGATGAGGACTTCCAGATCGAGACCACCGGTTTCTCCACTGCTGAAATCGATATCATGATCGATGGGGCTGTTGATACCGGAGGGTCCGATTCGGAAGATCTACAGCCAGAGGATGTTGAAGAAGAAAAGCTGATTAGCCAGCCTGGCGACCTCTGGCAGCTGGGTGAACACCGCCTGTTCTGTGGGGATGCGACTAAGATTGCGTCCTATAGCCACGTGATGAAGAGTGGTGAATTAGCCGAGATGTGCATCACGGATCCACCCTATAACGTGAAAATTAACAATCACGTTTGTGGTAGCGGAAAGACGAAGCACAAGGAGTTCGCCATGGCGAGCGGAGAAATGAGCCCCGGCGAGTTTACTGACTTCTTGACCACAACCTGCGCTCATATCGCGCTCAACTGTCAGCTAGGAGCGATCGTTTACAGCTTCATGGACTGGCGGCATATGCGTGAAATGCTAGACGCCGGCGAGCAGGTATTTGGCAAGCTCCGCCAACTCTGTGTATGGGGTAAGGATAACGCAGGTATGGGGACATTCTATCGCTCCCAGCATGAGCTGATCTTTACGTTCAAGCATGGGGAAGCGCCCCATATCAATAACTTCGAGCTCGGGCAGTATGGGCGGTATCGGAGTAATGTGTGGAGCTATGCTGGGGTGAACACCTTCACTGGCAAGGGGTACAAGCAGCTTGCGCTCCACCCCACCGTCAAGCCTGTCAGCCTCATCGCTGATGCGATCCGCGACTGCAGCAATCGAAACGGGGTTATACTAGACCCGTTTGCGGGTAGCGGCACGATTTTTATCGCGTGTGAACGTACAGGCCGACATGCACGGGCTATCGAGTATGAGCCGGGCTATGTCGATGTTGCGATCCGTCGGTGGGAGCGCGTGACAGGTAAAATGGCAGTGCATGTCCCCTCAGGTATGAGCTTCGCCGAACGTACAGAGTTTTTTGCCGCAGGCGGTCAGGAGGAACAAAATGTCGCAATTTAACGAACCACCAACCAGCATTGATGACTTCGTAGGGTATGGCTGCCCGCCAAAACATACCCAGTTCAAAAAGGGCAAATCCGGCAACCCCAAAGGTCGGCCACCTACGAAGGCTCTTCATACCATTGTTCATGAGGTGATGAACGAGAAAGTCACCATCATCAAAGGTGGGGAGAAGGTCGAGATGACAAAAAAAGAGGCAATCATTCAGCAATTGTTGAATGAGTCTATGAAAGGCAAAAGTGCAGCGACAAAAAATTTAATCTATCTGCTCAAGAACCTGACTTGGATTGATCCTATGTAAGGACTTACGCAGCTTGCTGCGCTCCGTTGGCAGAATAGTAAGCTTCAGTATCGCGAATGACTTGGCGGATTGCATCTGTCAGGTCATTTGTCTTTCCATGGATAAGTCTAATTGGTAGCGGCTTATCATTATATTTGATATCGGCGCCGCTGCTAAAGGTCTTGATGCTTGCGCCTGGTGCCAATACTTTGATCCGCTCTAGCCAGGCCATGGATAGGCGCTGCCACGCGGGATCCTTCCAGTTTTTGTTTGGTACGCCCCAAAACTGAACGCTGGTAGGTGTAAAAAGCATGAACTGGATCTGGCCACCATCAGGTGCTGGGGCCTTTAGCATCAAGGACTCTCCTTTACTGCCAGTTTGAACATCGATCGGCAGATCAGATAACGCCGCGATCAGATCCTTGACCCAGACGACGTTCTGGGGATTCTGCTGGGCCATAAGGTCGTAGAATTCATCGGTAGAGAGCGAAGTCTTTTCTACGCGCTCGCTGATAACCGGGGTGGGGGCTGTAATCTTGACCCCCTCCCCTTGTACGGTTACCACCGTCACATGCCGCTCAATCGTCTGGGTTTTGGCAAGGACACGCGGTAAAGCCAGGTGGGATCCATCAGGCAGCTTATAGAGCCTAATCTCGACCATACCGAAGGCGTAGCGCAGGGAGTGCTGCATCAGGTATCCGGCCAAGGCTGCCATCTCTTCGCGGATACCATCGCCTAGCACGAGGAGGAGGAAGCGGCCTTCACGTAGGTTTCGGGTGACACGGTCGACAAAGGTGATTTCATCAGGTGGCGTCGAAACCTGGGCAGAGACGATTTCGTGCAGCGGGTTTCCGCCCCATTTTTGATTTTTAAGCTGCTTACGGATTTCGCTATTCAGGTCTTCATATGAAAGTGCGGCAAAGTCTTTCGCATATTCGAGAATTTGGGCGACGACCTTGCGACGTGCCTCCTGGTTTTTCCAAAGCTTGACCTCGACCAGAACTGGATATCCTTCAGGCGTGACGTAGAAGTTATCGAGATAGCCTGAAGGTAGGCTGAATTCCCGTAAAATTGGCACGAGGTTATCAAAGCAAGCTTCAATTTCGCTAGCCGGGATAAGCCCAGGTTGATCATGGATCAGGTTTTGTAGCCAGTCTTCGTTATAGGGCGGTTTATCAAGCGGGACGGCTTCCAGGGCTGAGAAGCTCTGATCGCCCTGCGCAAGATTACTGATAATGGCTGGATTCAAATTCATCCTAATTGTCCTAACTTCGTCTTTTTACTATGTGACGGTCAGTCTTCAATACAATGGGAAGCTTATCAAGCTAATTGTGACTACTAGTCTGTAGACGATAAGTCTCTGAAATTGCGAGCATTCTCTATGAATGTTGCAGAGCGTCTTGGCGCCAGAATTCAGAAAATAAGAATTGAAAAAGGGCTGTCTCAAGAGCAGCTTGCCTTCGAATCTGGATTACATCGCACATATATCAGCCATGTTGAACGTGGCAGCAGGAATATTACGGTCTTAGGACTTTGTAAAATTGCCAAAGGGCTAAAGCTAGACTCATCTGAGCTTCTTAAAGGCATAAAGATATAATTCTTTACAGAAGCCATAATCTGATAAAGTCGATTGCGTAAAATAAATTTGGCCCTTACGGACTGCAAACTTTACGTATAACCTACTGACGCTGATTATCTATATTTGAGCTACGGATGTTTTATTCTCCTAAAACTGCCCCCACCACATTCAAACGGTGATAAGTTATAGACAAAAATTCTAATGTAATAGAAGCGTTCAATACGAATTCGCCCAATATCTTGGCATCAAACTAGGCGCTGTATTGAATTAAATCTGCGCTACTTTTGCTTCGATCTAAAACGAGGTCTCGGCTGATCCGATGTGTTCCCCACCCACATACGTCTCGATCAAAAAGCGTCGAGCATTTCGGTTGAGCTCCAGATAGTACCCAACCACATATCCGCAAACATGCTCAGGCAAGGTCTTTCCGTCGTATGGCCATGTGTCGTCATAGGTAGCCTTTGTCATCGCGCGCAACCGAATTTTATCCTTGTTCTTTTCAGACTCAGGGTGGTTCGAACGCTTCATTTCAACCACAAGAAGGTTATCCTGCTCGACAACCTTTCCCCGGCTGTGCAAAATGATGTCACAGCGGATTGAGACAATCTGCGCCTTTTCGTCTATGATCGTCTTTACCTCACCGCCATTTCGATTGTATTCGGTGTCTACAACATAATCTTGCAGCTCAGCATCTCGACGCTGTTCATCAAGCAACATTGCTAAGCGGCCACAGAGATTCTGCTCGCTCGTGCCATTCAGGATGTTATCGGCCTCCTCGGCCACAAACCGCTCGAACGCCGTCCAAAAGACCGGTGCAAGTTTATCAATCTCGATCCGGAACGGCTCTGTTAGCGGCGAAGTCAAGTATCTTCCTCCTCTGTTTCTTCGTCCTCGTCATCCTCCCAGGACGCCAAGAGCTCCTCAGTAATCCAATATGTCTTGCCGTGAACGGTTCGAAGGTGCCGATTTCGGAATTTATCGATAGCAGTTTCAAACTGCACCATCGTAAGAACAGCATCGCTAACTTGCGGCAATGCCTGCGAGTCTAAGACTTCCAGGTATTTTCCTTCTGGACCATCTTTTAGGAACGTGAGCAAATCGCTGAGGACACGATTTACAATCTTCACTTTGCCAGCGCTCATCGTAGCCTCCGGCTTCTTCCTGGATAACTCTCGAACCTCACGAATCAGACCGACGAAAATCTCGTGACTAGATTTGTAGGTCGCCACTTTTTCGTCCGTGGCCACATATTCGAATTCCATTATTTCCTTCCAATCTTTGACGGCGGTCCTGAACGCACGTCGCCGGCCTCGCCCTTGATGACGTAGTACCAGGAGCCGGCCTTCGGCTTCACGTTGTCCGACCGATACCGTTCAGCTTCTTCCATGTACTGGGCGATAACTACCGTTACATCGCTGTTCGATGGCACATCATCCTGCTCAAATTTTTGGAAGTCGTCGAATGGGCGATAGCTGTCGCCCAGGACTTCGTTGCTCGCCTCAAGCACCTTATTTATCAATTTGAGCTTGAACGGGTTCAAAGCGTCGTTAGGGCTCTTCTTTGCGAGCGCCGAAATCTCAGCATGAAAGCCCTGAAGCTGCCCGATAACCTTCTCCAATTTCTCAATATCCTCCTTACTATTCATAGTTTCCTCCTCACGGGCAAAGCCTTCTAAATTCGACATATTTCTTGACAATCACATCAAGCGGATCGCGCTGCTTGCTGTCGAATACTTCGACCATTTGCTCAATATCGGCGTCGGTAAGCGCGATGATCACTTTCCTCTGGCCAGACCATAAATCTATGGTTCGGGTCATTTCCGCCCTTTTTAAGGGGTGCCTGGTGACAATCACCCCGAACCGACCAAGTTCATTCGCCAGATATCTGTTTACCTGGTCTATATGCTCACGCTCGATCGACGCGACATTCTTCATCTCCATCGTAATCTGACGGGACCCGTAGTCGCTAAAAATTTCTTCTAGGAACGGACGAGTACGCGTGTTGTAAAAAATCAGATCGCGAATGCTCACCCCGCTGTCAGTCCTTGCCTGTTCCTTTGCAAAATCCAGATAAGGATAGAGTAGCGATGGCAATAGCTGACCGATTGCATCTTCATACTGGATGTCAGCTTGGCCAACTTTCCCAGTAGGAAGCTTTTTGATGATCGCCAACTTCCGCTTGGCCGACACCACGGGAATCTGGGAAAAAAGAGGGTCGTTTCCGCAATCGGCCGCGGTGCGCTCCTTGGCGGCAATATATGCGTCGACCACACCGTAATGATCTCGATTGTAGTTTAGTACCTTGACCCGGGTTAGCTCTTCAGGTGTGTGCGAGACCTCATCCTGCGGGCAATACTTCTCAAAATAGTCCTCGTAATTGATCCAGGGCACGAACCGAAGCCACCGTTTCGGAACAATTATGATCGGCTTTCCATCCACGGGGTTGATGGGTAGCGAAGCACCTCGCAAGGTCTCAAACTTGTTGTCGCGGTAGTTGTAGACGTTCGGAACGTCGCATTGAGCACGCGGAATGCCAAAGCGATCGCATTGATCCATCGTGAAATCGATAAGAACCGACTTTAGAAAGCTGCATGCAATATCGCTGATCCGGTCTTTAGAGATACCCTCCACAAAAAACTGGATTTCCTCAAAATGCCGGAAGCCATTGTCGTGGTAAGCAGGAATTCGCTGGAACAGCGCTATGATTTCTTGCGCCTTTGCTTCACCGATACGCTTTCCCCGCCGCTTCGCAGAAGACCCCAAGCCGATTTCATCGCATTCGGAGGCTGCAATCAAAGCTTCAATGGCCTCTTTCTCCCTACCATTTTTGGCAAGCATTCCAAGGTAGTTGAAGGCGTTTACCAAACCCGTATGAAACATCTGATCTTGCTGTGACGGTGAGCGCCACAGCATGAAGGGATCAAGATAAAGCGGAATGTCCTCATCTAGGAACGGGATCGCAAAGTCCGCCTCATGTTGGGCAACATAGAGGCCATGATGATCCGTCAGTCTTGGGCGAATTAGTGCCATAGTGTCCTCGCCTGAACGGTCATGCCGCCACCTTTGTCGCAAAGACACAGGGCTCAACGTCGGTAGGCGCTACAAAAATCGGCCACCAGAAGCGGTGCGCGGTCCAGCCGCGCCCCTTGCCGCCTTCCTGTTGAAGCAGGACTAAAAGCGGCTTTGACCGAGGTGTGCCAAGGATAGTCTGCCGAAGACGAGGACCAAGGATGGACCGACCAGACTTATCGCCTGACTTTTCCTTGTTTAGCTCGCGGCCTGTTTCCGCGTAGACGAGTATCTGCCCATCGCCGCCCCGTTCTACATCCGAGTAGTAATCAATAATGGCGCGCATTGCGTCCCACTCGAATTCGGTGTCGTCAAACTCGATGCTCGTCTCGATCGTGTTGATGATATCGAGAGCAACCTTTGGATTAACTGAGAAGTATTTTCCGCTGTCCCGCCATTCTAGCGGTATCAGCTTCTCAAGCTTTGCCTGTACGGTTGCCATATGACTGCCTCCGCGGGTATCAAATCCAGATGGAAGAAGCATACCGTCCGGTGCCACTGAAACGAGATCACTGAGCGCAACCTTGTTTGGCGCGCAGGCGCGGACACGCCTCGACGCATCCGCTTGGATAAAGGCAATGCCATTGCGGTTTGAGCCCTGCTCAAAAGCCTTACGCAGCGTGTTTTCAACAGCATTGATCGTATAAAGTCGATCATATACGGCGCGGGAGGTAAAAAATCGCGTGACTACAAGGTCCTTCCACTCCCGGTTCCCGTACATACGAGAATGTTGAAGAACGGTGTCCGCCTGCATCTGTTTGGGGTTGCGGCCATAATAAAAGGCCAGAAGGTTGGGCACAGTAATGCCGCGGTCAAGAATGTTACCCCCGACAAAAATGTTGTAGGGAGTGCGGAGGCGCAGCTCAGATTTAGCGTCAAGAAGCGCCACAACGTCTTGGTCTGAATTCACCTTCGCAACGGCAACTTCGCCACTCAAGAAGGCATCGACAAAAACATCAAAGGCATCTTCCCGTGGCGGCATCGCCCCACCGTCCGCCGAGACCGAAAAAGAGATGTCGTCGAAAGCTTCTTCAAACATTGGACGCAGCGAACCAGGATGCTTGTCGGCAGCTTGAACGATGGCACCGATCAGCCAGTCGATCACCTGGTTTTGCCAGCTATGAGCGGACTTTTGCGTGTCGTTGTGGATGATCATCGCATACTTTTTCTCGCGCTCCCCAGTTTCCGCCTGCTGCCAACGTCGTACGCTGGCTGCTACAATGAACGAAGAGATGGCGCGGCGAAGGCCGGCCGTGTTGAGATTATCGAGCACTCGATCGGCACTTATGCGGCGTAGGTCCGGACGCCTTAGAGCGTCTTGTTCTTGATCTGACACGAAGACGGTCAGCCGTGACAGCGGCTCGGTATCCTCATAGTCACCAAAGTATTTGTCACCCCCGACATAGCCCGAATGAATAGGCAGAAGCTCGGTGAATGCTGGCCTCTTCGGCTGAAACACAAAATTTGAGCTGGTGATAGCCTCTTCATAATCCTCCGGCTGCAGATAGAGAGAATATGGAGTAGCGGTGACCTGCAAAAATGCGACGCCTGCGTTGTCTACCAGCGTGCGAAGCTCGTCTAGCTGCCCAGCAATGGCTCCTTGGCTTAGAGCTGTCTCACCCTTTTTGGTAACAAAGCGGACGCTAGCCAAATCAGCTTCATCATCAACCAGAAGCACGCGACGCTGATGAAGGTCCTTTTCCGTCTTCATGAAGTCGATCAGCCGTTCAAGATTCTGCTTTTGCTTCTTTGCTACAATGACAATTTTACGCTTCAGCTCGCTCTGTGCCAGCCTCTCAGGTAGGTTCATAATGTCCAGGACGAGGAATTCATCTTCATCGATGAATTCTTTGAAGTCGGCACTAAGGCGGGCGACTGTTTGTGCCGAAAGAGTCTTGGTGCCCTTGGTCACTACCAGAGCGATGTCAAAACCCTTGTCAAAGGCAGCCGCAATGACGCCGACAAATCCGCGGGTTTTTCCGCTTTGTATCTGGCCGAGCAACATGGCCGGTTTGTTGGATGTACCCTCGTGAAGCCGATTCGCGACTTTCTCGATGCAGGCAGCCAGCTCTTCGCTGTCACCACGGAAATTCTTCAACCGTGCGTAATACGAGGAGCCACTTTGGAACGACGCCAGTTTTCGATTATTCTTAATGAGCCAAGCCCGAATTTGAGAACGACGGAAGACGGGCCCAGACGCCAAATTGCTGATTGGTTTCGGGAAGTCCGTTGCCCGCGATCGCCAGTTAGTGACCGCCTGGCTAGTCACATCGGCGAGTGTCGCGATTTCATTTATACCCAAAATTTCCTCTTTCATGATCGCCTCTCTGTGTGTTTTATACACAGAATATTGACGCCGATCCGAGTGATCCGTCAACAACTTTTTTTCTAGTTGATTGCAGTTTGCCATGCCACCACCTACAATAAAATGGAACATATTGAGAACAATTCGTAAATGATGTAGTATTTTAGTGGGTTTACTCTGCGCCCACGTCGGGACGGCGTGCAGCCACAATCTCGTGGATAATGCCGGTCCCGGGCCACTTTACGTCACCCATCGAGCGCGGTGTCATCCATAGTAGTTAAAAGGGCATTATGATTCACGGTAATTTCTACGAATTTTTCGCGGGTGGAGGGATGGTCAGCGCTGGCCTTGGCAAGCGTTGGAAGTGTCTTTTTGCGAACGATTTAGACCCAAAGAAAGCTGACAGTTACGCCCGCAACTGGGGTTCTAAGTCCCTCCGATTTGGCGACGTAAAAGCTGTGACGACCGATCACCTGCCTGGTGAGCCCGATTTAGTATGGGCATCTTTTCCTTGTCAGGACTTGTCTCTTGCCGGTGCGGGTGCTGGATTGAAGGGAGAAAGGTCGGGCACCTTTTGGCCGTTTTGGAAGCTAGTGAAGACTCTGAATACCGAAGGCCGCGGACCGAAAATTGTCGCCCTCGAAAATGTTTGCGGTGCGCTAACATCACATGGCGGTGAGGATTTCAAAGCAATCTGCGCAGCCCTCGCGGGCCAGGGCTATAATTTTGGCGCTCTTGTTATAGATGCCGTACGTTTTCTTCCACAATCGCGACCACGCCTTTTCATCATCGGCATACGTGAGGACGTCGCAATTCCTCGGCAGATAATGACGGACGCCCCTTCCTCAGCTTGGCATACGAGCGCATTGCTCGAAGCCCATAGCAAGCTTTCTCGTAAGTGTGCAGACCGCTGGGTTTGGTGGAATATGCGCGAACCTTCTGACCGTAAAACCAGCTTCGCCGATGTGCTGGAAGATAATCCTAAGGATGTGAAGTGGCATACACGCGAGCAAACGCAGACTTTGCTGGCGATGATGAGCCCCGTGAACATCGCAAAGGTTGAAGCCGCACAGCGCTCTGGCCGCCGCATAGTTGGAACGATCTACAAACGTACCCGCAAGGATGCGACTGGCGCGAAGGCGCAGCGCGCAGAAATTCGTTTCGACGATATCGCAGGTTGCCTTCGTACGCCTGCTGGCGGGTCTAGCCGACAGCTAATCATGGTAGTCGAAGGCAGAAAAATTCGCTCTCGCCTGATTTCGAGCCGCGAAACTGCAAGATTGATGGGACTAGATGAGGACTATGTATTGCCAGAAAAATACAACGACGCTTATCATTTGACAGGCGATGGCGTTGCCGTGCCCGTCGTGAGGCATCTGGCCGATACTTTATTCGAACCTATCCTTCGCGGCCGCCGTCAAGATCGTGAGGCCGCGTGAGTACAAGTTGGCCCGATGAAGTTGTAACATTCGATAAGTCTTCAATCGGACTATCAAAAGGGGCACTCTCCCTTGTTCTAATCCTGACGCGTAACGCTAAGCCCATGATTTTTCCTCTGGATAAAGCCAGTTTCTTAGCCCCTCGTGGCGGGCAGGTCGCAGGTCTTGGTGGCGGCGCGATTAAGCGCATTCTCAAGGATCACGGTATAAACCGCGTTCTTTCCAGCGAAGGTGGACGCACATCGCGCGGCAACATGGAGCGTATGAGTGTCTATATTGACGTGCTTAATGACCTTCATACGAGCGGCTCACTCGATCTAGATCAACTAGAGAGTTACTGGGTTGAACGTGTGCTGGCATACTTCGATTCCAAGCCTTTCAGCTTCAAGCTAGATCCAAACAAGTCTCTGCGTGCCTGTATTCGAGACCTTCTGGGCCAGGCGGTTGAGCGACAGCGCGAAGTCAAAGGGACTATGTATCACGGCGCGGTTATGCAACACCTCGTCGGCGCAAAGCTCGATTACGTTACAAAGGGTGCAGTAAAAAGTCATGGGTTTTCTGTTGCAGATGCGCCATCGGGCCGCGCAGGTGATTTTCTGGTCGGTGATGTTGCTATTCACGTGACAACCGCGCCAGGCGAGCCACTCGTCAACAAATGTCAGCAAAACCTGACTAGTGGTCTGCGTCCGATCATTGTTACCACCGAAGACGGCGTTGGCGGCGCAAAGGCTCTTGCCAAACAAGCCGGCGTCGATGACCGGCTCGATGTGATTGAGATTGAACAGTTCATCGCTACCAATATTTACGAGTGGAGCCTCTTCGAGCGGAATGGTCGCCCCACGGCGATCAAAGACATCATTGAGCGCTACAACCTCATTGTCGGGGAGTGCGAGAGCGACCCCAGTCTTCGAATTGAGTTTGACGAGTGACCTCCGAAGTCCGTACAACAACAATGCGGGCGGTGAAGTCAAAAAGGATACTAAACTTGAAATCCTTGTTCATCAAGCAAGATTAAGAGCAATCCATCCAATTTTAAACTGGATACAACCCTGAAACCAGGCACTCGGCTAGTTCGAATACATGTCCTTTTATTGCTCATTGTTTTCTCGACTTCTGCGCCAAAGGAAGCGTGCATGTGTATGTAAGGAGAATACATATGCAACAACAAAATTATCTAGATTTGAGTCTACAACACCTTCCAAATATGACCACTCAGCAACTTCGTGAACATTGGTCATATGCGTGGAAACTTAAGCCCCCTAAATGTATCAGCCGCAGGATGCTACTTACCAGCCTTCGCTATAAGCTCCGTGAAGTCAGGGGTGAAGGTCTTAGCCACGAGCAACAGGCAAAGCTGGATCAGCTCGTCAGAGCTTACAAGCGCAGCCAGAGTGATGGCACCAAACGCCAGATGCAGATTAAGTCCGGTACTCAGTTGATCCGACAATGGAATGGCAAACGTCATACCGTGACTGTCAAAAATGGCTTTTTCGAATACGACGCAAAGATCTACAAAAGTCTCTCAGCCGTCGCTTCCGAAATCGCGGGCACCCGATGGAATGGGTGGGTCTTTTTCGGCGTGAAAAGGCCAACCTCTAATAAGGAGGTCGCATGAAAATTCCTACCAAATACTGCGCCATCTACACTCGTAAATCCACAGAGGAAGGACTGGAACAGGATTTCAATACTCTGGATGCTCAGCGCGAGGCGTGTCTGTCATTTATTTCTAGTCAGAAAGCAGAAGGCTGGAAAGCTTTGTCCGATTACTACGATGATGGTGGCTTTACGGGTGGTAATATGGATCGCCCGGCTTTAAAAAAATTGCTGGAAGATATCCGGGCTGGAAAGGTGAATACAGTAGTTGTCTATAAAATTGATCGCCTCACGCGATCACTTATGGATTTTTCAAAGCTGGTAGAGATTTTTGATCAATATGGCGTGACCTTTGTTAGCGTAACGCAGTCATTTAATACCACAACATCTATGGGACGTCTGACACTGAATGTTCTGCTGTCCTTTGCTCAATTTGAGCGTGAGGTCATCGGTGAGCGTGTAAGAGATAAGATCGCGGCTAGTAAAAAGAAAGGTATGTGGATGGGTGGCAATAATCCCATCGGTTATGAACGGATAAATAAGCAACTGGTGCCGAAAAAAGAAGAAATCCCATTTGTAACGATACTGTTTGAACGCTACCTGGCTCTAGGAAGTGTCCGCAGATTGGGAGAAGAGTTCAAAGAAAAAAACATAGTTTCGCGGACTTGGGTGTCATCAAAAAATAAACAACATGGTGGCACTCCATACAGTCGTGGCACCTTATATGCCATCCTGAGCAATCCAGTTTATATCGGAAAAATCAGACATAAAAAGCAGGTCTATGATGGATTACATCCAGCCATTATAGATCAAACTCTTTGGGATAAGGTTCAGAGGAAATTAAAAGAAAACCTTGTCTCGGATAAAATTCAGAAGAGAGGGAAAAGCCTACTGCAAGGCAAACTCTATGATCACGAAGGAAGTCTTTATAGCCCCAGTCATACAAATAAAAAAGGAAAGCGTTACCGATATTATATCAGTCAAAATCTACTCCAGTACAGAAATCATCCTCAGGGTGTGCTCTCCCGTTTGCCGGCAGATGAAATAGAAGATCTTGTTAGAAAAATTGTCACAGACCAGTTTGTCAACCAGCAGAGTGTGGCGAATATTCTAAATCTTGATGTTATCGAACATCATGATGTGATTGATTACATATCAGCTTGCCGCCAGGAAATTAACATTGATTCCATAATCTGTACCGCCTGTCAGAAAATTAGCCTCTCCCAAGAACAATTGCGTATAACGATGAATAGTAGCACTTTGGCTGAAGTCCTTAAGCTGCAATTTAATCTAACCTTACCCCCTCTCCATAATGACCTGACGTATGAAATGGCAGTGCCATATTACGTGACACGCACTCGGAAGGGCGCAATCATGATTGATACGCAGGATACTGGTTTGTCCAAAGATGATCCTTTTAATCGTCCCGACCATCAGATTCATAACTGGGTCCGGGGCACCGTCTGGCGCGATATGTACTTCAAGGGAAAGATGCTGGAAGAAATAGCGGCTCAAGAAAAGGTCGACGTCCGGTATGTTGCACGACTGATCGATGAAAGTCTTGCTGTGATCTGACAAATCGATATGGCTCCTTCGTGGACACACAGGAATTCCCATCCGCCACGCTCATCGAATTTAATGAAACACTGCGATGGAGCGGACTCGCACTACCTTGTTTTGAGAAAAAGGCGATTTTCGGCGGCACTTTTTTGCATTCTCAAAGTCCGCTCAAAACAGACACAAAAATGGCCCGCTGTTGGCGGGCTATTTTTGTATTTTCTCTTGTATATCAAATACTTGAAAGTAAATGGCTGGGGCGGCTGGATTCGAACCAACGCATGGCGGTACCAAAAACCGCTGCCTTACCGCTTGGCGACGCCCCAAACTCTTAAGAAAAGTCTTAATTAGTCTAGCTGAAAGCTGGCAGACCATAGCCAAGGCCTTGATAAAACGCAAGCATCAAAAGGGGTCAAACTTGTGGACAAATTTGCCGGGTCGTTCTAAGGATCTGTCATGCATTATACAAAATACCTTAAGCTCGGGTCATGACCAATAATTCTGATAATGACTTCAGCCTGAAGGAGTGGGTGATGAAACGCGCCGCTAATCAGTCGCCGGGGGAGGCTATCTATAAGACAGCCGCCGTAGCCAACACGGTGGGTGCTGAGCGCCCCCGTAAGGATGTCCTCACACGCCAGGACAGCCCGTCGGATGAGAAGATCCTCGGATCTAAAGCGGAAAGCAGCAAGCCTATGGATAAAGACAGGCCACAGGATAAATCGCAGGAAAAGAGTAAAATGACACGTTTCAGCAACGGGATCGCCCCCGCCGTCACCAACGGCCACAGCAAACAGACACACAGCGGCGCGCACACGCCTGCCCAGGCCGTACAACAACTGCAAATCGTCCGCCTCCTTCAGGATCTGGGCGAGCGCCTGCGCAACAGCGAAAAAGAGCGCGAGATCCTCTGGAAGGAACTCGACGGCTGCCGCAAGCTCCTCACCGATATCGAAGACAAGACCAGCAAATCTGAAAAAGCTTACCTGACCCTTGAGCATAAAGTCTCTCAAAGCGCAGTCGGTGGTGAACGTCAGGCTGAAATGGAAAAACTGAACCGTACGCTGCTCGAAAAAATCGAAGCGGTCGAAACGGTAGCCGGGAGTGCGATGGTTCGCATCGAAGATGCGATCAGCGAAAATAGCAAGCTCGCTCGCCGTCTCGATCAGGTATCTCAAGATAAAACGCGCCTGTTGCGTAAGCTTGAAACCATGGAAGAAACACTCACCCAGACTCAGGATGCACTCAAGGCAAAAGCCCTTGTTTTGCTGACGGATCAGGCCCTTGCGGGACGCACCTCGCTTCCGCAGACACCTGCGTGGAGTGGCAACGATACGTTGCGGATGTCGACACCACAGCCTGCTGCGCAGAAAAATTCACAGGTCGCTGGCGTCGAGCCGCTGATCGATGAAGGTTCGCTCTTCCGCAAGACGACCCGCATCAATACAGCCCTGCTCGTATCTTTCGCGGTGCTTGGAATCGCTGGTGGCTGGGCCATGAGCAAGTTGCAGGTTCCTAAAGTTAGCATGTCCGGAATTTTCCCATCGGCCTCCGAGCCGAACGCTGCTGAGACGGTCGCGACTGAGAAGCCTCAGGAAGAGGTCATGAATCAGATTGCCCAACTTGCCAATCAGGTAGAACCTGGCGCGACGACAGGTGCCAATCAGACATCTGAAGAAGACATGATCAAGATGGACGAAGAGTCAGCGCAGGTCGCAGAGAAAGCGGCAGCTGCGGCATTCCGCTCTGATCGCCCTGAAGGTCCGCCAGCCGAACGCATCGAACCGGATACGACCCTGCCGAAAATTGCGCAGGACATCGAAGCCCGCGCCTTTGATGGCGACGCCGAAGCCCAGCACGATCTGGCTGCGATTTACACGGCTGGCCACGCCGGGGTTAAAACCAATTACGCCCGTGCGGCCGAATGGTTCAAGGAAGCGGCTTATAATAATGTTGCCAACGCCCAATATAACCTTGGCGTGCTCTACCATCAGGGGCTTGGCGTTCAAGCCGATACCCAGAAAGCCATACAGCTTTACCGCGTAGCGGCGTCAAATGGTCACCCGGAAGCTCAGTACAATCTGGGTATCGCTCATATCGAAGGTGTTGGCGCTGACTACAGCCCACGCCTCGCCACACGTTACTTTGAAAAAGCCGCGAGCGGCGGCATCGTTGAAGCGGCCTATAATCTCGGCCTGATTCAGGAGAACGGTCTGGTCGGTCAGGCCAATCCGGATGAAGCGATTTTCTGGTATAAGACCGCTGCTGATGA
>CAYJDG010000002.1:17551-73674 GCA_964368875.1 uncultured Pseudobdellovibrionaceae bacterium
GATCCGCTCATGCGCGCCAGCTTGCATCCCGGTTGCGCCGCCAGCTGGCCGAGCGCTTTATGGATGAGCGGGTTGAGTCCGCAGGATGTCGTCTGCAAATCATTCCTCGTATGGAGTGCCAGAAAATCACAGAGCGCCTGAGGATCGTCGTACGAGGCCGCGAACTGCACCGGGTCAGAGAAAATCGACATACCGAGTTTCTGAAAGATTTCACCCGTGGCAACTGGCTGTCCAGGCCATGCAAGCACCACCGGAATTTCCGGTAGCTCGGGCGCCTTGAATAAATACTCGCCTGTGCCGCGCATAAACGTCGTGTGGCTTTTCAGACAAACCGGCACATCGCGCCCTAGCTGTAAGGCGAGTGATGTGCGGTGCCCGTCAGGAAGCGGGACGTTCCAGTATTGGCATAGGCCCCACATACACGCCGCCGCATCTGCAGACCCGCCACCGAGGCCAGATCCAAAAGGCAGGTTTTTGGTCAGGTGGATTGCCACATCTAGTTCTCGCGCTAGCAGGCTAGACAGTTGCCACGCGGCTTTGACGACCAGATTTTTTGATTGAGGGGATGTATCAAGTTCAGCACGTGTAAAAGATCCTGCAAAAGGACCATCCACTTTGAGCGAAAACTCGCGGGCCTTTTCAAAGGTGACTGTATCGCCGACATCGGCGAAGGTCACGAGACTATCGAGCGTGTGATATCCGTCTGCCTGACGCCCAGTCACATGTAGATAGAGATTGACTTTGGCCGGAGCGAAAACCTTGAGCACAATATTCGGACTTTACTATTTGGCATCAGTCGGAGCATCAGATCCGATCCGCGCCTGTTTCTCTGCTGGCTTGACCTGCTCTAGTTGAGCTGTGTCCGGCAGTCCATTCTTTATTTTCGCGGTAATCGTATCGATTTCGACCTGATCCTTGGCAAAGCTTGATGCCCGGCGCCACTGGAAACGCGCTTCAGTTTTGCGTCCCACTCGCCAGTACGCGTCGCCAAGGTGATCATTGATAGTCGGATCATATGGCAGTAACTCAACTGCTGCTTCGAGTGTATCTGCAGCTTCTTTGTACTTCTGCATACGGAAGAAAACCCAGCCAAGGCTGTCGACGATATACCCGTCATCCGGGCGCAGACGGACTGCCCGGCCAATCATCTCGGCAGCCTTATCAAGATTAACACCCTGATCGGCCCAGCTATACCCCAGATAGTTGAGAATGTAGGGATGATCCGGCTCATAGGCGAGCGCAGCCTTCAGATCTGCTTCGGCCTGGGCCCAGTTTTTAAGACGTTCATTCGTCATGCCACGTGCATAAATAAGGTGCCAGTATTTCTGCGGTACATTATTGCCTAGCATCTCATACGCCTTGTTATACTCCTTCAATGCCTGCGCAAAATCTTCATGGCGGCGCTGCAGGTCCCCGAGCTGAATTTGTGTCTCGACATCGCCAGTATCAGCGACCAGTTTTTGTAAAACGGCAATTGCCGCATCAGTCTTATCATCTTCTTCGAGGAGTTCAGCGATCTGACGCTGCAGTTTAATTTGTAAATCCTGGTCCCCTGCCGCGTCGATCTGCTGATAATAGGCTATGGCCTCATCATATCTGTCATCTCGCGCCGCCATATGCCCTAAAAGGACACGCGCATCATTATTTTGGGCATCGAGATATAGTGACATTTGGGAAAATAGACGCGCACTATCCTGATATTCGGTGTAGAGCACGCTCGCCATATCAAACAATGCACGTGACAACCCATCAACGGGAGACTGGATGGCATCACCCTCTTCGACTGCCGGCGCTATGCCTTTTTCAAGCTGTGTGACTTTCGCTGTGATCTGCTTGGCCGATTCGGGATCACTGTTTCGGATATATGTGTAGAGGCTTTGTGCCGGCTCAATCAGTTTGTGGCGTGCAAATATATCTGCGACCCGCTCAAGACTGCGCGGCGCAAGACTAAATTGAGTGTAATTTTTCTCAGCAAGTTTCTTAAGGGCAGCGTCATCTTTCAGATAATCGGCGATGAGGATCGCATGATAAAGATGAACTACATTTCCAGCCAAGTCAGATGTATCCGTCTGCCCAAGACCAGCTTTCGCCCAGGCGCGGATAAGGGGATTGATAAATTCGCTTATGCCGTCCTTTGGAACGGCATCCATTTCCTTGAGAACGTTGTTATATTTTCCTGACTTGAATGTTTCAAGCATCAGGAAAAGGCGTGGCAGCGATCCGGGATCGCCAGCATTGAGTACATCACGGGCAAGGCTGAATGCCTGATCACTGTGACCAGCTCCCATCGCCAGAACCATCGTTCTTTTTTTCAGATCCAGATTCTGAGGATCAGCCGGAATAATTTCGGCCATGTAGTCGTATGCCTGCCCCCAGTCGGAACTGCTTTGCGCGAAGCGGCCAGCAAGATAATCACCGGAAATAGTTTTATATGGGTAGGGAGCCGTCGACTCGTCAGCTTCTAGCAGGGATTCACGTGTCGAAGCCTCTTCTTTACCACCTAAAAGCCAGTCAAAAAATGAGGTCGAGGTATCTTTGCACCCAGTTAACATTAGGGCGGTCGAAAAAATGAGCAGGGCGGGCGTGATTTTTGTCATCAAATGAGGATCCTTCAGGCCAACGAGTTTAAGCCAGTGCGGCAAGACCGCAAGGGATAAGGGGGTGGGGTCAGGATAAATATGGGCTGGAGTTGCAGGAGGTTTGTTCAGTTCGTTCCGCTGTTTTATTTTTCGACATTTTCACAAACGAAATAAAATTATCTAATAATGGAGGTTTTGGCAATAAAAGGCAGGTCAAACTAATTATTTTCATAAAAATAGGGGGCTTTCTCTTATGGGGCCGTTAAGTCATTAGTAGATACACTGGTTTTGGTCCCCACACCCATTTAAGGAGAACTTCTGTGAAACGCATATATATGTCGATCCTCGCCCTCGGGATCATGAGCCTTCCTGTTTATGCCCATGCCGAAGACGGCGTCACAACCACTACAACATCTTCAGCCTCAAGCTCGGCCGAGTCGCACGCAGGGGGGCAAAAACTCTCACCCGAGGCAAGGGCTGCCAAAAAGGCTGAGATGAAAGCAAAATTTGAGGCAATGACTCCTGAACAGAAAAAAGCAGCTATCGCCGAGCACAAAGCCAAGAAGAAGGCTCGCTATGATGCGGCTACGCCTGAGCAGCAGGCGAAGATGAAAGCACATCGGGAAAAACGCATGGAGAGAATGAAAGCCAAACGTGGCAATCTCGGCGGCGGGGCCACCACCACTCAATAAATACGAATAGTGATACCTGTCACAAAAAAGCTCCCGCGAGGGGGCTTTTTTTTACATATAAATCCATGATCTCGCTCTTTAAGGGGTCTTTAAGCGGTTTACCCCTATCTTCAAGGGGGTATCTCGAACGACGTAAAAATTCCATGCTTAGAAATTCAATTTTATTTTCCATGTACATCGCACTCGGCATACTTTTGCTCGAGGGCGCTCCTGCATCTGCAAGTGCCCCGTTGCCCGGCCCGGCTGACATAGACCGCGTTAATCCAACTAAAGATATGCCTGATCTGCGCCCTATGGATATCCCTCCCGCACCAGCGCAGGAGGAGACCTCCGTAACCCCTGCCCCTGAAGGTGCAAAATCGATCAAGCTGATACTTAAAAAAGTCAAAATTGAAGGCTCAACAGTTTATCCTGAAGATACCTTCAGCTATCTCTATGCATCTGATCTCGGGCATGAGGTTACTCTCGATAAAGCCTGGCAGATTGCTACTGCCATTACACAACGTTACCGCGCAGACGGATATTTTCTCTCGCGCGCTTATGTGCCTGCTCAAGAAATAGATGACGGCACAATAACCATCGGCGTTGTTGAAGGATATATTGGCCAAGTCACTATCGACGAGACGCTAGCGATAAAGCGTATTGTGCGTGAGATCACGGATACTATTACCAATGAAAGACCGATCACTATCAAAACGCTTGAGAAAGAGCATCTGCTCCTAAGCGATCTTCCCGGGATGTCTAATTACCAAGGAATTCTCACACCGCTTAAAGGTGCTCCAGATGGCGCTGTCCATCTTGTTTTCACCCCCCGACCAGTCGAAGAGAAAAACACATTTATTGGCTTCGATAATTTTGGCTCCCGGTATCTTGGTCCTTACCAGCTCTCAGGCTCATGGCAAGGTTCCCTCATTCCCCTGCAGAAAACATTCCTTTCAGCGACCAGCAGCATTCCAACCAACGAGCTGTCCGCAATCAATTTCAGTCAGGTGATACCTTTATTTCAGGATCTCCGTCTTGAATTAAATGCCGGATACACGAGAGCGAAGCCGGGTTACACGCTTAAGCCCCGCGAAATCGAAAGCAAAGCCATCAATGGAGGCATTTCCCTGACCTATCAGGCGATCCGTCAACGCCAGGAAAATCTTTCCTTCAAGGCAGACCTTGATGCACGTAACTCTGAAAGTACTATTATAGGCACTGAACTGACCAAAGATAAAATAAGGGCGCTCCGCCTGAGCGGCTCTTATGACACGACCGATAGTTGGTACGGCTATAACGTCGTCAACGTGACATTAAGCCGTGGCTTAAGCGCCCTTGGCGCGAGCGAAGCGGATGATCTTAATTTGTCCCGTGATGGTGCCAAGCCCAATTTTACCAAGGCAGAAATTCAGTATTCACGCCTGCAGGGAATAAATAATGACCTGTCGTTACTTATTTCTATGAGTGCACAAAAATCCTCCGGATCTCTTTTTTCATCGGAAGAGTTCGGGTTTGGCGGCCAGTCACTGGGTCGTGCTTATGATCCTTCAGAAATATCAGGCGATGACGGTATCGCTGGCGGACTGGAGCTTCGCTATCAAACTTTGCCTCCCTGGCAGGAAATCAGTTTCCAGCCCTATGCTTTTTTCGACATTGGCAAAGTATGGAATGAAAATTCAGGTCAGGAACGCACTTTAACTGCCTCCTCCACGGGTCTGGGTATGCGCTTTCAGCACCCAAACGGCTTGTCAGGAACTTTACAATTGGCCCTTCCCCTCACCAAACCTGTTGATGCCCCTTTATATGGCTCTCAAGACAGGAATGCCCAAATAGGGTTTCAAATCGGATACAGCTTTTGAAGAAATCACGAAAAGTAAACGGTTTGTTAAAGTCTAAAATTTAAAATTAAATGATCACACTCTTACTGTAGCAACATGAAAAAATACCTGCAAAGCGCATCGTGTTTAAGTTTAGTCTTGGCAGCCGGATTGCTGGTAAGCGGCCCTGCGCATGCAAACCCTGAGGATGGGGTAGTTGCAGCAGGATCGGCCACGATTACAACGACTGGTCCGAAGCTGGATGTTCATCAGAGCTCAAATCAGGTCGTGATTGATTGGCGCAGTTTTGACATTGCGCCGGATGAACATACTCAATTCTATCAGCCCTCATCCTCGGCGACAGCGCTGAACCGAATTAACTCGGGTGATGCTTCACAAATACTCGGAAAATTAAGTGCCAACGGTAATGTTATCATTATCAACCCGAGCGGCGTGATGTTCGGTCAAGGATCACAGGTCGATGTGAACGGTTTGGTCGCGACCTCAAGCGATATTAGCAATACGAATTTTATGAGCGGCAATCTGCAATTCGACACGCCGGGCCATGCCAATGCAAAAATTACGAATGCTGGCACGATCACGGCCAAGGATGCTGGGCTCGTCGGGCTTGTAGCACCTCAGGTTAGCAATAGTGGGACGATCACAGCTAAATTAGGCAGAGTCCAACTCGCTTCGGGCGACCGCTTTACCGCTGATCTTTACGGAGATGGTCTGATGAATGTCACGCTCAGTGATGCGGTGACAGCTCAGATAGTTAATAACTCTGGATCGATCGAGGCCGCTGGCGGCACGATCGAGCTGACAGCTGCTGCCGGAGCTCAAGTGGTCAACAGCCTCGTCAATGTGACCGGGGAACTCTCAGCGCCTGCGGTTGGTCTCAAAAACGGTAAGATTGTTATCGCAGGTGATGCCAGTACGATCAGCCATACTGGAACGATCAGTGCCGAGAAAGGCGAAGTTTCTGTCCGCGGCAAGAATATTGCCAATCAAGGGAAAGTTCTTGCCCAAGATGGTTCTGTGAACATCAAGTTCAAAAAGGCCTATCTCGATAATGAGCAGAGCCTTACTCAAGGTAAATCTATTTCGGTTGCAGGCGATACGGGGAGCCATGCCTTTGTCTCGGGTCAGTATGATGCGTCAAGCAGCACGAGTAGTGGCGGAAAAGTAGAAATTACAGCCAAAGACGGTGACCTCAAATTATTTGGTGCACGCGTCAACGCAGATGGTAAGACCGGCGGCGGCGAAATCCTGATTGGTGGTGATTATCAAGGCACAGGTACAACTGCCCATAGCGCGACCACTTCGGTCAACTTCGCGACGACATTGTCTGCGAACGCCACCCATAGCGGTAATGGCGGCAAAGTTATTGTCTGGTCTGATAGTGAAACCAAGTTCGGCGGGAAAGCCTATGCAAAGGGTGGGACTACCTCAGGTAATGGCGGACTGATCGAGCTTTCCTCCCATGAGACATTACAGGTTGCAAGCAACGCAACAACCGACGCCTCCGCACTTCATGGACAGGCAGGCTCCCTTCTCCTCGATCCCAAGAATATTATCGTGGCTACTGGCGGTCTCACAGGAGGAATATCTTCGTTCGAGTTCATCGATCCAAACGTGGATGCAGGAAACTTCGGTGGAGATGTCAGAATATTATCGACAGGAAATGTTTTTATTGTCGATAGTGCAGATGATTTTAGCGGTGTAGATTCCGGAGCGGCCTATCTTTTTAATGGGGCAACAGGCGGATTGATCAGTACCCTGACTGGCAGTTCAGCAGGAGACGCCGTTGGCTCAGGGCCTATATTAGTATCGAACGGAAATATCATTCTCGCCGCACCCGATTGGGATAATGGTGCCACTTCTGATGCAGGCGCAGTTATCTCCATGAGTGCAACCACCGGATTAAACGGGGTAGTGAGCACGGCCAACTCTCTATACGGAACCACTGCCGGGGATCAAATCGGTTCTGGGTATATATGGGATGTGGGCACTAATAACTATGTCGTTGTAAGTCCCAATTGGGATAATGGGGGCCTAGGAGATGTCGGAGCCGTTACATGGATAGACGGCAGTGCAGGACTGACAGGCCCAGTCAGCGCAGCAAATTCGTTGATCGGTGCTACGCCAGGCGATATGGCAGGATATGATGGCATAAGAACTCTGAGCAATGGAAACTATCTGGTTCTGACGTCTCCATGGCAAAGTGGAGTAGCCGATAATGTCGGTGCGGTAACATGGGCTAATGGCGCGACAGGAATAACTGGCGTTATCAGCGCAGCCAACTCATTGGTGGGAAGTTCTGACTCAGACAACATAGCGAGTTATTACAACATCCTTGAAGTTGGAAATAGTAATTACCTCGTTTTCGCGAGAGAGTGGGATAACGGCGCTGCCGTTGATGCTGGTTCTATCACATGGGGGAGCGGCACCACTGGCGTTTCAGGAGTGATTAGCGCAGCAAACTCGCTGATTGGAAGCACAAGCTATGATCTGGACTTCGCCAGCATAGAATTCTTATCAAATGATAATATTCTGATTGCTTCTGGACGATGGGATAATGGAGCTGCCGTCAACGCGGGCGCTGTCACATTTATCGATACCAACGTAGGAAAATCAGGTGTCATCGGAGCTGCAACTTCACTTGTTGGAACAACCACTAACGATGAAGTTGGATCCTTTATCAGAACCATGAATAACGGAAACTATCTGGTCGCGTCCCGGTACTGGGATAATGCTGCTGCCGTCGATGCCGGGGCTGTCACATGGGGCAGCGGTGTCACTGGTGTTTCAGGAATTATCAGCGCAGCCAATTCTCTAGTTGGATCCACGTCTTTTGATTACATTGGCGACTTAACTCTCCTTACAAACGGTAATTATGTTGTAAATAGCTCATTTTGGGATAATGGCCTGGTGGTGAATGCCGGAGCCGCGACATGGGGCAATGGGGCGACTGGCATTTCTGGTACCATCAGTGCCGCCAATTCACTTATCGGCTCAAACACGAACGATTACATCAGTGAAGACGGCGTATTGGAGCTCACCAATGGGAACTATGTTGTTTCCAGCAGATTTTGGGCAAACGGAGCCGCTTTTAGAGCAGGTGCGGTGACATGGGGCAACGGTACAACTGGTATCAGCGGTGCAGTTTCGACAGCAAACTCCCTGTATGGAACATCGTCTTTTGATTATGTGGGCTTCCGCGGAGCAATCGCCCTCGCAAATGGCAATTATGTCGCCCAAAGTGATAGCTGGAACGGTGTTCGCGGCGCAATCACATGGGGTGATGGCTCTAGCGGGACTATTGGTGCGGTAAGCGCGCTGAATTCGGTTGTCGGTAGTGCGCCGGGCGAAAGACTTGGATTTTATGTTGGCTTTAGTACGGTCACTACGCTAGCCAACGGAGATTATTTTGTCGCAAGCCCTAACTGGGATGATGGTGTGACAGCGGATGTAGGCGCTATCAGACTATTAGATGGTACGGCAGCCAGCAGTGGTGCGATGACGTCGGCGAATGCTCTGGTCGGAAGCTCAGCTTTCGATTTCACAGGCTATCAGGTCAGTGATCTGGGTAATGGAAACTATACGGTTATTCTGCCCTATTGGGACAATGGTGGAGCTGCGGATGCCGGAGCTATCAGTTTTGTCAACGGGACAACCGGCCTCACTGGTGTGATCAGCTCTGCTAACTCTCTGGTTGGATCCTCCGCAGGAGATCGCATCGGCAGCTTCAATAACTTTTTATCCAGTAATTTCTTCATCATCAACAATCCATTCTGGGACAACGGTCTGGCGGAAGATGCTGGCTCGGTAACATTTATGGACATTACAACGGGTGTTACCGGGGCGATAAGCTCTAGCAATTCTTTGATTGGGTCATCTTCTTACGATCAGATTGGTAACTCCATTCAAAGATTTTCAAATGGCCTGTATGCGGTTTCCAGCAGTTATTGGGATAATGGTGCTGCGACTGACGCAGGTGCCGTCACTTTTCTGAATGGTCTAACTGGCTATACTGGCGTTGTCAGCGCCTCTAACTCTTTGGTCGGATCAACATCTGGCGACCAAATTGGTAGTTATATTCAGGAATTATCAGATGGCACGCTGGCGATCCTGAGCTACAGCTATGATGACGGGGCGAATGCTGATGCGGGCGCAGTAACTTTTTCGGACATCACCACAACACTTACCGGAATTATAAATGCAGGCAATTCACTTATCGGACCTGGCGCTAATAGCGGCATGTACGACCATGGCGAAGATACAATCAACGAAACTTTTATAATCAACTTCAGCAATCTTGATCGTGTCTTCGCATACTCCCTCAATGGCGGCGGGTCTTCCCTCACAGATTATGATTCATACACCGACAGCGCTGCATCGACCATTACACTGGATCCGACCTTTATTACCAATGTTCTGAACGCAGGAACCTCAGTGACACTGCAGGCAAACAATGACATCACGGTCAACGATGACATCGTAGTCAACAATGGCGGGGGTAACGGCGGTACGCTTACGTTACAGGCAGGACGCAGTATCTTTATCAATAACTATATCTATACCGATGATGCCGATCTGTATGTCTATGCCAACGAAGATCTCGCAACAGGCGTGCAGAACGCACATCGCGATGCCGGTAACGCTGTCATCTCGATGGGTACAGGCGCAACGATTGATACAGGCGCTGGAAATCTTGTCTTCAGACTTGATGACGGTGCGGGCAAGACCAACCGTGGGGCGGGTGATATTTCGCTGGAGCATGTTACTGCTAACACGATCACTGCCATAAATAACAATACTTCCGGCGATATCGTTCTCAATAGCGGCGGGTCAGTTTTTGCCACTGCCTCCTCAGGCGACTCTGTCGTTCTCGCTTCACGCCGGAACTTTATCAATAACGGCGGCGCAGGCATTTTCACCCTCTCCGGATCTGCTCGTTGGTTATCTTATAGCACGCGGCCTGAGCAAGATCTTGGCGGCGGCCTTGTCGCTGATTTCAGTCTTTACAATTGTACTTACGGTGGAGCCTGCGGCACACTTGGGAGCAACAATGGCTTCCTCTATAGCTTTAACCCATTCGCCGTGACGACACCGACGACCACAGTCCCGCCGACTGTTCTTTATGTCTCACAGACACCGCCGGAAAATATCATTTATGTGCCATCACAGACAGGAACATCTATCGCTGTTTCGGTGCAGGACTATCTGGCAACACCGCCAGAACAGATCGACGCGTCGGTTACTTACAGTCTGTTTAATGGCTGGATTATCATAGATCCTGTCCTCGTCAAAAAGCTTAACCTTCTCTGGAGTCAGTTATAGATTTTTTATGAAAAAATCTGCGAATGCGTTTCTGACGAATTAGCTTGGAAATAAGCGCCATCGCCCTTGTTTGGGTTTGAAACTGGCCCACATCAGTCTTATATCTATACCTCGCAGGGAATAAACCGTATGCCTTCCAAACTGATTAAAACCTTGGCAGCGACCAGCCTGCTTGCAGGTATCGCCGCTGCATTCCTTTGGTTTGAGCCTGCGTCTGGGAATAATTCTCCCGCCCAGAAACCCCCACCTGTTCCGGTCCAAGTGACCACGGCACTTAAGAAAGATATGCCTGTCGAGATTCAGGCTTTGGGGACAGTCGTTCCGTTTCAGACGGTCGCTTTAAAATCCCGGATCGATTCCCAGATTATAGAAGTGAAATTCAAAGATGGTGATAACGTCAAAAAAGGCGATCCCCTGTTCATTCTTGATGGCCGCGCGCTTCAGGCGCAACTGGATCAGGCCAAAGCAGATCTGGCAGCAGCACAGGCGCAGGCAAATAATTTGCGCAAACAATATTTGCGGAACCAGAATCTGATCAAGCAGCAGGCGATCAGTCAGGAACTGTTCGACACGAGTAAAGCCGCTGTCGAGGCGCAGGATGCGATAACCACTGCTGCCAAAGCCAATCTTGAAAGCATTCAGGTACAAATCGATTATACGACTATCACCGCGCCGATTGATGGGCGTGCGGGTACGATCAATGTTACGGCGGGTAACAACATCAAGGCAAATGACACGACGCCGTTGGTAACAATCAATCAGATTATGCCGATACAGGTGCAAGTTTCCCTGCCACAAGATTATTTTGATGCAATTCGTAAGGCCATGGCAGCAGGTACGGTTGCCGTCACAGCCTTGCGCAATACCCCGGACGCAATTCCGGTCACGGGCTCATTTTCTTACATCGATAATGCCATTGATCAGGGAACGGGCACTTTTATAGGCCGCGCCGTTTTTGCAAATGATGGCGAGCACCTATGGCCGGGGATGTTGGTTAATCTGAATATTGCTGTCGGGAAAAGCGCGCAAGCCATCGTCATTCCCGAAGTCGCGATTCAAAACAGCCCCTCCGGTAAATTTGTATTCACTGTCGAAGATAATGTAGCCAAGAAAACAGCGATTACCGTAGACCGTATTCAGGGTGGAGCGGCGATCGTCACTACAGGTCTTAAGGGTAACGAGCAGGTCGCAACTGACGGCATCATGGCTCTTAAAGATGGGGCCATCGTCAGCATTGCCCCACCAACGGCAGAAAAAACTTCACCAGTCAATTAAAGCAGTCTCATGTCCCTCTCCGAATTCTCGATCAGGCGTCCGGTTTTTACCATTTTGCTGATGGCCAGTCTGCTGGTTGGGGGATACTCAGGTTTCCGTACTCTACCCGTCAGTGCCCTGCCAAGCGTTGATTTTCCAACCATTCAAGTTTCAGCAAGCCTTTCTGGTGCCAGCCCGGAAACTATGGCTTCGTCGGTTGCCACCCCGCTTGAGCGACAATTCTCAACCATTTCGGGCATTACCTCGATGACGTCGTCCAGTTCGCTGGGGTCTACCAATATTACCCTGCAATTTGATCTCGGCCGTAGCATCGACGGGGCAGCTCTTGATGTGCAGACTGCGATTTCGGCGACACAGCGACGCTTACCAAAAGAAATGACAACCCCACCGTCGTTCCGTAAGGTCAACCCAGCCGATCAGCCAGTCCTTTTCATCGCCGTTTCCTCAGACACCCTGCCCCTTTCGCAAGTCAATGAATTTGCCGATACGTTGATGGCCCAAAGAATTTCGATGGTCCCGGGCGTGGCCCAAGCGCAAATTTTCGGTGAAAAGAAATATGCCGTCCGCATTCAGGCCGACCCGACCAAGATCGCAGCCCAGGGCTTGGGCTTCAATCAGGTACAACAGGCCATCAGCGCCGCCGCGTCGAACGCTCCGCTGGGCAGTATTTATGGACCGCAGCAACTTTTCAATATCGATATGGAAGGTCAGCCGCAGGATGCCGAGGGTTTCCGCAACCTTATCGCAATCTGGAAAAACGGCGCACCGGTGCGAATTGGTGACATTGCCACAGTCGTCGATGATGTAGCGGATACGCGCCAGTTTGCTGCTCTGAACGGCACACCGTCAATCGTGATCGCCGTCCAGCGGCAACCAGATGCCAACACCATCGAGGTGGTCAAGAGAGTGCGGGAATTGCTGCCTAGCTTCCGCGCCCAGCTTCCTGCGTCCATCACCATTACCCCAACCATCGACAGGTCGATTTCAGTCGAACATTCGGTGCGCGACGTCGAACTGACCCTGATCCTCACCTTTGCCCTTGTCGTCACGGTGATTTTCCTATTCCTGCGCAGCGGGCGAGCGACCTTTATTCCGGCGATCGCGGTTCCTCTTTCGATTATTGCGACATATGGCGGTATGGCCTTGCTGGGCTTTTCGCTAAATAACATTTCACTGCTGGCGCTCACCCTCTGCGTTGGATTCGTGGTGGATGATGCCATCGTCATGCTGGAAAATATCGTTCGGCACATCGAAAACGGCGACGACCCTAAAACCGCAGCGCTAAAAGGTGCCAAAGAAATCAGTTTTACGATTATCTCGATGACTTTTTCGCTGATCGCGGTTTTTATTCCAGTGCTGTTTATGGGTGGAATCGTTGGTCGGTTGTTCCGGGAATTTGCCCTGACGATCAGCCTTGCCATCTTTTTCTCTGGCATGGTTGCGCTGACACTAACCCCGATGCTTTGCAACATGCTGCTACGGACACAGGAAGTGCATAAACCGGGACGTTTTTCGCGCGGGCTGGAAAAAGGCTTTGACTGGATTCTTGGCCGTTACGAAAGAAGTCTTGCGACCATTCTCAGGTTCCGCTTCCTAACCCTACTCGCAACCTTTGCCCTGCTGGGTGCAAGTATCGTTGCATTTATAATGATTCCTAAGGGATTTTTTCCACAGGAAGATACGGGCTTTATCTCCGTATCCACCGAAGGCGCGCAGGATATTTCCTATGAAGCGATGCTCGAGAAGCAAAAAGAAATCGCAAAGATTGTACAAGATCATCCGGACGTGGTCACAGTTTTCTCCGCAACCGGTGGCGGACGTGGATCTCTCAACTCCGGCAGGATGTTCGTTAGTCTTAAGGACAGCAACCGGGCATCGGTCTTTGACATTGTTCAGACATTGCGCAAGCAGGTCAGCGCTATTCCCGGCATTAAAGTGTACTTTCAGCCAATCCAGAACATCCAGATCGGCGGACGGGCCGCAAAAAGCCAGTATCAGTATACGTTGCAGGGTAATCAGCTCGATCAACTTTATGATTGGTCGGATAAGTTGAAAGAGCGACTTGCCGCAGACCCGCTGTTTCAGGACGTTACATCCGACCTACAGCTGAACAGCCCGCAAGCTGTAGTCACCGTAGATCAACAGGCTGCCTCACGCGCCGGAATAACATATGATGATGTTAGACAAGCACTTTACAGCGCGTATGGATCCTCTCAGACAGCCAGCATTTATACGGCATCAAACGACTATCAGGTCATCTTTGAGGTCGAGCCCCGGTTCCAGAAATCGGTAGAGGATATGAATCTGATTTACGTCGCCAGCAGCGACGGAAAGACGGTCGTACCTCTGCCCGCAATAGCAACGATCTCGAGATCGGTCGCGGCTTTGTCGATCAACCACCAAGGGCAACTTCCTGCAATTACAATTTCATTCAATCTTTCAGCCGGAAAATCACTTGGCGAAGCGATTACACGCATCAATGAAGTCCAGAAAGATATGAACATGCCTGCTAATATAACCGGCAATTTCCAAGGGGCTGCGCAAGCGTTCCAAGATTCTCTCGCCGGGCAAGGCGCATTGCTGATTTTTGCCGTCCTCGTAATCTATATTATTCTGGGTATGCTTTATGAGAGCTTTATCCATCCGATAACGATTCTGTCGGGTCTTCCTTCGGCTGGCCTTGGGGCGATCCTGACCCTGATGTTATTCAAAATGGAATTGAGCGTGATCTCGATCATTGGCATCGTCTTGCTGATCGGCATCGTGAAAAAGAACTCAATCATGATGGTCGATTTCGCGATCAGCGCACGGAGCGAAGGAAAATCTGCCGAAGACGCGATTTATCAAGCCTGCGTACTGCGCTTCCGTCCAATCATGATGACCACAATGGCAGCGATCTTCGGTACCCTGCCGATTGCGCTCGGTATTGGTGCCGGAGCGGAATTACGCCAGCCTCTGGGCGTTGCAGTGGTCGGGGGGCTGATTACGTCACAGCTCCTGACGCTTTACATCACACCAGTCGTTTACCTATATATGGACCGTGCTTCCAATTACCTTAAGCAACGCTTTGCTTAGATTTATCCGCTCCGAGCGCGACCGCTATTTTACGCAGTAACACGTAAAATACAGGCGTTAGGAAGATGCCGAAGAACGTCACCCCGAGCATTCCTGAGAAAACCGCGATACCGATAGAATGGCGCATTTCAGCACCCGCACCATGAGAGAGAACGAGAGGGACAACCCCCATGATGAACGCGAAAGATGTCATCAGAATTGGCCGCAGACGCAGCCGGCTTGATTCAATCGCCGCCTCAACAATACCGCGCCCCTGATGCTCCAGCTCGCGTGCGAATTCTACGATCAGAATCGCGTTCTTACAGGCAAGCCCTGCCAGCACGAAGAGGCTGATCTGGGTAAAGATGTTGTTATCACCGCCCGTCAAGTAAACTCCGACCAAAGCCGAGAGAATGCTCATAGGTACGATCATGATCACCGCTAGCGGCAACGCCAGACTTTCATATTGGGCAGCGAGAACCAGAAAAACGATAAAAATACACAGCGGGAAAACCAGCATGGTCGTATTGCCGGAGAGGATTTGCTGATACGTCAGGTCCGTCCACTCAAAATCCATTCCCGGCGGAAGTGTTTCTTTCAATATCTTGGTGATAGCAGCCTGTGCCTGACCGCTAGAGAAGCCTGGGCCTGCGTTACCATTGAGATCGGCAGAACGAAAGGCGTTATACCGTGATGCGGTTTCAGGGCCGAAGCTTTCCTTGATTTGCATGACCGAGCCAAGCGGGATCATTTCACCACCGAGATTGCGGATCTGCAGACGTGACACGTCCTCAGGGCGGGAGCGGAATTCCTTATCGCCCTGCGCAATCACTTGATAAGTGCGGCCAAATTTATTGAAGTCGTTCACATACATAGAGCCCAGATAAATCTGCATGGTCTGAAAAACATCACTAACCGGTACACCCAGCTGCTGGACTTTGGTGCGGTCGAGGTCGGCGAATAGTTGTGGGACGTTAACGTTATAGCTGGAAAAAACTCCAGTAAGCTCCGGCGTCTGCCAGGCTTTCGCCTGTACAGCCTTCAATGCATCATCGAGAGCCTGATACCCTGCATCGGTGCGATCTTCGATCTGGAGTTTGAAGCCACCGATCGTACCCATACCGCGTACTGGTGGCGGCGGGAAAATCGCAATAAACGCATCACTGACAGCGCCATATTTTTGTTGCAGGCGCTGCGCAATCGCAAAGCCACTCAAATCCGGACTGTCACGCTTTTCAAATGAGTCCAGCGTCACAAAAACAATTCCGGCGCTGGCACTGTTCACAAAGCCATTAATCGAAAGGCCAGGAAACGCCACAGCTGACACAACGCCTTTTTCTTTCAGCGCAATATCCGACATTTGCCGGATCACCTCTTCCGTGCGCTCTAAGGTCGCCCCCTGAGGCAGCTGTGCGAAACTGACGAGGTATTGTTTATCCTGTGCCGGTACAAATCCGGCAGGTACCAGTTGGAAGCTGTAGACAGTGAGGCCCATCAAAATGGCATATAACACCATCATCGCGCTCTTACGGCCGATCGAAACGCCGACACCTTTCGCATAAAGATTCGAACTGCGGACAAAAAAGCGATTGAACCAGCGGAAAAACCAGCCAAATGCAAAGTCCATCAATTTGGTTAACAGGTCTTTGGGCGCATCATGCCGGCGCAGCAACAGTGTCGCCATCGCCGGGCTGAGAGTGAGAGAGTTGAACATTGAGATCAGGGTTGCAATGGCAATGGTCAAGGCAAATTGCTGATAGAACTGTCCGGTCAAACCACTGATAAAGGCGATGGGGACGAAGATACCAGTCAGAACCAAGCCTGTCGCCATGATTGGCCCGGTCACTTCTTTCATGGCGATCAGTGTAGCCTCACGCGGAGAATGACCGTTCTCAATATTACGTTCAACGTTTTCAACCACGACAATCGCATCGTCAACAACAATACCGATAGCCAAGATCAAGCCAAACAATGACAGAACATTGATGGAAAATCCGAACAGATGCATGAAAGCGAACGTCCCGACAATCGATACAGGGACAGCAAGCAGTGGAATGATCGATGCGCGCCATGTTTGCAGAAAAATAATTACCACAAGAACGACAAGGGCAATGGCTTCGAACAGGGTATGCACGACAGATTCAATCGAGTCTTTTACGAAAACGGTCGGGTCGTAAACGATGCTGTAATCAATATCCTCGGGGAACGTCTTTTTGAGTTCGGCCATGGTGGCGCGGACATTTTTAGAGATATCGAGAGCGTTCGAGCCAGGGGCCGCAAAGATCGGGATAGCGACAGCAGACTGATTGTTTAGAAGAGAACGCAAACCATATTGCTGGGCATCGAGCTCGATACGGGCGACATCGCCAAGGCGCGTTATCGTGCCGGATGGATCGCGCTTGATAATGATCTGGGCGAACTCTTCGGGGGTTTCGAGTCGCCCCTGCGCATTGATAGGCATCTGGAGTTCGACTTTATCATTATATGGCGGACCGCCAATTACGCCTGCGGCAATCTGGATATTTTGCGAACGTATAGCTGCAACGACTTCAGATGGATTAAGTTTTAATTCAGCGATTTTATCCGGGTTCAACCAGATGCGCATGGCGTAATCGCCAGAACCGAAAAGACGCACCTGTCCAACACCCTGAATCCGGGCCAGCGCATCCTTGACGTTCAGGGTCGCATAATTACGCAGATAGAGCATGTCGTAACGTCCCTTGGGGGACTTCAAGTGTACGACCATCGTCAGATCAGGTGATGATTTCGCGGTGGTCACGCCGAGCTGACGTGTGATTTCAGGCAAACGGGTCAGTGCCTGCGAAACCCGGTTTTGAACCAGCTGTTGAGCCAGATCGGGATTGGTGCCGATTTTGAACGTGACTGTCAGAGTAAGCAACCCATCCGCAGACGCGAGAGAGGACATATAGAGCATACCCTCCGTCCCGTTGATCTGTTCCTCAAGCGGAGTGGCAACAGTCTCTGAAATCATCGCGGGGCTGGCGCCCGGGAACTGCGCGTTTACGATCACTGTCGGCGGCACAACCTCCGGATATTCGGAGATGGGCAGGCGGAACATCGCTAAAAGACCCGCCAAAAAGATCAGAATAGAAACGACGGCGGCAAAAATCGGCCGGTCGATGAAAAAGCGCGAGAGGTTCATCGGTCAAAATCCTATAATAAGATGTAGAGTGTTTTATTTCGCAGAGGCAATTTGTGGAGATACCAGCATATTCGGGCGTATCTTCATGATGCCGTCTGTAATCACCTGATCGCCGGGCTCAAGACCGCTCAGAATGACGCGTTGACCTTCTACCGAGGTGCCTGGCTCGACCTCGCGGTAAATCACTTTCTGATCTTTGCCGACGACATAGACGAACTTGCGGTCCTGATCAGTGCCGATTGCACGCTCAGAAATCATGATGCTCTTGCGCTGATCTGCATTGCCAAGGCGCACACTGACGAACATACCGGGAAGAAGTCTCCCATCTGCGTTATCGAAGTAAGCACGGGCCCGGACAGTGCCAGTTGTTGGATCGATATGGTTGTCAAAACTCTTGATGAAGCCTGCGTATGTTTTATCTGTCGCGGATTTCAGCACCATCTGTACGGGGACTTCGGCCTGAGCCTTTTGATCCCGGGCAACACTGTAAATATTCTCTAGATAAGTTTTTTCATCAATTTCAAAATCAGCATAGATCCCCTCGTTTGACGCAATCGTCGTCAGGACCGGTGCATTTTGGCCTGCCTGAACAAGGTTACCTTGGGTCAGTTCAGCTCGGCTGACGCGCCCGGTAATTGGTGCCTTGACATAGGCATGATCAAGATCAATCTGTGCCTGATTTAATTGTGCTTGCGCCACACCGACCTGAGCGCGGGCAACTTGCGCATTGTTATTACGCTCATCATAAATACGTTTTGAAATTGCATCCGCTTTTACGAGGTCTGAGGCACGCACCAATTCTTTCTCAGCAAATGAAAGCTGGTTTTTAGCCGCCTGCAGGGAGGCTTGGGCCTGAGCCACACTCGCAGCATAGGGGGCTGGATCGATTACGAATAAAATATCACCTTTATTGACGACCTGACCGTCCTGAAAGCGGATCTCTTGAAGGCTACCACTCACCTGAGGGCGGATCTCAACGAAGTCGACGGACTGCAAGCGACCGGAGAAATCTTTCCAAAGTCTGATCGACCGTTCTTCCATGACTACGACATTCACAGCTGGTGGAGGGGGGGCAGCTGCTGGAGTTGCAGAGCTTGCATCGGCACTATGACTGCGATAAACCAGCCCGCCTGCGGTCAGGATGCCTACAGATAGAACAGCGCTCAATACAAGCTTGCTGCCGCGTGATACCTTCGCCATGGTTTTTCCTTATATTCATTATTCAATATTACAATTATATTGAACTATTGAATAATGTCAAGCACTGTAATTATTTAGGAATTTGGTCTTTTCCTAAAAACCGGATGCCTGAATTAAGGCTAAACCCTTAATCTTCAAGGGCCTCTTTGACGACAGGAAGGATATTTTTGACCATGACCGCCACACCCTGAACATTCGGGTGTACGCCGTCAGCCTGATTTAATTCAGGTTTCATGGCCACATCCTCGAGAAAGAAGGGATAGAGAGGTACATCGTACTCATCAGCCAGATCAGGGTATATTTTATCAAATTTGCCCTGATAAAAGGGGCCAAGATTGGTTGGACTCTTCATTCCAACCAGTAATGTCGGCAACTTTCTAGCCTTAAGTTCTTTAAGAATAGCATCCAGATTTGCTTTGGTGACAGCCGGATCGAGCCCGCGCAAAAGATCGTTCCCCCCTAAAGCCACTATCACCAACCTCGGCTTTGACTCACCTGAAACCGCCCAATCCAGGCGCGATTTACCGCCGGCGCTGGTATCTCCGGAAACCCCGGCATTATCGAGCTTCACGTTCAACCCTTCAGCAACCAGCGCTGCCTGCAATTGTGTGACGAAATCCTGTCCGCTTTGCAGTCCATAGCCGGCTGTCAGACTGTCCCCAAGCACGACGATGCGCTGAGGGGCATTCTCAGCTGCGCGGGATGGGGCAGAAAACATCATCAAAACTGCAAAAAACATTAAAAGCCGCATTGCCATACCATCCCAGAGCCTTATTCTAATTGAGTAAAATATTAATATAGATGCATAAAAAGATTGAACCAGCCCCCATGTTATTAAGTCTGGATAATATACATTTGACCATGACCGGCTCTGCCGGGCCCGTGCAGATCCTGAAAGGCGTTTCATTCGACTTCCCCCAGGGTAAATCTATCGCCATTGTCGGGCCTTCCGGATCTGGAAAAACCTCCCTGCTGATGATCTGCGCCGGGCTTTTAAAGGCAACGAGCGGCGGTATCACTTTCAAAGGGGAACAAATAAGCCATCTCAGTGAAGACTCTCTTTCAACCATTCGTCGCGACCATATGGGAATTGTCTTCCAGAGCTTTCACCTGATCCCTACCATGACCGCGCTTGAAAACGTCGCAATCCCGATGGAGCTTGCCGGACTAAAGGATGCAGCAGAGCGGGCCGCAGCCATGCTTGCGAGCGTCCAGCTGTCTCATCGGCTGACA
Organism: uncultured Pseudobdellovibrionaceae bacterium; assembly: GCA_964368875.1. Classification (GTDB taxonomy): domain Bacteria; phylum Pseudomonadota; class Alphaproteobacteria; order Micavibrionales; family Micavibrionaceae; genus CAYJDG01. Next base: position 37,890 of record CAYJDG010000002.1, read on the forward strand.
CATTATCCGGCGCAATTGTCCGGTGGCGAGCAGCAACGCGTCGCGATTGCCCGCGCTCTCGCCATGAACCCAAGCCTGATTCTGGCAGATGAGCCCACCGGCAATCTTGACCAGGAAACCGGTAAAACCATCATGAAGCTGCTCTTTGATCGTGTCGCCTCACAGAATGCGACCCTTGCGCTTATAACCCATGATCCCGTTCTGGCGTCCGCCTGCGATATTCAAATTCATATTCAGGATGGAAGGGTCGTTGCAGCATGATGCTCGCGCTGCGCTACGCCCTCAGGGATTTACGGGGCGCGCTTTCCTCCTTTCGCATCGTTCTTCTTTGCCTGACCCTTGGGATTGCTGCTATTTCGGCAGTCCAGCTGACCAGCCACAACGTTCTCGACGGAATTGAGAAGAATGGCCGTGCGTTGCTGGGTGGCGATCTGGTCATTCGCAATATCTATTCTCCCGCTACCCCTGATCTTAAAAAATGGCTGGCAGACCGAAACGCGGTCATGACCGAAACCATCGAAGCGCGTGTCATGCTCGCCAATGAGCGAACCGCAGATAATACTTTGGTCGAACTGAAAGCCGTAGCGAATGCCTATCCCTTGATTGGAGAGGTTACAACGGATCAACACCAAGACATGCATACCCTTCTCGCCGGTCAGGGTGTACTGCTCGATCCTTCCCTGCGCGCGCGACTGGCAGTTGAAATCGGAGATCAAGTGCGGCTTGGCGCAGCCCTATTCACAGTAAAGGGCTTTATAGAGAAAGAACCGGATCGTATGGGAGGCTCCCGGTTCGGGATCGCCCCACGTGCGATGATCGCGGCAGAAAATATCGAAAAAACTGGACTGCTGTTGCCGGGAAGCATGATTTATTATCATCTGCGCGCCAAACTTCCTGACGGTAGTGATCCCTCCACAATCAGAGAGGCACTTAATGCGGCTTATCCTGATGCAACATGGAAAATAACTGATACCAATGATGCGGCCCCATCAGTCACCCGCTTTATTGATCGCCTGATGATGTTTCTGACACTGGTAGGCCTATCTGCTTTACTTATTGGCGGCCTCGGGATTGGCAATGGCGTCCGGGCCCATCTTGAGAGCCGCATGAAGACAATCGCCATTCTCAAAACGCTTGGAGCCCCCATACGATTGATTGAGAGTATTTATGCGATCCAAATCCTAATCGTCTCTGCCTGTGGTACAGGTTTGGGCCTGATGGTAGGCGCTGCCCTACCCTATATTGCCGCGCCTTACCTGTCACAGATCCTGCCTTTCGAGGTTCAGCCACAAATCCTTTTATCTGGTATGATCATCCCCTTGTTATTTGGCTTTTTAGTAAGCTTAACTTTTACAGCCTGGCCTCTGGGGCAGGCTGTATCGACATCGCCGCTGGAACTCTTTCGTGTTGCGACATCTACTCTGAAAGGCAGCCCTGCAAAATATTACCAGACGCTTACCGCCATTTTGGTAAGTCTGCTAGCTGGACTAGCCATCGTCTCATCTAGAGATACGGGCTTTGCAATATGGTTCATCAACGGTGCCATCGCCTCACTCATCGTTTTCTGGACTATTGGCTGGCTGATCTCTTATCTGGCAGGTCGTTTGCCAGCCCCTCACAAGCCAGCTATGCGCCTCGGCCTGCGTAATTTGTATCGACCTGGCAACGCGACTGCCAATACATTGATATCCCTTGGGCTGGGATTGACTGTGATGATCTCGGTGACCTTGATCGAGGTAAATCTGCGCGAAGGCATCGCGCAGAATTTACCAAAAGATGCACCGTCATTTTTCTTTCTTGATATTCAGGGCGACCAGAAAGAAGGATTTGAAAAATTACTTGCTGCCCAGCCGACGGCCAATACACTGAAATTTTCTGCAAACTTGCGGGGGCGTATTGTCAGTGTCAACGGCATCCCTGCCGCCGAGGCTCTTGTCGATCAGTCGGAAAGCTGGCTTCTGCAGAATGATCGTGGCTTTACGTATACTGATAAACTGCCCGCCCATTCTGAAATAACGTCGGGTGAATGGTGGCCTGAAAATTATAAAGGACCCCCGCTGATTTCAGTCGTCGAAGATGTCGAACGTGGTTTTAATGTCAAACCTGGAGATAAAATCACCGTCAATATTCTGGGACGGGATATCACAGCAAAAATCGCCAATGTTCGTTCAGTGAACTGGATGAACATGACCATCAACTACGCTATAACTTTTGCGCCCGGCGTGCTTGAGGCAGCGCCACATAGCTGGCTGGCGACTGTAGTTGCCGATCCTGATGCAGAAACCGCGATCCAGCGCGCTATGGGTAAAGCCTATCCGAATGTTACGATGATCCGCCTGACTGAATCAATTCAAGCCGCAGGTGATATTCTTGGAAAAATTGCAACCGCCGTACAGGTCACTGCGCTTGTCGCGATCCTAACCGGAATTTTGGTACTCTCTGGTAGTTTGGCTGCAACCCGCACCCAGCGATTATATGATGTAGTTATCCTGAAGGTGCTTGGGATCCATAACCGTACTTTGATGCAAGGGTTCTTGCTGGAATTCGGCCTGCTTGGACTTGTTGCCGGGGGATTATCATTGATTCTTGGCAGCGTTATTTCCTGGGCCGTCCTAAAATTCTTGATGAATCTTGGGTGGAGTTTTTATTTAGGCCCCGCGCTGCTTACAGGAAGCGCAGGCATCCTTTTAACATTGTTAATCGGCTGGATAATTACAGGCAGAATTCTGTCGACACCTGCGGCTGCTCATCTGCGTAACGAGTAAGCAATATTTATGAATTCATGAGGGCGGCGCGCAGTCTGGCTTGACGCTGTTCATGATAGGTCAGAACATCCACAAATTGCCGATCAATTGTATTCTCGGGTAACACACGATCCGGCTGGTCTTGCGCAGCTTCAACAGAACCATCATGCTCAGCCTCAGCATCCTGAGCGGCATTTTCTTTTAGTTGCTCAAAGAATTTAATTGCTTCGCGCAAATTCGTAAAGCGGTCAGGTGTAATGAAATCCTGATCGGCAACCCCCGAGCCCTGGGCCAAGAAATCATTCATATCCCCTAAGAGATGGTCATTCAACCTGCCGGTCTCAGCATTCTCGAGCAAGTCATGTGTGAGATCACGTATCTCAAAGGTCATATTCTCGCGCAAGATCTGATGGAAATTACCAAGACCATAAAAAGCAAGTGCCTGACCTGCTTCGCCACCCTGAAGTAATGCGCGGATCAAACTGGTGGCCCTGATCTCACCTTCATCTTGCGGCGCAGGCGGCGTCAGTACAATTGGCGGATTAACCGCTGGCGGAGGGGTGAAGGTATCAACCTGATCATTCACGTAGATTGTGAAATTTTTATCGAAGGTGCCGCCACGCCCGTCATCCGTACGAATGACGATGTCAAAAGTCTGATGCAGTTCATAATCGATATCACCAAATGTCCTGATTTCGTTACCAACCAGTACAAATTTATTATAGGGGTCGCTCACTATACTATAGGTATGTGTGTCAGTCGGATCTTCATCGATGGTAGACAACAACCCGATCGGTGTATCCAGAGGCGAGTTCTCAGTAATACGGTCATAAGAGAGTGCAATGTCTGCAGGAACATCATTAATATCAGTGATCGTAACCCCAACGGTCTGTTCGGCATAAAGGGCCCCTGTACCATTATCGGTTACACGCACCACGAGGCTGTAAGAATTTACATTTTCATAGTTTGGCGACCCTGCGAATGTAATCACCCCGGTTGCGGAGTTGATCGCAAACATGCCGCCCGTATTTCCAGACTGGATCGTGTAGGTTAGGGTCTGCCCTGCATCCTGATCCGTTGCGGCCATGGTCGTCAGAACTGTTCCTGCCGGCACGTTCTCAGGAACTGTAAATGGACCCGCGGCATTGAGAACAGGGACTTCGTTCAGATCATTGATCGCAATGCTGACGGTTTGTTCGGCATATAAACTGCCTGGCCCATTATCAGTGACGCGCACGACCAGATTATAAGAGTTTACAGTTTCGTAATCAGGCGACCCTGTAAAAGTAATCTCGCCCGTCACAGAGTCGATCGCAAACATACCGCCAGTATTACCTGACTGTATTGAATAGGTCAGGGTTTGCGCCGTATCCTGATCCGCTGCGCTCATGGTGGTGACGGTCGTTCCTGCGGCTATATTCTCATTGAAGTTAAAAGGCCCCGCAGGCGAGAGAACTGGCACTTCATTCAAGTCGCTTATGTTGATAACAACCACGGTGTTGTCAAAGAGACCTGCCGTATCTTCTACGTGCAAGTTAAGAGTATAAGAACTTGCCGCCTCATAGTTGATAGGCCCGGTTACAGTGATCTCACCTGTTGCTGAGTTGATCGCAAAGAGCCCGGCACCCGAACCACCAGTAACCGTAAAAGTTTTGACATCGCCGATATCCGGGTCGGACGCGTGTGCGAAGCCAACGCTTGAGCCGATCGCGATATTTTCAGGTATTGTAAATGGGCCGTTTTGCAATCCAGCGAGGAGCGACGCCCCTTCCCATTCTATGACATAGCTGTTGCTGGCGGCGCCGATATCATCCCACATCCCGCCCACATACATCCGGGCATAATCTTGATTGCCTCCGGAATCATTTGGCTCACCCGGCGACCAGTTCGCATAAAACCCACCCTGTGCCGAACCCCCGGCCCCACCTAACCAGAACATTTGACCAGCGTCTGGGCCGTCAACATAACGCCATTCGCCCTCAACGCCAGTGTCCGCGCCATTCAGCCAGCTGACACTGGTGATCAACGAGCCAATATAGGCGTTTTCGGCAGCAGAATTGATCTGCACGAGATGCCCCGCCTGACCAAGCACATTTGAAGAGGCGGCGGCAGCCTGTGCAGCTGCGAAAGTAGTTGCAGAGGAAACATACCGATAAAAATTTCCGGTCGCGGCATTATAGCTTAAGGTCGGATCACTGTTCAGAACCGATTGGACAGGGTCAAATGTCGGAGCTTCATTCAGATCATTGATGGTAATAACGACAGTTTTCTGATCAAACAAAGATCCAGTGCCGTTATCGGTTGCACGAATAACCAGCGTATAGGTGCCGGCAAGCTCATAATTAGGCGATACTGCAAAAGTAAGCGCTCCGGTAGCACTGTTTAGATTGAGAATGCCCGCAGCATTGCCAGACTGAATGCTATAGGTGAGTGTCTGGCCAACATCCTGATCAGAGGCTGACATGGTAGTAATCAGCGTTCCGGCAGCGATATTCTCGTTAAAATTAAATGGCCCCGCCGCAGCGAGTATTGGAGCTTCATTCAGATCCGCAATATTGATCGTGACGGTGGTCGTATCGAACAGTCCACCAACATCCTGTACTCGCAAATTCAAGGTATAGCTGCTGGCAGCTTCATAATTAAGGGCACCAGTTGTAGTGATTGCTCCGGTCACCGCATTGATTGAAAAGAGACCGGCGCCTGACCCCCCGGTAATTGAGAAGGTGCGCGTGTCACCTACATCTGGATCTGAAGCATGAGCCGAGCCCACACTTGAGCCAATGGCAGAATTTTCAGCAATTGTATATGGGCCGTTCTGCAACGGAGCCAGCAATGCGGCCCCTTCCCATTCGATAATATAACCATAGTTTCCAGCAACGCTGATATCATTCCAGCGCCCGCTTGTCAGAAGCTGCACACCATCTTCATTGGCACTGTTATTAGGCTCTCCGCCGTTCCAGTTGCTATAGAATCCACCTTGCGCGCTACCGGCCGCCGTGCCTAGCCAGAACATCTGACCCGCATTTGGTCCGCTCATATAACGCCATTCACCCTCAACTGCCGTATCCGATCCATCTATCCAGGTTGAAGCTGTAATAAAACTGGTCAAAAATGTATTCTCAACGGCAGAGTCAATCTGGACAAGATGTCCCGCCTGCCCGTTGATCATCGCAGCTGCAGATGCGGCCTGAGCCCCCGCAAGGTTGGTAGTAGCCGTGACATAGCGGTAAAAATTTCCAGTCGTGGCATTATAGCGTAGCGCGGGGTCAGCATTGAGGATCGCCTGAACCGGATCGAATGAAGGTGATTCATTTAAGTTATTGATGGTAATATTCACCGTCTGCTGGCTAAACAGCGAGCCAGTGCCATTGTCTGTCGCGCGAATAACCAGACTATATGATGTGGCAAGCTCATAATTAGGTGACGCCGCAAAACTTAGCAGGCCGGTCGCAGCATTGATGGTAAAGACTCCCAAGCCGTTTCCGGATTGAATACTATAGCTCAGAGTCTGCCCGCCATCGGGATCTGTTGCCGCCATCGTCGTGACAGCCGTCCCAATAGCTACATTTTCATTAAAGTTAAACGGGCCAGCAGGATTCAAAGACGGCGTTTCATTTACATCATTGATGGTAATCGCAACTGTCTGCTCAGTATAGAGCGAACCAAGTCCGTTGTCGGTTGCACGAATTACCAAATTATATGCATTCACGACTTCATAGTTTGGTGACCCTGCAAATGTCAGTGCGCCAGTTGCGGCGTTGATCGTAAACATGCCGCCAGTATTACCAGATTGAATAGTGTAAGTTGTCGTCTGGCCCACGTCCTGCTCGACCGCCGTCATCGTCGTGACAGCGGTACCCGCTGCAATATTTTCATTGAATGCAAAAGGTCCTGCCGGAGCAAGTATGGGGGCTTCATTCAAATCATTGATTGAGATCGCGACAGTTTGCTCTGCATAAAGTGCTCCGGCCCCGTTATCGGTTACACGAATAACAAGACTGTACGCATTTGCCAGCTCATAATCCGGCGAGCCCGCAAACGTGATCTGGCCAGTTGTAGAATTGATTGCAAAGATACTTCCGGTGTTACCTGATTGGATCGTATAGGTGAGGGTCTGGCCTACGTCCTGATCACTCCCGGCCATCGTTGTAACAACTGATCCGGCGGCGATATTTTCGTTGAAGTTGAAAGGGCCAGCTGCACCAAGTACAGGCGCTTCGTTCACATTAGCCACATTTACAGTTACGGTGACTGTATCAAACAATCCCGCCGTATCCTGCACACGGAGATTTAGGGTGTAGGAGCTTGCGGCCTCGTAGTCGATTGCTCCTGCTGTGGTGATTTCTCCAGTCGATGCATTGATAGTGAAAAGCCCAGAGCCTGTTCCACCGGTGATGCTAAAGGTCTTGGTATCCGGGACATCGGGATCGGACGCGTGCGCAAAGCCAACGCTTGTACCAATCGACGTATTCTCTGTTACGCTATACGGACCGTTTTGCAGAGGCGCCATGAGTGTCGCGCCATCCCACTCGATCACATAGGTGTATCCAGTCGCGACAGGAGCATCGTTCCACAAACCTCCGGTTAGCATCTGCAGCCCATCTTCATTACCGCTGTTATCAGGCTGGGTACCGCTCCAGTTGGTATATAAACCGTTCTGGGGTGTCCCTGCAGGCCCACCCGACCAGAAGGCTACGCCGCCATTTGGTCCACTGCCAAAAATCCAGATGCCTTCCGTAGCGATATCGTCACCGTCCATCCAGCTGGAAGAGGTTATCATGCTCGCCACGAATGCGTTTTCAGCCGCACTCTCAACCGTCACAAGATGTCCTGATACGCCGTTTAAAACGGCCAGACCAGCCGCGGTTCTGGCACCAGAGAGGCTGGCGGTGGTCGTAATATATTTATAAAAATTACCAGTGGCAGCGCTGTATCTCAGTGCCGGATCAAGATTGAGGATAGCCTGTGAAGGAACGAATGAAGGGGCTTCATTCACGTTACTCACATTAATCGTGACGTTTCTGCTGCTATTAAGAGCGCCAAAGCCATTATCAGTCGCGCGAATTGTCAGCGTATGGGTGTTGACTGTTTCATAATCAAGATAAGTGTTATTGAGAATGCGGATCGCTCCAGTCGCGGAATTGATCGCAAAAATTCCAAGATTATTCCCGGCTGTAATCGAATACGTGATCGTATTTGATTCCGCATCTGTTGCAGTGACAGTCCCAACAACTGCGTTGACTGCTGAATTTTCGGCAATCGTAAACGGTCCCGTCGCCGGAATTACCGGAGCTGTATTCTCTGGGATGTTTATGACATTGATCGTAATCAGCTCAGAGTCGCTGCGCACTGGTGTGCCGTTGTCGGTAACCTGAACATTTAGCGTATAGGTCGGCGTAGTTTCATAATCAAGTAACGAAGAGTTCAGAACGGTGATCACCCCGGTTGCTGAGTTGATCGAAAAGACACCTGCACCCGTTCCTCCGATAATGCTATAGGTCAAAGTATCGGCTACATCGAGATCTGTAGCTGTTACCTGACCAACGACCGCCGCATTCGGGGAATTCTCTGCAATTTGTAGCGGCCCTGGGACGCCAGTATTTTTAACTTCATAGATGCTGAGATTATCTACCCCCCAAGATTCATCTGAAATTGCCTGATCAAGGGTAGAACTGAACCCAACTTTCAAGGAGGCGGCAGCTGCATTACTAATCGTCATCGTAAATCGATAACTTTGATCATTAAAACTGCTAGAAAATGCAAAGTTGGTATTGAGTTGTGTTAGCTCCTGCACTGTCCATGAGACAGCCCCGCTGGAGCCGTCGGCAGGTGTGTTAAAGGAGCTTTGGATAAATGAGCCGCTATAAACCGCTACATCATTAATAAAAACCCGGAAACTTTCACCGTCCCAGCTGTCGATTTCGTAGAAATCAAAATTGAGTACTGAGTAATCTTGCGTGCCGCTCAACGTAAATGTCTTGAAGGTATTCTGTGCACCACCCTCTTGGCTGTGTCGCCCTAAGAATTGGGTTAGATAAGGGTTGCTGGTGTCGGTTGTATTGCTACTCCACCCGGTGGCGCCGCCTTCAAAATTTTCTGATGCCGCAAGCGTCCAGCCTTGGAAGACGGGGGCCTGATTGGCCGGTGTGACTGTAATATTAAAAGTATTTACGGCAGTCGTTGCATACTGATCGGTTACAGTAAACGAGAAGGCATCGGCAAAATTGGGGGTGCCGTTATTGGTATAGCGAATATATCCAGCACTGACATCGGCCTGCGTAAAAGTCGAGTTGAGTCCCAATATGGTTGCAGTATTTGTATTCGTAATTGTTCCATAATCAGTAATATCCGTGATCGTATAAATCAGCGCCGTGTCTGTATTATCGGCGTCACTAGAGCCAAGATATAGGCTTGGAATGACCGAAGATGTTCCTTGAGCCAGTGTCAGACCACTATTCACATCGACGACAGGCGCTATATTGGTGATCGTCAGACCCCATTTATTCGCCAGATAATTTTCGACATCATGAACCTCTTCAACAGCAAGGTCCCGGTTATAGATAATCACTTCAGCAATATTGCCCTGAAGCTGATCACCGCTGGTTGAATCGTCACCAATATAAAGCCCGGTTGTTGCCGTTCGAACAACGCCGGTTGTACTGACTTGGCTGACGCCATTCTGCCACGCATTGATAGCAGCTGTATTCTGCATGATCGTCGCTACAGCATAACTCCCTGTAGTATATGCTGAACTGAACCCTGAGAAGCCGCTGTTCAAGTAATAAGAGAGCTTACCTGCGTTGCTTGCATCATTAATGTAGAGGCCATTTCTGCTGGCTCCACCTCCCAGCTCCAGAACGGCATCCCTGCCAGCCGCAGTGGTGCGATTAAAAACTACAAAAGCAGTAAAGTCATCGCCGGGAATTGAAGCCGTGCTGTTATACAATCGATCATTCGTGCCATCGAGTGTAATGAGATTGTGACCGTTCAAAGTCGTGGTCGCATATTGAGGCTGCTCTGCACCCACACTTGACGTTACATCAAAACCGCTCCCACTTTTATCAACCCAGGTTGCGACAGTTCCACTGAATCCGTTATTAGAGCCGCCAGTTCCGGTTGAAGCATTGTCTCCATCAGCATCACGGATCGTGGTGGCATCAGCAGCATCCAGCCAAAGAACCTGCCCAAAGAGTGCTGGCAGCGACGCATCCAGCATCAACCGCTTTTCCAGCGGCATGAGGTTTAATTTCTTCTTTTTAAACTGATCCATTCTTATTCAATTATACGCTCAAGGCCTTAATTTTTATTAACTTTTTAGACTAATTCATCCCACTTTCGCGCATTAGCATGCTTCCTAAACCCTTGAAAAATTTAATAATTGGGCTTGTGGTTCGTCCTGAAACTCGAATTTGCCCGGTCATAACCATGTCAGGCAGATTAACAATCCCCTTGGGTGGTATGAGGTCGACCGCGAAATAGCTACCGATCGGAATGATGTCCCCACTGACCTGATTATACTGAGCGGCAACGGGACCTTTATGAAAGGATGATAATTCAGGCCATGGTAAAGTCTCAATGTCGGTTGCTGCTACCTTCTCAAGTGTGAGAGGCCATGATGTGAGGGGTGCATTATCCGGTATAAAGATAGCGCTGTCGCCAGGAGCAATGCGCGTCAAATCTCCTTCCGCAACATACCCGGTAGCGACTACCGCGTCAGGCTCAATCAGACGTAGCAATAAATCTGTTCTTTGCACATATCGTCCAGCTTTGATTTCAGGACTAAGATCGCGAACAACACCTGCAAAGGGGGCCTTAATCAGGAAATTCTGTCTCTGATTTTTCATGCCCGCTAGCTCTTTTTCGAGTGTCTCGATCTGGAGCGCAAGGTCAGCATATTTTTCCTGTAACAAACCTGGATCAGTTTTAACTCTGCTCTGCACGCGCTGCATTGCTTCTATTTTTTTCTCAAGCGCAGTGAATTTTCTCTCAAAATCATCAGATGATAATCGCACCAATACGCTACCTTCTGTGACCTTCTGCCCTTCTGAAACCGAAACCTCTTCAATATAGGATGGCGCATACGGGTAGATTGCCGCGTAATGCGCTGAATGCAAGACACCTGCAAGAGTTACGGTTTTTTGCCATGGTATAATTGCAAACAGGCACAAAATAAACAAAGCCAGACCCATGGCGTGGGTTCGTCTTGTTTTCAAAATTATATTGCGTTTATCCCACCAGATTTTTAATTCCGCCCAAATCGGCAGGACGATAAACCAGCAGATCTCCACAACAAAAAGGAATAGCCCTAATGGTTTGAAGAACATGTGGTAAACCAGCACCGCAATGCCTGTGAAAAGGATAAACCTGTAGGCAAGCAAAGAGAGTCCAAAAACGGTTAGAAAATTCTCTTTGTGTGCTGGCAGATGCTCCGGTACCTCCTCATCTATAGCAAAAAACACGTTGCGTATTTTACGGCGGGCAAAAGCAATCGAACGATGCTGCAGATTTTCGATGCCACTGAGATCGCTCATCATGTAGTAACCATCAAACCGCATCAAAGGATTGAGGTTGATGAGCAAAGATCCCACCAAGGAAATAGCCACAACAGTAAACGCGATCCCTTGCATTGAGCTTCCTGCGGGCGCGAAATTCCACAGCATGAGGAATATTGCCGCCAGGCAAAGTTCCCCGATAATCCCTGCCATACCGATATAAAAACGCTCTTTGCGCGATGAAAGTTGCCAGCTTCCAGTCGTTTCCGTGTAAAGAACCGGATAGAGAACGATGACGGCAATCCCAATATGCGGCACAGGTACGCCATATTTTGTAGCAGTATAAGCATGCGAAAGTTCGTGCACGATCTTGGTAAAAATCAAGACGATCAAGCCCTGAATGACCCCATCTAAAGAAAGGAACTGGGTGAAGCTATGAAAGAATTCATCGCTTCTCTGCATGGTCATCAGGAGCGCGACACTTAAAAGCCCCATCATCATCATGATAAACCCGCGGGTCAGCAACGGCGCGACCAGCGGCAAAGTTCTTTTAAGAAAATTTTCGGACTCGAAGAGGGGGATAGTGAAATACAGATAGCTGTGTAAAATCTTTTTCCACAAAGGATCTAGTTTTTCTGCAGGGGAAACAGATTGCTCGCCCAGGGCCAGCAAACCATTACTTTGCAAGAAGATCAGCAATTTTTTGATTTCATCCAGATCAAGCGACAAGGTTGTTTCAGCTTCGACCCGTCGTTTCAGATCAAGTGCAGTTTTTGCCATCGGAAAGCGTGCGAGGCATTCGAATTCAGCCCAAGCTATTTTATAATAGGAATTAGAAACGGGATTATGCAGACTCCATCCCGGTTCACCCTCTGAGCCTGATGCTTTATATAGCTTCAGAAAGGGATTGAGCGGCGGGAGGGGGAAGTCCTGCTCGGTCATCAATCATAACCCTGTTAAGCGCCGTAACGCCGCCAGCGGCTGGCGCAATAGCGCATAGGACAAGATAGTCCAGTGACCGTGAATGCGGGCCGTGCCTTTCCAGCCGATCCGCAATTCTTCAGCATCTATCGGTTTGGCATGAATTTTATAGGTGAGCAGGCCATCAGGGTCAGGGCTAGCCTGATATCCAATCCCGGTAATCTCAGCCTCATAACCATGCAGAGGTGCAACATTGAGATAAAAACTGAAGGATGATCCAGATTGCATAGGAATCATCGCTTCTACCGGCACGCGCACCAACACATCATATTCACTGACATCCGCAATCATCATAACCCGCTCGCCGGTTCGAACCGGATGGCCTTCCAAGGCGTGGGTATCTGCAAATACAGCCACACCATCGCGGGAGGCACGCAATTCGCTTTTTTGCTTAAGAGATTCTGCATAATCATATTGCAAGCGCTTACTTATGATTTCTGCCTCGGCGGCAGTCAAATCACCTTTCTTATCTGGTGCCGCAAGTGACTGACGGCTTAAACGCGCAACCGATGATTCTATAGCACGTAATTCCTGAGCGGCATTATCCATCTGGGCATCGAGAGCGCTGTCCTCCATCGTTGCGAGAACTTGATCTTTGACAACTTTATCACCGGGCTGGACGGTTATTTTTTCGAGCGTGCCATCATAGGGAACCGTAACGATGTCTGCATCACGCGCAATGATTTCAACTGGTGCAGTTACTGTTAGGCGCACCGGGAATACGGCTGCCAGCAGAAAAGCCAGAAACATATATTTGCGTGACCGCCCTAGTCTCTTAAAAAATGTTTTTGTACTGTCTTTGCGTTGACGAAGCTCTAGCAGCGCCAGCGCGTGCCCATAAGTGACCGCAAGCTCCTCAAGAAGATGGATTTCTGCGTCCTGAAATTTACGGTCATGCTCAAGCCACAACCCGCCAAGCAATCCTTCTCCAGAAGTCATAAAATTCATAACCGCAACTGCACGACTTGAGTCCGCAACGTTCAAAGTCACAACGGGCTGCTTCAGGCTGGGCAGTTCTTTGTGCAGGCGATCTTTCAGAGTTAGAGCGTAAGAAGATTTATCATCGAGTACTGCGTTTCCCGAAACCTTCTTAAGGATGATATCCGTACCACTCAATACCCAGAAAATTGCCTGTGTGTATGAAACGAGCTTTAATGTTTCATTGACGACAATATGTGCGAAGGCTTCATGCGTCGGCGCTTCTTGTGCGCGGCGTTGTAGTTCCAGCAGAGTGAATAATTTTTCCATCTAAGGACCGGCAGGTGTCTGGAGATATCCTTTAACGCCAGCTTTTTCGATCTGACTGATACTCAATTTGGCCTGACCACTCATCCCCGGAAGCAATGCATCTTTGTAACTATCTAGCAATGCAATCATCTGAACTGACTGGCTAACCGGATCGACCTTACCGTAAATTCTTGAAATTTTTGCCGGATAGGTCGCTTCGGTTTCGTTGATAGTGATATTCAAAGGTGCCCCGGTATTGACCCATCGCAACCATTTCGATGGCACCAAGAACTCTGCCTGCAAAGGCTCATCGGAGGCCACTTCCATCAAAACGCGATCAGTGCGCGTATATTCACCCGGGTTGGCCAAACGGTTGCTCACATGGCCATCGAATTCAGCTTTAATCTGGCAGTGATCGATGCGGGCATCATAAAGTTTGACACGGGCCGACGCCTGTTTATCTTCAACCTGAATGCCCATGCGGTCGACATCTGAAATAATGTCCAATTTGAAAAGCTCTTCACCACCCGAGGTTTTCTTGGCAGTCAGATTTTTCTGCATTTCGGCGATTGAAGCCTCCGCCTCAAGATCAGCGCAGTCATATTCAATCAGGATGTCACCCTTCTTGAAGCGATCACCTTGGTCAACGTGAACTTTTGCGATGCGCCCATCCTGTGAACTTGAGACGACGGTTACCTGACGCGGAACCAGGACGGCCTCAATACTCAGCGTATCGGCCTCCGGCTTCCAACGCTCAGCAGTAGCTTGCTCCAGACCAGCTGATGGCTCGTAAGCCGCCGGATGAATAAGCTCTTCCCACTGCTTATCTTTTACGGCCTTCATGTTGGTCAGCACTAGCGGGGGTGTAGTTACTGGAACAACGATCGGTTTGGGATTAGCAAATTTCGCCGTGGTAGGTTGGGAGAAATCGAAATGTATGCCCTCGACCCATTCACCAAGGCCAGCAAGAACTATCTTGGTGTCGGAAGCGCGCCCGTTTTGCGAGCTAAAAACGTGATCCAGCATTTGGCCAAGTCCGTCATCATAGGCCACGCGTGCGTGCTCTTTGATGCTGGCTAAACTTAACTTGACGCGGAGGGGTTCGCGGTAAAAAAACGCCGCATAGGACCCCGCAGCACTGCCGACGAGCACCGCAACAAACAGCATCGCCATGACGATCCGCTTGATCATGTCGCGCCACCAGCCATCAGGTTGACTGGCTGAAAAAATCTCCGCCCCAGAGTATTCATATAAGCTGCATAAGAATCCTGCAGATCAGCACGCGCCATCTGATTGCGCATGACCTCGATCTGCTGTTCAAGCTTCGCCTGCAATACCGTGGCTCCCGGCGCAAAGCCCGTGGCTTTCTTGTGCGCGAGTAAGGACGCCTTGCTCCCAGCAGCTTTTAATGAACCTGTGCTGTTCTGCAGAACCTGCTCGCGGCTGAGTAATCGCTGCCGGGCAATGTTTGTCTGCGCCAGAACTGCTGCAACCAAGGCCTGACGGCGGGCATCTGCCAGAGCTTCTTTATTCTTGGCAGCTTCAAGACGAGTCGGCAGCGTGAAAATACTGATCAGACTTTGCACGATTTTGGCGGATGAGTTCAGCCAGGTTGAATCTGAGAGAAAGCTATTAGTATCGTAATTTGCACCAGCGAAGAGCTCGAGACCAGGAAAGGTCGTGAGAATCTCACGCTTACTGTCCCGCAGGGTCAGGTTTTTCTGAAGAATTTCTTCGCGAACCTCCGGACGGTTCTGTAGAGCTTCCCATTCCTGGGCCTCAAGATTCTGATTTAAGAGTGACTTGTAGTTGCCGCTGTAATTTTCCGGAGAAGACAGGGTGAGATCGGCGTCAAGCGGCAAGGCCAGCATGCTTTTAAGCTCAATCCCTGAGAGATTGAGTTGTTCTTCAAGCTCATTGAGAGTTCTTACACGATCACTCAATTGCGCGATCTGATCACCAGCCGCATCTGCAGATAGAAGTCTTTTGCTGACGGCTTCATTGATCTTACCAATTTGACTTTCAGCGTCGGCAATCAAGCTACCTGTATCGGCCCTTGTTGCTTGATAAGCATAGGCGCGCCAGTAGGCGGCATAGACATCGCGCTGAATATTTTGAATGACTTTTTCATGGCGTGCCCGCGCAACACGCGCTTCATCGCCAGCTTTCTTCGCATCCGTATAGGCAAGTGCAACATCCAGAAGATTCCAGTTCAACTCAAGCGATGCAGTACGGCGATCGCGATCGGATGATTGTGAGGGTTCCAGAGATTGCAGTCCACTTTGAATCGAGCGGCTTGAACTAGAGCCATCGTTTGAGCGTCCCACATAGCCAACTGAAGCATTCAGAGCAGGGAGTGCTTTCAGTTGCTCCAGTGTAACTTCTTTTTGCTGAATGAGAATTTCCATGGCCGCAACGCGTGCATCAAGATTAGCACGCACACCGCGCTCCAGTGCTTGATCCAGCGTCAGGGAAATTTTTTGCTGACGTGCCCCCTGCTCAGCTTGAGTGCGGTCGGCCTTAAGCAAAGCCTGATGTTCCGCACTATCAAGCTTGACCGCAGGCCCAGCGCAGCCGCCAAGACAAAGCATGGCAAGCGATGCAACAAGACTGATAGAAACAGGACTTTCTATAATCATCTATAAAAACTGAAATAGTAGACGGCGGAATGCCATAAGAATCATGCGAACGCACGACCATAGTATAAGTGTAAGTTGCGGAAATTTTAAGGACTTTTTGGCTGTTATTGCTCTTATGGCAAAAAACTACCCACAGTTTTATCCCCAGTTTCAATTTTTATCATGTTTAGGGAAATAGCTGGACTTACTTTGTGGAAATTTCACAGCTCTTGAGAGTCCGGCCAGCGAATCCTTTTTGAAACCAGGTCTTCCGCTGTTCTGCCGATCCATGCGTAAACGAATCAGGGACGGCATAGCCCTGAGTCTCTTCTTGAATCTTATCATCGCCAATCTGGCTGGCCGCCAGAAGCGCTTCGTCTAGATCGTCGGCCTCAAGAGTTGCCGTTGCAGTCAGCGTACTGGCCCACAGGCCAGCATAACAATCTGCCTGCAATTCTAGCTTAACCGACAAAGCATTCGCTTTGGTTCTGCCTGCCATGGCTTGTAATTCATGAATACGCGGCAACGTACCCAGCAGATTTTGAACGTGATGTCCGACTTCGTGTGCAATCACATAAGCACGTGCGAAATCTCCCGGTGCCTGAAACCGTGCCTCGAGTTCGTGAAAGAAATCCAGATCTATATAAACTGATTGGTCCTGCGCGCAGTAAAAAGGCCCCATAGCAGAACTGGCCATTCCACATGCAGAGTCCACACCGCCAGCAAAAAGGACCAATTTGGGAACTTGATAGGTCTGACCTTGTGCCGAGAAAATCTGCCCCCATGAGTCTTCCGTGCTACCTAATACCGCAGCGACAAAATCTGCCTGGCGATTCTGTTCCTCTGGGGTGATCGTGCTTGCATGGTGGGACGACGTAGCGATAGTACGGGAGACACCTTCGATCAGCAGGCCGGTTGGATCGCCGCCAAGCAGATAAACGACCAGCGCCATGACAAAAACGCCTCCAGCCCCGCCTTTGACGGCCATACCAGCGCCCGACGACCGGCGATCTTCAATATTCGAGCTGCGCCGCAAGTTTTCCCAACGCATGATCAGTCATTTCCTAGTGCGAGGTAATCTTTGATGACACGTCCATATGGCAGCGTAATATCAGCTATAAAATGACTTCCCCCAATAATTTTGCGCACCGGGAAGTCGGCAACTGGAGCATTAACATGGGGGATCAGATGCAGGCGGGCGTTGCCACTCCAGGCTCCTTTTACTGTGACATCGCACATATTATAAGCAACCAGCTGGGCGATTGCCGGGGTGCCATCGACGCCGGGAATAAATTTAAGATTGACCTGCGTTTTTGTCAGCTTCTTGACGATCTCATTAGGATTACACATGGCCGCATGCAATGGGTTAGCCACGAGGTTGGTTGTCTTATATCCCATCGTGCCCATAGCGACCCGTTCACCAGCATATTCAAGCGTTCCGGTCAGGGTATCATCGAATACAGCAAGCTTCGGCTGACCATATTTTTTCGGGAACCCCCAGATCTCACGCCCACCCGTCAAAGGGGGCTCATTATCAAGATACATCTGACAGGTAAAATTGACCTCTTCCCCGTTGAAAAGACATGGAATGATAATTCCGCTTTCGCTGTAGTCACCAAATCCGGAACTATCAGGCATTTTGATAAATTCATACGCGACTAGATTTCCGGGAGCAGGCTCCAAAGGTTCTGGCAGAGCATGGCGAATAACGTCCGGATCAGTTTCATAGGTGATGATAAAGTATTCGCGGTTGATAAATCGGTAAGGACCGCGCGGATAACTGGGGGCCGCTGCGGGCATCCCTGAAAGGTTCAGAATCTCAGCACGGTTCATGGCATTTCTCCTGAAAAAACCTATTATCGAGCTCAGATAAAAGCCTGGCCTGTATTTTTACAAGCGAATTTTATTTTATCTACCAGCACGACGTCCCAAGTTCTTTTTTCTCGGGGCGTTTCTGGGTACAGCTCAAAAAATATTGCAGACTTTTATCAAACTCAATGAATGCTGCATTCGACCAGCCGGCACTGTATCGGGGTACAGGATCATTGATTGCTTCGATCATCCTGCTCAAAACCTCAGGCAGAGACTGTCCTGAAACTCCTCCAAACGGTAAAGGAATTGATCCGCCGATGGTCAATATGCCGTTTGCCAAGGTGATCACATAATTGGCAGATATCGCACCTGATGCAACTATGGCATAAGTCCCGGGTGGGCTGAGCATAGTCGCTGGCGTCGTCAAAGTAAGACCACTTATATCTGCTGGAACGTCACCAGCAACCAATCCTGAGAAGGTCGCCGTAAAAGGTGGATCTGGCTGACCATACAGCCGCGTTTGATCATCAGCCGTGATCGTCAAGGGCGCGGGATCGACGGTCATCTGGCCGTCGGAATACGTAATCGTATAATTTCCAAGACCAGTTCCGATTGCTGCACTCGGCGTAATAGTATATGGGCTGCCTGCGACAGACGCAGTTACTGCAGATCCGGCGCTCGAAAGAGTTACGCTGGTTATGGTGTCACTGTTCAAAAGTCCACTTGAAGAAAATTCTGTCCCGGCGAATGTTACAGCTACCCCATAAGTTTTGACACGATTGTTCGCCAAAATGGTAAGCGGGACAGCGTTTAAGGTCAGTTGCCCGTTTGCATAGGTAATCGTGTAGTTTGCAAGTCCTGTCCCCGTAGCGGCGTTAGGAGTGATTGTGTAGGGGCTTCCTGCAACACTCGCAGTTGCGGGCGCTCCGGCGCTTGTCAATGTAACCGAACTAACTGCATCACTGTTGAGGAGACCACTGGTTGAAAACTCGGTTCCTGCTAATGCCTGCACAGCGCCATAGTTTTTTGTCGCATTCGTGGCCGTGATGGTCAAAGGTGCCGGGGTGATGGTGAAGTTGCCATTCACAAAGGAGAATTGATACCCGAGATAGGTGCTTAAGCTTCCAACTGTCGTGGTAATTCCTCCAGTATAGGTGCCGGCGCCCGTTGTTCCGTCGATAACTGTTGTTACAGATGGAGTTCCACTGAAAGCGGTAACCGCAGTATCTGCATCAACAAAACTTCCCGATCTGGTGTAAGTCAAAGAAGGGTTCGCTGTGCCGTATTGCTTACTTTGCGCATCTGCAGTGAACGTGAGCGCGGGTGCGGCAGCGGCAGGATCGCTGAATAAAAGACGGTTGCCTGCTGCGACCGTGCCAGGTGCGACGGTTCCATAAGTCGCGTTATAAATGGCTGTCGCAGAAGGTAGAAGACCATTGCGGATATTGTCCGCCGGACGGGTCGAATAAACCAACCAGCGTCCGGACGGCGTTGAGATCGCGGCAGCACCAGAATTATTTACAAAATTACGACCTGCTGACAGCACAAGAGAATTTCCTGCCCCGCTGGCGCTGAGCGTGCTTCCAGCCCCTATGCGTACGTCCGATCCAGCCCCGTTCGCGCGGACAAGGATTGAGGACGCAGTGATAGATGGCAATGTTACGCCCGAGGCGGAGGTCATAGAAACGGCATTGAGAGGTGTGATATCGCCCCATACATCAGAAAGCGTCATGGCGTTGCCACTGGCTGTTACGCTGCCTGAACCATTAACTTTACCTGTGAAGGTCACGTTTCCTGTTCCGGCAGCGATATTCAATGCGGCTGCGGTGGTGACATTGTTGCTCATGGTGATATTGCCACCGTTGGAGGTCAGGCCTATGGCATGGGCAAAATTAATTCCGCCTGTAGCATTAAATGTGATGTTACCGCCATTGGTTGTTATATTTCCTGCACTGAGTGTATTGATCTGGTTTCCAGCCGTCAGAGTAATATTACGCCCAGCCGCTGCCAGATTCAGTGTGTCAGTTTGCAGATCAAGCGTGATATTATTTGACGCCTGCAAAGCAATATTTGCAGAAGCTGAGAGCCGCTCAAGATATTCTGCAGCGAAAACTGAAAACCCATTGGTGGCATCCATTGCTTCGGTCGCTTCAGCCAGGGCCGTACCCGAGAAAGGGTCAAGCGCTACGCCCCACTTAGCTGACTGGTATTGCTCAAGCAAATTCCGTGCATTTGTACTTAATACTGCGTTAAACAAAAGTGCTTCGTCGATGAAGCCTGTGTAATAATTAGCGTTCCCGTAGGACCCGAGATTAAAAGTATTCTGTGTGTTAGAAGCCGCGGCGGTTCCCGAACCAACACTCAAGCTATTTTGATAGATGTTTCCTACTCGTGTCGCATTGTTGAAAGTACCGTTCAGAATTCCAGCCGTGCCGTAGGCAAGATTAGTACTCGAAGTTGCAAAGCAGCCTCCGGCAAACATGCAAATTCTTTGCCCACCATTAAAATAAAAGGCATGCCCTGAGCCGATGCCGCTGAGAACATTCCCGGTATTGACTGCCGTCTGGTTAACGAGCACGCCAACAGTATAATCAGCATTGATCGGGTAAGCCCCAGTCGGACTGATCATATTATCGGCACCATCAAAGCGCAGACCTCCCAACCCATTCTGCGCATTTGACACCCAGAGAGGCATCCGCACAATCGCCCCACCAGTGATGGCATAGCTGTTGTTACTTTTATCTACCCATTGCGAGACCAGTCCTCGATAGACAAAATTATTTCCAGCCCCAGTATTGTAGTTAGCAGACAGCGGTGTTGTGAGTGTGATGGTCGTGCCTACACCTGCGGTATAGCTGACAGATTGTATCGTGTAGGTATTCGTATTGGTGGCATCATTAGCCAACGCGGTTTGACCATCCACGCTGCCCAGTCTTATTTTAGCTCCGGCGACTAACGGTGCAGTGAGGTTGAGATTGGTCGTTGTCGAGACCGTAGTCGCCCCTGCGACTCCGGTAATGCGCGCTGAAGATAAAGCATCGCTGCTATATGTCAGGGTGATGGTGGATGGATCACTGCCATCAGCCCACAAACGCAAACTGCCCAAAAGGTTGACAGCAGAGTCCGTTGCATTGAAGCGGGGTGTAACATTGCCGTAGACAGCTATATTTGCTGGATCCAGCAGATACGTACCTTTTTCCCCTGCCGGTGCACTCAGGTCGACAAAGCCGAGCGCATCCAGATGATTGTGCCCGGATGTTTCGACAAAGCCACCATTTCCACCGTTTGCGCCGCCACGTGCAAAAACATTGCCTAAGAACCGGGTGTCGCCATCGCTCCAGATAATTGTGCGTCCGCCATGGCCAGCAGTGATAGAGTTATTGAGGATCAAGGACTTTTGATCGACATAGGTATACGCAGAGGCTGGTGTCTCGCCTGTTCCCAGATAGTCACCACCAATTTTAATATCCCCGCCCCCAAGGTCACCAGATGCATCGAACACTGCGCCTTCAGCAAGCATCACCCGGTCGCCAAGCATTTCGATACTGCCGCCCTGCTCGCCCGCTTCATAACCTGAAACATCGAGTAATCCATCAGCCACCACGGAGCTAAAACCCTGCTTCAGATTTTTGTCGGTAGCGTTATTGTGAGCGACTGCATTGGAACCCGGCGCGTACATAATGATACGTCCCTTGCGGGATCCGACTGCACGCGCCGCAACCGTACCTGAGACACCGATCAGAGAGTTGACCATACTGCGCCCCGCGGCAGCGCTAAGCTGGATGGTGCCGCCGTCAGCCTGTAACAGGCCGGTATGATTGATAGCCTGCTGCAGATCACTATTGGTCACAGCAAGACTCATAAGATTATCGCCGTACAGATCGAGCGTCGCTGTTTCACCCGCTCCTATCTGAATTCTTCCAAGACGCGCCGTAATGATCCCACTATTTTCAACCTGTGGCGCGACCAGCCCCACCAGTCCGGCTTCTTTCGCTGAGATATGCCCCTGATTGATGATCCGCGCAGAGGGTTCACCGGGAATTGATAGATCGAGTAATCCACCACCCACCATAAAGGCATTGGTATCAATATCCGCTGTCGAAGCTACCAAGGAGCCAACATCTATGCGCGAATCTTTGCCAAACAGAATGCCGTTGCGATTGAGCAGAATGATTTTACCATTTGCATCGATCCGTCCCAAAATTTTTGAGGGATCCGATCCGGTCACTCGGTTGAGCATGATCGAAGACGCAGTCGGCTGTATAAAGCGGAGCGTTTCATCAGAGTTGATATTAAATGAGGACCAGTTGATGGCGGCCCTGTCCGTTGCCTGCTCAACCGTCATGATCTTATCGGCAGCGGAAATTGTAGCGCCGCCACCTACTACTTGTCCGCCCTCGGGATTGGCAAAGAGCGGCGTGCTGAACCACGTCATCGCGGTACAGGTCAGCAGCAGGGTAGACAAAACTCTGGTTCGGGTGCGGAGTGCACGAGACATAACGTCTTATTGTACGGGAACTCGGACTCGGTCACAGCGTTAACTGCTGTTATTTGTGAGGCTGTGGATAAGTTTTACGCGGTTGTAAGCTTCTGTTTCTCAGAACGGGGAAGCGCCTTGATCGCGGCTTCGCGTTTCAGGGCTGAGCTGCGATCTGGATGACCTTCGGTAAAGATCACCTCATAGGGACCGCGATTGCGGGTGTATTTCGCGCCTGTCCCATCAGCATGCTTGCGCAAGCGTTGATCAAGATCGTTGGTCACGCCGGTGTAAAGCGTATCGTCGGCGCAGCGGAGGATATAAACAACCCAGGCTGCGTCCATCTCAGCCTGCCTGCGCCTCGAGCCAGACTTCCTCGGCCTCAGCCAAATCCTTAAGCGCCTGATCGTATTTTTTCTGAATGTCAGCAACCTTGCTGGCATTATCATAAAAGCCTGGCGCGGCCATCTGGACTTCGAGAGTTTCGATTTCAGCACTGAGGCGTTCGATGATTTTTTCGCTTTTTTCGATTTTCTTTTTGCTGTCGTTTGAAATTTTAACAACAGGGGCAGCAACCGGAGCGGCTTTTTTCTCTTTTTCAGCCTGACGTTCTTCGCGCCGCGACTGAATTGTGAACTTACGATAATCCTCAAGGTCGCCTTCGAAAATCGAACAAGACCCATCTTTCACTAGCCACAGACGGTCGGCAACGCGTTCCACCATATTCGGATCGTGGCTGACGATGACAACCGCGCCTTCGTATGCATTTAGCGCTTGGACCAATGCCTCACGGGCATCGATATCAAGGTGGTTGGTCGGTTCATCCAGCAGCAACAAATGAGGCGCATCGAAGCTCATAAAGGCGAACAAAAGACGCGCTTTTTCGCCACCGCTTAGCGCACTGATTTTATTGTCAGCCAAATCGCGCGAAAAGCCGAACGCGCCAAGCTTCGCCCGCACGACTGGTTCGCGCACATCAGTTTTGTATTTCTGCATCAGGGTCATCATTTCCTGATACGGGGTGCTATTGACATCCAGTTCATCAGTTTGATGCTGAGAGAAATATCCGATACGGAGTTTTCCGGAACGGAACATTTCGCCTTTCATCACACCCAGTTTTCCGGCAATCAATTTCATCATCGTCGACTTGCCGTTGCCATTGGCGCCGAGCAAGGCGATGCGGTCATCATTGTCAATGTTTTCCCGCACATTCCGCAAGATAGGCTTGCCTTCGGTATAGCCTATATCTGCATGCGTGATCGAAAGCATGGGTGAAGGAATTTTTTCAGGATTAGGGAAGTTAAAACGGATCGCGCGTTCGGCAATAACAGCATCGACAATATCCATTTTTTCAAGCGCCTTGATCCGGCTTTGCGCCTGACGGGCCTTACTTGCCTGCGCCTTGAAACGATCCACGAATTTCTGCATGTGATCGCGGTGCGCCTGCTGCTTTTCGTGCATTTTCTGCTGCAACCCTAAGCGTAATGCGCGTTCGCGCTCGAACGTATCGTAGTTACCCGTATAGAGCGTAAGCGACTGCTTATCGACATGAATGACATGGTCGACGCATTTGTTAAGCATCTCACGGTCGTGCGAAATGATCATCAATGTATGGGGGTAAGAAATCAGATAAGTTTCAAGCCACATGATCGCTTCAAGATCAAGGTGGTTGGTTGGTTCATCAAGGAGAAGAAAATCTGGCTCAACGAAGAGCACTGAGGCCAGCATGACGCGCATCTGCCAACCACCGCTGAATGATGAGAACGGCTCCGTCAGCTGATGCTCTTTAAAGCCGAGGCCAGTCAAGAGAATGGCTGCCTTGGCTGGGGCCGAGTATGCATCCATGTCAGAGAGCTGCTGATAGATATCGGCAATCTTGTTTGGATCTTCCTCGGTCTCGGTCGCCTTCCAAAGGGCCGCCATCTCTTCATTGGCGGAAAGCACCATATCGATGAGCGGCATATCAGTTTCAGGAATATCCTGTTTAACCTGACCGAAGCGCTGCTTCTGCGCCAGGCTGATGGTTCCGCCATCCGCATGCAGGGCGCCAGTGATTAGTTTAAATAATGTCGATTTCCCTGCCCCGTTTAACCCGATGACACCGACGCGCCATCCATCCTGGATATTGACGCTGCAATTGTCGAGAATGGTGCGTCCGCCAATCCGGTAGGTCAGGTTAGTAATATTAAGCATGAAATTCCATTTTCTGTGACGGTCGCTTATGCCATAGGGAAAATTCAGGGTCAAAAAAAATCGCTGTATTAATTCTCCAAAACCGCCAATATATGACCTATGCGCCTGTTAGTAATCGAAGATGATCCAGAAATTCTTGACTATATCCGGAATGGTCTGACCGAGCATGGTCATGAGGTTGTCTCTGCGACCGATGGTAAAGCAGGCTTAAACCTTGCCAGCGAACGCACTTTTGATGCCCTGATTGTTGATCGGATGCTGCCTCATCTCGATGGACTGAGCCTGATCAAGGAGCTTCGGGCTGCTGGTAACCATACCCCTATCCTAATCCTGAGCGCGCTCGCACAGGTAGACGACCGCATCACTGGTCTGCGTGCAGGCGGAGATGATTATCTGATCAAACCATTTTCGTTTCACGAGCTGCTTGCCCGCATCGAAGCACTGGGCCGTCGCTATACAACCGCTGACAAACCAACCACGCTGAAAGTCGCTGATCTGGAAATGGATTTGCTTAGCCGGACAGTCACCCGCGCCGGTCAGGTGATCGATATTCAGGCACGTGAGTTCCGTCTGCTGGAATATATGCTGCGTCATAAGGGCCAAGTGGTCACACGCACGATGCTACTTGAACATGTTTGGGATTATAATTTCGATCCGCAGACCAACGTCATTGATGTCCATGTCAGCCGTTTGCGCAGCAAACTAAACCGTAACTCACAAGTGCCGCTGATCCGCACAATTCGCGGGACTGGCTATAGCATCGATGACCCAGACTAGGCGCTACTATCATAGCTCAAGCTTTAAGATGGCCTTGCTGTTCACCATCTTTCTTGGCGTTGCAGTTTCGATCCTTGGGTATTTCACGTACCTTTTTTCTCAAAACCCTGAGCAGCATTGGCTCGCCGCGCTCAGTGCGCTGTGCATTGCTTGCATGGGTGTCGTGATCGCAGTCAGTTTTCTGATCAGCAGATTTGTCGTCACGCGCACCAACCGGATCGCGCATACAGCGCAGGAAATTATCAATACAGGCAACCTCGCGCAACGCCTTGAAATTGATTCCCGTTGGGATGATCTAAGTTACATGTCATCAGTGCTTAACCAGCTCTTTGACCGGATCGAGGATCTGGTTTTGAGCGTTAAGCAGGTTTCAGACAACGTTGCGCATGATCTGCGCACACCGCTAACACGGTTGCGTAATAACCTAGAGAAACTTGGACGCGACAAAGCCTTACAAAACAATCCTGAGACGCATGAGCTTTGCGACAGTTTAATTATTGAGGCTGACCGCATTCTTGACACTTTTAGTGCTTTGCTGCGCATTTCAGATATCGAGGCACGACGCCAGAAACATCGGTTCAGGGAAGTTTCTCTCGATCAAGTCGTGCGCGATGTCATGGACCTTTATGAACCACTGGCAGAAGAAAAACACTTAAGGATCGGCCTTGCCCTTGAGACAGCGGTGATTATAGGCGATCGTGATCTTCTGTTTCAGGCCTTCGCAAATTTGTTGGATAATGCGATTAAATTCACCCCTGCGGGCGGCCGCATTCAGCTCTCCCTTGCACCACAAGGCTCCACGTTCGTTTTCAAAATTTCTGATAGCGGCCCTGGAGTGGACGCTGCCGACCACGAGAAAATTTTTCAGCGGTTCTACCGGACAGAGAACAGCCGTCATAACCCCGGAAACGGTCTAGGACTTAGCCTTGTGGCGGTTGTATTGGAGTTGCATGAAGCGAAAGTCCGTCTGACGAGCCTTGATCCGGGACTTGAGATATCCATCTCTTTCCAGAAATGATTATTACAGCGATTTAATTTAGATCCTTGTGCAGGATCGGTTAGGGTCAACCATGAAAATCGCAATTATTGGCAGTGGTATTTCCGGCCTTGGAGCCGCGCATCTCCTGCATCCACATCACGACATAACGGTCTATGAAAAAAACGCTTATCTTGGTGGCCATAGCCGCACCATTGAAATCAATACTACAGAAGGATCCGTTCCAGTCGATACCGGCTTCATTGTATACAATGAGCGCAATTATCCTTATCTGACCAAATTATTCGCCCATTTGAAAGTTCCGGTTCAGAAAAGCAGCATGTCGTTCGGCGTGAGCATCGGCCATGGCTGGCTTGAATATGCCAGCACAGGAATGTTGGCTCAAAAACGAAATTTACTGCGTCCCCGTTTCTGGGGGATGATTGCCGATATTATAAAGTTTAATCGCGCAGCACCACGTTATCTCGAGACCTGCGGCGATACCACGTTGCGTAAATGCCTTGATGATCTGAATATGGGACAATGGTTTCGCGATTATTATCTTCAAGCCATGGGGGCCGCAATCTGGAGCTGTTCAGCTGCTGAAATTCTGGAATACCCTGCGCGGTCATTCTTACAATTTTTTAAAAATCACGGTCTTCTCACCATCAATGACCATCCGCAATGGTATACAGTCACAGGCGGAAGTCGCGAATACGTGACGCGATTAAGCGCTGCTTTCAAAGAAAAAATCCGCCTGAATTGCGGTGCTCAAAGTATCAGCCGCACCGACGGTAAAGTTACTGTGTATGATACAAACAATGGAGCGGATAATTATGATGCTGTCATATTCGCATGCCATGGCGACGAAGCCCTAAGCCTGCTTGCAGACCCGACTGACGATGAACGCCGGGTCTTGGGTGGATTCAGCTATCAACCCAATCAAGTGATTGTCCATAGTGACACAAGCTTTATGCCGAAACGCAAATCTGCTTACGCCAGTTGGATTTATCTCTCGGATCCGGGCCCTAATAACAGCCCTGTTGTGTCGCTGAGTTATTGGATGAATCTGCTGCAGAGCCTCAAAACAAAACTTCCAATCATTATTACGCTCAATCCCGGTCGCCGTCCGGTAGAGCACTTGATCCATGATGAGCATAATTTTTCACACCCGGTTTTTAATCTTGGGACAATGGTCGCTCAGCAGCAGATCGCGGGCATCCAAGGGACACATAACACCTATTTTTGCGGAGCCTATCAGCAGAATGGCTTCCATGAAGATGGTTTGCGCAGTGCCGTGATCGTTGCGAGTTACTTTGGAGTTTCTCCGCCATGGCTCTGAGCCCCAAAATTCTATTTGGCAATGTCATGCATAGCCGGGTGTTCCCTCGTCGCAACCAGTTCACCTATGGCATCTATTACCTCTCTTGCCCGCTCAGCCAGATAAGTACACTTGCCGATGGCTTCAGATTCGGCGTCAATCATACTGCCTTACTCAGTTTTTATGACCGCGACCACGGTCCTTGCGACGGACGCCCTTTGCTGCCGTGGATCAGATCAATCCTTGATGATAATAAGATCACCCAAGCAGACGGAGAGATTGTTCTCGTCACCATGCCACGTGTCATGGGGTATGTGTTTAACCCTGTCAGCTTTTGGATTTGCTACGACCGGAGCGAACAGATCCGCGCAGTCTTGTGCGAAGTGCATAATACTTTTGGTGAGCGCCATAGCTATTTATGTATCGCCGAAGATGGGAATGTAATTAGGCCTGACACCTGGCTCGACGCAGAAAAGCTCTTTCATGTGTCGCCGTTTCTAAAGCGAGAAGGTCGCTATAGATTCCGTTTTGATTTTCAATCTGACAAGATGGGGGTATGGATTGATTTTCATGACGGCACAACCAAACGGCAACTTCTGACCGCACTCACGGGTCGTCTTGAACCTTACAATCCCGCAACGCGAAGACGCGCATTCTGGTTCCACCCTTTGGTAACATTTAAAGCAATTATTTTGATTCACTGGCAGGCAATCAAATTGCTGCTTAAAAGGCAAAAATATGTGCCAAAGCCTGAACAATTGGCCGTCAGAGTAAGTGCAACTGATAACCTTACAAAGAATTAATTATGAAGTCAGGGCTGCCGCATCCATATAGTAACTAACACCAAACCTTACCCAGAGTTTCAAAAAACAATGACCAGACCTCAGGCCGCCGATCGCTTTCTGAAAGTCCTTGATGGCATGGAGTATGGCCATTTTGAATTGGTCACTCCGGAAGGTAAAAATTATTCGTTCGCTGGGAAAAATCCAGGTCCTAAAGCGCAACTGACTCTGCGTGAGTGGAGCGTTTTGCCAAACTTGTTGATGTATGGCGATATCGGGTTTGCTGAAACTTACAAAGCTGGACTTTGGGAAAGCAGCAATCTGCAGAATTTCATGACGCTCGCTTTGCAGAATGAAAAAGTTATTCTCCCTTATCTGCATGGCAGTATGATTTCAAGGATGGCTGCGCGATTTTCGTATATGCTTAAATCCAATACCCCTGCAGGCAGTAAGCGCAATATTTATACGCACTATGATCTTGGCAATGATTTTTACAAACTTTGGCTCGACCCAGGGATGAGTTATTCTTCTGCGCTTTATACGAAGCCTGAAGATAGTCTTGAGCAGGCTCAGATCAATAAATATGACCGCATCATTGATCGCTTCGACCGCACCAGCGGACACATGCTGGAAATCGGCTGTGGCTGGGGGGCGTATGCGGAACACTCGATGGCAAGGGGCGACTTTGATCTTAAAGCCGCGACCATTTCTCCAGCTCAGCATGAGTACGCCGAAAAACGGGTTGGATCAAAAGCTAAGATTATTCTTGAGGATTATCGTTACCTTGAGGGTAAATTCGACCAGATTGCTTCAATAGAGATGTTTGAGGCAGTCGGAGAAAAATACTGGGGTCTTTATTTCAAAAAAATCAAAGACCTTCTGGCATCCGGTGGGGCCGCAGTGATTCAGACGATCACAATCGCCGATGAGCGTTTTGAAACCTATCGGCGCAGTGGCGATGCGATCCGCAGCTTCATTTTTCCGGGAGGCATGCTGCCAAGCCCGTCGCGATTTGGCGAAGAAGCTGCAAAAGCCGGACTAAAAGTTGTCGACCGCATGGATTTCGGTCAAGATTACGCCCGTACACTCGAGGTCTGGCTTCATAATTTTGAGCAGGCGCGTCCAGCTGTTCAGTCTCTTGGCTTCGACGATAAGTTTATCCGCATGTGGCGGTTTTATCTGGCGGCGTGCATCGCCGGCTTCAAAACCAGCCGAACCAATGTCATGCAAGTTGAACTGCGTCACGCCACATAAAATACGGAAGGTTATCAAATGAACGCCCTGAAATTCTTTGCACTGATCGGAGTTACCATGTTTTTATCCAGTTGCGGCGGGTCGCAAATCACGACCTACAAAGACACTTCACCATCGATGAAATTCGAAGAGTTCTTCAACGGCCCGATTAAAGCGTGGGGTCTGGTGCAGGACCGCAGCGGCAAAGTTACGCGCCGTTTCGACATTACCATGAAGGGTACATGGATCGGTAACGAAGGCACGCTCGAAGAGCATTTCGAGTATTATGACGGAAAAACGCAAGATCGCACCTGGAAGATCAAGAAAATCTCAGAGGGCGTTTATGAAGGCACAGCGAGCGATATCATCGGCACCGCCAAGGGCAAAACGGCGGGTAGCGCGGCGCAGTGGGCTTACACAATGGATCTTGAGGTTGATGGTACCAAATATCATGTTATCTTCGATGACTGGATGTTCCAGATGAATGATGGCGTGCTGATCAACCGCTCTTACCTGAAGAAATTCGGCATCACCTGGGGTGAACTGACGATCTTTATGCAGAAGCAATAAACCATGGGTGCCTTCAACGGTCAGCATATCTGGATTATCGGCGCCAGCACCGGGATTGGTGCGGCGACCGCCAGAGAGCTGACCAAAGAAGGTGCGATCCTTGCGCTGTCTGCAAGGAATGTCGATAAACTGAGCGCACTTCAACAAGAGCTTGGTAGCCAGCATCAGGTTTTTCCTGTTGATGTTGCGGATACTGCGGCGATGTCATCAACAGTTTCCGAGATTATAGAGAAGTTTCCGCGGATTGACCGGATTATATATCTGGCAGCAATTTATGATCCGATGCCGCTTGGCGCGCTTGATCTCACCAAAACCCGCGCCCTGATTGAGACCAATCTGTTTGGGGCCTTCAATCTGATCCACGCTGTTTTGCCGATTTTGCGCGCGCAAAAGAGTGGGCAATTGGCGTTGTGCGGTAGTGTTGCGGGGTATCGCGGACTTCCGAACGGCCAGCCATATAGTGCGACCAAGGCCGCGATCATCAATCTGGCGGAGTCGCTGCGGGTTGAAGAGGCGCCACATAATATCGATGTCAGGCTGATCAATCCTGGCTTCGTGCGCACGCCGATGACTGCGGTTAATACATTCCCGATGCCGATGATCATGGAGCCGGAGGACGCGGCGAAAGCCTTGGTCGAGGGACTTGCCTCTTCCTCCTTTGAAATCAGCTTTCCTAAAAACTTTACGGCAATCATGAAAGTGCTGCGCCTGCTGCCTGATTTTATCTTTTTTAAACTCGCCCGGCATATCGGCAAATCATGAGCACGCTGCGACTTATTCTTGGCGATCAGCTGAGTTTAGATCTCTCCAGCCTCAAAGACTGCGACAAATTTCACGACCATATCCTGATGTGCGAGGTGTGGGATGAGGCGACCTACGTCAAGCACCACAAGAAGAAAATCGCGTTCCTCTTTTCAGCGATGCGGCATTTCGCACTTGAATTACAGTCGCAAGGCTATCGTGTTACGTATGTGAAGCTGGATGACCCGGAAAATTCAGGGTCTTTCAGGGGCGAGGTTCAGCGTCATATCGCCAGCCTTCACGCAGATCGTCTGGTCGTTACCTTTCCGGGAGAATACCGTGTCCTCAAAGACATGGAGTCATGGGAGTCTGATTTTGGGATTCCCGTGGAGATCAGGCCGGATGATCGATACTTGTGCGCACCCGAAGAGTTCGCGAGCTGGGCCGAGGGGCGCAAAAGCTTGCGCATGGAATTTTTCTATCGCGAGATGCGCAAGAAATACAACTTGCTGGTCGACGGCGATGAACCGTTTGGCGGGCAATGGAATTTTGACAGCGAGAACCGTCAGCCGCCTGCAGGCGGATTATTGATTCCTCAACCCCTGACATTTGCACCAGATGCTATTTCGCGCGAAGTAATTGATCTGGTCTCCGCCCGGTTCCCGGATCATTTCGGTGATCTGGAGCCGTTTTATTTCGCCGTGACACGGGCTGACGCTTTGCTGGTCTTGAAGAAATTCATCACCGAGCGGCTGGAGAATTTCGGCACGTATCAGGACGCGATGCTAACCGGCCAGCCGTGGATGTACCATTCTCATATCAGTTTTTACCTCAACTGCGGCCTGCTGAATCCATTGGAAGTCGTGCAGGCGGCGGAAGCGGCGTACCTCAAAAAGAAGGCCCCGCTCAACGCTGTCGAAGGCTTTATCCGGCAGATCATCGGCTGGCGGGAATTCGTGCGCGGCATTTACTGGTTGAAGATGCCGGAGTACGCCAGCGAAAACTATCTGCAGGCGACACATAAGCTGCCATGGTTTTACTGGACGGGAAAAACCGACATGAACTGCCTGCGCCAGTGCATCACCGAAACCAAAGAGAATGCGTATGCCCATCATATCCAGCGCCTGATGGTGCTGGGCAATTTCGCGCTGCTCGCCGGAGTTGCCCCAGCGGCGGTCAATGAATGGTATCTGATCGTCTATGCCGATGCGTATGAATGGGTGGAGCTACCGAATGTCAGCGGCATGATCCTGTTCGCCGATGGCGGATATTTGGCCAGCAAGCCCTATGCGGCGAGCGGGGCCTATATCAATAAGATGTCGGATTACTGTAAGGGATGCCGGTATTCCGTCGCCAAGAAGTCCGGACCGGACGCGTGCCCATTCAATTATCTTTACTGGGACTTCTTTATCCGCAACCACGCGGCCCTGTCGAAAAATCCCCGCATCGGGATGGCATACCGGACGCTTGAGAAAATGGACGGCGATAAAATCAAAACCATCCAGAGCGACGCCAAGAAATTCCTGAACGGCTTGCAGATCGACGCCTCATGAAAAAGAAGGCCGATCTCCCTACCAAGGTCTGTCCGGTTTGCCAGCGACCATTCGCCTGGCGCAAGAAATGGGCGAAAAACTGGGCTGAGGTGAAATATTGCTCAAAAAAATGTGCCTCGGCCTGACTTGCGCAAAAACCTGAAAAGCTTTAGGTTTCCTGCGTAATTCCCTTATAACGCAGAGACTAATACCATGACCTATCGCACCCATACCTGCGGCCAGCTCCGCGCCGCCGACATCGGTTCCACCGTGACGCTTTCGGGCTGGATCAGCCGCAAGCGGGATCATGGCGGGGTGCTGTTCGTCGATCTGCGCGATACCTACGGCATCGTTCAGTGCGTCGTCGATCAGGAATCGCCGCTGCTGGCCACCATCGACAGCTGGCGGGTCGAGTCGGTCGTCACGTTTGAAGCGACCGTCACCGAGCGCCCCGGCGAAACCAAAAACCCGCGTCTGCCGACCGGCGACATCGAACTGCGCGTCACCAACGCCATTCTTCAATCCCCGGCAGATGTTATCCCGTTCCAGGTCGCCGAAGAAGACCAGACCGGCGAAGACCTGCGCATGAAATACCGCTACCTCGATCTGCGCCGCGAAAAAATGCAGAAGAATATCCGCCTGCGTAACAACGTGATCGCCTCGATGCGCCGCCGCATGTGGGATCAGGGCTTTCAGGAGTTTCAGACTCCGATCCTGACCGCGTCGTCCCCTGAAGGCGCGCGCGACTTCCTCGTGCCATCGCGCCTCTATCCCGGCAAGGTCTACGCGTTGCCGCAAGCGCCGCAACAGTTCAAGCAATTGCTGATGGTGTCGGGCTTTGATCGCTACTTCCAGATCGCGCCGTGTTTCCGTGATGAAGATGGACGCGCCGATCGCCTCGCCGAATTTTACCAGCTCGACCTTGAGATGTCGTTCGTGACGCAAGAAGACATTTTCAAAACGATGGAGCCTGTGATCGGCGGCATATTCGAAGAGTTTGCTGAATATACTGGCAGCAAAAAATCCGTCACGCCTTGGCCGTGGCAGCAGATCACCTATAAAGACGCGCAGCTAAAATACGGCTCGGACAAGCCGGATTTGCGCAATCCATTGGTCATTTGCGATGTCTCGTCCGTGTTTGCGCGCGCCGATGTCGAATTCAAAGCGTTCAAGGGCACAGTTGAAAAAGGCGGCGTCGTTCGCGCCATTCGTGTGCCAAATGTCTCTGACAAGCCGCGCAGCTTCTTCGACAAGCTCAATGACTGGGCCAAGGGCGAAGGCGCTCCGGGGCTTGGCTATATTTCATTCGAAGGGACTGAGGGCAAAGGCCCGATTGCGAAATTCGTGCCTGAAGGCGCGATGGCCGAACTTAAATCAATCGCTGGCCTGCAAGCCGGTGACGCCGTCTTCTTCGTCTGCGACAAGGAATCCGCTGCCGCGAAACTCGCCGGCAAAGCGCGTACCAAGATCGCCGAGGAACTCGGCCTGATCGAACAGGGCGTGTTCAAGTTCTGCTGGATCGTCGATTTCCCAATGTATGAAATGGATGAGAAAACCGGCAAGATCGATTTCTCGCACAACCCCTTCTCGATGCCGCGTGGCGGGCTTGAAGCGCTCAACGGGCCGGACCCGCTGGCGATCATCGCCAACCAGTATGATTGTGTCTGCAACGGCTATGAACTTTGCTCAGGCGGTATCCGTAACCACCGCCCGGATATCATGGAGCGTGCTTTCGCGATTGCCGGATACGGCAAAGAGGTACTTGAGAAGAAATTCGGCGGCATGCTCAACGCCTTCCGCTTCGGCGCACCGCCGCACGGCGGCTGTGCCTTCGGGGTCGACCGCGTCATCATGCTGATAGCCAACGAGCCGAACCTGCGTGAAGTTTATCCGTTCGTCATGAATGGTGCATTCGAGGACCCTATGATGGGCGCTCCGACCGAAGCCACGCCAGAACAGCTCCGCGACCTGCATATCAAGACCGATATGCCGAAGCCGAAAGTCGTCGCGGCGGGCTAAAATCATATTAGTTCGTTTATTAGTTCGTTTTTCACTTTTCTGAAGGTGAGAAACGGCTAATGCTTTTTATTTCAATACCTTAGGCAATTTAAGCCCAACCTCCCGCCGTGGGGGTTTGTTCAGTTCGTTCGGGCGTTTATTTTTTTCAAAATGTCGCCAGCGCAGTCTGTATGACAGCGGGTTTGGGCAGGTTATTCACGATATAATTGGTTAATATTATAGGACATAATGCCAATTTTGTCAAGGTTTTTAAGGAACCCAGAGCGACTGAACTGCGAGGTCCTTCAGTGCGTCAAGATAGGCGGGCAGTGTGATGATGTCGAGGCACGGGTAAGCCCCGGCCCGCGTGTGACTCCCATTAGCAATCATCTGCGCACAGAGGACAGAGGGAATGCACGGAATATACGGGCCATGGCCTTTGTCGGTCAGGAGATAGAAGGTTTCGGTTTTTGCCGCGCCGTCCAGTCCTATTCCCTGCAGCTCCATATGAAAGCCGCTGCGGTCAGTGCCAAATATATTGAATAGCGGAGCGGCTTTGTTCATGGCCCCGGCAAGAGGCGCAAAACTTTTGACCAGGCCGCTGCGGGCGATCCATGAGAATGCCCAAAGACTCAGATGCAGGAACGCCACATCGGCCCCGGCGCGGAAGCGGATATTTTTCAGCGTCGGGTAACGTTCAGGGAAAAGTGCGAGATCAGGAACATCGCAATAGCCTAGAAACCTGCAGCCAAGTTCGGGATAAACGCGGGAGGTCAGTCCCTGCCAGCCGTAGACGGTTTTCATCCGACCCTGCAAAAGCGTTTGAAACGGTTTGCCAAGATATCCGAGAATAGCCGCAAGGGTCGCCGGGCCTGCGGGGGTTGTTTGGGCGGTGGTGATGCCGTAGTCAAGCGAATGGATTGAGGAAAAACGCGCTTTAAAGTCGTCTATTACTGCAGCAGTCAGACAGGGCACCGAGCTGGCCCCGCTGATCACACAGACCCCTGCGGCCTTGGCCTGCGCATCGAGATCTTTGATACCAGCCACGAACGCGCGACCATCAGCGAGATCGATGTAATGTATGCCCGCCGTAATACAAGCCTGCGCAACATCATAGCCCTGCGCCTGAAACGGACCTGAGGTATGAATAACGATTTGCGGTGAAACTTCCCTCAGAGCGCGGTCAAGATCGGTCCCAATATCCATGACGACCATCTCGGGCGGCGTCGCTGCAGTGGCATGCGCCTTGATAAAATCCGCGCATTTTTGTGCAGAGCGGCCAGCGATGATGAGCTGGATATCAGGCGCACG
>CAYJDG010000002.1:73774-110151 GCA_964368875.1 uncultured Pseudobdellovibrionaceae bacterium
GCCCCGCAGACATTGAGCGCGTAACCTTTGTGCGAAAGAATGATTTTATGTCCGTCCCAGCGATATTCACAGCGCCAGCAAAGACCCCAGTTCATCCGTTCAATCACCAGCGGACCGCCTTGCGGCAGCAGACGCGAATAGAAACTGATCACTTTTCCTTGCGGAAAATGAAAGCGGCGATAAAAAGCAAAACTATTGTCTTTTTCCGAGCTGATAAAATCAACCGTGACCGGGATATTCTCACCTTCATACGGCACCAAAACGCGGGCGAGGCGAAGGAACGGATTGAGCAGGCGGCCAAGGCGTGAGCTTTCAACCTTCAGAAGACCTTCCACCCGGGCGCGGTCATTGTGGAAGGGGCGATTGGCGTAATGGCGATGCATCACGCGTGGCAGAGACTCCCAGTCTTTGCCAAAAACGCTTTTAAAAATAGGCTCTGTGCTAGTCATGCGGGCTTAAAGACCATGAGGAAAAAGACTCCGACCAATCCGATGAATGCTGGCCAGCCGAGCAGGAACCACCAGCGGAAAAGCTGGTGATAGAGAGGCGGCAGCGGGACGCCTGTTTCAAGCGACGTCTTGAGGATACCCTTCAGTTTGATCTGAATCACGACAACCGGCAGCCAGCAAAGGGCAGCGATCCCATAGAGAATATAGGTCCAGACCAGCCAGAGATCCGTCCACCCATACCCGCCCTGCCAGATCAGCCATGCGCCTGAGAGTGGCTGAATAATAACGGCAGGGGCGGTGAAGAGATAATCTGCCAGCACAGTAAGACGCAGGGCATAAAATTTTTCATGGAGATCAGCCGTAAAAAACGACATCACCATAAAAAACGCGATCCCAAGACCTGTCCCGAACAGAATGGTGGAGGACAGGATATGCAGAGTCTTGATAAAGAGATACGGGTCCATATTATTCCATGCTTTAGCATAAAAGCCGGAATGTGCCGAGGGCTTTCAGGATTATCTCAATACCAAACTCTCACCTCGCAGCTAGGCAGACAACCCTCCCCCCGTGCCATATGGCTCGCGGATCAGGCCGTGGAGGAGTTGTTCTTTTGCGGCGGCTTCCTGCTTGATGCGATCCAGACGATTTTTAACGTGGATGGCGATCTCGCGTTCGTCGACCAGACCGATCGGCTTTGTCCGGTCAAAGCGGCTGACCACCGGCATATAGCGGAAGCCTAGCTCGGTCATAATTTCGAGGGCCTGTTCGATATCGGTATCAGCATCCAGTGTTTTTGGCGCAGCGATCATCAGATCATGCACTGTCATGTCATCGATATGCTTACCGATATTCGCGTGATTGATGGTGGGGTCGGCGACTAGCGCGAAGATGCGGCGCAGAATTTCCCTCTCAGTCAGCATCCCCACCAGACGGCCATCATCATCGACGACACACGCACATCCCGCGCGAGTATTTTGCATGGTTTTGAGAATGATTTTGATAAATTGGTCAGGATAAAACCGCAAGCAGTTGCGGTTGGCGGCGATGTCTCTCACCAGTGAGATTTCTCTGTTTTGAAGATTTTTTTCTGTCGCTCCCATTGTCATGTCCTCCTTTTCAGTGGGCAAGAAAACAACAAAAAAACTATACGCACCAAGTGCCCGCCCTCATTTTCCCGTCAGGAAAGATAATCTGGGGCCTTGCGCCGTCCGGTCCTGACCAGGCTTCCCTAGCGGAACCAGAGAGAAGATAGAGGGCGGACACAAGATGATGTAAGTATGAATAATTTTATCATCAAGAGGCAGAGCGGTCAAAATTTTTTGATCCGCAGAAAGTCAAATAAGCACTGCTACATATGGCTGATTTCGCTTCGAATAAATATTTGAATTTTCTGAATTTTTTAAAATCTCAATTTTTTTCACGCAAAAATCTTGACAAAAACCACCTCAGAATTAAAAAATATTCATAGGGCAACAAACGCCCTCAGTGAAAATGCCCGCTTAGGGGTTTTCACTGTCAGATGTAAAAATTGTGTTTAACCTTGCTCACTTTATAGGAGGTTCAAATGGCAAACGTACTCACACTTACATCGCCTTTAATGCGTCAAACAGTTGGTTTCGATCGATTCAACGATCTGTTCGAATCCCTGATCAAAGGGACCGAGGAACGTTTCGATACCTATCCCCCATACAACATCGAGAAAGTCGGCGAGGATCAATACCGCATCGTCATGGCGGTGGCCGGATTCACGCTGAACGACCTGAGCATTACGGCAGAGGGCGAATCCCTGCTGGTGCGCGGGCAAATCGATGAGAAGTCCGAAGAGGGCGTTACCTATCTCCATCGCGGCATCGCCGCCCGTTCTTTCGAGCGATCGTTCCGCCTGGCCGACCATATCAAAGTGGTCAGCGCAGAGATGCGGGATGGGTTGCTGACGGTCAGCCTTGTCCACGAAATCCCCGAAGAGAAAAAGCCCCGCACGATCCAGATCGCGGGAGCCGGGGGCGTCAAGGCCATCGAAGGCACTAAAAAAAACTAATCTCTCTTAACCAACAGGCCATGAAGCTGCCCGCGACTGTCATGCGGGCAGCCGAGGCTTGGCTGAGCAGACATGAAAGGAGCAAAATCATGACATTTAATTGGACCAAATCCGCATGGAAAGACTCTCTTAAAACTTACTATAAAAACTCCGCACAGCGCATAGCGACATCCCTGCAGGCTGGAAAAGTCAGCTTGCTTGATAAGGTCGCCGCGCTCAAAAAATCGTACCAGTCGATCTCACCATCCGGCAATACACCTGCGTAAAATCAAAATTTTACCAACCTAACGAAAGGAAAGATGAAGATTGAAGGAGGCTAATCATGAAAACGACAAAGCTCTCAACTCTCAAAGCCCTTAAAACCGGAGTCTGTCTCGCGGCGCTGACAGGCATTTTCCTGTCGCCATGTATAGCCATGGGCGCAACTCCAAAGTCGACACCAGCTCAAACCACCGCACAAACTACTGCGCAAACTACCACACAGGTTGAGCAGAACTCTCAAGCTCAGACTGCGGAAAAGCGCAAGCAAATCGCCTCTGAAGCAGTCACAGCCCTGAATGAGACCCGTGTCGCGCTGGCGGCTCTGGATAAAGGGAAACCTGCCGAGGCTTTGGCCGCGCTTGAGAAAGCGACCGGGAAACTGGAACTGATCCTTGCCCGCGACCCGGCTCTCGCTCTGGCTCCAACGTCCGTTGCCGCCGTCACGTTTGACGTTTATGGAAGCGTCGATGATATCAAGGCAGCTACAAAAAAGGCCGAGTACAAACTGACGATCGGTGAAGTTCAGGAGGCCCGCGCTATCCTCAAGGGCCTTGCTAGTGAAACGGTGATCAGTGTTACCAATCTGCCGCTGGCCACCTATCCGGCCGCGATCAAGGACGCTGTACGCCTGATCGATGCCGCCAAAATAGCGGAGGCGAAAACTGTCTTGCAGAACGCTCTTAACACGCTGGTCATCACAGACACGGTCATTCCTTTGCCAGTCGTGGCAGCTCAGCAGCTCTTAAAAGAAGCTGAGACACTGGCCGAGAAGAAAGACCGCAGCGATGCGGATAATCAACGCCTCGGCACGTTGCTGCGCGAGGCCCGCGCGAAAATCGATTTGGCGCAGTCGCTTGGCTATGGCTCAAAAAGCGATTTTGATATCTTCAAGAAAGAGCTGGAGCTCATAGAGGACAAAACCTCGGATGGGAAATCAGGCATCAGCTTCTTTGAGAAGATCAAGGAATCCATGACGGCGATGTTCAATGATAGCCAGCATGACAAGCTGAATCCCCAAACAGTGCAAAACTAAAGCCGCATATCAAATATCTGTTCCGCCGCCAGGCTCGCACAGCTAAGGCGGCGGAAATTTTTCATTTTAAAACACCGTCCTCTAACTCGACCACGCGATCTGCCATATCAAGGATACGGTAATCGTGGGTAACGAGGAGGATGGTGGTGCCAGCTTCCTGGGCGAGGCGTTTCAAGATCATCACGCATTCCTGACCGCTCGCCTTATCGAGAGAGGCGGTTGGTTCATCGGCGAGAACCAGTTCGGGATGATGGACGAGCGCCCGGGCAATCGACACACGCTGGCGCTGGCCGCCCGAGAGCTGGCCGGGCCGGTAATGGAGACGGTCGCTTAACCCCACGGCATCCAGCATTTTGGCCGCGCGGTCGCGGCGAGCAGATTCGCTGGTGTGGCTGTCGAGCTCGAGCGTCATGCAAACATTTTGCAGCGCGGTCAGTTGCGGCAGAAGATTATGCTGCTGAAAAATATAACCGGTGCGGCGGCGGATTTTGATACGGGCGGCTTCGGACGCATTGACCATTTCGGTGCCAAGCACGTTCGCGCTCCCCTCCTGCGCGAGACGCAATCCGCCGAGAATGGTCAGCAGCGTCGTTTTCCCGGACCCCGACGGGCCGGTCATGATGACGATTTCACCGCGCCGGATTTCAAGATGGATATCTTTCAGTACTTGCCGTTGCAGGTCGCCCTGCCCGTAGGAGAAATTGAGATGCTGGGTCACGATGGTTTGCATCAGAACATATCCGCCGGGTTGGCTGATTTCAGCTTGCGGATCGCGAGCGTTCCGGCTGCGAAACACATACCGAGGATCAGACTGAAGACCATCATGATTTTACTGAGCGGCATTGGGAAGGGAATGAAGATATTTTTCTCAGCCAGATCATATAAATAGAGCGAGAGGGCAAAGCCCGGCACAAATCCGAGCACGGCCAGATAGGCCGCGGACGCAAAGACGACCTTGATCAGATAGCCTTGCGTGTAGCCCATCGCCTTGAGGGTTGCGAACTGGCTTAGGTTGTTCGAGATGTCGGTGAAAAGGATCTGATAGACAATCACCATCCCAACCACGAGCCCCATGATCACACCCATGCCAAAGATAAACCCGATCGGCGCAGAGTTTTCCCAATAGGCCTGTTCGAACGCGATCAATTCGGGATAGGTCAGGACCATCACCTCATCGCCGAGCATCGCTTGTAAATCAGCCTGAACCTGCGGAATTTTGGCGGGGTCGCGGACACGGACGAAGCCTAAATCAATCTCTTCTAGGCTACGGCCCTTGAAGATGCGCATGAAATTCTGGTCGCTGGTGATGACGTTGCCATCTGCCGCAAAGGACGTGCCCATCAGGTAAGTTCCGGCGATGGTGACTTTATAGTTATTGATCTCAGTGACATTGCGCCCCGCCGCGAGCTGGTCGGCCACCGGGCCGAATTCCGGGCGTGAAGCGCGGTCGAACAAGACGCGGTCTTTGAGTTTCAGGACTTCGGCTTGTGCGATAACCTCGGGCAAATTCATCAGTTTCGCATCCGGATCGAAGGCATAGATCATCAGGGTGCGTTTCTGGCGGGTATCGATATTCTTGAACGCAGCCAGACCCATATAAAGAGGATGCACGGAGGCGACATCTTCGTGCCCAAGCGCCCGCATCAAAAGCGACCGGCTGAACTGAACGGGCCTCCACATAGCTTCGGTTTGTTTGTGCATCAGGAAAATATCGGCCTGCATCTTGATCGGCGCCGAGGCTGCACTGGTCGAGAGCGAGTCGCGGAAACCGAGCTGCATAAAAACCAGCAGACAGGCGAACAGTACGCCCATGATCGCGGCACTCAGCTTGGCCTTATCAGCCAGCAATTGACGCCACGCGAGACGCGCTGCAAACAGGAAAGACCGGATCATGGTTTGATCTGCACCTGTACCTGCCGGTAAATCTGATTGCGCAGATCTGCAATCGCAGCATCATCGAGCGTCAGGCGGACTTCGATCACCCGGTTATCCGTATCGGCCAGCGGGTCGGTATCGTTGAGGTCATTCTTGCGGACGAGGTAGCCTTTTTCGCGCACCGTCGCCTGATAGGTCTTGCTCTGGCCCGGCAGCACGACGGCTGCGCTCTGGCCCGGCTGAATGCGTGTAATATCGTTCTCATAGACTTCGGCGACAACATCTAGCTTGGTCAGATCGGCAAAGTCCATAATCTGCATTTCGCCGACCCGTTCGCCCGGCCATGCATGAATTTTCAGGACAGTGCCAGCGAACGGTGCCTTGAGCGAGCTTTGCAGAATTTTCTGCGTGGCCAGATGAACCTCGGCCTTGGCGGTTTCAATATCGAAGCGCGCGGCGGAAAGCTCTGCCACAGCCTTGTTCATGCGCGCAAGCGCACGGTCATAGGAGGCCCGCGAGATGGCTTCGGTGCCGAGCAAAGATTTATAGCGTTTAAAATCGGTTTCGGCGTCGGAGAATTCAGCCTGAAACGTTTCAAGCCGCGCTTCAATCGCCCGCTGGCGGGCCTGCGCAGTCTCCAGTTCCGACTGCCTGCGGGCGAAGTCGCTGAAGAGGACGAGGGTTTCATCTGCGGCGACAGTCTGCCCTTCCTGCACGAGCACTTTCTCGATGCGTGCGCCCTCGGGACCTTGATCATGGGAGAGTTTCAAAACACGCGAGCGCGGTTCGATCCGGCCAATCGCTCCAACGCCGATACTGTCGGCACTCCTGGCCGCGGGGGGCGCCGTAGGATCGGAGGCGAAACTGCCAAGGCTAAAGATTACGGTCGCAAGACCAAGTGCAAGGCCTGTGAGGAGCGGCTTTTTATGGATCTTATAGGTCATGGGGAAAATTGACTCGTCGATCAGGTTAATAAATTGGTTTTAACAGCTTCTAGTTATCAGCAAGGAAATAGGTCTCGTTATGCTTCTGAAAAGGTCAAAACACATATTCCATAGTCTCTTTTTATGGCAACGTTACCAAATCTTCCCGGACAAACGAGTCTGTTTCACCAATTTATAGATCTCCGGTGCCACCAGCAACGGCAACATCACAGCAAAAATTACAATCCAATTCTGTCCATCCAGTGGCACGGTATGGAGAACCCGTTGCAGGAAAGGCGTATAAAGTGCTGCGGCCTGCATCGCGGTGGTTACCAAAATAGCCCCTAGAATCCAGGGATTAGAAAACCAGCCTATCGACGACAGAGGACTGTGCAGGGAGCGGAATGCCAAAGCCAACATCTGGGCCGTCATGACGATGGTCGTAAAGGCCACAGTGCTGGCAAGCGCATAGGATTGATCCAAATAATGTTCAAACAATAAAAATGTCGAAAGTCCGATGTAAAGTCCGGCAGCACCCAGACCATACATGATTTTCGATGTAAGCAGTGGTTGCATCACCGGACGCGGGGGTTCATCCATAATTGTCTTTTCAGCTTTTTCCACACTTAACGACAAAGCCGTAATGCCATCGGTAGCAAGATTGATCCACAAGATCTGGATGGGTATGAGGATCAATGGCCCGCCGATCAGGATATTCAAAAAGACTGCAGAGACTTCCCCTATACTATGGGATACCAGAAAATAGATGAACTTCCGGATGTTGGCATATTGGCGCCGCCCTTCTTCCACCGCTGCAATGATGGAGCTAAAGTCGTCATCCATTAAAACGATATCCGAGGCGCTTCTGGCAACATCTGTGCCGCGCAGGCCCATGGCAATACCTATATCAGCCTGTTTAAGGGCCGGAGCATCGTTGACACCATCACCAGTCATCGCCACAAGCTGACCTTGCGCCTGAAGCAATTTTACCAGACGGTATTTATCTTCGGGAACGGTGCGGGCGAACATAATGTCTTGCGCAAGAAGCACAGAAAGCGCGTCATCGCTCATGCCCTTAATATCAGCACCGGTAACCGCCTTGAGGGCGTTCAAGCCGATCTGCTGGCCAATCGCAAGGGCGGTATCGGGGGAATCGCCAGTGATCATGATGACGCGAATACCGGCCTTCTGCGCTTTCATCAATGCCTCGCGCACTTCCGTGCGCGGCGGATCGCTGATGCCAGCAAACCCCAGAAAGACAAGATCCGTTTCCGCTTCCTGCTCAGTAATATCGATTGAAATTTCTGAAAATGTCTTGCGCGCGAGTGCCAAGGTCCGCACGCCACCCTTGGCTATTCCCTCATACGCCAAACGAATTGTCTCGCGCATCGTCTCGGTGAGGGGAATTTCTTTTCCATCGATCAAAAGAAAACTGGAGAGTCCTAAAAGAACCTCCGGAGCGCCTTTGACATGTACAACCATGCCAGCTGGCGTTTGTTCGATAACGGACATGCGCTTGCGGTCAGAATTGAAGGCATATTCCTTGATCAGTGTGGTGTGATGGTTTTGTTCTAACCCTGCTTTCTGCGCAGCTACAATCAACGCGGCTTCGGTTGACGACCCGGTGATCTTCCATCCCTTTTCACTTTTTGCAATTCTGGCATGGTTACATTTGCGCCCCGTATCCAAAAGAGCGATAAGATCCGTATGGGTTTGCGGATCAATAGTTGCCCCCTGCTGCGAGAACGCCCCTTCCGGCGCATAGCCAGCTCCGCTGACTGTAACAGCACCACCTGCAAGCCAAAGCGTCTGGACGGTCATTTCATTTTTTGTCAGCGTACCCGTCTTGTCGGTGCAGATGACCGAGACTGCGCCCAAGGTTTCCGCCGCCTGCATATGCCGCAACAGCGCTTTCTTCCGCGCCATCGCTGTCATACCGATCGCAAGTGTAATGGTCACGACTGCGGGAAGTCCCTCGGGAACCGCCGCGACAGCGAGCGAAATGCCAGTCATCAGCATCTGCGCAAGCTCTTTGCCGCCCAAAAGCCCGACAACAATAACCACAATTGAAACCAGCAAGGCCAGCATGCCCAGCTGCCGCGCCAGAAGATCGAGATTTTTTTGAAGACGCGTTTGTGACTGGCCTATTCCACCCGTCAGTTCTGCGATCCGTCCGAACTCGGTATTCATTCCGGTGGCTACGACAATGCCTTCGCAATGTCCGTTGACGATGTTCGTACCCATCCAGACCATATTACAGCGATCCGTCAGCGGCGTATTTTCCGGCAAAGTTCCCATTTGTTTTTTGACGGA
This sequence comes from uncultured Pseudobdellovibrionaceae bacterium, assembly GCA_964368875.1. Classification (GTDB taxonomy): domain Bacteria; phylum Pseudomonadota; class Alphaproteobacteria; order Micavibrionales; family Micavibrionaceae; genus CAYJDG01. The sequence goes on from CAYJDG010000002.1 coordinate 82,667, forward strand.
GGCAGATTCACCCGTCAGCGCAGACTCGTCAGCCCGGAGGTCTGTCAGCTTGATAAGCCTGATGTCTGCGGGGACTGCGTTGCCTGCCCGCAGAACAACGTGATGACCGGGAACCAGGTTTTCTGACTCAATCTCCTGTTCATGGCCATCAACGAGAATACGGCATTTCGGGCAGAGAATATTCTTCAGACTCTGCAGAGCGGTCTCTGCCTTCCATTCCTGAACGAAGCCTAAAGCGGCATTGAGAAGAATGATAATGAGAATCGCAACCGCATCAATTGCATCGCCCACCCAATAGGACAGGATTGCGGCTGCGATCAGAATGAGGACGAGAACACTTTTGAATTGGCCGATTAAAAGTGCCGGCCAGTGTATGGCATCTTCGCCCTGCAACTTATTCGGCCCATAGATTTTTTTATCATCTTTGAATAATTGATCTATGTCGGCAGGGTTTAAGGCATGCCAAGAATTGCTCACAGCTCTGTCTCTTGGTTAAGCGAGCTTAGTAATATGAACCGCCCACCTTCACAAAAATCTGCTAAGTGCTGATTATAAAATTCCCCGGACATGATGTGATCTTTTCATTATTTTATATGCGTTACTTTTGACACTCGGTTTTAAAAATCTCCCCAGCGATGGTAGTCAAACTTCAACATGTTTCATGAACAGCATGATTAGTTATACAGGGGCGCGAGACTTAAGGTCTTGATAAGAGTCATATAGAGACGCCGATTCCGAGAGATTTGCGAGCTTATGGGAATTGATTGGGTGCTTTAGGTGAAAATCAGCTAACTATATAATATATATGGGAAATAATGGTGCCGGCGGCAGGATTTGAACCCGCGACCTTCGGTTTACAAAACCGCTGCACTACCCCTGTGCTACGCCGGCAATGCCCGATCGGGTGTATTGATCAGACCTGCGGCATATTACTGATTTTTTCCGGCTTGGGAAGTCTTTCCTTAATGTCTTTACGGCTGGCGCAGTTGCGCCATTTTTGCTATATTTGTCATGGCGTTGGGGGCTTTATGGGTGTCCGGCTGCCCCCGTCCTTTATTTACCCTTTTTTCAGCGGTGATATGCCTTGGCAGATAACGGTAAAGATAACGTCCACGACCACGCGATTGGCTGGGCCATTCTGGCGGTCGTTTTAACCGTCCTTGCGATTATTTTCTGGCATTTTCAGGGCCATAACGTCAAAGACATCGTCCGCTGGCTGCGCTATTGCGAAATCTGGCTGGTGTCGTGGTTTGTCGATACCGAAACCTACGCTATTCCATGGGGCAAATACTCGCTCAATTTCGAAGAGTGGATCGACCAGATTCCGCTGATCGACAAGATGGCGCTCGGCCCGCGCACGATGAACCAGATTTCCACCGTCGCAATGTACCCGCTGCGCTACATCATTTCCGGGTTGCTGCTGATCATGGCTTTGTGGGCGCTGTTGCAGGGACCAAAAACCATGTACCGCTCGAAGCTCGGCATCAACGAGCTGATCAAGCGGCAGGCCAAAGTCTTCCCGTATATTTCTCCGTTCATCACCTTCAACCCGGCCAACCAGCCGCCGCGTCCGCCCGGCGCACCTGTGCCGGCTGAACTGCCTGCCTTCGGTGAAGCGCTCGGTCCTGAGGAATGGGTGGCCTATAACGATGTGCCGGTTCCGGACGGCAAGGTCGACGAAGATGCCGCTGCCCGCGCCTTTGCCAAACAACTGGGTAAACCATGGCGCGGCGCGATGCACCTTGCGCCGTACCGTCAGGTTCTGCTCGCCGCGTTCTGTCTGAAATCGATCCGCAAGCGCGCTGATGCTGATAAAATGATGGGCCAGCTGGCGCAGTGCTGGTCATTTGAAAAAGGCCTGGTTATTCCGCCCGCCCTGTTGAAAGAAGCGCGCCGCGTCCTGCGCAGCCGTGACATGGCCGGAAAAATTCTGTCCAAGTGCAATCAGCACGCCTATGAAAACACCGCCCTGATCCGCGCCATCGTTACCGCCCGGGAAGAAGGCGGCGTCTCGGCTCCGGCCCAGTTCGTCTGGCTGCGCGCCTATGACCGTGCGTTGTGGTATCCGCTGAACAACATCGGCCGCCAGTCCTATCACATGGAAGCCATCGGTGCGATGTGCCACTACAAGGCGGAGAAACAAACCGCCCGTCCGATCCCGCGCCCCAAGATGGAAGACGCCGTCAGCGCCATCTCTGAATACATGCTCTCGGATAAAGCCCGCCCGATCCCGCCGCTCGACTACAGCAATTCGAAAAAGCGCGGCATCAAAAAAGTCAAAGGAAGCGAATAATTATGGCCCGTACTCCCCTGATGCTCGACAAACTTAGCCCCTCCGCAAAAATTCTCGACGGCATCCTCGTCCTCACCCTGCCCGACGCGATCCGTCCGATCGTGTGGCAGATGGAACTGGGTCAGACCAAATCATCCGCCATGGAAGTGCGCGAGCAGGAGGGCGGCACCTATCTGCTCGTCCTCAAGACCCCGCGGCAGGATGTCGTTGAAATCGCGCCCTATGACAGCCGCGATAAAGCCGTCCGTGCTTTGATCACCATTTCAAAAGCCCTCGAAGCCGCCCAAGGCCAGCTGCGTGTCGCCGCCGCAAATTCGAACCAGTACCTGCCTGCCGTCATTCCCCAAGATGGTCAGAGCCGCCTGAAACTTGGCCGGATCGCAATCGGCATCGCCGTTATCGCCGCGCTGGTCTTTTTCCTGACCCGGATCGATCATCCGGGCCCGGGAGCCGCTTCGGTAAGTCCGGCAGCTGGTCCCGCAACCGCTGAAACCGGGGAGCCGCTCTCCGCTGACGACTTTCTGAATAGCCAATAAATTGAAGAATGGACGGTTAAGTCCATGGTAAACTTAGCCAGTTATACTGATGAACGCCTACTTCACGAACCGAGCTTGAGACATGGCCTTAGATACCAAATTTGAGGTAAAGCATAAGAATCTCCTGCGGGACTCGCGCCCGCTGTATGAGCGGATTTCTGACTGGCTCCAGCAGCCAGATCACTCGTTCGTGCTCTTCCTGTTTATGGCGATCAGCTTCCATGGTTATCCCCCCCTTCTCGTGTGGGCCGATCTGATCCTGTTCGTCGGCCTGATCTATTTCCTCTGGCTCTCGACCCGCGACCGCAGCCTGTGTTTCAAAATGCCGACCGGCTCCAAATACAAAGATGCGAATGGCCGCGATGGCAAAGCCGAAGGCATCATGTATCTCGGCAACTCCGATCCGTACCGCGAAGAATGCTGGTTCTCGAACTCGGATGCGCGGACGCATATTCTCTACCTCGGCACGACCGGTTCCGGTAAAACCGAAGGTCTGAAATCGATGGCGACAAACGCGATGGCGTGGGCGTCGGGCTTCGTCTATATCGACGGTAAAGCCGATACCGATTTGTGGTCTTCGCTCTCACAACTCGTGCGCCGCTTCGGCCGCGACGATGACCTGCTGGTTCTCAACTATATGACCGGGAACTCGGACCGCAAGGCACCGTCGAATACGATGAACCCGTTTTCGAGCGGCTCGGCGGGTTATCTGACCAACATGCTCGTCTCCCTGATGCCGGACGCCGAAGGCGATAACGCAATGTGGAAAGAGCGCGCGGTCTCGCTCCTTGGTTCTCTTATTCCTGCTTTGACATGGAAACGCGACTATCAGGAAATTCCGATGAGCGTTGGTGTCATCCGTCAGGCGCTGACGCTTGGCAGCGTGATCAAAATGTCGCGCGACGAAGGCATTCCCGATCATATCCGTAAAGGGATCAAGGGCTATCTTGAAACCCTGCCGGGTTACGTCGATGCCGCGTTCGATGACGAAGGCCGCGACAAGCCGATGGGTCCCGATCAGCCGATGATCGATACGACCACCGCCAAAACACAGCACGGTTATCTGTCGATGCAGTTTACGCGTTCACTGCAATCGCTCGCCGATGACTATGGCTATATTTTCGATGCGCAAGCCGCCGACGTCGACATGCTCGACGTGGTCCTGAACCGCCGCGTTATGATCGTGCTGATCCCGGCCCTTGAAAAGTCCGCCGACGAAACCGCCAACCTTGGTAAAATTGTCGCCGCCACCATCAAAGGGATGATGGGTTCGACCCTTGGTGCGACCGTTGAAGGTGATAGCGCCACGGTTATCGAGAACAAACCGACGCAATCATCGACACCGTTCATGACCATCTTCGACGAGGTCGGATACTATACCGCGGCAGGTATGGCGGTTATGGCCGCGCAGGCCCGTTCCCTTGGCTTCTGTCTGATCTTCTCGGCGCAGGATTTACCGGCCCTTGAAAAACGCGTCAAAGAAGAAGCACGTTCGATCGCCGCTAACTGTAACATCAAGATCTTCGGTAAACTTGAAGACCCGACGCAGACGAAAGAATTCTTCGAGAAAACTGTCGGGACTTCCTTCGTCACGGAAACATCCGGGTTCGCGGCACAGGCTGGCGGGATGAGCCGGTCATATATGGACACCAACCAGGCCAGCGTGCAGTTGCGTGGCCGGTCAAGCTATGACGCGGTGCGTGGCTTCAAAGAAGGCCAGGCAGTTATCGCGTTCGGTGAGCGCGTTGTCGACGTCAAGATGTTCTATTCCAACCCCGGCTTCGCTAAAGCGATGCGCGTGACGCGGTATGTCGCCCTGCCACCGCCTGACGAAGCCCATATGAAACATATTCCGGCGATCACCAAACTGCGCGACCTGATGGTCAAAAAAGGCTGGACCGCCATGCGTGCCGATGTCGCCCTGAAACCTCAGGCCGAAATCACTGCCATGACCGATGCGATGGCGCTTGGCTTCCTGCAGGAAAACAGCGGTCTTGATTGCGGTCTGTTCGGCGTCGCCGCCGTCTATGGCCTGTCGCATCCGATCTCACTGGATGACGCCCCTATCGATCCCGCTGAAATCGTCGTCGCTGAGGAAGCGAAACAACCGCCCGGCGATCCGGCCAATGCGTTCCCGAGCAAACCTGTCGAGCCGGACAAAGCCGTTTCGTTCCATGAACTGGGCGCGCAGACCGTCAAGCCACAACCGGCCAGCCTCGATCAGGATACCCGCAGCATCCTGCAAGAAGCTGCGCGCAAGGCCCGCAAGTCCATTTTCAAAGCTGACACCACCACCCAGACCGGGCAGGGCGGCGATGCCGCAGAGTAATTCGCGCGAGCAGGGTAGCGCCCTGCTCTATGTTTTTATCGGGCTGATCCTGTTCACCGGACTGGTGTTCACATTCTCAAAAAGCTTTCAGAATTCGAATGATCTTTCGAGTCCGCAGCAGGGTAAAATTGCGGCCAATGATATTCTCAGTTACACCACGGATATTTCACAAACCGTGACCAAGCTGATCACCAAAGGGTGTTCTGAAAATGATATCAGCTTTGAAAATCCAGTTGTGACTGGTTATACCAACCCCGGCGCGCCCGTTGATAAACACTGCAATGTCTTCGCTCCTGAAGGCGGGATGATGTCGTGGATGAAGCAACCGGTTGGATCGAATGATGGTTCTGACTGGATTATCACCGATACATCTATCGAGACCTTTGATGGGACGACCGCTCAACTGGGGACTGCGAATGCTGAGCTGATCCTGCTTTTACCCTTTATCAAGAACGACATTTGCGATTCGATCAACAGCCAGCTAGGGAATCCCGCGGTATGGGAATCAAACGGGTCGCATAACGTAACTAAATTTACAGGAACATTCGAGACCAACGCTGCAACCACCCTCAACCGCGGCAACTTGACCCCGCTCATCAGTGCCGGATGTTTTTGTGACACTGCTGGCGTCTGCACGGCTGCATCCCCGCGCTGGTTTTTTTCGACGTTGATCGTCCGCTAACTACATCCGCCTTGGCAGCAACAGGCCCAAGAGCGTCAGCAGCAGAGAGAGCTGCGCATACACAGCCGCACACATCATCAGCCAGCTGTTTTTCTTCGCCGTGTCCGTTTCCGACAGGATATGCGTGCCCGCATAGAATGAGCTGAATTCCTGCGCGAGGCGGAAGGCGTGATCGCAGAGCACATGCGGCGTGTAATTGCGGCAGGCGACATCAATGATCTCAGGTAATTCGCACAAGGCCAGCAACAATTTACGGTCGGCATCGGTGACGGTGATCGGCGCAGAGTATGTATCGGGATCGACCCCGGCTTTTTCCAGCAAGGAGCGGATGCGCACAGCCTGATAGAGCAGATACGGGCCGGTCTTGCCTTCGAAACTGGTCAGACGATCGAGATCGAAGACGTAATCGGCGATGCGGTTATTCTGTAGATCGGCGAATTTGATCGCTGCAATCGCAACTTTGTAGGCGATATCTTCTTTTTCCGCAGATGAAAAATCCTTGCCGATTTCGGCTTCGGAAAGACGCTGGTTGGCACGCTCGATGCCCATGGCGATCAAGTCTTCGAGTTTCATCACGCCGCCAGCGCGGGTTTTAAAAGGCTTGCCATCGGTGCCGTTCATCGTACCGAACCCGGCATGGGTCAGCTCGACGCTCTCAGGAACGATGCCAGAGAGCCGTCCGGCGCGGAATACCTGATCGAAATGGAGGTGCTGGCGCTGGTCGACGACATAGATCATGCGCGCCGGGTTTAAATCCTGCATCCGCTCGACGAGCGTGGCCATATCGGTCGTGCCGTACATAACCGCGCCGTCGCGCTTATACAAAATTAGCGGCGGGATTTCCTTGGTGTCGCTGTCGCGCTTCACCGGGACGACGATTGCGCCCTGATCTTCGATGGCAAAGCCATCTTTTTTAAGCTGGTCGACCATCGGCGCGATCAGATCATGGACACAGGCCTCGCCTTTCCACAGATCGAAGTGAACGTTGAGCGCATCGAAATTCGCTTTCATCGCGTTGATCGAGACATCGATGAAATGCTGCCACAGGGCGTAGTAGCCGGAGCGTTTGTTCTGCAGTTCAGCCGTCGCCGCCTGCGCCTTGGCCATGCGCTCGGGGTCTTCCTTGCAGGCACTCGCCGCCTGCGGATAAATCACTTCAAGGTCTTCCATGCTGACGGGGGATTCAGATGGGTAGCCGGAGGTCTTCGCCGCGTCGAAATACGGCCAGTCAGGATGACGCAGTTCCAGTTCGGAGATAATCATCCCCATCGGCGTACCCCAGTCGCCCATATGGACATCACCGATGGCATTGAACCCGGCGAATTTGAGAATACGGCGTAAAGAATCGCCGATGATGCTGGAGCGCAGATGGCCGACATGCATCGCCTTGGCGACGTTCGGGCCGCCGTAATCAAGGATGATGGTTTCACCGCGGCCAAGAGGAGCCACGCCCGCGCGGGCGCGGTCAGCGGCAATTTCACTGACATGCGACCCGAGAACGGCGTCGCTGATCGTCAGGTTGATAAAGCCGGGTCCGGCGATTTCGAGTTTTGTAAAAGTAGGATCGGATTGCAGCCGGGCGACGACTGCCTCGGCGACCTGGCGCGGGTTCTTTTTCGCAGCCTTGGCGGCAGCCATCGCGCCATTGCACTGGAACTGCGCAAGATCAGGACGGTCGGAGATGCGCACAGCACCGAAAGCAGCCTCAAGCCCTTCGGCAGCGAACGCAGCACCGACATTCTGCGATAGTTTCTGAATGAGTGAAGCCATGGTTTAAGCGTCGATATTCGTCGCCTTGAGCGCGTTCTGCTGAATAAATTCGCGGCGCGGCTCGACGATATCACCCATCAGGGTCGAGAAGATATCATTGGCTTCAATCGCATCATCGACGCGCACCTGCAACAGCGTGCGGACGTTCGGATCGAGCGTGGTTTCCCACAATTGTTCTGGGTTCATTTCCCCGAGACCTTTATAGCGCTGGATCTGCAGACCCTTGCGGGCATATTCAATCGCAGCGTCATAGAAGCTCCACGCCCCGGTCGCGGTCGAGATGTCTTTGCCCTTGGCCTGCAGCGTGCCGGACCCGGCGAAGTTTTCATCCATCCAGGATTTGAGCGCATGGACGCGAACGGCATCGGTCGATTTGATGCTGTCGGCATGGATGCGGGTGGTATCGGAGACACCGCGCACAGTCCGCGCGAGTGTATAGCCATCCCCTTCGGCGAAGGAAACCTTCCACGTTTTTTCGTTACGGGCGGCAACTTCGTTGAGGCGTGTTTCAAGCAAGGCGGCGACGGCATCGCCTTTAGACTTATCGGCCAGAATATCGGCGTTGAAGACACCGAGAGCAGCAGCCTGCTCGGTCAGATGGCGGCTGTTGATGCGCTGATTGAGCGACATCAGGCTGTGACGAACCTGACGGGCGTTCTTCAGCATCTCGGCGAGGTCTTTGCCAGTGCGGTTGCTGCCGGTGTGGTCGGTGAAGACCAGTTCGTCAATCGCGGCATCGATCAGATAATTCTCAAGCGCGGCGTCATCTTTCAGATACATCTCGCTGGAATTGCCACGCTTCACTTTATAGAGCGGTGGCTGGGCGATGTAGATATAGCCGCGCGCGAGCATTTCCGGCATGTGGCGATAGAAGAACGTCAACAGCAGCGTGCGGATGTGCGCGCCATCGACGTCAGCATCGGTCATGATGATGATTTTATGATAGCGGGCTTTGTCGGCAGAAAATTCATCGGAAATCCCGGTGCCGAGCGCAGTGATCAGCGTGCCGATTTGTTCGGAACCCAGCATCTTGTCGAGGCGGGCACGTTCGACGTTGAGGATTTTACCGCGCAGCGGCAGGATCGCCTGATTTTTACGGTCGCGGGCCTGTTTGGCCGAACCACCTGCCGAGTCACCCTCGACGATGAAGAGTTCGGAGAGTGCCGGATCGCGTTCCTGACAATCGGCGAGCTTGCCGGGCAGGTTGGAAATATCCATGACCCCTTTGCGGCGCGACAAATCGCGGGCGCGGCGCGCAGCTTCACGGGCGGTTGCAGCTTCGATGATCTTGGCGACAATCTTTTTCGCTTCGGTCGGGTGTTCTTCGAACCAGGTGCCGAGGCTTTCCATGATCGCCTGTTCGACGACCGGACGCACTTCGGAGGAGACCAGTTTATCTTTAGTCTGCGATGAGAATTTCGGATCAGGAACTTTGACCGAGAGGACGCAGGTCAGGCCTTCGCGCATGTCTTCGCCAGTCAGCGCAAGGTCTTTATGTTTTTTGGTGAGCGCGTTTTCATCGGCGTATTTGCCGATCAGGCGCGTGAGCGCCCCGCGGAAGCCGGCCAGGTGCGTGCCGCCGTCCCGTTGCGGGATGTTGTTGGTAAAGCAAAGCATGGTTTCGTGGTACGCATCGGTCCATTCCATCGCGGCCTCAACCGTGATGCCGAGCTCGTTGCTTTTGTGGATGACGGAAATTGCCGGACGGAAGATCGGGGTTTTGGAGCGGTCGAGCCACTCGACGAAGCTTTCAATGCCACCCGTGTAGTTGAGCACGACTTCGGTCGGCTCTTCGCCGCGATCATCGCGCAGAATAATGTTCACGCCCGAGTTCAGGAAAGCCAGTTCGCGCAGGCGGTCATGGAGCGTGCCGAAATCGAATTCGGTTTTGGTGAAGGTTTGGGGCGATGGCAGGAACGTGACTTCGGTGCCACTGCGGCCAGTATATGGTTTGATCGATTTCAGCGGTGCTTCGGGTTCGCCGTGGCGGAAGCGGATGAACCATTCAAAGCCATCGCGCCAGATGCGCAGATCAAGATGCTCAGACAATGCGTTGACAACCGAGACACCCACACCGTGCAGACCGCCGGAAACTTTATAGGAGTTCTGATCGAACTTACCACCCGCATGCAGCTTGGTCATGATGACTTCGGCGGCGGAGACGCCTTCTTCGGAGTGGATATCGACCGGGATACCGCGGCCATTGTCGCGCACGGTGATCGAGCCATCACGGTTGAGGATCACGTCGACGCGGTCGCAATGCCCGGCGAGAGATTCATCGATCGCGTTGTCGACGGTCTCATAGACCATGTGATGCAGACCAGTGCCGTCATCGGTGTCGCCGATATACATGCCGGGACGCTTGCGCACCGCATCGAGCCCGCGCAGAACCTTGATGGAATCGGCACTGTATTCGGGGTTGGTCGATAGGCTTTTGGCAGCAGCTTCTGACATCACATAAACCTTGGATTTTCTTGTTTTTTCAGGATGTTAAGGTTATAGCACACCTGCCCTGAAACGCCAGTTTTTTGATGCGAAATTCACCGTAAAAAACCCTCTCATTTCAGGGGCTTACGGTACCTCCGGCGACATGGAAAAAACAGCTACGGTCCGGGATTGCGGAGAAGAGATTTTCGTCGGTTCCGGTGATCCAGACCTGCCCGCCGGTGCGGCTGAGCGTGTCGAATAAAGCGGCGCGGCGGCCTTCATCGAGATGGGCTGCAACCTCATCGAGCAGCAGCAAAGCAGATGATCCACGCTCAGCATGAAGGAGTTCGGCGTGGGATAAGACGAGACCGATCAAAAGGGCTTTTTGTTCCCCGGTCGAGCACTGGCTGGCCTGCATATTCTTCGCATGATACCGCACGCCAAGATCGGAGCGATGCGCCCCAACCGCTGCGCCCCCTGTCTGCGCATCCTGTGCACGGTTGGTGAGCAGCGCAAAGCGGAAGTTCTCTTCAACCTGCAGCGCGGACTGGCTCTCGAGACGGTCTTCGAGAAAGCCGCGCAGGGTCAGATCAGCAACCGGGAAATCGGCACCGCCGCGGCGATGGCAGGCGTGCTGCAGCCGATGGACAAAATCAACGCGGGCGGCAGCGACCGCCATGCCCGCTTCGGCCATCTGGGTTTCAAGCCCGCCCAGCCATGCGGGATCGGCGCGGCCTTCTTTCAGGAGCTTAGAGCGTTGCGAGAGAGCGTTATCATAGCGCGTGATACGTCCGGCATGGGCCGGATCGAAGGCAAAAATCATCCGGTCGAGGAAGCGCCGCCGCGCCGAGGCCGCATCGAGAAACAGGCGGTCCATCTGCGGCGTCAGCCACAGGCAGGAGAGATATTCCGAGAGTGCCGTCTGGCTTTTGGCAGTTTCACCTTTGATACGGACGATGCGGCGATCCTTGGCCGGGTCCTTGCCTGTGCCGACAGGAATATCACCATAGAGGGTTCTGATATGCGACGAGATAGCCCATGGTTCATCCGGCATCGCATAGTTCTGGAGATCGCGCAGATCGGCGCCGCGCAGCCCCTTGCCGGGTGAGAGCAATGACACGGCTTCGAGGAGATTGGTTTTGCCAGCCCCGTTGGGACCGCTTAGGACGACGAATTTTTCCGGCAACTGCGCGAGCGTCAGCGAGCGATAAGAACGGAACTGGTGCAGCTGGATTGAGCTGACCGCCGTGACAGCAGATGTCTGCGTAGCCTGAGCGAGGGTTCCCGTCATGTACGCAGCGCTTTACTCATCACACGCGGAGCGGCATCAGGACGTAAAGCGACGACGGGTCGCTGGTATCCTGAATGATCGTCGGCGAGGATGGGTCTGACATGCTGAGACGCACGCCTTCGCCATCGACCTGTGACGTGATGTCGAGGAGGTAGCGCGCGTTGAAGCCGATTTCGAGCGGCTCGGCTTCGGAGCGCACTTCGATGTCTTCTTTGGCGGAGCCTGCTTCCGGCGAACTGGCCGAGAGCGTCAGGGTCTTGCCATTGAGCGTAATTTTCACGGCGCGTGATTTGCCATCGGAAATTGTCGAGACGCGGTCGAGTGCATTCGAGAATATTTTCGGATCGACTTCGACGATTTTGTCGTTGCCGCTCGGGATGACGCGCTGGTAATCGGGGAACGTGCCATCGATCAGTTTCGACGAGAGAATGATGTGATCGAACGCAAAGCTGACTTTGGTCTCGGAGAGCGAAACCTGAATGGTATCAGCGGCTTCTTCAAGCAGCTTGCGGAGTTCTAAAACAGTTTTACGCGGCAAAATCACGCCAGGCATAGACTGTGCGCCATCAGGCAGAGGCATTTCAAAACGCGCGAGACGGTGGCCATCGGTCGAGACGGCGCGCAGAACCGGCACGCCTTCGTTGTCGCCTGCATGGATGTAAATGCCGTTGAGGTAGTAACGGGTTTCTTCGGTCGACATCGCAAATTTCGTACGATCAATCAGCGCGCGCAGATCAGCGGCTGGCGTTGCAAACGTAACCGGGAGTTTCGTGCCAGCGAATTGCGGGAAGTCGGTCACAGGCAAAACGCTCAGGCGGAAATCGGAGCGACCTGCCTTGACGGTGATGAAATTGCCGGAGCCATCCAGCTCAATGGTGATCTTGGACGTATCGGGGAGCTTGCGGATGATGTCGTGCAGCGTGACAGCGGGGGCAGTCGTTGCACCCGGCTTGGAGACATCGGCCGCGATCATTTCAGTCATTTCGACGTCCATGTCGGTCGTCGCCATGGTCAGCATGTTGTTTTCGGCCTTGAGCATGACGTTCGAGAGGATCGGGATGGTGCTGCGGCGTTCGACGACACTCTGAACGTGAGTCAGGGCGCGGAGCAGGGCGGCACGATCAATGCTGAATTTCATGAAACGACTTCCTTAAAAGGCGGTGATAGGCGGTAATCTGACTATACCCACCCCCCTGCCGTTCTGCCAAGGCATAGAGCCGTTTTTCCCAAGTTTCCCACAGGGTTGCCCCATGGTTGCCCCTGGGAGGAAGCCCGCCTTCGCCCACCTGAAAACAATGATCTTAAGAAAGAATTAACTTTTATATGTAAATTATTTGTTAACCATACAGAAAATTCAAGCAAAGAGGGCTTCACGATGACAGACACAGCAACCAGCAGACTCCACGGCGACCCGTTTTGTGAAGCGGCACGCGCCATCGATCAGCACATGCGCCATGAAACATCCGCAATAATCACTGGCGTGTTAGGAAGCCTTCCGGTCATCGGAGCTTATGTTTTCACATCTGTCGCCGTCGGAGCCCCGACAGGCCCTGCGGCCCCAGTTGTCGGCCATCTTGCTGGAGCCGCAGCTGCAGCTGCAACCACGGCGGGAATTTATTACGTGCATGAGGGGATTCACGACTGGATCGATAGCCGCCAGAACCGGACACCTGCCGTAGCCCCGGGCGATTTGAGTTGCAAACAATATTTATCATTTATGGCGATGAGCAATCTCAGGGCCATGCAACACCGGGATGATAGCGGCATGGCCCGTTATGAGGGGAGTGGCTTGCAAAAAATCCTGCGCGCCAGCCCGCGCGTGCTGGACGAAATCCTCGCGACCCCTCTGCACAGCGATCCTATGAATGTTAGCGCGTCCGATGAAGAGAAGCGTTTGCGCGGCTTCGCCGTCGACAACGCGCCACGGCCCATGACCAAATCAGAACAACGGTGGGGTGAATATTCCACCCCTGCTCCCCGGCAGTAAATAAAAACCCCGCCATGGCAGGCGGGGCTTTCACTAAAGGAACTTGTGGACGGCAAATATCAGCCCGTCAGCGTCCGGCGCAGGATTTCAACATCCTGAGCGAAGCTTGGATCTTCACCGATGATCTCTTCGATCTTGCGGACAGCGTGCATGACGGTGGTGTGATCTCTCCCACCGAATTTGCGGCCAATCTCAGGCAAGGAGCGCGAGGTCAGCTGTTTGGCGAGATACATCGCCACCTGACGCGGACGCGCAACATTGCGCGCACGGCGGGCGGAGTGCATGTCGGTCAAACGAACGTTGTAATGCTCAGCAACCCGGCGCTGGATTTCATCAATCGTGATGCGGCGGTCATGGGCGCGCAGAAGATCCTGCAGAACGTCCTGAGTTGATTCCAGCGTCACAATCGATTTCGTCACATCGGCATGCGCGATGATGCGGTTGAGTGCACCCTCTAATTCACGGATGTTTGAAGTGACTTTCAGTGCGAGGAATTCAAGCACGGCATCCGGTACCGCAGCACCCAGCTGATCACGCTTGGCCTGAAGAATGCCAAGGCGCAGTTCATAGGTGCTTGGATGAATGTCGGCAACCAGACCCCAGGAGAGGCGTGAGCGCAGACGGTCATCAATACCCTGAATGTCGGCAGGTGCCTTATCCGCCGAGATAATGATCTGTTTGTTCTGGTCAACCAGCGCATTGAAGGTATGGAAGAATTCTTCCTGCGTTGAATCCTTGCCAGCGATAAACTGGATATCGTCGATCATCAGGACATCAACCGAGCGGAAGATTTCCTTGAAGGTCATCGTATCCTGCGAGCGGATGGCGCGGACGAACTGGTACATGAATTTCTCAGCCGAGAGATACATAACAGTCTTTTCAGGCTGTTTTTCAGCGAGCGCCCACGCAATGGCGTGCATCAGGTGGGTTTTGCCCAAACCAACGCCGCCATAAAGGAACAGCGGGTTAAACGGCACATTGCCACATTCAACAACACGGCTGGCTGCCGCATGGGCAAGCGCGTTCGATTTGCCGACAACAAAGGTTTCAAACTTGAAGCGTGGATCGAGCGGAGATGACAGTTCAAGCTTTTCGGCCATTTCATTGACGTTGGCCTTGAGCGGTTTGGTCAGAGCAGTCGTCTCGGTTTCCATTGGGGCAGCATTGTGCACGACAACGATTTCGAGGCGTTTGATTTCAGCACCGACCGCGGTGCACATCTCAAGGATGCGCGCGGCGTAGTGGGACTGAATCCAGTCTTTCATAAAACGGGTTGGAACCGAGACTTCGAGAGTCCCATGGTAGCTGGCCTGAAGGGCCATCGGCTTGAGCCAGCTGCGAAAGATCGCTTCGCCAAACTCTTCACGCAATTGATCGTAAACTTTACCCCATAACGCAGAAATTTCCGGCGTCGGCTCAAAAGTCTCCGTCGCCAATACTTGACCAAACATCGATACAATGTTGGTTTTACCCCCGAGTTCTGACATCAATGTAACTCCAGCTCAATTTGGTTGTTATACTTTTTTTTCACTTCAACCAGCGTGTCTGCGCATCGCTTTTTAGGTGGCCTTATTTCCCTGTGACCACGATAAAAAGTCAGGATGTATTCATCCCGAAGCAACTCAGACCAGCCTTGGTCTCACCTAAGTCCATGTCGCATCTTTGCGCACAACGCGGACTTAACCTCATTATTACCAGGCACACATTTTTTTATAGTTTGTTCATTGTGGGGTTAAACCTCCCCGTTCCGCTTTTTTGAAGGTCAGCTTATCCGTGCGGATGAAATAAGCCCTGGCAGTTGATACGCAGAAATCAGAATGCAGGACCGGGTTCTGAAAGATGAACTTTCAGAGCGGTCAGGCAATAATAATGTGTTCAGATTAGGTCGTCTTTTTAGGAGCGGCTTTTTTCTCGGCACTGGCTTTCGCCGGGGCGCCTTTGGTAGCTTTGATCCGTGCCGACAGGCGGGAGATTTTCCGGGCTGCAGCTTTCTTCTCAATAATTCCTTTACCGATCCCTTTTTGCAGGATTGGCTGGGCAGCCTGAAGCGCAGCTTCAGCAGCCTTGGTATCGCCCGAGGCGATGGCTTCTTCTACTTTTTTAACATAGGTGCGGATACGGTTTTTTCCGGCACTGTTAATCTTGGCCTGCTTGGCGTTCTGGTGAGCGCGTTTTTTTGCAGAGGCGTGGTTGGCCATGTGTCAAACTCTTTTCACAAACGTGTATATCGTAATGGATGTTAGAGGGTGGTTTTAGTCGTCTTTGACCCCGGCTGTCAAGCTTGTGATCCACAGGTTTTTAAAAATTTTTTTCTGGACTTTGACCCTGTTTTGGAGAAAGCGAGAAGCGCACCACCACCCCGCCCGGCACCCCACCCGGAAGTTTCTCCCATTTCACAATAAGTTGCTCCTCGTTCCTCAGGAATCGCTGTGGCCCAGCCTCTACCCACCCCAGCTCCGGCAGGGCTTTTTGATAAAATTCCCGGACCATTTTTTCGCTTAAATCCCCTGCCAAAACACTGCTTTCGATCACCCGGCCTTCGGCTTTATCGAAGATCATGGACTGGTCTTCCAGCTCAACCATCGAAGGCATGAGCGGGACATCAGGGAGGTAGCGCAGATAGGTTTGTGACGACGCGCTAGCTGTGGCCGAGACACAGGCGAGCAACATGAGCACCACAAAAAAACGGACGCTGCGAAGAGTGAGTCTGATCTGCATGGAGGCCACCTTACGACTGTTTGCGCGGACAGTAAAACGTCGAGCGCCCACCCTGCACAATTTTTTTGATCCCGCCGGTCTTTGTGATGTCACAGGTGCAGCCGGGGCATTTTTCACCCGCACGGTCATAAACCGCAAACCGATTTTGAAAGAAGCCTATATCGCCGCTTGCCTGACGATAGTCCTTCAAAGAGCTGCCGCCTGCCCGGATTGAGGCTTTGAGGACCTTTTTGATCATCGCGCAGAGCAGGTTCGCCCTCTCCCCCCGCACCAGACGCGCCTCTTTCAGGGGTGAAATTCCGGCATGAAAAAGAGCTTCGCTGGCATAGATATTACCGACGCCAACAACGTTTTCCTGATTCATCAACGCGATTTTGACCGCTGTTTTTCGGCCCCGCAAAATGCCTGAGAGCACCTCTCCCGTGAACGCCCGCTCCAGCGGTTCAGGGCCGAGATGGCGAAACGCTTTGGCCGCAGCCAGTTCAGCAGTGGGCAAAAGATCGATCACACCAAAGCGGCGCGGGTCGGAAAAGACGACCCCGGTGCCATCATCAAGCAAAAACCACAGATGATCATGTTTCTGGGCGACATGTTTTTTGACGTCTTTGATCAGGCGCATATTACCCGTCATGCCGAGATGGATGATCAGCGACAGGCCTGTGTCCAGATGGATGAGAATGTATTTCGCCCGGCGGTCAACCGCTATGATCTTCGCCCCCTTGAGCGCGGCGGTCAGACCGATAGGCACGACGGTGCGGATTTTGAGGGTATAGACCGCGGACGCGGTGACCGTGCGGCCCGTGAGTGGCCCACGCAAGCCCCGCACCACGGTCTCGACTTCGGGCAGTTCAGGCATAGGTTTTCTCCCGGCCCATAGACGGCGTGTTATTGAATTTTGACCCAGGTCAGCGGCTTGGTGCCGTCTGCAGGAAACAGGCCGGAAACCACATCGTTCTGGAGGGCAAGCTCGCTCGGCGGCACCTGCCAGACCATAACTTTTGGATTGATCCCAACCTTGGCATTCAGGTTTTTCATTTTGATGGCCAAGTATTCCACCACTTCAACAGTGGGTGCGGGCGGTTTGCCCAGATCAGGGCGCTGGCCCAAAATCAACACGTTGCCCGCGATGCGGTAATTGCCGCGCACATACTGGCGTAGATATTTCGTATCGGGCGGCTGAATGATCCATTCGAACAGGCCTGCCTTGGTAAAGCGCACTGTCATCGAGAGCTCGCCCTTTGGGGTCACCCAGACGCCTTCGAGCGCAGCTTTGGTGAGCTCCGGCGCGCCCGCATCGGGGGTCAGGCGCACGGGGAGAAATTTTTCTTCAAACGGGACGTTGGTCTTGGGCTTCTCGACCATTTTGAGCGCAAGCCCCGCCAGTACGGCGGCCAGCAAACTCATGACCAAGATCATCACCAGCGGTGTCGGCAATTTCCCGACTGTGCCATCGAAGATCGTGGCCAAGGTTTTACGGATCAGCACGAACGGATTATCGGCATCAACCGTGGCGGGTTTGGTCTTCTTGACAGGCGGTGCAGGCTTAGCAGGGGTCTTGGTCATGCAGATAGCATAGGAGGTTTATGCCTTGCAGAAAAGGGCATGGAGCGGAAAACCCTCATAAAAAAAGGGCAGCCGTAGCTGCCCTTTTCTGAATTGGATAGAAAGCGGGACGATTAGAAGTCCATATCGCCCATGCCGCCCATACCGCCGCCATGGCCGCCAGCAGACGCTTTTTCGTCTTTCGGCAGTTCACAGATCATCGCTTCGGTGGTGATCATCAGAGCGGCAACGGACGCTGCGTTCTGGAGAGCCACACGAACGACTTTCACTGGGTCGACGATACCGGCCTTGACGAGATCGGTGTAGGTGTCGTTCTGGGCGTCGTACCCGAAGTTCGGGTCTTTCTGCTCAAGAAGTTTACCAACGATGATCGAGCCTTCTTTACCGGCGTTTTCAACGATCTGGCGGATTGGCGCCTGAATCGCGCGGCGGATGATGTCGATACCCGCCTGCTGTTCGGCGTTGTCGCCTTTGAGGTTTTCGAGAACCTTGGTTGCGTAGAGAAGAGCGGTACCGCCGCCTGGGACGATGCCTTCTTCTTTGGCAGCCTTGGTCGCGTGGTAGGCGTCATCGACGCGGTCTTTGCGCTCTTTGACTTCGACTTCGGTCGCACCACCAACACGGATAACGGCAACGCCGCCAGCGAGTTTCGCCAGACGTTCCTGCAGTTTTTCCTTGTCGTAGTCAGACGAGGTTTCTTCGATCTGGGCTTTGATCTGACCGATGCGGGCCTGAATGCCGTCTTTGGAACCAGCACCGTCGACGATGGTCGTATCATCTTTGGTGATACGGACTTTCTTCGCGGTACCGAGCATTTCCAGCGTGACGTTTTCAAGCTTGATGCCGAGGTCTTCGGAGATGACAGTGCCTTTGGTGAGGATCGCCATGTCTTCGAGCATCGCTTTGCGGCGATCACCGAAGCCTGGAGCCTTGACAGCGGCAACTTTCAGACCACCACGGAGCTTGTTGACAACGAGGGTTGCCAGAGCTTCGCCTTCGACGTCTTCGGCAATGATGACCAGCGGACGGCTCGACTGAACAACTGCTTCCAGAACCGGCAGGATTGCCTGCAGGTTGGAGAGTTTTTTCTCGCAGAGGAGAATGTACGGGCTGTCGAGTTCGACGACCATTTTCTCAGGGTTGGTCACGAAGTATGGCGACAGGTAGCCGCGATCAAACTGCATGCCTTCAACGACTTCAAGTTCGGTCTCAAGCGACTTCGCTTCTTCAACGGTGACAACGCCTTCTTTGCCGACTTTGTCCATTGCTTCAGCAAGTTTCTTGGCCACGTCTGCATCGCCATTCGAAGAAATGAACGCAACTTGTTCGATTTCCTGATTGGTATTAACAGGTTTTGCACGGGCTTTGAGGTCTTCGACGCACGCTGCGACGGCTTTTTCGATGCCGCGCTTGATGTCCATCGGGTTCATGCCAGCAGCGACGTTCTTGATGCCTTCGGTAACGATGGCTTGGGCGAGAACGGTTGCTGTGGTCGTGCCGTCGCCGGCTTGGTCGTTGGCTTTAGAAGCCACTTCGCGAACGAGCTGGGCGCCCATGTTCTCGAATTTGTCGGCCAGTTCGATTTCCTTGGCAACCGACACACCGTCTTTGGTGGAGCGTGGTGAGCCGAATGAACGGTCGATGATGACGTTACGGCCTTTTGGACCGAGAGTGACTTTAACTGCGTCAGCGATGATGTTGACACCGCGCTGCATTTTGCGGCGGGCGTCTGCGCTGAACTTGATTTCCTTAGCGGCCATTTGGGTATCTCCTTAAATGGTTGTTGAATAAAATTATTAAGCGGCGATAACGCCCATGATGTCGGACTCTTTCATGACCAGCAGCTCTTCGCCATCGATCGTGACTTCGGTACCGGACCATTTCGAGAAGAGAACGCGGTCACCGGCTTTGACATCAAGAGGAATGACTTTGCCGCTTTCGTCGCGCACGCCAGTGCCAACGGCAACGACTTCGCCTTCGGCTGGTTTTTCTTTGGCCGTATCAGGGATGATGATCCCCCCGGCGGTTTTTTCAGCTTGTTCCAGACGACGCATCAGAACGCGGTCATGCAAAGGGCGGAATTTCATAGTGTATCTCCATCTAAATCGTTGGTTTCTATCAAAATCAGGGGGTGCTAGCACTCCACCGACTTGAGTGCCAACTAGATAAGCGCTCCGCTCTCAAAAAGCAACATTTGCATATTTGTCATATTTACAGTGTTAAATGACAATTAAGGGTATTTTTTATATACTGAAGCTATGGCGAACCTCGGCATCCAGCTGAAAGATTACCGCTTAACGACCGCGCAGATTCTTTATCACCTGCCCGATCACCCTGCCCTTTTGCAAACATATCTGTGGCAGGAATACGACATCGCCCCCGTATTTCCCGAGCTTAAAAAATTTCTGGAATTCTGGCAGCGGCGCATCGATGGCAAGCTGCATTCGGTCTACGTCGCGAGCAAAGAGATCATCACGCCCGGCGATACGCGCTTTTACGACGCGGAAATTACCCTGCAATAATCAGATTTTTTTGAAGACGTATTCAGCGCAGCCGCAGCCGAACAGACCTGCGGCCTTTGGCGCATCCGTATTCAAGGACCGTTGCAAAGTGAACCCGAAGGGTTTGACGAGAGCGGTCATTTCTTCGGCGGTTGCCGATTCATAGGGGTAGCCGCCGAGCCAGTCGCGCACATCGGTCATCCAGTTCATGCCGCGTTTCTGGTGGTAGTCGCGCACGTAACTGACCGGGTTTTTGCCGCTGAGCGCGTAGGCTGCCAGATAGGCCCCGGCATAGATGTAATCCATGACGACACGCACAGGTCTAGGCGCCTGCGTGTAAAACTTTTTCTCAACACGCCAGAAACCACAGAGCGGTGATTTTTTATAGATCGCAAGCACCAGCAGTCCGCCCGGCGCAACACGGGCCGCGGCCCCTGCAATCGCTTGTTGCATATGGCCGGTATGATGGAGAACACCCCAGCTGTAAACGATACCGAAGTTGCGTTGCAGGGGTGCGGGCAGTTCGCTGGAGAGAATGCTGTGCTGAAGGACCGTGGCCTGCGCCTGCGGGAGAAATTTCGCAAGGACGGCGCGGGTGGTTGCGACCGAGCGCGGGTTGACGTCGATGGCCGTGACTTCTGCCGCGCCGCGTTTCAACGCTGCAAGCGCATGCAGGCCTGAGCCGCAGCCGATATCGAGAAAAGACTGGCCGCGCAGATCATCTTCAGAGAGCAACTGGAGCAACCCAGTTTCGGCCTCGGCGATGCGCTGGTCGTTGACCTGCTTCGAGAACTCGGCCCAGTTCGCACCGAAATCGAACTGGATTTCAGGTTCGGCGACTTGTTTTAAAGCGGCTTGAGTCATATCAGTCTTTCTCCGAACCGGGCGCCATGGTCACGGCGAGGCCGTCGAGCGCATCCGACATCAAAATCTGGCAAGAGAGACGCGAGTTTTCCTGCAGGCCGACACCCTGATCGTCGAGCAGGTCACGTTCATCATCCGAGGGCGGTTCAAGTTTTTCTTCCCAGGCCGGATCGACATAGACATGACAGGTCGCGCAGCAGCACGCCCCGCCGCAATCGGCCTTGATCGGCAGGCCGTGATCGCGAATGACTTCCATCACGCGCCAGCCGTCGAGCGCTTCAAGTTCATGCTCAGTACCTTTAAAATCGGTGACTTTGAGCTTCATGATTTCACGTTCGCCAAAGCTGCCGGATGGCGCGGCACCACATCGCGCAGGGCGTAGGCCATGCCGGTCGTGACGATCAGTGCGGTGACCATGTCCGCCCCGACGCTGATCAGGAGCATGATAAAGCGAATGACCGCCGGAGCCGCATCAAGTGTGTCGCCATAAGGCCGGACCAGCGCATAGCTAAATAATGAGGCCATCACATTAATCGGAACCATGCAGATCAGAAACACGCAGAACATTTTCAACGATGGCAGGAAGCCGATGACGCGCGTCAAATAGTCCTTCATCGGCATTAGCACAGCATAGGGGATATACACCCAGAGCAGCGGGAAGATCATGACCAGACTGCCGATCATGATCAGCGCCGGGAAAAAGAAAATCGGATTATCGTCACGTTCAACCGTGCCAGCGGCCTGTTGGGCGGCCAGATCCTGCAAAGAGCCATCCAGCAAAGAGGCACCCCAGCCCATGACGTTGACGATCAGTGCAATCAGCGTATAGACGAGCGTCGCGCTGATGATGCCCCGGGCGCGGAGGATCAGCTTGCTGATCGCAAGCTCGTCCCCGGCTTTGGGCAGCGGCATCGGCCAGCGTTCTTCCATCATCAGCGTGCGCAAAAACTGACCAAGCACCCAGCCCTGCACCAAAGCGCCCGGCAGCATGATCAGGCCGCGGCGCAGGATTTCATCCTCATAGCCAAAGGCATAGACGCAGAGCGTCAGGATAAATTTGATGATCAGGGGAATAAAGGCGAGGCGCATAAGATAAGCGCGTTCCTGCCAGACCCGGTGATACCCGTAGCCAGCGGAGTCAATCATATCGAAGGTAAATTTCGGTGCAGACGCCATTCTGTCTTCTATAGAGGTAAAGCGCCTATTTTTCAACCAGCGCCAGCAGGGCCGCGACATAGCCAGCCATCTGCTTTTCAGGCGTAAAATCAGCATACCGGGCGGCAAAGCCCTGAACGGCAGTGCGATAGGAAGGATCGGTCAGGAGCGTCGTGATCTGGCCCCTGATCTGATCTGGTGTCATTTTCGCAGTGGCGAACAGGCCGAAGGTTTGTTCCTGCATGCGATTTGCAAAAATCATCTGTTCGATATGGCTGGGGATCAGAAGTTGCGGCACGCCTGCAAGCAGGAACTGCACCACCGTGCTGCCACCGCCATGCGATATGAACAGATCAGCATCCCCGGTCAGAAGATCGGTGCGCACCGGTGCGGTGACGATACGCAGATACGTTGACTGGCAGCGGTCGATCACATCTTGAGGCAAGCCGGGCGCAATCAGGATGGTGTCCTCTTTTAACTGGCGTAACGCATCGAAGGCAGCCGCGAAGGTTTTGCGGCGCGGGTAGAGATAGGCGAAAATCCGTTTGCCCGGGCGATCTTTCTGCCACGTCAGCTCGAGGCCGCGATCATTGATATAAAAGGGACCGATGTAATTCCCGCTGGTGCGGTTTTTATAATGATCCATTTCTTTGAACGTCGTCAGGAACTGCGCGTCGGTGCGGATCGCGTCCTGAAACGCGGCAAAGCGTGCACGACCGAGCAAAGTCTGCGCCTGATTGATGATCGCCAGAGTCTGTTGTTCGCGTTCAAGCAATATTGCAGGATCGTGTTGTTCCCAATAACGAAACGGCGGCATCGGCGTTTCGAGCGGCGGCACACCATAACCAAGGCCGGAAATGACCTTTATGAAAGGCCGGCCCTGCGCCGCGATCAGCGCCGTCGGAGCCGCATCAGCAACCAAAATATCCGGTTGCACGAGATCAAAGAGGCCATGCCACGCACGCAGCAGCGACGCCAATTCGTCGGCGCGGTCGTAGCCACACAGCGCAACATCATCAGCATAGGTCAAGACCGGGCGCGGCGGACCTTCGGGACGTGGCTTAGGGTGGATGCGGCCATAAGGCGCGGCGAGCAGCGTAATGTTTTGATTTTTGAGAAAGGGCGCGGCCTTCAATGTGTCTTGCAGGGCGACGTAAACTTCGACGCCTTTGGCGGCCAGCTCTTCACCGATCCGGATGAGGAGGCCTGCATGGCCGAAATTATCTCCCAGTTCCCAGACAAGGAGCGCGCGCATTTTATACGCCCAGCTTTTTGTGCAGGTCGCTGGACGCGGTCGTATACTGGAAGCGCAGTTTTTTATCAGGATAGACAATTCTAAACGCCGCCTGCGCCATCAGCGCGGCTTCGTGGAAACCGGACAGGATAAGCTTCAGTTTGCCCGGATAATAATTGATGTCGCCAATCGCAAAGATGCCCGGTGTATCGGTGGCAAACTTCTCGGTATCGACCGGGATGAGGTTTTCATGAAGATTCAGGCCAAAATTGGCAATCGGGCCGAGCTTCATGGTCAGGCCGTAGAACGGCAGCAGCGCATCCGCCGCAATCGTGAAATCGCCTTTTTCCTTCGATTTTAAACACACGCCCGACAATTGCCCGTCTGTGCCCTCGAGGCCTGCGAGATCCGCAATGACGAGGTTCATTTTATTTTCTGCGACCAAGGCGCGCATTTTATTGACCGTATCTGGCGCAGCCCGGAAATCATCGCGGCGGTGAACGAGGGTTATGCTTTTCGCCAGCGGTTGCAGATTGACGGTCCAGTCGAGCGCGGAGTCGCCGCCCCCGGCGATGACGATATTCTTATCCCGGAACTGATCCATTTTGCGCACAGCATAAAAAACGGATTTTCCTTCATACTGGTCCAGATTTTCGAGCGCGGGTTTTTTCGGCATAAAAGACCCGCCGCCAGCCGCGATGACGATGACAGCCGCTTCGATGACCGTGCCGATATCGGTGGTCAGGCGCCATTTCCCTTCAGGCGTTTTTTCAAGTTTTTCCGCCATCTGCGAAAAATGAAACATCGGCGTGAACGGGGCGATCTGTTCCATGAGGCGGGCGGTCAGATCGCTGCCGGAAATCACCGGCCAGGCCGGAATGTCGTAAATGGGTTTTTCAGGGTAAAGTTCGGCGCACTGGCCGCCTGGACGATCCAGAATATCGACGAGGTGGCATTTGATGTCCAAAAGGCCAAGTTCGAACACCGCAAACAAGCCGACCGGGCCTGCGCCAATGATGAGTGCGTCAGTGGTGAGTATCTGTGACATGCAGCTATTTAATCTGCCTGAAACGGATTGGCAATATCGATTGCTGGCCCTATATAGAAGCCATGACAAACCCGGTCTATTCCGTTCGCCCTGTCGCCATTTGGCTGTTTTGCTGCTGTATTCTGGTTTTTATGATGACCGGGATCGGGGCGATCACCCGTCTGACCGAAAGCGGCCTTTCTATTACCGAATGGAAAGTGGTGAGCGGTGCGCTGCCGCCGCTGAACGAACAGGCCTGGCAGGAGAGCTTCGAGAAATATAAAGCCTCACCTGAATACAAACTTAAGCATTTCTGGATGTCGATTGAAGATTACAAGCAGATCTTCTTCTGGGAATGGCTGCACCGCCTGTGGGGCCGCCTCATCGGACTGGCCTTTGCCGTGCCGCTGGCTTTTTTCTGGCTGACCAAACGCATCCCTCCGGCGATCAAACCCAATTTGCTGATCCTGCTCGCGCTTGGTGCGGCGCAAGGTTATATGGGCTGGTATATGGTCAAGAGCGGCCTGGTCGATGAACCATCGGTCAGCCATTACCGCCTTGCCGCGCACCTCTCGCTCGCACTCTTGGTTTACAGCTATATGTTATGGACGGGTTTGAAAGTATGGGCGAGCGATCCGGTGGTGATCTATCCGCACGCCGCGCCGACGCGGTCGTTATACACGCATGGCTGGATCGCGCTGGCCTGCGTCGCGGTCACTATAGTCTGGGGTGCGTTTGTCGCAGGTCTTGATGCCGGTCTGATTTATAATGAATTCCCGAAAATGGGCGATGGACTTATGCCGCCGGAGATGTGGGCGCAAAGTCCCGCGCTTATGAACCTCGTTGAAAATCATGCGAGCGTACAATTCATGCACCGCTGGATTGCGATTGCGACTGGGCTGGTTGTGCTGGCTTATGCATGGCGGGGTACCAAGAAGACCGACCGGCCTGTGTTTGCCCTCCTGGCAGCGTGGGTCTTCGTGCAGATCGGTATGGGCATTGGCACGCTTTTGTCACAGGTGTGGATTCCGGTTGCAGTGATGCACCAGCTGGGCGCGGTCATCCTGCTGACATTCGTGATTGCCAGCCTTCAGGCGGCCAATCCGGCGCGGGCTAAAATTTCAGAATAAAAATCGAGATAGGCTTGGACGGTTTTTTCTTTGGTGAATTCCGCTTCGTAGCGGGCGAACCCTGCCGCCACGAGTTTCTCCTGTAACGCCTTGTCGGCGATCAGTTTGCGCAAAGCAGCCGTCAGGCCTGCCACATCATCAATATCAAAAAGCAGCCCGTCTTCGCCATCGCGCACGAACTGGCGCGGGCCATCGGCGCGGCTGCAAATGACGGGCGTATGATTGGCCCATGCCTGTACGAAGACCGTACCGAATGGTTCATAACGCGAGGGGAAAACACAAATATCGCAGGCCTGTAATAAGGCCGCACGGTCTGCCCGCCAGCCGAGAAAATGCACGCGCGTGTTCACCCCGGCATCATACGCGACATCGGCCAATTCCTGCCGCAGCTCCCCTTCGCCAGCAATCCAGAGATGGACATTCGGTACATCTTCAATCGCGCGGATCAGCACATCGAGCGCCTTGGCATGATGCAGGCGGCCAAGAGCAATCACGGCGACGGCTGTATCCGGCGTATCCAGTTCGCGCTTGGTGACGGGTTTTGCGACCGGTTCAGTTTCTGCGAAATTATTGATGTGACGCACGCGGTCAGGGGCCACGCCTTCCTTGATCAGATACTCGCGGATATCGGGTGTGATCGTGGTGAAATCGTCGGTGGTCTTAAAATATTTGAGTTTGTAATAGCCGCCAAGGCGCGAAACCTTGCAATATTCCTGAGGATTGGCAGGAGTTTTCCACGCGGCGCGCGCCATCCAGGTCTGGACGATCTGCGGCTTGAACGCGGCGATCAGGCTTTTCATTTTCCACGGCGTATAGACATCTATCGCCCCGCCAAAGGGCAGGCAATCCACCTGCAGCCCCGCCGCGCGAAGTTGCGGCACGCGCAGATCATTGGCGCGGGTGACGATATGCTGGACCGCACCCGCCTGTTTCAGGGCAAGGCACATATCGACGAAAGCCGTTTCGGCCCCGCCATGTTCAGCCCCTGCCATCACCTGCATGATGCGCATGACTGTCCTTATGTTCTAGAGTTCTTTTTGCACGATCGGCTGATCGAGCTGGAGGCTTTCGGTCAGAAGTTTGGTGAGACTGACCTGAGTCTCGTCCATTTTCTTGATCAGGCGTTTGCACTCGGCTTCTTCGGTGACCGGCACAGCCGTGATCTTGGCATCACGGGCCTTTACGGCATCATCAAATAGTTTGAGATACGCGCGCATTTCAGCTGGCTTGCTGATGCTCTGCAACAGGATCATTTTTTCTAGCTTGGATTGGGCTTTTTTGATCGTTGGACGAATGGCCAGTTTCCAGTCATCGAAGCGGCCATTGATTTCTTTAGCAAGGCCCGGATTTTTTTCAGCGCAGGCAGTCACGGCTTTTTTGACCGAACCCTGCACGTTTTCAACGGCGCGGATCGTGCCATGCGCGGTGCGGATGCTGGCCAGTTGAAGGAGCTGGTTTTTATCCAGATTCTTCATCATCGCCTGCGTCTGCTGATCGAGCTTGGTTTGTGCTTCCGGAGGCGCATCCTCGGCGCGGGCGATAGATACACCCGTTCCGAAGAGAGCCAAAAGAGCCGTCAGTAGCATTACAATTCGCATCATCGTCATCCCTTGCAGGTTTATTTTTCGATCAGGCGGTTCCACCAGCCTTTTTTCTTATTGGCCGGATCACCGTCGTCAGCCGCGTAATCATTCGACGGGCTTGCGGCCACGATCGACGATGCCTGAGGCTGTGCTTGTTGCTGAGGCTGCGCATCCTGCGTCTGTTCGGCCGCAGCAGGGCGACGCGACGAGAAGCGTTTGGCACGGAATTTATCCTGCGCCGGGGCTGCCGGAGCGGCCTGAACAGGGCCAGAAGCATCGCTGCTGGTGGATGCTGCCGGAGCGGCTGGAGAGGCGCCTTCGCTGCCTTCTTCGCTGCGCGGACGACCACTGCCACGACCGCGACGGTTGCGGCTGTTGTCACGGCCACCTTCACG
>CAYJDG010000002.1:110251-144753 GCA_964368875.1 uncultured Pseudobdellovibrionaceae bacterium
CGATGACTGGATACGCGCCGGACGGCTTTCGCCGCCGTCGTCTTCAGAATCTTCGTCGTACATGCGGGCGGCGCGGGATTCTTCTTCAACCACTTCCTTGACGGCTTCGGTTTTGAAGCCAGCAGGGATGAGCGTGTCGTCGACATTGATCAGGACATTGAACTCATAACGGCGTTCGATGTCGGCCAGCATTTCACGTTTATGGTTGAGGATATAAAGCGCGACATTGTTCGGCACCGAGAGGATGACCTCGCTGGAGCGCGACCGGATGCCTTCTTCTTCGAGCGAGCGCAGGGCGAGGATTGCGACCGAGTCTTCGGTACGGTGTACGCCAACGCCGCCACAATGACCGCATTTTTCGAACTGGGCTTCGGTGACGCTTGGATTGAGGCGCTGGCGCGACAGTTCAAGCAGACCGAAGGATGAGATGCGACCGATCTGGATACGGGCGCGGTCGTTCGAGAGCGCATCTTTCAGACGGCGTTCGACCTTGGCGTTGTTACGGCCATCTTCCATATCGATAAAGTCGATGACGATCAGGCCGCCAAGATCGCGCAAGCGCAACTGGCGGGCCACTTCGTCAGCGGCTTCAAGGTTGGTTTTGAGCGCGGTTTCTTCGATATGACGCTCTTTGGTCGCACGACCGGAGTTGACGTCAACCGAGACGAGGGCTTCGGTCGGGTGAATGACGAGGTAACCACCGGACTTCAGCGTGACCTGCGGATCACCCATTTCGGCAATCTGGTTTTCAACCTGATAGCGATGGAAGAGCGGCAGTTTTTCGTCGTCATAGATCTGAACCTTGTCGACATGCGACGGCATCAGCATCTTCATAAAGTTGCTGGCATCCGCAAAGGCTTTTTCGCCCGAGACCCAGATCCCTTCGACGTCGCTTGCGTAAATATCACGGACCGCACGCTTCACGAGATTGCTCTCTTCATAAATCATTGCAGGCGCAGAGGATTCAAGGGTGAGGTCGCGGATGTTGTCCCAGAGGCGGGTCAGATAATCGAGATCGCGCTTGATTTCGTCCTGTTCGCGGGCAACGCCAGCGGTACGCAGGATGACCGACATACCGTCCGGCATAGTAAGGTCAGAGAGAATTTCGCGCATGCGTTTGCGTTCAGCAATGCTGGCGATCTTGCGGGAGACGCCACCACCACGCGGGCTGTTCGGCATCAGGACGCAATAACGGCCCGGCAGGGACAGATAGGTTGTGACCGCAGCGCCTTTATTGCCGCGTTCTTCTTTCTGGACCTGAATCAACATGATCTGGCCGCGTTTGACGACTTCCTGGATCTTGTAGTTGCGGTGCATGTTCAAGCGGTATGGCTGATCGCTGTCGACCCCCTCGCCGCCCAGTACTTCAACCTGACGGTTGTGGAAGGCCTGACGCGGACCACCACGGCCACCGCTGCGGCCACGACCGCGGTCATTACGACCCCGGCCCCGACCTTCAGAGCGTCCACCGCCTTCACGGCCACCTTCACGCGGTGCGCCATCACGGCTGGAGAAGCGGCCACGACCGCGGCCACGGCCACGACCTTCACGCACTTCGCCTTCGGCACCTTCAACAGGAGCCGCTTCGGCTGGTTGTTCAACTTCAGGATTGTCTTCTTTCAAAGCAACCCAGATCGAGCGCAGCTGCGGGCCGCCCTCGGTGTCATTTTCACGGCCCCAGAGACGGGCGCGCACGACATCTTCGCGGGCTTCGGCAGCTTCTTTGATTTTCTGTGCAAGTTCGAGCTCGTATTGTTCCGGCTCGGTTTCGTGCAGGGAGGTAAAGTTCAGCGTATCCGGGTCAATTCCGGCAATAACCTTGTAAACCAGTTTGCGCTCATTGCGGCGGCCACGGCCACGGCCACGGCGGGAGCGCGATGAACTGCGCGGCTCGCTTTGGGTTTCCCCGGCTTCATTGCCTTGAATTTGCTGTTCTTCACCGGAGGCTTCGTCACTGCCTTGGGCAGCTTCTTCT
Source organism: uncultured Pseudobdellovibrionaceae bacterium (assembly GCA_964368875.1). Taxonomy (GTDB): domain Bacteria; phylum Pseudomonadota; class Alphaproteobacteria; order Micavibrionales; family Micavibrionaceae; genus CAYJDG01. The sequence continues at coordinate 112,227 of CAYJDG010000002.1, forward strand.
TCCTCGGCATCGGTATCGGCTTCGGCTGCTTCAGCTTCGTCCTGTTCGTCGTCAGAGTCGTCTTCGCCCGACTCTTCTTCAGCAGAGTCTTCCTCGGCAGAGTCTTCTTCGTCGTCGCTCTGGTCGTCGTCGCCGTCATCGTCAGAGGCAGCGCCGCCGACTTCTTCAGGCTGTTCAACCGGTTCGTTGTATTCTTCTTCAGCCTGCTCTGCGCTTTCGGCCGGTTCGTCTTCGGCAACGGCTTCACCGCGCGCGATGGCATCGCGCTTGGCTTCACGGGCAGCTTCGGCAGCTTCCTCAGCGGCAAAGGCGGCTTCTTCGGCGGCAAGGGCCGCTTCGAGAGCTTCCTTGTGTTCGGCGAGGAGCGCTTCACGGTCCGCAATCGGGATGCGGAAGTAGTCAGGGTGGATTTCAGAGAAAGGCAGGAACCCGTGGCGGTTGCCGCCGAAGTTCACAAAGGCGGCCTGTAACGAGGGTTCGACCCGGGTTACCTTGGCCAGAAAAATGCTGCCTTTAAGTTGTTTTCTGAGTTTGCTTTCGTAATCGAATTCTACGAGGCGGTTACCATCGACGACCGCTACACGAGTTTCTTCGTCGTGTGTGGCATCGATCAACATACGTTTTGTCATTTAGATATACTCCCAACGCGGCGCCGGGAGGCTAGCCTTAGTCCTTATGCGACTGTAAAGACACTGCCAGCTTGCGCCGCAAGTGTGTTAAAGTCTGATGGTGGTGTCCTGATCCGGCCTTAGCAAAAGAGTCCGGGCTAAAATGGCCTGACTCTCCAAACAGCCAGAGTGTTCCGCGTTAAGAAACCACTCTGCTTTCTGGCCGGCGTGGAAGCAAATATCCTTCAGGACTTCCCACCTTGGTGCGTACGGCTAGCGAAACCTTTCAAAGACAACGCGTGCTAAAACCGTAACGGTCGCAAAGGAGACACTATAGGGTTCCCCCGCCCCGTTCAACCTAAATCCTTGAAGCCGTCCGGGATACCGCGAAAGGTTCCTGCATTTTTTTATATAATCCCATTTGGCGTGTGGTAGATTCCGCGTAACGCACCATCCTCCCGCCCCGGTCATTTCTGTATTATGTCATCTATCTTCTCTGCCTTAAAATACCTTATCCTGTCGCTTATCGTGAATTTTTTCATAATTCAGAGTGCGCTTGCCCTGACTGTGACCGGAGTCAGGTTCGGCGCCCATCCGGAAAGCCAGCGGGTTGTGATTGAACTGAGCGATACGACCGACTTCCGGGCCTTCGTGATGCAGTCCCCGAACCGGCTGATCGTCGATATGCCGTCTTTCGCGTGGAAGACCGGGCAGATTCAAAAACCAGCGACGCTGGCCATTAAAGATGTGCGCTTTGGCGAACTGGGCGGCGGCCTGTCGCGCATCGTCATCGAGACTGGCGACCCGGTCATGATCAAAGCTGCGTTCATGCTGCCGCGCCAGGGCAACCAGCCTGACCGTCTGGTGATTGATTTCACGCGCACCACCCAGGCAAATATGACGGCGGCTCTCGCGCAAGTGCATGGCCCGCTGCAAGGCCAATTGCCGACGCAGGATGTCGGTAGCCAGCGCACACCGCCCCGCACGGCGACACCACAGCCCCTGAACGCTGCACAAAAACCTTTGATCATCATTGATCCCGGTCATGGCGGACAGGACCCCGGCGCACGCGGCGCCAACGGCACCTACGAAAAAAATATCGTTCTCGCCGTAGGGCTTGAGCTTAAGAAACAGCTGGAAGAGAGCGGCAAGTACGCTGTCCGCATGACGCGGGACAAGGATGTGTTTATTCCGCTGCGCGGACGGGTGCAGTTTGCGCGCAAGAATGGTGGTGACCTGTTTATTTCGCTGCACGCCGATTCGATCCGCGATGACATGGTGACGGGAGCGTCTGTTTACACGCTCTCGGAAACCGCATCGGATGCCGAGACCGCGAAACTCGCCGACCGCGAAAACAAATCCGACGTCATCGCCGGCATCGATCTGTCCGGTCAGGAAGAAGATGTCGCCAATATTCTGCTGGATCTCGCGACGCGTGACACGATGAACCAGTCGAAATTTCTGGCCAACACCGTGGTCGTCACCATGAGTGGACGGGGGATCAAAACCCTTGAGCGTCCGCACCGCTCAGCCGGGTTTGCGGTGCTCAAGGCCCCGGACATTCCTTCGATTCTCGTCGAGATGGGCTATCTGACCAACCGCAGCGAGGTCGCGCGGTTAAGTTCCCCCGAGCACCGTAAAAAAATCGCAGGCACCCTCAAAGCCAGCGTTGATGCCTATTTCGCCAAGGTCGGGCGCGGCGGCAAAAAGTAATAATAGTCATAATTTTACAACACCGTGGCAAAAACATCCCCATGGGTTAAAAATATCACTCAAAGCGTATTGCCCCCGAAACATGCTTATGGTTTAAGGGGTTAGTTTCATTCTCTTCGAAGAGGAACTATTCTTTCTAACCAACCATCTGCTAATGAGGATACCTACAATGAAAAAACTCGTTGCCACTCTGTGCCTGCTCAGCGCATCCGTTGCTCTGGCTGCTTGCGATTCGACCGGCGAAGGCTATGTCGACACTCAGCCTCCATACGCTAACGAGCGCACCGCTTCTGGCGCACAGCCAGTTCAGTCCGCTGAACCAGTATTCGAGAAAAAAGTTACGAAGTAATTCTTACTTCTGGCTTTTCGCCGAATTTGAAGAAGACTGCCTGAATTCAGGCAGTCTTTTTTATTCGGAATAACTTTCATGAGGGTGGTTGCCTCGAAACCCAAAAAGCTTAAAGTTGGGGCAAGTTTTACTCACACATACTTTAAGGGGATTTCCCATGAATTCGTTTCGCACTCTTCTGACCCTCGCAGCTGCCACGGCGGCTCTCTCTGCCTGTAGCTGGATGCCAGATATGCCTGATATGTCCGGCATGGCTGATGGCACCTCCACCGCCAGCAAGCATGACAATGATATTTATGCTGATGAGCGCACCGCTCAATGGCAGCAAGCTCCGGCGCCTGCCCCAGTTGCACCGGCCCCGGCTCCTGTCGCGGCCCCTGCCCCAACCATGGCCCCTGCACCTGCTCCGGTTCTGACCCCGGAACCAATGAGCAGCGCCGAGCCAATGGTCGAACAAAAAACCATGAAATAAGCCGTTAGAAAATCTCTTCATAAAAAGGCCGCTCTCATCAGAGCGGCCTTTTTTATTGGCAGGAGATCAGGTAGCGTGAGCGCCATGATCAAGTCTTTAGCTCTTTTATTGGTGCGCGCCGCAACCGGGTATCTGGTCGTGACCCTGATTTTTATGGCGGCCACATCGCAGGATATTTTTCCGGCTGATGCGTATACCGCGCCTGCCCAGACTTTGTACCACTGGTTCTACTTCGCGACGATTGTCGCGTGGGTTGCAGCCGTGGTTTTAGCGGTTGGAGATTTTGCAGGCTTCAGCAGCAAGAAAACAGCACCATGGCTGGCATGGGCACCGCTGTGGCTGCCGCCGATCTATGCGCTTATAAGTGCTATTGTGCTGCTGCAGATTCTGCCGACAGCCGCCGCCGCATCCTAAAATACTTTATTCGCGGTAACGGGTTGGCTCGCGCAGAGAGGCTTGGGCGACTTTTGCCTTAGTGGTCGCTTCTTTCATGGCGGCTTTTTTCATCTCTTCTTTGGCAAGCTCTTTGCTCATCGCTTTGGCCGGAGCCTGAGATGCTGGCGCAGCGCTCTGGCGGACAGATGATTTGTGCGCGATCTCAATCGGATAACCGCGGCGCTCTTTGACGACCTTGCGGATCGCGGCCCAATCGAGTTTCTCAACATCGGATCCTGCAACACGCATGATATAGGCAAGATCACGGTCGGAGAGCTGGTAATCAGGGATCGCACCTTCGCGTTCCATGATCGCAGCCTGTTCCTGCGTCGGGTGAACTTCGAGATAAAGCTTATCACCAACCCACGCGGATTTGATCGGCTGATCGACAACCGTCACTTTTGCGCCAACCGGCACCATTTCATAGAGGCGGGTGATGTCCTCGGGGAACATGCGGATGCAACCCGAGCTGACGCGGCGGCCGATACCGTAAGGCTTGTTGGTGCCGTGAATGGCGATACTGGTGAAGCCGAGATAGAGCGCGTGTGTACCCATCGGGTTATCCGGGCCGGGCGGAACCTGCGCCGGGAGCGTCGGATCTTCGCGGCGCATGCGCTCGGTTGGAGTCCAGGTCGGGGCTTCTTTTTTGCGGAAGACTTTGGTCGTGCCGACCGGGGTGCGCAGACCATCACGGCCAATCCCGATTGGAAAGGTCAGCGGTGCTTCAAACGGCGAGCGGTAAAGATAGAGGCGCATTTCGGCGAGATTGATGACCACACTTTCATGCGGTGCATCGGGCAGGAGATGCATGGTCGGCACAATCACCTTGGCCCCGGAACCCGGAATCCACGGATCGAGATGCGGGTTGGCGGCGCGCATTTCAACGAAGCCGACATCGAAATCGCGGCCAATATGGACAAGCGTGTCTTCATAGCTTGCGGTCACAGAGCTCATCTCACCTATATAGGTGTCGTTGAAGCGGACTTTCCCCGCAGCAGCAGGCGCCTTGACTGCGGCCTGCGATGGCAGACTCCAGCCAAGCAAAGCCAGTGCCACACAGACAGCAATACCAGAGACCGTTTTTTTCATAATTTCCTCGCCAAAGACCCGGACGCTGCTATCTCAGCAGCCCTTCCAAGGTTGCGCCGACTTTGTCCATAAAGGCTTGGGTTGTCAAATATTTTTGCTCTTTGCCAACCAAAAGGGCCAAGTCTTTGGTCATGTCGCCAGCCTCGACGGTTTGGACGCAGGCTTTTTCGAGTTTGTCGGCGAAGGCAATCAACTCAGCGTTGCCGTCAAACTTGCCGCGGTACTTCATGCCTTGCGTCCAAGCGAAGATCGAGGCGATCGGGTTGGTCGAGGTTTCGTTGCCTTTCTGGTATTCGCGGAAGTGACGCGTGACGGTGCCGTGCGCCGCTTCCGCCTCGACGATACCGCCATCCGGCGTGAGCAGCACTGAGGTCATCAGGCCAAGCGAGCCAAAACCTTGCGCCACAACATCGGACTGGACATCACCGTCATAATTTTTACAGGCCCAGACCATGCCGCCATTCGATTTGATCGCGAAGGCGACCATGTCATCGATAAGGCGGTGTTCATACCAGAGCTTGGCCGCTTCGAATTTCGGTTTGAATTCGGTGTCATAAAGGTGCGCGAAAATCTCGATGAATTTGCCGTCATAGGCTTTGAGAATGGTGTTCTTGGTGGAGAGATACAGCGGGGCATTGCGGGCCAGCGCATAGTTGAAGCAGGAGCGCGCAAAGCCGATGATGCTTTCATCGACGTTGTACATACCCATGGCGATGCCGGGGCCTTTGAAATCATAAACATCGTGAACTTCTGGCGCGCCGCCTTCCGGCGTATAGGTCAGGGTCAGTTTACCCGGACCGGGGACTTTGAAATCGGTCGCTTTGTACTGGTCGCCAAACGCATGGCGGCCAATGATGATCGGGCTGGTCCAGCCGGGGACGTAGCGCGGGATATTCTTGCAGATGATCGGCTCACGGAAAACGGTGCCGTCGAGAATATTGCGGATCGTGCCGTTCGGCGACTTCCACATTTTCTTGAGATTAAATTCTTTGACGCGGGCCTCATCGGGCGTGATGGTCGCGCATTTGACGCCGACCTTATGCTGCAGGATGGCGTTGGCGGCCTCGACCGTGACCTTGTCTTCGGTCGCATCGCGGTTCTCGATGCCGAGGTCGAAATATTTCAGATCAATATCAAGGTAAGGATGGATGAATTTATCTTTGATCCAGGCCCAGATAATCCGGGTCATCTCATCGCCGTCGATGTCGACGACCGGATTGGCTACCTTGATTTTTGTCATGGAAAACTCCTGAGATAAAAGATTGAATAGGTGTAACCTTAGCGCATGTCGTCCCGAACCTGAAGGACGAGAGACAAGGAAAGTCATGAAATATTTTGCCCTCGCGGTCTTGACCGGAGCCATCCTCAGCCCGTGTGCTGCGTTTGCTAAGCCGCTGACCTATCCGGGTGGGTGGCAGACTATGGCGGAGACCAGCGGGGATGCCTTTATGCTGCTGAATTCCTATACCATAACCCCGACACTCGGCTTCGGGCTGCAGAATGAGTACGACCGCGAAGGCGATTACCAGATGCACAGCCTGACGATGATCAATCGCCTGTGGCGCGGCAATTACCCCGATGCGCAGGCGAATTTATTTCTGCATTCCGGTGTGGGCTATGCCCGTGCCGATGGCGGGGATGAGGAATCGGCGGCGGCCTATACCGGGCTTCTGGCCGATTGGGAAAATCGCCGCTTCTATACTGAATACAGCAACCATTATATCAACGCAGGCGATGTGAACAAAGAGTTCACGCAGCGGGGCCGGGTCGGGGTTGCACCCTATATTGGTGAAGCAGGCGATCTGCATACATGGCTTATCATGCAGGTCGACCATCATCCGGAGCGGGACGATAATTTTACGGTGACACCAGTGGTCCGGTTTCTCAAAGGATCCACCATGGTCGAAGCTGGAGTTAATGAAAACGGTGAAGGCTTGTTTCACCTGATGCACGCATTTTAAAAGGAGTTCCCGATGAAATATCTTCTCGCTGTCCTGCTCTTAGTGACCTCGCCTGCTCTCGCGGCCACGCCAGTCTGCCCCGCGCCGCAAACCATCGCCACTGTTGATGGCATGGTCTGTGATATGTGCGCACAAAGCATCAAGAAGGTTCTTGAAAAAGAGTCCTCGGTTAAATGGGTTGAGATCAATCTGACCACTAAACAGGTGCTGATCGATGTGAAACCCGGCGAAACTTTAAGCGATGATGTAGTGAAAAAGAAAATCGACTGGGCCGGATACAAACTGGCTAAGCTGGAACATAGCTGCGCCAAGCCTTAGAGGCTCAGTGCAATTTACGCGTCACATCTGAGCCCAGCGACATCGCACCGCGTATTTCGATCACACTCATGAGGCGGGCGCACAGACCAGCAAGCGAAGGGACATTGATACCCGCTTCACCCTGAGAAATGCGGTACATGGGCTTAGCCAATCCTTCGATCTTCCAGCGGGTTGCGCGGATGCCACTGTCCAACCCATCTTCGTACAACGCCACTTCCATAGCTCCGACATCGATCATGTCCCAACGGTCGATCCCCGCCATCTCATTCGTTGCGGTCGCCGCCGCCGTAATCCAATCACGGTCGTCAGAGCTGAGCGGTTCCTGAATGCCAATTGTGACCTGAGTGGCATCTGAGAAGATGTCTGCAAGTTGGGGAGCTGGGGAATGAGGATCGGCCATACGCAATTTTCTTTCACGATCAGCCTAGCTCAGGACGCCTTAGGCGCGCAACTTTGACAGTTTACTGCGCTGCAAGATAGTTTTCGGGCTTTTCTGCCCTCTGGGGCATATAATTTCTTTTACGCACCCCCGGACTTCCGTATACTTGTTTTATTCTCTTGAAAGCAGAACTGCCTGAAGAGCAATGCGTTGGGCTTAAATCTAATAATTATGGGCGCGGCTAGGAAAAAAAGCGTCTGTATTATACGAGGGTTTTTACGACATGTTGTCACAGGCACCGGATGCTGCAGCAGCTTTCGCTGGAGCTGATACTTCCTCATCCAAAAGAGCTCCTTTTCCGATTGCAAATCTGACGCTAGAACATGTTTCAGCGGAGAGCTTTGGCGAACTCTGCGATCTCGTGGAAATGCAGGCTGTCGAGCACAACACCACCATCAAAGGCAGACGCACCGATTTTTATAAAGCTGTCATGTCCGACGACCCGACCGAAAAAATCCTGTCCGGGATTATCCTGCGCAACAAAGCGACACAGGACGCGGTCGGCTATATCCTGACCAGTAAATTCCATTCGCCCGAAGGCGACGGCATCTATCTTGAAGACTTCATGATGGTGCCTGATATGCAGAACCGCGGTCTTGGTACCTTCTCGTTCGATATCCTGCGTGAGATCGCCGAAGAAGAAGATTGCGCCATCATCGCCTGTACTGTCGATGCCAGCAAAGATAACTCGCGGCGTTTTTACGAACGTGTCGGCATGCGCCAAAACCCGATGCCGCTGCTCAGCATGGGCTCTTATCGTATGGCCAACACCGATAGCGGCGCCATCGTCGTCATGGATCAGGACGATATGAGCAAGGTCCATTCAGCCACGCGCATGACCGTTTCGGCCAAAGATATCGCCGCGCAGGACCTGCGCCACGTGAGCATCGCAGATGCCGCGATCGATCCGACATCGGTGCGCCTGCTTAAGGAAGCAGACATCGAGCATCTTGCGCAGAGAGATTTCTCAAGCGCTGTTCGCAATCCGGAGCTCGCTATCGCCTCGATGCTCAAATGCCACAATAGCCCGCTTGGCTTCGGCATTGTCGAAACCGATAAAGCCGGCGTGCCGACTGCGGTCATGATGGCTTCGACGACCTATTCGACTTTCAACAACTGCGCACGCACCAATGTCGGCCCGGCGTTTTCAGTCGACGGCCAACCCGTCTCGACGGCGCGCCTGCTGAACATGGTTGCCTTCGCCCAGCGCAGAACTGAAGCTGAAAGGCTTGAAGTGCAGATGCAGCCAACCGCATGGTCGCAACATGGCACCAGCGAACTGGTAGAAATGTGCGTTTCCCTGATGACCGAGCACGCCAACTCTCATGAAACGCCGTACAGCATCCGCGTTGCGGATATGGCCCCGTCGCGTGTTACGCCTGAAATGCGTGCAGCTCTGCGCCCTCACATCAGGCCGCAATTGATTGCAGCCCCTGCGGCGAATGAGCTGATTGCTAAGTAGACGCGAAATTAGCGTTGGGCTTGCCTGATCAGGTCGATAAACATCGCGGCCCCCGTGCCGATCAGTTCATCCGGGAAATCGTAATCGGGATTGTGCAGGTCGGGATTTTTCTCGCCTGCGCCAAGGCCGAACATTACGCCCCGGACATTGCTGGTGATCGCGCCGAAATCTTCACCCCATGGATTTGATTCCGTCATCTCGACATATTCGAGATTGTGGTTACGCGCAGCATCGCGGACCATCTGCACCGCGCCTTCATCGTTGGTATTGGCGATGAATTCTTCAGTAAAATCAAAATCAATCTCAAGGCCATGTGCGACCGCAATCGCTGCGGCTTCGCGTGTCAGCGCATCCCAGATCGTTTGCAAGCCTTCGTTGGTGTAAGCGCGCAGAGTAAAATGAGCTTCTCCATCCCCGGCACTGACGCCATAGGCTTTGTCGCCAACCCGCGTATGGATCAGCGTGATCAACGAGCCCGCTTCGGCTTCCTTGGTGATGCGGTCGGCGGCGAAGCAGATTTCAGCAACCGCCAGACCGGGATTGAGGCCCGTTTCAGGCTTTGACGCATGCGCGGTTTTGCCCTTGAGCTGAATGATCATCGACTTCACGGCGCGGCTGAAACTGCCCGGTTTGCAGCGTATCTGGTGCATCGGCTGGCCCGGAATGTTGTGCAGCGAGAAAGCAATATCCGGTTTGATTTTGGCGAAGGCCGGGTCTTCGTAAACGGCGCGCGCACCCTGCCCGGTTTCTTCGGCTGGTTGATAGAGCAGGACGACGCGCCCGGCGCGCGGACGTTCCTTGCTGAGATGCTTGGCGACCCCAGCGAGGATCGCCATATGGCCGTCATGCCCGCATTTATGGCTGACGCCTTCGGTGCGCGAGCGGTGCTCAAAATTATTGATCTCAACAATTGGCAGTGCGTCGAGTTCGGAGCGTACGAGAATGGTTTTGCCCGGAACCTTGCCTTTGAAAATAAAACCTATGCCGTGCCCGGCAACGCGGACGATTTCATCGGGCTGAAAATGCTCTTCGAAATAGTTGATGAGGTGATCGGCGGTTTTAAATTCTTCGCCGGACAGTTCGGGATTCTGGTGCAGATAATGGCGCAGGGCAGTCAGGTCGTCTTGTGCAGGGAACGGGCTGGGCATCGCAAAATTCTCCGGGTTGAACCCTTAAGACTTAGCGGGATGGCAGACCGGGTTCAACCCTAAACCAGCTTTCGCGCAGCGCGATACGCCCCCAGATCAAGCACAGGTGCCAACGGCCCCGCAGGCGGAACGGCCGGATGCATATATTTTTTATCCTGAGCCGCTATCCGCTCACGCAGGGCGGCAATGACCTCGGCAGGAATACGGCGGTCTGCTTCCTTTTTATGAACCACGCCTTTCAGCTCATAGTCTGCGCCTTCGGACTCCCCGTTGATGCTGAGGGTAATCGCGTAATCGCTCTGATTGGTGCCGTTCACATGACGCTCAATCAGCGTCAGCTTCACTGACTTGTTTGCTTCCAGAGGATTCAGCAAAGAAAATGTCACTCTTGATAACTGATGCGCATAACTGAAAATCTGGTCGCTCAGTTTGCCTTCCTCCTGAAGGCATAAATGGAGGCTGATCAGCTGGCCATAGGTCGCCAGACTGAAAGCGCTGTGTAACCCAGCGGCAGTACTGAAGGCAGATCCTGTGGCAGGTGGCGGCTTCTTTCTCATAACACTCGATTTATCATTTTCATAATTATTAATCAAGGGTTATTCAACTGGCTTATCTTTTAGCTGAACGCCCCGCTCAAAGGCTCTCGCCTGCCTTTGCATCATCCCGCAATTCCTCTATGGTGAGGGCGTTTTTAAGGAGACTTCAGAAATGTCCGATCTTTTACAGGATGTCGACGACGCAATGCGCGTCGAAAGAATGGTTCGCTTGTGGAACGAGCACAAGATTGCGCTCGTCACCGGGATCGTCGCCCTAATCCTCGGCACCTCCGCGCATGCGGCGTGGAATGCATGGGATGCAAAACAAAAACGTGCCGACACCTCGGCCCTGCTCACCGCGCTCGACGAGAAAGAGCCTTTGCCTGCGCTTGAGAAACTTGCAGCTGAAACCAACGGGCAAACGCTCACCTTGATGACCGCCGCCGCGCGCGCCATGGCCGACAAAAAATATCCCGTAGCCCTCGATCTCTATAAACAGGTCAAAGCCGACAAAAAGGCCCCTGCGGTATTTCGCGATCTCGCCATCGTCCAGAGCGTCAACCTGGCCCTTGATCAGGACGACAGGATAACGACAGAAAGCTTGCTGGAGCAGATCGAACCGGTTGCCAAAGATGATAAATCGCCATGGCAGGGTCAGGCTCTGATGACGCGCGCCGTGATCAAGGCGCACAAGAGCAAAGACCTGAAAGGCGCGATCGGCGATCTTGAACTTGTCACCGCGAAACAGGCGCTGCCGCAGTCTCTGCGCGAACGCGCCCAGGCTTTGATCGACACTTACAAACTGGAAGGTCAATCGTAATGCGGCATTTCAATCGCACTTTCCTGATGAGCGGGCTGTGCCTGCTCGCCCTCTCCGGCTGTAGCTGGTTCGAAGCCGATGAAAAACCACCTCTGCCCGGTGAGCGCATGTCCGTGCTTGAACTGCAGCGCAATCTGGAGCCAGCAGATGTCAACCTGACGGCAGAAGGCTTCGTCGCGCCGGAGCAATGGAAGAACGAATACTGGCCGCAGGCCGGGGGCTACCCGAACCACGCGATGCAGAACCTCGCCCTCAATCCGGGTGAACTGAAACGCGCCTGGACGGCCGATACCGGAGCAGGCGCTGAAGAAGACCTGCCCCTGACCGCACAACCTGTCGTCTTTGATGGCAAGGTTTACACGCTCGATACGGAATCAAATGTCAGCGCGTTCTCTCTGCAAGACGGCAAAAAACTCTGGACCAATTTCATCCGTCCTAAAAACGAAGATGAACAGGTGATTGGCGGCGGGCTCGCCTATTCCGCCAATATTCTGTACGTCACCAACGGCTACAACGAAGTGCTCGCGCTCAATCCGCAAAATGGCGGTATTTTTTGGCGCAAGAAACTGGAAGCACCATCCCGCGCCGCGCCGACCATCATGGACAACCGCGTTTTCGTCATGACGCTCGATAACCGCGTGATCGCGCTCGATGCCAAGGACGGCACAGAGCTGTGGTCCTATCAGGGCCTGTCTGAAACCGCCGGACTAGTCGGGGCCGCAAGCCCGGCCGCCAGCAGCGAAGTCGTCATCCCTGCGTTTTCATCAGGCGAGATTATGGCTCTCCGCGTTCAGAACGGATCGGTCGCATGGAGCGATAACCTTTCCCCTGCGGTGCGCGTCGGCGGTCTCTCCACACTGCCGGATATTCAGGCACTCCCGATTCTCGATAAAGGTCTAGTCATCGCGCTCAGCTTCGGCGGACGCATGGCCGCGATTGATGAACGCACCGGCCAGCGCATCTGGCAGCGCGATGTCTCGGGCGCAGATACGCCGTGGGTTGCGGGCAATCATCTGTTCCTGATCTCATCCGCCAATGAATTGATTGCGCTTGGCCGTGACAGCGGCGCTATCCGCTGGGTCAAACCGCTCGCCTCTTATGTTGATAAAGATGAAAGCGGGACTGCAATGGATTGGAACGGTCCGGTCTTCGCTGGTGGCCGCCTGATCGTCACAGGGCCGAAAGGCATGATCCTCGAAGTCGATCCAATAGATGGTCACCTGCTACGCCGCCTTAATACCGGCAAGGCCATCGCGGCCACACCAATCATTGCGCAAGGCACGTTGTTGCTCCTGCATAATGATGGAACGCTTGCCGCGTACCGTTAGAATATAAGAAAGTAGAGTTTCCCTGATGTTAACCGTAGCGATCGTGGGCCGACCCAATGTCGGCAAGTCCACGCTCTTCAATCGCCTGACCCGCCGCACCATGGCGATTGTCGACGACACGCCCGGCGTGACGCGTGACTGGCGGCAGGCCGAAGGCCAGCTGATGGACCAGCCCCTCAACGTGATCGACACCGCGGGCCTTGAGGAAAAATTCGATAACTCGCTTGAAGCGCGCATGCGCCGCCAGACCGATCAGGCACTTGACCATGCCGATGTCATCGTCTTCGTCATCGATGGCCGCGCTGGTGTCACCACGCTCGACCAGCACTTCGCCGGGTGGCTGCGCAAGCAGAAGAAACCCCTGTTGCTGCTCGTCAACAAAGTCGAACACGAAAAGCAGGAACTGGAAATTCAGGCTGATGCCTATGCGCTGGGCCTTGGCGATCCGATCATGTTTTCCGCCGCGCACGGGATCGGCCTCGATCACCTCTACATGCGTCTTCAAGACTATTTCCCGAAAATGGACGACGTCGAAGAAGACGATACTAGCGAAGGCAAATACTGGACGCCGGACGAACTCGAAGGGATTGAAGGCGACGAAAACTTCGACTTTACCAAAGCCCTGCCGCAGGAAGATCCGGATAAACCAGTGCGCATCGCCATCGTGGGTCGTCCCAATGCCGGGAAATCAACGCTGATGAATGCGCTTCTCGAAGAAGACCGCGTGATCGTCGGACCAGAAGCAGGACTCACCCGCGACGCGATTGCCGCCGATTGGGAATATCAGGGCAAGAAATTCCGCCTGGTCGATACCGCAGGCCTCCGCAAAAAAGCCCGTGTTGAAAACAAACTCGAGAAAATGGCTGTCGAAGACACGATGCGTGCCATCCGTCTTTCGCAGATTGTTATTCTTGTGCTTGATGCTGAATTGCTTTTGGAGAAACAGGATCAGCAGATTGCCGATCATGTGATTACCGAGGGCCGCGCTCTGATTATCGCGGTCAACAAATGGGACCTGATCGAAAACAAAACCGAACTGATCGAGAAATTCAAAGCGCAGCTTGGTGACAATCTGGCGCAGGTGCGCAACCTGCCATTTATTCCGCTCTCGGCGCTGCGCGGTCAGAACCTCGACAAGCTGATGGATGCCTGCCTCAATTCCTATGAGATCTGGAACCGGCGCGTCAACACGGGCCGCCTCAACCGCTGGCTCGAGGCAAAAATCAGCCACTATCCGCCACCGCTTGCCGGAGGTCGCCCGAACAAGATGCGTTACATGACGCAGATCAACGTCCGCCCGCCGACATTCGCGGTCTGGACCTCGAAGCCTGAAGCCGTTCCGGATACCTATAAACGCTATCTGATGAACAGCCTGCGCGAGGACTATGAACTCGACGGCGTGCCGATCCGCCTGCTGCTGCGCAAGAGCAAAAACCCTTACGCGAAATAATATTAGTCCCTTTTTTTGTTATTAACCGTCAGGATTGTTTGACGGCGACCCCCTATTCCTGAATACTTAAAAAAAATAATAAAAGCGTAACAGGGACTAATGAGTAAAATTCAAGCCGCGATAGAGCGGTATCGTCAGTTGGGGCTGTCGTACAATTCCGTCATAGCCGGGAGTGGTGCGCTTGCGATCTGGGATGAGATTGCGCGCGCGCGTCATTATACGCCGATATTGCCCGAAGGCCGCATCATCGGTGATCTCGATATTTATACCGGCAAGCTCAATCATGCTTTTCATCAGGTCGTCCATAACGCCAATCTCGCTGTAACTCACGAATGTGGAACACAAGATTGCGCGACCTTCGATCTGGATGGAGAGCGTTATGATGTGTCGTGCGAATGGCCCTTTATGGTCGCGAGCAGCGGCAATCTCGATGATATATCTCAGGATGTCGGCGGCATACGCGTCATGACCATTGGCCGTGTGGCCGACAGCAAACGCCGGTTCGCACGGACCAAAGATGCGGGCGACCTGCGCCAGATCGAGCAGGCGCTGGGATTTCGCCGGCACTGATTTTTAAACGGAAATAACTTCGCCGTGACGTGTGCAGGCTGGCAGAGCCAGTTCAAGAAACGTTGGTACAAGGTCGTCTGGCTGGCGCAAATCCTTGCCCTGATACCCACCCGGGAAAGCCTGAGCAAGCATATCGGTGTTGGTTGCGCCCGGGGCAATCACATTCACGCGCAAAGCAGTTTTGAGCGTTTCAGCAGCGTAAGTTTGCGCGAGCATCATCAGCGCGGCCTTGGTTGCGGCGTAAGGACCCCAATAGGCGAAGGGTTTAACCCCGACCTGTCCGCCGACAAAAATCGCACGTCCTGCATCGGAGGCGCGCAGCAACGGATCGAGCGTGCGGATCAGTTGCGCGTTGGCAGTCACGTTCACAGTGGTAAGATCGGCCCAGTCTTTCATCTTGGCATGGGCGAGCGGCGAGAGCGTGCCGAGCTGTCCGGCATTGGCAACGAGGATATCGAGCCTGCCGAAGCGGTCGGCGAGCATGGGACCAAGCACTTCAAGTTCATCAAGTTTTTTCAGATCAAACGGGATCAGTGTGGCTTTACCGCCAAGCGAGCCGATTTCATCATCGATTTTTTCAAGTCCTGCCGTGGTGCGGGCCAGCAGCACAACATGCGCGCCCGCTTTGGCATAGGCTTTAGCCACAGCCGCCCCGATACCGCGCGAGGCGCCGGTGATCAGCGCAACCCGTCCGGCGAGAGGCTGCTCCGCGCTCATTATGCCGTGACCTTCTCTTTATAATCAGAGGTGCCGGGCTCGGGCAGATCTGGCCCACGAACTTCGGTCGTGCACGATTTGCTGAGGTTATCGGTCAGGCGGATCGGGTAGTCGCCCGTGAAGCATGCGTCACAAAATTGCGGCGCGTTCTTGTTACGCTGCGCTTCACCGGTTGCGCGGTAGAGCCCATCAACTGAGATATAGGCCAGACTATCAACGCCGATAAAGTTTTTGATCTGTTCGAGATCATGCGTATGCGCCAGCAGTTCTTCGCTCGACGGCGTATCGATGCCATAGAAGCATGGATGCTTGGTCGGCGGCGACGAGATGCGCATATGCACTTCTTTCGCCCCAGCCGCGCGGACCATTTCAACGATCTTGCGCGAGGTCGTGCCGCGCACGATCGAGTCGTCGACCAGCACAACACGCTTGCCTTCGAGCATCGCACGGTTGGCGTTGTGCTTGCGCTTCACGCCCAAATGACGGATGGCCTGCGTCGGTTCGATAAAGGTGCGCCCGACATAATGATTGCGGATGATGCCAAGCTCAAACGGAATGCCGCTCGCCTGCGCATAGCCAATCGCAGATGGCACGCCTGAGTCCGGTACCGGCACGATGATGTCCGCATCGCACGGAGCTTCACGGGCAAGCTCGATACCGATGGCTTTGCGCGTTGTGTAGACCGAGCGATTGTCCATGAGGCTGTCGGGACGGGCGAAATAGACGTATTCGAAAATGCAGAAGCGAGACGGCTTTTTCTCGAACGGGCGGAAACTTTGGACACCTTTTTCGTTGAGCACGACCATCTCGCCGGGCTCGATGTCGCGGACGAATTCCGCACCGATGATATCGAGCGCACAGGTTTCGGACGCAAGGATATTGGCTTTACCAATCCGGCCCAAGACCAGCGGACGCACGCCGTTCGGATCGCGCATGCCCATGACCATGCCCGCGGACACGGTGATCAGGGAATATGCGCCTTCAATTTGCGAGACCGCATCGATAAAGCGGTCCATCACGGTTTTCTTTTTCGACAAAGCGACGAGGTGGATGATGACTTCGGTGTCAGTCGTCGACTGGAAGATCGATCCCTGCGCGACGAGTTCGTCGCGGATTTTCAAGGCGTTGGTCAGGTTGCCATTGTGGGCGACACCGAAACCGCCGAAGGACAGATCGCCAAAAAGCGGCTGAACATTGCGCAAGCCCGCACCGCCAGTGGTGGCGTAGCGGTTATGCCCGATCGCGGCGAAGCCTTTGAGCGCGCCGATATTCTTGGTCACCGCTTCTTCGACAAGGCCGAGGCCGCGGTGCTGGTAGAAATGATCGCCGTCATAACTGACGATCCCTGAAGCTTCCTGACCCCGGTGCTGCAAAGCGTGGAGACCGAGGGCCGTCATCGTGGCGGCATCTTCGTGCCCGTAGATCGCGAAGATCCCGCATTCCTCATGAAGCTTGTCGTCGTCAAAGGGATTGGTCGTGGCGATCTCACTCATTGGACGTCCTTGGGGTTGATGCGGGGGCTGGTGCTGGGGCCGGCGTTTCTTTTTCAATCAGGTTCTCGAGATTTTCACGGGCTTTTTCAGTGTAGCCCTCAGTCTCTGCAGGTTGTTCTGCCGCAGGCTTTTCAGCTTTGCCATCGGATTTGAGAATATCCATGTCTTCGAGTTTTTCGCGTGTCTCGCTGACCGCTTCTTCCTTCGAGTCCGGCAGGAACCCGGCCAGCCAGTTCGACGTGGTTTCAATGTAAAGCGCGGTTGCAGAGCCTTCGAACCAGGTGCGTTTATTTTCTTCCGGCAGGATGGCATTGAACGGCAGATAGAGAATGCCAAGCAACAGGACGCCGCGAGCGAGCCCGAAGATCACACCAAGCGTGCGATCAACCGGGCCGAGGCCAATCGCTTTGGCGGAGGCGGAAATAAAATGGCTGAAGAGTTGCAGGATAATAAAGACGATCAGGAATATCCCGATATAAGCGCAACCGTCAGCGACCATGGTCATCGGGATCAGATCGAAGAGTTTGCCGCCATCGTTGGCCTCGGTGATGCCGAACCAGCCACGCACATACGGAGCCACGGTTTTACCGAACATCAACGCGGCAAGCAGGCCGCCAATGACACCGACGATGGTGAGGACTTCGCGGATAAAGCCGCGAAAAAAGGACACTCCGGCGGAGATAAGGAGAACGAGGAGAACGCCAATATCGAAGAACACGGCCATGGACAACCCTAAGGCAGGCGTCGCCTGCAATTTATTGTTTGATTTCAAAGGTGATAGGTCAGATTTGGCAGCGATGCAAGGGTTGCGTGACTTAAGCCGAACGAACCTGTTTCGGGGCTGGCCGGCTCTGGTCGCGCAAGTTCGCGATCAAGTCGTCTAAATGGCTGATTTCCTGCACTTTCATGCCATCTGGGATGGCTGGCTGCTGCTTGCGGCCCATGCGCTGTGCCGTGCAGGCAGACCCAAAGCCGAGCTTGGCCGCTTCTTTCATGCGGAGATCCGGCTGGGCGACCGGGCGAATCTCTCCAGAGAGGCCAATTTCACCAAAAAGAACCATGTCGCTTGGCACCGCCGAATTCTGGAGCGCGCTGATCAGAGCGGCGGCGACGGCGAGATCGGCGGCGGGTTCAGAAATGCGCATTCCGCCCGCCATATTGAGATAAATTTCCGAACCGGAGAACACGAGCCCGCACCGGGCTTCGAGAACGGCCAAAATCATGGCGAGGCGGCTCGAGTCCCAGCCGATCACGGCCCGTCTGGGTGTGCCATAGGGAGCAGGCGCAACGAGGGCCTGCACCTCGACCAAAATCGGGCGCGTCCCTTCGAGACCCGCAAAGACGGCGGAGCCGGTCGCATCATCCTGTCGCTGGGACAGGAACAGAGCCGAGGGGTTGGACACTTCGGAGAGACCCAGCGCCCCCATCTCAAAGACCCCGATTTCATCGGTCGGGCCAAAGCGGTTCTTGACGGTGCGCAGAATACGGAAATGGTGACCCCGGTCCCCTTCGAAATAGAGGACGGTGTCAACGAGGTGCTCGAGAACGCGCGGTCCGGCAATCTGACCGTCCTTGGTCACGTGACCCACAAAGAAGACGCACGTGCCATGCTTTTTGGCGATGCGTGTGATTTCCTGTGCCGCGGTCCGGACCTGCGTCACGGTTCCCGGTGCACTTTCGACCGTATCAACGAACATCGTCTGGATAGAATCGATGATCAGAACGTCGACTTTAGAGCTCTCGATTGTGGCAGCGATCTCGCGGACATTGGTCGCGGAGGCGAGCTGAACGGGCGATTTCTCCAATCCGAGACGTTGCGCCCGCATTCTGACCTGATCGACGGCTTCTTCTCCCGAGACGTAAACACATGATAAACCACGGTTTGCGAGGGAACAGACTGCCTGCAGGAGTAAAGTTGATTTGCCGATGCCCGGATCGCCGCCAAGCAGGATCGCGCAGCCGGGAACGAGCCCGCCGCCCGTGACACGGTCAAACTCGTTTATACCCGTGACGTAGCGTTTATAGGGTTTTGAGTCCGCTGCCTGCAGCTCGACGAGGTCCAGCTGCTTCGATTTGCGCCCGTTGCCAAGACCCTTCGGTGGAGCCGCTTGCGCGCTTTCGGCTGCCAGCGTGTTCCATTCGTTGCAGGCATCACATTTGCCGTTCCAACGCGCATGGACCGCGCCGCAGGACTGACAGACATAAGATGTATGGGGTTTGGCCACGGACGACTCGCTTTCAGGGTCATCCTAGCAGAGAACAAAACGAGAATATAGAGATTATTTACCGGTGGGAGGGGGAAGGTCGCCCCACATGCTTTGGGTCGCGTTTACGGATAACGGCATTCTATCATGGTGCTTACGTGGCACACCTTCGGCGACAACCAGGACAGAGTGGCCCTCGATCATCGAAGCGAGATCGGCTTCAAATTGTAAAGGATCATACAGCCCATTGCGCACATCACGCATGACTTCGCGCTTAACTTTTACGATATTTGCATACGGTCCGAAGACTCTGACGCGGTCGCGGTCGTGAGGATCGCGCGGATCGACATCATCGATCGCAAGGTTCAACCCAAGACTATGGCCATATTCCACTGCATCGATCTGAGCGGCAGTAATCTCGGTTTTATGTTCAAGCTTTTCGGTCATCAGATAGCCGGGTGTCAAACCATGATAGGCGAGGCGCTCAACGACAGTATCTATCAAATCGCGGGTGAATGACGCTTGAAAGACGTTGACCGCAATTATGCGGTCTACCTTATGTTCATTATTCTGCCCAATGGTTATCTGGCCAATAAGATCATTCTCTACCGCAAAATCGATCGCTGCCAGAATGAGAAGTTTGTCGACTTTTGCCTCTAATCCGGCGGCATGAACAGCTTCGAAATATTTTTGATTGTTGATGGTGGAACCATCAGGACGCACGAGCGTAACCAGCAATTCGGAAATTTCTATTTCCTGAATAGGTCCCGCGCTCAAAGTCCAATTATAAGGCTCAGGGCGAAATTTGGTCACAAGCGCGCCTTCAGGCAATCCTTGCGGAGAGACGAAATGAAAGATCGGCGACAAATGTGCAGGAGCAAGCATTGGGTTAACTTTTCCTATTTCCGTATAAAGTAAACCCTGCTTCCGCAGGGCTGTCAAACTTTCTATTAGGAAATTGGAATAAAACTCAAAAAAGCGCGGAATTGCGGCGATCATACCCGTTGGAGCGCCCATTTAATCTGAAGGCTTTCCCCGGCCAGCGCAGCCACGACGACCAACTGGCGGGTTTTCGCCGGGCGGATGCCCTGATGGAAAGCGATGCTGTTCTCAAGGGTCAATTTTCCGGAGGTGGCAAAGAACTTCCACGTCGAACCGCCGGGCAACTGGAGCATCGCTTCCTGTCCGTCGTCGCTCAAATTGACAAGCACGCGCGGATCGAGATGAAAGCGCAGATCGACGCGGCGTGGTTTACGCGGCGGCTTTTTCGCGGTGAGCGTTTCTTCACCGCGCAGATCGCAACCAAATTCGCTCAAATAAAATCTGCGGCGATGTGAAATTCCGGCACGCATATAGCCATGATGCTCGGCATCGAGCAGGCAATGCTCTTTGCTCTCAACGCGCGTGCAGCCGACGGGGGGATGAGGACGCGCGATGGTGCCGTCTTCCTGCACATCGTGAACCGGATGACCATTGATGGTCAGCGCGTTGTGGGCGGCTGTGTGGCGCAATACCTGCTGCCAGTCAGCATTCGCCGGATGGCTGCCGCAATTGGTGAAGATGCGTTCGCGCCCGTATGAAAATTCAAACGCCAGCGGCGCTGAATGATAGAGGCGATCATAGGGCTTTGCCGGGATTACACCAGTGTCGAGCAAAAGAACACTGCGACCTAACGCTACGCGTTCAAAACCACTGTCTGGAAGCGTGTTCTCCGCTTTGCCGGTCAGCGCGACCTGTGCCTGCAAGGCATCGAGCAGCGCGACATCACCTGCCTGTCCGCCATGAAAGAGCGCGAGCTTGCGATCACCATAGCGGAAAAATTTCAGCGCAGCGCCCGCCCGCTCAATCGATTTCTGCAAGGTCTCAGGGACGCTGAGATTGGCGCGATATAACGCGCAGCGCAGGTCGAGCATGATCTGCAACGTCTCAACGAGTAACTGCGGAGAGCGTGACGCGTGACCGCCATCTTTGAAGATCTGTTTGGGGAGTTCTTTCAGGACACAGTCAAAGCCCTGCACAACCCATTCTTCACGACCTGGAAAAGCAAGACCCGCAAAAATCAAACCGCGCGCGGCTTTCAGAAGCGGCACGCCTTCAAGGCCGCCCGGAAAGGTGCGCGCCAGATGTTTCGATTGGCGCATCAGGCAGGCGAAGTAGCGGTCCTGATACTGCTCATTGGCGGAGCCACAGAAAAAGTCATAGGTCGCAAGCCACATCGTGATGCGTTGACCGAGGATATCAGGCCGCCAGATACGTTCATCCCAGCGTTCGTTCTGATGCATCCAGTACCCGACGATATCGCGGGCAACACGCCGCGCCGCATCGCCACCAAGCGCACGCAGATCGCGCAGCCAAGTGAACCCATGCAGAAGATCCTGCCACTGCGGGAAGGCATCGGTCTCGCTCCACAGATCATGCGCGAACGGAATATTTGCGCCGTGCGCGGTGAACAATCCTTTGCAAAGCGTACGCCCGGCTTCAGCATCACCCGGCCACGGATCGATCATCTTCACCGCAAACTGGCGCGGCATCGAGCCAGATGAAAGCAGCCAGTGATAGAAGCCAGAACTTTGTGCAGCGGTGGTTGCCTGCTTGCGCAGATCACTTAAAACGCGGAGATGTTTCTCAGCGATTGCCACCATGGTCAGTGCGCGCCTCCGCGCAATGATGCGATGGCTGTAGCATAATTCGATGGTCCGCCTTTGAACACGGCTGTGCCTGCAACCAAAACATTTGCACCGGCACCAATCGCTTTCGGCGCGGTCTCAACCGTGATGCCGCCATCGACTTCAAGATCGATCACACGCCCCGTCGCATCGATCATGCGGCGTGCTTCAGAAATTTTATCGAGCAACGGAATAAAAGATTGCCCACCGAAACCCGGGTTGACCGTCATGATCAAAACGAGATCGACGAGATCCATGACATGAGAAATTACATTCAGCGGCGTGGACGGATTGACGACGACACCCGCTTTTTTTCCAAGCGCTTTGATCGTCTGCAGGGAGCGATGCACATGGGGGCCAGCTTCCGGATGGACAGTGATGATATCAGCCCCGGCATCGGCGAAATCTTTGAGGTAGGGATCGGCTGGAGAAATCATCAGGTGACAATCGATGATTTTTTTCGTGTGCGGACGGATCGCTTTCAGCACCAGCGGACCGATGGAGAGGTTCGGGACGAAGTGACCGTCCATGCTGTCGAAATGGATGTAGTCAGCACCGGCCACATCAATGGCCCGGATTTCATCGCCAAGGCGGGAAAAATCAGCTGAGAGTATCGAAGGCGCGATACGGATAGGAAGAGACGACATATGGGAATGGCCCTGACGAAACCAGAGGGGCTGGGGATAACTCGTGTTATCTATTTATAAAATAAGACGAATTAAGGGGCAAGGAGTTTCTGATAATATTTGTATAAAGATATGAAATCGAAACGGTACGACCCGACACCCGCATTCTGAATATAATTTTTATACTTATGACATCCGGTGACGAAAGACACTCTCCAGCGTTAGTAATTCATAATCGCCAAAGGGGTTTTTCATGCTGACCGATATTCTTATTATTTTTTCCATTCTGACCGGAGCTTCGATCGTAATCTGGTGCGTCCTGCAAATCCGTGAAGCCATGGACCCCGGCCGGCTGGTCGAAGCCGTGCGCATCGGCAACGCCCTTAAAATCCGTAAAATGCTCAAGCGCGGGGCCCCGGTCGATCTTGAGACTGAGACAGGCACCACCCCGCTGATTTATGCCGCCCGGGCGGGTCATGTCCATATCGCGGAGCTCCTGATCGAATTCGGGGCTGACGTCAATCATATGGATCATCAAGGTATGACTGCACTTATGGAAGCCTCCGCTCTCGGGCAAAGTTCAATCGTGCAGGTTTTGCTGAAAAACGGGGCCGAACCTTTGCTGGAGGATAAAGTCGGGCGCACCGCCCTGACGCTCGCCGATGCCGGGACCAATCCCGAGATCCGTGATCTGCTGACGCAGCAGGTACGCGCCGCTTAAGTCAGCCTCAGGCAACCTTGCGCAAGCGGCTGACGAAAAATCCGTCCATGCCGCCAAGATTGCCAAGATGCGAGGGGAATATCCTCAGATCGCCTTCGGCGGTGAGCAATTCATTCATGCCGCCGATTTCGCCGGTGGTAATCGGCAACCGCTCTACCCGACCCCCGAAGTTTTGCAGCGCGCGCGCGACCTGATTTTCGCCCTCTGCTTTTTGCAGGGAACAGGTGCAGTATATAAGCGTGCCACCCAGCGCGAGCATATTGAGCGCGTTCGCTAGCAAGCGTGATTGCAAATCGACGAGTGAGTTCATATCGGTGGGTGTCTTCAACCACGGCACGTCCGGATTGCGCCGGATCGTTCCGGTCGCGGAACATGGTGCATCGAGCAGAATGAAGTGAGCAGCTTCGCGTGGTTTCCACACCGCTGCATCTGCGACTTCAGTTTTGACCTGCTCATCGAGACGCAGGCGACGCATATTTTCGGTGAGCCGCACCAGGCGTTTGGCGGAGCGGTCAACCGAAATAACATGGGCGCCTTGCGCCGCAAGTTGCGAGGTCTTACCACCGGGAGCGGCGCAGAGATCATACACCGTCTGCCCTTCGATATTGCCGAAAAGCGTTGCAGGGATTGCGGCGGCGGCATCCTGCACCCACCACATGCCATCGGCGAAGCCAGGTAGATCCTGCACCAGCTTATGCTGGGTCAGACGCAGTGATCCGGTCGGCAATTGCTTCGCCAGCAGCGGTTCAATCCAGTCGGGCGCGGTCTCGGGTTTTTTAAGCGTCACATCGAGCGGCGGTTCAACCGTGTTGGCCATGGCGATGTCGATAGCAGAGCGCAGCCCGAAATCTTCGATCCAGATGCGCAGCAGCCACTCGGGCGTATTGAGGCGGGCGATGTCTTGCCGCGTTGTCCAGTCTTTGCCGTCTGCCGCGATGCGGCGCAGTATCGCATTGACAAACCCTTTCATCCGGCCATGACCTTCGACCTCGGTCAATTGCACCGAGGTATTGACGGCGGCGTGATCCGGCACATGCATGAAGATCAGTTGCGCGACGCCAAGGCGAAGAATGTATTCAAGCAGCGGCGGGTTGAGCGGCTGCCCCGGACGCGACAACGCCTTGCGGATCAGGTCATCGATCTGGCCAAGGCGGCGAATGACAGTTGTGACCAGCATCTTGACGAAGGCGCGGTCGCGCAAGGCAAGGCCATTGAACTCGGCGCTTTCATCGAAGACCTGATCGAGATTGTGACGTTTGATGAATACATCCTGAAGGAGATGCAGCGCGGCGCGGCGCGCATGAATCATCTCGGCCTGTGGCACGGGATCATAAAGATCGCCCTGCTGAACAGGCGCAGCTGAAGGTGCGGAAGGTTCTTGGCTCATTGTTCGTCAAATTACAGGTATTACCCCAGACTCACAAGCTATAGCGCACCGCAATATCTTTACATAAGGAGTTTGACAGGAGGCCTGATTTTTGTTTTGCTTCTGCCTAACAACAAAAAAAGTAAACAGGGCCTGCGTATGACCAACTCATCGCTGTCTATGATTCCTCCTGCCAAGCAGGTTGCTCCGCGCGTGCAGTTTCCTGCAACGCTGTCGCTAGCGCATAATTTTTTGCAAGCTGGGGCTAAGCCCGTGGTGAGGGATGTCAGCGCTATCATGAACCGCCCTGCCCCGCACCTCGACAACCAGGTCCGCCAGACCTTGCAATCCATAACCTGCCAAAGTGATCCTTCGGTAGGAATTATCGGATGGGAGATCCGCCAGAACGGTTTGAGATACGGAGTCTGCATCAAGGATGATCTGAATAACGATGTCTTTAATATAGGTGTTGAAACTCCCCACGAGCAGCCCTTTCTGCGCCGTGCCACGACGATGTCGATCGCTGAAAAGGCCCATGCCGTCGCGCTGGTGCGACAGACTCTGATGGAGCGGGAGCCGGACAGGTTTCGCTTTCTGCGCTGGAATTTTGAACAGCTTGAAAAAGCCTGCAGCAACCCGGCAACTGGCGTTGTGGTAACGAGCGCTCCGGCCCAGCGCCTGCTGGCCAATGCAAAACTCTATTCTCATTTCGGACTGAGCTTTCCTGATGATGCCAACTATGCAGATAAACCTGAGAGTGTCTTGCTGGCGCTCGAATGGTCACAGGGACAAAAATATACGCTGATTGACTGCACGCGCGTGTTTCCGCTTTTCCTGGTCGGCAATGCCAACAACCCTGCCGGACCACTTGAATGCATGGAGCGCTCGGAGGCCCAGATGACTCTTATTCTGGCGAAAGATTTGGCAAGATCTGCGGGTGAACCGCGACTTCATGCGATCTGGAGTCGTCTTGAGGCTTCCGTCGAACGGCACGGCAGCAGCCGCAGACCGGCACCTTAAACAAAATTCAGCTAAAGATTTTTATACCGAGCGCAGTTTTTGCGGCGCAGGCTCTGCCGTCATGATGCGCTCTTCCAAATCACAGCAGATCGTCACCAGCAGGGTGTAAAGCTCGCGCACCATTTCAGTATCTTTTTCCCCTGCCGCAGAGGCGGCGCGGTCGATGACCTGACGCACGCGGTCTTCAAGCACAGCCGGGATGCCTTCACGGCTTTTGAGGGCGGCGACCTCGCGGATCACGGCCAGACGCTGGACCAGCAGCGGCACGATCTGGTCGTCCAGTGCATCGATCCGATCACGGTAAGGTTTGAGCACGTTCATCTGGTATCTCGGGTCCAAGTGGTGTTAGATAAGACCTATGAACTCAGAGAATAAAAGTCCAGAGAAACCCGCAGACCCAGCCCAGCCTGCCCCTACACCGGCGAAAGTCCCTGAAATAGGGGGCCGCAAAGGGCCGGAGCCGACTCGCTATGGCGATTGGGAAAACAACGGGAAATGCGTCGATTTCTAAAGGGAATTTTTTAACTTATTCTGCGTAAAGTCATTTTATTGCGTTTCCGCACCCATTTCAGCCCTTTGCTCCCTGCCCAGGTAGGTAAACTATGTGGATTTCCAGCCTCTTAAACCGCTTTTTAACATATTGCAGATATATATTAGGGGGTAAACCCTCAGCTCCTGCCAAAGCTGTTGAACCGGAGCTTAAGGAAGAGAAATTGATCGGTACGCATGGGCGCTTAAGCGCTGATACGGTTCTGATGATCCAAAACGGGCATGTTGTCCTTGTCGTCGACCACGATTTTCTGGACATTCCCTCGTTTGTAGAGTGGGATAAGTCGCGCAAGAGCCTCGGCATTGCGCAAATGGGCGGGGCGGTCGCCGAAGTTAAGGCCAACCTGCCGCGTGAAATGAACGAACCATTGAGCACGACACGAACCATTATGCTGATGACGCGTTATAACGGGAACGATGTGGCGCATAAACTGAACCTGATGGTTCACGATTAAGATTTGAACACTGACACGTGAGATGGAGACTATAATGAGCGCAGCTGCCAGAACCAAGGTATACGCAACCAGCCCAACGGCTCTCAATCTCATGGATAGAGGTCTCATCGGCCTGAAAGCCATGGAGATCGGTGGCGATGTTGAAGACGCCCTTTCAAGCATTCCGGGCGTTACTGCCGATGAGGATGTCGAAGGCGGCGCACGTTTCGAACTCGGCAATGTGCCATCCACTGCTGTGAATGACGGACCGATCGATATTTCGTTCGATGCATCGTCGATGACGCTCGATCTCGCGGCTGGCGAAGCCATTACAGTGCGCGGCATGCTCAATACCGCCCTTAAATCCGAAGGGATTGAAGTCACTTCTGGCAAACCTGCGCCACTGATGAAGCGATAAGGCATCAATTATATTAGATTTCTAGAATGCGGCCCGTTGATGGCCGCATTGTTTTTTCTGTACTTTGCGCCCCTTTCATTTCAATCTGAGGGCATGAAAAAACTCTTCCTGCTTCTTTGTCTGCTGCTGATCTCGGACACGGCCCATGCCGAAGACCGCAGCGCCGTCTATGTCGAGACGCTGAAAAAAGTCATCACAGTCGGTCCTTACGAAACCTATGCGGCGCAGATGCTGGGTCTGCTCGATGGCCAGCAATTCGCGGCGCTCGATGAATATTACACCAGCCTGCAAAAATCTTATGAAGCGGGCCTGATCGACGACAAGACCCTCGCGTATGCTTATGAACCTTTCGAAGAGATCGACGATCCCAAATACCAGAAAATTTATGCCGACTGGCTGAGCGCGATGCCCAAGTCCTATCCGGCGCATTATATGCACGAGACTTACCGGGTGACGCTTGCCTGGAAGGCGCGGGGCAAAAAATTCGCGTCCAAAACATCGCAGAGCCAGTTCGACTCCTTCGGCGCCCTCCTTGAGCGGGCTTACAGCGACAACACCAAGACCCTGCAACTGAAACTGACGCAGAAGCCGATCCTCAGCCTGATGAACAGGCTGCGCATGTTGCGCGCCGCCTCAAGCCTCAACCTGAGCCGCGATCAGGCGCGCGCGCAGGCAGACGCGACCCTCAAAGAAGCCAATGCCCTTGATCCAAATAATTTTCTCGCCCGCTTTAATTATATGACCATCCTGCGGCCACGCTGGGGCGGCTCTTACGATGAGATGAAAGCCTTCGCCAAAACCGTGCGGGCTGAAAAAGCACCGGCGAAGGTCGCCGATTATATGGACGCGGTGATATTGGAAGACGTGGGCGATGGTTTTTATGACAGCGAAACCTATAAACGGGCATTGCCGTATTATTACAAGGCCGCCGCCCTACAGGCCCCCTATTACGATTACGGCAATGTCGAAGCGCTTAAGCGTTATATCTACTCGACCTACCGCGTGTCGCATGAGACTGACAAGCATGACCCCAATACCAAGGAATTCCTGACCCTGCTCGATACGCTGCTGCGCCCAGGGCGCCTGATCGATAATCCCGGCTGGTATTACGGCGAGCGGGCGCAGACCCGCTGGAACGTCAACAATGACGCTGTGGGGACGTGGGAGGACTATCAGAAAGGCGCGTATTACGGAGATGCACACTCGCTCTTCAACGTGGCCTCCATTTACTGCAAGGGTCAGCCTGAGCTTCAAGTCGCACCTGATCAGAAACTCTGCAAGTCCACCATGGCCAAAGCTGCCCTGAAGGGATCAAAACCCGCCGCACAGGCACTGCAGACCATGCAGCCGTGAGACTTTCCGCCATAGTTTGCGGCCTGACGTCGTAATAGTGCGCGGATCTGCGAATTTTCTGGCTTTTTGCCACCTTTTTAGGTATTGCTGCGGCGCAATTAACCATTAAGGAATCAGACCGTGTCACAAGACATTCGTAACATCGCCATCATCGCCCACGTCGACCATGGGAAAACCACTCTGATCGACTCGATCCTGAAGCAGAGCGGCACGTTCCGCGACAACCAGGACATGGGCGAACGCGTCATGGACTCGAACGATCTTGAAAAAGAGCGCGGTATCACGATTCTCGCGAAATGTACCTCGATCCAGTGGGACAGCTACAAGATCAACATCATCGACACCCCGGGTCACGCTGACTTCGGCGGTGAAGTTGAGCGCATCCTGAACATGGCCGACGGCGTGATCGTTCTCGTCGACGCGGCTGAAGGCCCTCTGCCACAAACCAAATTCGTTCTGGCCAAAGCGCTGAAGCGTGGTCTGCGCCCAATCGTTCTGATCAACAAGATCGACCGCTCCGATGCGCGTCCTGATGATGTCATCAATGAAGTGTTCGACCTCTTCGTCGCGCTCGATGCGAACGAAGACCAGCTCGACTTCCCGATCATGTATGCCTCTGGCCGCGACGGCTGGGCCTCTGACAGCCTTGATGGTCCACGCGAAAATCTGCACCCGCTACTCGACCTGATCCTCAAGCACGTGCCTGAGCCGGATGTGACCAAAGACGGTCCGTTCACGATGCTCGCCACCATGCTGGATGCCGATCCGTATCTCGGCCGCGTTCTGACTGGCCGCATCAACTCCGGCAACGCCAAAGTCAACATGTCGGTCAAATCGATCGGCCTCGACGGCAAAACCCTTGAGACCTTCCGCCTGACCAAACTGCTTTCATTCCAAGGCATCAAGCGCGTACCGATTGAAACCGCCAAAGCTGGCGACATCATCTGTATCGCCGGGATGGTTTCGACCTCGGTTGCCGACACGATCTGTGATCCGTCAGTGACGACCCCGATCAAAGCCACGCCAATCGATCCGCCGACCATGTCCGTATCGATCACCGTCAACGACAGCCCGCTCTGTGGCCGCGAAGGCAAGAAACTGACTTCGACGATGATCCGCGACCGCCTGTTCGCTGAAGCCGAAACCAACGTCGCGATCAAGGTGACCGAATCCGCCAACCGCGATGCATTCGAACTCTCGGGCCGGGGCGAACTTCAGCTCGGCGTTCTGATCGAACAAATGCGCCGTGAAGGTTTTGAACTCTCCGTGTCCCGTCCACGCGTTATCTTCAAACAGGACGAGAACGGTCAGATGACCGAGCCATACGAAGACATCATTGTCGATATCGATGATGAATACACCGGCACCGTCGTTGAAAAGATGACCCAGCGTAAGGCTGAGCTGACCGATATGCGTCCATCCGGCCTTGGCAAAACCCGCATCACGTTCGTCGCCCCATCCCGCGGCCTGATCGGTTACCAGTCGCAGTTTCTGACCGATACGCGCGGAACCGGCGTGCTGAACCGCCTTTATAAGGAATACGGTCCATACAAAGGCGATGTTGCCTCCCGTCGTAACGGTGCGCTGATTGCGACCGAACTCGGCCAGGCGATTACCTATGCGATCTTCAACCTGCAGGACCGCGGCATCATGTTCGTGAACCCGGGCGATGATGTCTATATGGGTATGATGGTGGGCGAGCACAGCCGCGAAAACGATCTGGAGATCAACATCTCCAAGACCAAGCAGCTGACCAACGTCCGCGCCTCCGGTAAAGACGAAGCGCAGATCCTGACGCCACCACGCAAGATGTCGCTCGAAGACATGATGTCATACATCAACGACGACGAACTCGTCGAAGTCACACCGAAGACCCTGCGCCTGCGCAAGCGGTACCTCACCGCCAACGAGCGCGAACTGGCGAAGAAAAAACTCAAAGCCGAAAAAATGTCGGCCTAATCAAAAAAGCCCCGCCCCGCGCGGGGCTTTTTCTTACACTGTTTTTGAAAGTTTATCGGCAAGGCGTGTCGGTTCCGGCAGGCGGTAGCCGCGTAAAGACGCACGCACGATGCGCACTGCGCTCTCTTGTCCTACCCGGTGGCCCGGCGAGATAAACAGGGGCTTTACGTTGTCGCGGCTGCGCAGCACTGTGCCGATTATTTCATCACCGGCGCGGTCCAGCAACGGCGAGAACGCGCCAGCCTTGAGATCAGGTTCAATGTAACGCCCAATCAGCAAAGATTTAGCCACACCAATTGATGGCAGGCCCGTGACAACGCCGAGATGGGCCGCAATACCCAAACGGCGTGGATGCGCGATACCTTGTCCGTCAACCATCAACAAGCTGGGCTGAACGGGGAGACATTTCAAAGCTTCAAGGATCACCGGGATTTCGCGGAAGGAGAGAAAGCCCGGCACATAAGGAAAGCCCGGCGTCAGATAAGCTTGCGCGGTGGCCACAGGCTCCAGTGTCGTTGCATCCAGAACGACAATCGAGGCACGCCCAAGATTACGCTCCATATCATAGCCGACATCGACACCAGCGATGGTGCGGATATCGCCAAAATCGTCTTCAACACGCACAGCATTCCGCAATTCATTCTGGATGGTGCGGGCAGCATCAACGGAGGATGGCCACAAGGAGTGATCGACGCTGTGTGCGCCCTCTGCAAATTTTTGATCAAGTAGTTTCCGGTTAACCCAGCGCATAAATTTAATCTAGGTGAAAACACCAAGTCAGCAAGACCTGAGACTTTCTAGGGCGTGCGTGTACGCTCTGCCAGCAGGGCCATATGCTTATCAATCAATTTTTGCAGAAGTTGCATCGCCTCGGCATTGAAGGGCCGGTCATAGGCCAGAGCATCTGCAACCGCTGTCTGAAAACTGAACCACAGTTCATTTTTACCGCTGGCGATGGTTAGTTCGGTCGGGACATCAAGCGGGATACCAGTCGTGCGAATGAGCGTAAGAATCGGCTGGAGCTCAGCACTTGCGAATTTATGGATTTCCACAACTTCGGCCAGGTTCAGCGCAGGTTTCTCATTATCGCGGCGGCCCCGGATGAAATAGGGACTTTTATAAAAGCGGCAGCCCGTGTTCTTGATAAATCTTTCGACATCACCTTCCTGCCAGTCAAAGCGGGGTGTCACGCTGCGAAGTTTTTCTGCGAGTTTGAAAAACGTGTAGTCCGGTCCACCCATGCGCATGAGTGCGTTCAGGTAATCGCGCGTTTCCGCTACGAGGTGGTAAAAACCGCGGTTCTCATCTTCAATGATCTCGAACATGGAACGCTTGTATCAATAAATTATGAAAACGGGCAAGTTTTTTTGATTCAGCGTCTTAACCCGCGCGCATACCCGGCTGAGCCGCAGCTTGGCCCGGCATATAATGGCCCTGAGTGGCAAAATCATGCTCAGCATACAAGGCTGCCTCGAGCCGTCTGGTAAGACGATCATCACAACGGAAGGCAGCGCGTTCATCAAGCTGGTTCAGATAAGGATTGCGTTGTGGATGCGCGTATCTGCCGAACGTAAAATCAATCCGCGCATTGCGTACGAAATGCTGATGGAAATACGCAGCCTCATCGGCAAGGGGATGGTCAGGCTGGACTTTGCCTCCGAAAAAATGCGTGTTCAAACTGAGATTGAAGATGTGGGTTTGTTCATGCACAACCGTTTTCAACGCCCAGGCAAGGTCTTTCTGCCAGCGCGGCCGCGCCTCGTTAAAGCATATATCATCTTGGGTGCGCTTCGTCGGATCAAGGTCGAAGGCCACATACGCATCCGAAGAATAATCCGGATCATCGCTGTAATAGAATTTAACATTGCCGATCGTCGTCGGCACACCGACCTGCGCCTGATGCCAGGCCAGACGACCAACGCATTTCTCCAGATAGGCCCGCTGCTCGGTATCCGTATCGAGCGCTGCCCAGCGGTCATGCATGTCATGGAATTCGGGTGAAGCGAGAAGCTCATCGATAAAATTATCAACGGCGTGATCGAGGTGAGCAAAGTAAGCCGGGGATGGTTGAATTCTCTCAACTTCAGCGTTGAGCAGTTCTAATGCCTCAGGTTTATACCAGCCCTTCACATAGGCCTGAGCCTTGAGAGCGATAACCCTATCGAAGTGTTCTGTCAGGCTTTCCAGCTTAACGTTCATCCCTGTCCCTATTTGCGCATAGGTGTCATGTGGAATCAGTATACCTAAAACTTAAATTGCGTCAAATATGAGCCAGACGACATAAAAGTTTTGCACTGCAAGAT
>CAYJDG010000003.1:0-9480 GCA_964368875.1 uncultured Pseudobdellovibrionaceae bacterium
TTTCAAGTATCACAATCGGATCAGCCACCCTGACTGCAGCAATGAATGTAGGGGCTTGGACATGGAATGATGCACTTATTTTAAAGACGGGGTCAGGCTTACTCAGCATCAATGGTAACCAGGCCTTTGGGGCCAACAACCTGACCATAACGACTGACTCAAATTTAGCCATCTCCGGAACACTGACAAGCACAGGGACGCTCGCTATTGCCGGTTCGGCGGTTGCAACAACAATTGGGGTTGGCACGGGACAAACTGGCACACTCAGTCTGAATGACACCGAACTCGGCCTAATTAGTGATGGGTGGGCAAGTATTGTAATCGGATCGACCACACAAACCGGCGTTCTGAATGTTGGCGCGAGGACGTGGCTTGACCCGCTGACATTACGCACTTCCACTGGCCTTTTGACGATCGCCGGAACGCAGACTATGGGTAGCAACAACCTGACTCTTACGACAGGTTCTAGTCTTGCTATTAACGCAGGTCTTACTGGATCTGGAGTTCTTTCGGTTACTGGTGTGGCAAATGGAACGACCATCGGTGTCGGAACAGGGCAAGCAGGAACTGTAAATCTCAATGATACTGAACTTGGCCTGATTACCGATGGCTGGTCAACAATCGTAATCGGCACGACCTCTATGACTGGCGCACTCAATATTGCGGGGCGCACGTGGTTGGATTCGATTGATGTCAGAACCAGCAGTGGTGCTTTAAATATTAATGGCGTGCAAAATATGGGCAGCAATAATCTGACCATTCGCACCAACACTGACTTGGCCCTCACCAATGCTTTGAATGGAACAGGTACAATCACTATTCTCACATCCAGCACGGCATCTGCCATAGGGATTGGAACAGGACAAGCTGGCGCTCTAGTATTGACCAATGCGGAGCTAAACCAAATAACCGATGGCTGGACGCAAATTATATTCGGTTCCACCTCGATGACAGGTGCAATGAACATCGGCGCCCTAACTTGGAATGACAGTGTCTTCTATAAAACTGCAGCAGGTGCGCTCAACATCAACGGCACTCAAACAATGGGTTCCAATAATTTGAGCATGCAGACCAATGCCAATCTTGCTATCGGCGCTGCCCTGACAGGCACGGGCATCCTGACAATTGTGCCTACAACAGCAACGACAACGATCGGCCTCGGTACTGGTCAAACCGGAACACTGGCCCTAAATGACACAGAACTCGGCCTGATCACAAATGGCTGGTCATCTATCGTGGTAGGAAATACGTCGATGACTGGTGTCATGAATGTGGGCGCTCTCACGTGGAATGACAATCTGACCCTGATTACCAACACAGGTGTGATGACAATTGCCGGAGCCCAGTCCATGGGCAGCAATAACCTCACCCTTCAGACAAACTCTAATCTTGCATTGAATGCAAACCTGACCGGAACGGGCACATTGACGATTCTACCGGCAGCAGTTGCAACGACTTTTGGTACTGGAAACAGTCAGACGGGGACACTCAATCTCACAGATACAGAACTTGCTAAAATCGTTAATGGCTGGAGCAGCATCATTCTTGGCAGGGCAGATGCCACGGGCGTAGTTAATGTCGGCGCTTTTACTTGGAATGATAACTTAACTCTGAGAAGCGGCACAGGCCTGATGACGATCGCCGGGACTCAGAGCATGGGAAGCAATAATCTCACGATTTCAACTGACTCCAACCTAGCTCTGAATGCAAACCTTAGTGGTACCGGTAATTTACAAATTCTGGGAAGCAGCCTCGCAACCACGATGGGGGTTGGCACTAGTCAAGTCGGGACCCTCTCGCTGACTGATACAGAGCTGGCCAAAATACTTGATGGATGGACAAAAGTTACGTTGGGCCAAAATAATTCGGTTGGTCACATGAACATCGGAGCTTATACGTGGCTAAACCCCACTACTTTTATAACAGGTGGCAATGTCATTATTAACGGTGCGCAGACTACTACTGAAACGTCTGGAAATACGCTTGTTTTTGTTACCACCAATGGATCTTTCATCAATAATGCTGGCGCAAGTGCAATCAATCCGGGTAGTGGCCGCTATCTTGTCTATTCTGTCGCTGAGGCGAATGACACTCTGGGTGGATTGGTTCGCCCAACAATCCTTACCAATAAAACATATACTGGATATGATCCGGCATCCGTCACCGAAACCGGAAACGTATATTTATATTCTGGTCTGGTTTCAAAAATACTTTATCTGGCTATTGACGATCAGCAAAAAGAATATGGCGGTAATCTTCCGACCTTTACCTACAACTATGTAGGCGGCCTGCAGAACGGCGATACGCTGATGGACGTTATCTCCAGCTATATTTTGACGGCCGTCGGATCTTCGGCTCTTGATGATGCCGGTGTAACGCGCTCCATTACTGGAACCTTCAATACCAATCTGGGTTATAGCGTGAGTGTTACCAACGGTACCTTGACTGTGACCAAAGCGGATCTGGTGGTCCAAGCTGATGACTTGTCACGTGAATATGGCGACGCTAACCCAACTTTAACAATCACCTATACAGGATTCCGAAATGGTGATGATATTACAGACATAGATACAGCAGCCACTGCCGCAACGACCGCGACCGTATTATCGAACGTCGGTAACTACGCAATAACGACATCAGGTGGGATAGATAATAACTACTCTCTTACCTATGTAGGTGGCAACCTTGGCATCACTAAGGCAACGCTTACCGCGACAGCCCAGAACAATACGCGCGTCTACGGCGATGCCAATCCAGCTTTGACAGTAGCATATACTGGGTTCAAGAATAGCGAGACGAGCGCAGTAATTGATACCGCTGCTACGGCCGCAACAGCTGCAACCAGTCTGTCGAATGTGGGCGCTTATACCATCTCCGCTTCTGGAGCGATCGATAACAATTATAATTTCAACTACGTTAACGGATCACTTAGCGTGACCAAAGCATCCCTCGTTGCAACCGCAGACAATAAATCTCGTACCTACGGTGATGCAAATCCAGCTTATACGGTCACCTATACCGGTTTCAAAAACAGTGAAACCTCGGCGGTAATAGATACTGTCGCGACAGCAAGCAGTTCTGCCACTATCCTGTCAAATGCTGGCACATACACCATCACCGCTTCTGGAGCGACCGATAACAATTACAGCATCAGTTACGCTACGGGCACGCTGACAATCAATAAGGCTTTACTGAGTATTACCGCTGATAATAAAACCCGTGAATACGGAGATGCCAATCCGGCGCTTACGGTCGCTTACTCTGGCTTCAAAAATAGTGACACCTCAGCAGTTCTTGATACAGCGCCAACACTTGGAACTGTTGCAAATGCTTCCTCTAACGCAGGCATATACGGCATAACTCTATCGGGAGGAACGGACAATAATTACACATTTGCACTCACCGATGGCACATTGACGATTACCAAAGCCACACTGACTGCGACCGCCCAGAACCAGACACGTGAATACGGTGATGCTAACCCGGCCCTCACAGTTGCTTATACCGGATTTAAAAACAGCGAGACCAGCGCCGTTATAGATGCAGGCGCAACTGCATCAACCGCTGCAACCAATCTTTCAAATGTCGGCAGCTATGTGATCTCGGCCTCTGGCGCTACCGACAACAACTATAACTTCAATTACGTGGATGGCTCACTCAACATTACAAAAGCGACTTTAACAGCGACCGCTCAGAACCAGACACGCGAATACGGCGATGCCAACCCGGCGCTCACAGTTGCTTATAGCGGGTTTAAAAACAGCGAGACCAGCGCCGTTATAGATACAGGCGCAACCGCATCGACCACGGCAACCAATCTTTCTAATGTCGGCAGCTATGTGATCTCGGCCTCTGGCGCTACGGACAACAACTATAACTTCAATTACGTCGATGGGTCTCTTTCAATTACGAAAGCCCTACTAAACATTAGCGCTGATAACAAAACTCGTGAATATGGCGATGCAAATCCATCACTGACATCCACCTACTCCGGATTTAAAAATGGCGATACCGTCGCAGTTCTAGATTCAGCCCCAATACTTGGCACGCTTGCCACAGCTTTCTCAAATGTTGGGTCTTACGGAATCACACTCTCAGGCGGCCTGGATAATAACTACACGCTCAGCCTTGCCGATGGAACTTTGACGATAACTAAGGCAAATCTTACTGCGACAGCACAGAACCAGACAAAAATATACGGCGATGCAAACCCAGCACTTACTATCAGTTATAGCGGATTTAAGAATAGTGAGAATTCTTCTTTCATCAATACTCTTGCCAGTGCGACTACATCCGCAACGGCACTTTCTAATGCAGGCTCTTATGCCATTAACGTTAGCGGAGCTGTCGATGACAATTATTCATTCTCCTATGTTAACGGCACTCTGACAGTCGGTAAGGCCACGCTTACAATAACTGCAGATGACAAAGCCCGCGCTTATGGCGACGTCAATCCGGGATTGACGGTTGCATATAGCGGCTTTGTAAACGGGGATACTGCATTGGGGCTCGATGCAGGCCCAACCATAGGAACCACAGCAACCGTCCTTTCAAATACAGGCTCCTACGCAATCACCCTGACTGGCGGCACCGATAATAACTATATTTATGCTCTCAATAACGGAACTCTGACTGTCAATAAAGCTCTCCTTAGCGCAACCGGAGATGATTATACCCGCGCCTATGGCGATGCTAACCCAGAACTCACAGTATCTTATAGTGGCTTCAAAAATGGCGACACAATTTCAGCTCTCGATACGTTGGCAACAGCCTCAACAACGGCGACGGTCTTGTCTTCGGTAGGAACTTACTTCATCACCGTGGCGGGTGGCCTGGATAACAATTATATTTTCGTAAATGCTGCCGGCTCATTAAATATCATCAAATCCGACCTTACGATCAGCGCCAATAATCAAACGCGTACCTATGGCGATGCCAACCCAGCTTTGACCGTCTCTTATAGCGGCTTTAAAAATGGCGAGAATGACAGCGTACTCAGCGTAGCCCCGACAATCAGCACAGCGGCAACAATTCTTTCAGATGCCGGAACTTACGCAATCACCTTAGGTGGCGGTGTTGATAATAACTATAACTATATTCTCAACAACGGGACTTTGACCGTCAACAAAGCCGTCCTGACAACCACAATAGATAACAAAACACGCGAGTATGGCGATGCCAACCCAGCTTTCACCTTCAGCTATGCAGGCTTTAAAAACGGCGACACTTCTGCGGTTCTGAATTCACAGGCCGTCGCAACATCTAGCGCAACCAGCGCGTCCAATGTCGGCACCTACGGCATCAACGGATCAGGTGGTCTGGACAATAACTACACCTTTGCTTACGTTAACGGTACTCTAAGCATCACACCTGCTGCATTGACGGTTGCAATCAACAATGTAACGCGTGAATACGGATTGACCAACCCAGCACTGAGCGCAACTTATACCGGGTTTAAGAACGGTGATACGGCAAGCGTCCTAGATGTTGCTCCAAGCTTTACGACGACGGCGACCACGGGATCAAATATCGGCAGCTATGTAATTTCAGCATCGAGCGGCTCTGATGCGAATTATTCTCTCAGCTTCATCAATGGCAACCTGACGATTACTGCCGCCCCTTTAACCATCGCCGTTGATAGCTATATCAGACTTGTAACGGATCCTAACCCGCCACTTACATATGACGTCATCGGGCTTCGCAACGGCGATACCCAGTCTCTTATTACAGGTCTCACCGTCAGTACCACCGCTACCCCTGCATCGCCTGAGGGCAGTTACGCGATCACCGCCAGTGGCGCTTCCGCACCTAACTATTCAATCTCGTATGTTCAAGGCATCATGCAGCTGGTTGGAAGCTTCCCACCACCGCCAACGGCATCGCTGCCTGGAACGGTAGATGGAACTGTGTCGCATCCGGGCTACGGCGCTGCGCCTTATAACAGTACCTACAATGTTTACGGAATAGATCACGTCTTCATGACAAACTTTGCTGTGTCAGGAAGCGAAATTGATGAAGGCACCGCCCTTATCGACGGCCAATATATTCAAATTCTTTATTACATAGACCCGTTCCTGCAGACAAACGGCATACCGTTAGTATTGATCGATCAAAATCTCTATTACGAATTTGAAGATGACTATAATCAAAGCGTGAACTGAGATTAGAATTTCCTGCTAAGCGAGAACAGATAGCGCGGGCTTTCACCATTGGCATAAGGCGGTGGGTTATCTGAAGCAAAGGTCAAAGGCAGCGCCATCATCAGATTCATGGATGTCGCCTGATCAAACTCAACACGCGTTCCCATCCCGGTAGATAGTGATGATGTGGAATTTGCTGCAGCAGTACCTTTCTGCCATATCTTGCCAAAATCCATAAAAGCATAAGGCTGGAAAGTAAATTTAGCCCATGCTGGCAGGCCGTTGTAGCGCACCTCCAGCGTTGCGCTCATACCATGATCTCCAGTGATTTCGGACGGATCAAGACCACGGCCGACAGATCCTCCGCCATAGCCGAATTCTTCACCGGACAACAAAGGATCAAACGCGTACTGCCCAGCCACCTGCATCAGCATCTGAAAATTCCTAGGCAGGTTCTGTAAACGCGATATCTGGGCTGTTACTTTGGTGAAATCGCTGTGGCCATCATCACGAGATAATTCAAATGAGCCTGTCTCACGAGCGCCCAGAATATCAAGCCCCTGACTCAGCTCGCCTGTCAGCAGAGTAGACCCGTTTAAATCGTCAATGTGCTGGAAAGCCGTAGAAACCCTGACCACGCGTAGGCGATCGTCGTATAGCCGGTCACCCAAAATTTTACTGCGCGCGTTCTTCATGTCGAAGTTCAGATACATCAGAAGATTTGTCCTGCGATTGAGCAAGGCCTCATAGGTTAACCCGACACGAAAATCACGGGAGTAGCCTTTGACATCAAGGTCAGACAGATTGCTACCGGATTCCGTACCGCCCCAGCCGATATGCGTATTGATAGAGAGGCCGGGAACAGCGTCAATCGGCCGCTCATATCCCAGTTGCCCGTATTTCACTTCATCCCATGGAAGTGTTGCTGAAAGGCGCAGGCTGAGCATATCGTAATCATCGAAGATGCGCGGTTGATCGTAACTCAGGCTGGCTTGATAAGGTCCGGCATAGCGCGATCCATAATTATCTACGCCAACGACCCCTTGTCCGCCTGTATTCTCTTTGAGCAGCACGACTTCAATCGCACCCGGCTCTTTATCGTCGGGTTGCCGCAGGACACTACGGAATTTAGCACCCGGCAACCCATTCATCACGAGCAGCCAATGCTCGAACCCCTTGATATTGAAAGGATGTACATTCGCGATGCGATCAAGATACGGCTGCAATTCCTGCTTCTCAGCTGGATTGACATCCTGCATGACGACATTCCTGATATTACCTTCGACAACCTGGATCGTCACTGTGCCCGCAGTAATATCCTGCTCCGGAAAAAATGCGCGAGAGAAAATATAGCCATCGTCACGATAGGTGCGGTTGATGCGATTGGCGACATCAATCACCTGCTGCAAAGTAACCGGCTTACCGAGCAAATTAATGTAGTCGCCGAGAAATTTTCCAGCCGGGTAAGCCTCCATACCGACAATTTTCAAATCGACCAGGGTAAAGAGAATCGACTCTGCACCGGGAATGCTGATGTCGCCCGTTTGGCGCGGCTGCGCATCCGTGGCCTGAGGCACCGCCATAGAGGCACTGGGAGGAACATCACCCGTCATGCCGATACGCGATGGATCAACCGAGCCCGGAATCACCGTTTGCGCCCGGGCAGGGAAACCCGCTGCCGTGTGCATACAGGCAGTCATACCCAGCAGGAGGATGGTCTGCCTGAGGCGCAAGAGGTTCATAATCTCACCTATACCAGATATGTTTTGAAAAAATCAGGGGGTTCAAGGCAAAAAAACGCAGTTATTCAATGGGTTATGTATGGAATGCAGACCATAGTCTGGCCTGATCCTTGATCGAGACTATAACCACCCTAGATTGTGGCTACTTTCACCCATGTTTTCACCGGAGCCATTCATGCCCCTCTCAATGTACCAGTTTTCAGCCCCAGTCTTTTTGCGCCATTTTGAAATTTTAAAAAACATCCTTACCAAAGGCGAAGCTGACGCAGTTGCGCGTAAAATAGACCCGGCGGTTTTTCTGAATGCGCGTCTTGCGCCTGATATGCTGCCGCTCATAAAACAGGTTCAGATCGCGTCTGATGTGAGCAAGGGATGCGTTGCAAGGCTGGCAGGCGTTGAAGTTCCGTCTTATGCCGATACTGAAATGACCTTTGCTGAACTGCATGCGCGTATCGACAAGACAGTCGATTTCATCAAAAGCGTTTCAGCTGATAAAATTGAGGGCAGCGAAACGCGGCCAGTTACGATCAAGGTCCGTGGTGAGGACATGCACTTTAAAGGGTTGGACTACCTGCAAACCTTTGCGATTCCCAACCTTTATTTCCATGTCTCCATTGCTTACGCAATTCTGCGTGCGCAAGGTGTGCAACTTGGCAAAATGGATTATCTGGATCCTCAGAAGAAATAATCAGCTATTTAGTCGGCGTCTGACATTTAGGGCAGACGGTTGAGCCTTTGGCGATTTGAGCGCCACACTGAGAGCAGGTTTCGAGATCCATGATATGCGTCCTTCTTGTGTAAATTGCAGGGTATTAACGCATCGTGGTTGAATTCGGTTCCCCAATAGCGAAGAGGCAAACGCGCTGCGTCTGCCTCTTCAGCAATTCTGGAAGCTAATGTCCTGCTTACTGGATTACGAATGACCGATCAGGAAACTTCGCGCCGCCCATGGCATCATCCATGATTTTCTGAAGCTTCGCGTTAGGGCCTGCAGCCGCAGGCTCATCTGTTTTAATCCATTTTCCGCTCGCAATCTGTATCGACAAATCTGGGTCTTTGTCGTTGAAACCCATTGGTTTGCCACTTTCAACTTTGGCTTCCCAATCGCTTTTGCGGCGCTGATGATCGGCGAACTGGGCGTCATCCATAGGAATACCTGCATCCTGAAACGCTTTTTGCTTTTCGGCATTCTGTGAGAGGCGAACTTCCATAGGACTGACCAGCATACGTTTGTTAGGATCGGCAGCTTCCCAGGCTTTCTGGGCTTCCATCAGTTTCGTGTAAGCCGCAGGGCCCATGCCCAATTTCTGTGCCTCGGTTGAGGGTGCGGCTTCCTGACCATATGTCTGTCTGAGCTTAATCAGCTCTGCCGCCTGAGCCAGTGATAGTCCGTCAGGGTCTGCCATGGATATCTCCCTCTTTAACAAATCCGTGTACAAGGCTAGGTTACATATAATATGTAAATAATCTCTGAAAGCGGCGGTCATATCAGTTTGTTCGGCGTTAGAAATTTTCTGGATTTTGATGTTTCCATTATTTTTCAATTGGTTAGATAAAATCAGGGAACAGGGTTTGTTCAGTTCGTTCCCCCAAAAAAA
>CAYJDG010000003.1:9580-12539 GCA_964368875.1 uncultured Pseudobdellovibrionaceae bacterium
GTTTTATTTACGATTTAATTAGTTAATATTTTAGGATAAAAGACATATTTTGTCAATTAATAAGAACAAATATAGAACATGCTTTGTAACTCGTATATATATAAGTGCATGAGCACATCCACCCCTCTCCCCAAGCCATTCCAACCACCCGTGCGCGGGCGCGGTGCTACCGAAAACCCCGTAGGCCGGTTTGAACATCAGGCAACAGAAGCCGACGCCGATGCCTATGAAGCCATGCGCCTGACCGAAGAGGTTGATTGTTCTGGCGAAATGCAACTGGCGACACAAACATTCCACGACACGTCAAAAACCATCATTTCGACCAATGACAGTCCAGACTTATACATGGATGCGACGCTCAATCCTTACCGGGGCTGCGAGCATGGCTGCATTTACTGTTATGCCCGCCCTACGCATGAGTATCTTGGGCACTCAGTCGGCATCGATTTTGAAACCAAGATTTATACCAAAGACGATGCTCCGCGCCTGCTGGTGGAAAAACTGCAATCCCCGACCTGGCAACCGCAGGTCATCAATTTCAGCGGCGTCACCGATTGTTACCAGCCTCTCGAGAAAAAACTGCGCATCACGCGGCAATGTCTGGAAGTCTGCCGCGATTTCCGCAACCCGGCAGCGATTATCACCAAAAACCAGCTGGTCACACGGGATATCGACCTCTTTCAGGAACTGCATCAGTTCAAGTGTATCAAGGTTTTTATCTCGGTCACGACTTTGGACGGGCAGTTATCCCGGACGATGGAGCCACGTGCGTCGCAACCTGCCTTACGCCTGCGGGCGATTGAGACACTGGCAAAAGCCGAAATTCCAGTCGGGATTATGATCGGCCCGGTTCTGCCCGGCCTAACCGATCATGAAATCCCAAACATCCTTAAAGCCGTTGCGGCAGCCGGGGCGCAAAGCGCCCATTACACGATGCTGCGCCTGCCCTACGGTGTGAAAACTATCTTTCAAAGCTGGCTGGAAACCCATTACCCGGACCGGGCGCAGAAAGTGCTCAACCGCATTCGCGATGTCCGGGGCGGCAAACTGAACGACGCCAGTTTCGGATCGCGCATGACCGGCGAAGGCGTGATCGCCGACCAGATCGCCCAAATCTTCGCAGTCGCGAAAAAGAAATACGGTCTGGACGGTTCACGCACTTCGTCGCTGTCGACTGCGTTCTTCAAACGCGACGCCCGGGCGGCACAACTCAGCCTTTTCTCATAAAAAAATATATTTGCTGGAGAGGCTTGCTCACCCCTTATTTTGGCTGGGCACTTAAGCTATGCTTGGGCATCGCCAGCACCATTAGATTTATTGTCCGTAGGGGGACTTTCATGTCTGCACGTTTTCTGACAGCCATTCTTTGCACCATCATTCTGTCTGTGATGAGCTTTACCTCCAGCGCATTGGCGCAGGATGCCAACCCCCTCGAGAAGCCGATCGATAAACCGATTTTCGTCGACGTGCCAAATCTCAAAGACGTGACAATTGAAGGCAAGATGCCGCTGTGGATTTATCTCAGCTACAACTATGATCGCTGCAAAGAGTATTACGGCGATTCATATTACCGCGGCTGCAACCGCCGTCTTGGCCTTGAAGGAAAAAAGGCGACCAAGGGTATCGATCTCCAGTCACCTCTGGCTGGTGAATGGCGGTGGAGCAATGATTATGCGCTCACCTTCACCCCGTCTGAATTCTGGAAGCCCGGCGAAACCTATACCCTGACCATCGACCTCGATGCGCTGGGCGTGCCGGAGAATGTCGTATTCAACGACTCTGAGCGTCAGGTCACGATTGGTTTTACGGCCAAGCCCCTGAAGGTCGCCTTTCCGACGATGAAATTCATGCAGGATCCGGACGATCCCGCGCGCAAGCTGGTTTCGGGCAATCTGACGATGAATTACCCGGTCGCGACCGAGGAACTGAAAAGCAAACTACAGCTGAAATACGAAGAAGAATCGGGCGGCAAGCTGATCGACAGCATGGCCGATCCAGTTTACGACCTAAAAATGCAGTCTGATCAGTTATCCGGCTGGATGTCGGTGCCGATCACCAAATTGCCGGATAAAGATCGCTATCTCAGCGTCATCGTCGCGGCGGGTCTTGCCTCGCAGGCGGGCGGCATGCTGACTGGCGATGCCTTCACCGAGCGCACGCGCATTCCAAGCCTGACCACCTATCTGGCAATCGCACAATCCTCTGCCGTGATCGCCCGCGCGGAAGACGGCACGCCGCAACAATTGCTGTCGTTCGAAACCAACACCAAAGCCAGCCCGGCAGAAGTTCTGGCGAAAACCCATCTCTATCTCTTGCCGGCACAACACCCGGTCACCAAGCTGAGCGG
The DNA here is from genome assembly GCA_964368875.1 of uncultured Pseudobdellovibrionaceae bacterium. GTDB lineage: Bacteria > Pseudomonadota > Alphaproteobacteria > Micavibrionales > Micavibrionaceae > CAYJDG01. The sequence goes on from CAYJDG010000003.1 coordinate 11,928, forward strand.
CAAACCAGACGACGGAAAAATATTTGAATGGAAAGCGAGTAATCAGGTCTCGGCTGAAATTCTCAAAGTTTCCGAAGCAGTCAAACTGACGCCCCCGGCAGATGCGAAAACCGACACCACGCAATTCGGTTTTAATTTTACGGCGCCGTCAGGACGTTATCTCTATGTCGACATCGATCCGTCCTTGCAGGCCTTTGGCGGATATACGCTTGGGCGCCGCTACGAGAATATTCTTAAAGTCCCGGATTGGCCGAACGATCTGGAGATCATGCAGCAGGGCAGCATCCTGACGCTCAGCGGCGCGCGCAAACTGTCTTTGCATGCCCGCGGCACCGACAAGCTCGAGATCGAGGTTGCCCATATCCGCACCGAAGCTCTGCAACATTTCATTAGCCAGACCGAAGGCGACATCCGTACTCCGTCCTTCCGTAACTGGACCTTCGATAAGGAAGATATTGCGCAGGTCGACACCAAGGACGTGCCGATGAACTATAAAGCACCGCAGCAATCCCAATATGCGGCGTTTGATTTTTCCTCTTACCTGAAGGACGGCCGCAAGGGGCTCTTCCTGCTTAACATTCAGGGCTACAAAGACGACAAGACCGCCGGAGC
>CAYJDG010000003.1:12639-16436 GCA_964368875.1 uncultured Pseudobdellovibrionaceae bacterium
GCAGTCGTCGCCCGCAATGGCGGTGATTTTACTTTCATTCCGTATGATCGGTCCGACCGCTATCTCAACTTCTCCAAATTTGAAGTGGGCGGTGCCGTCACCCCGAGCGACGGACTGAACGCTTTCCTGTTCTCCGACCGTGGTATTTATCGCCCCGGCGAAACCGCGCAGATCGGCATGATCGCCCGGAATGCCGACTGGACGGATTTGCCCAAAGACCTGCCACTGCAATTCGTCATCCGCGATCCACGCAGCCGCGTAATCAAAGACGAAATTCTCAAATTTTCAGATGGCGGGTTGAACGCGTCGTCATTGGAAACTCAAGAGTCATGGCCGACTGGCACTTATGTTGCCACTCTACAAATTCCTGCCGACAACCAGAGCGGCACCGTGCTCGGCTCCGCGACGTTCCGCGTCGAGGATTTCCAGCCCGACCGCCTGAAAATCAAGACTGTCTTCTCAGGTGACAATATCTCCGCCATCTCATCCGGCGGCTGGGTTGCGCCGTCCGGCCTTGATGCGTCGGTGACGTTGCTGAACCTTTACGGCACACCTGCGACCGACCGCCGCCTGACCGCTGCGGTCACCCTCAACCCGGCGACGCTCTCGTTTGATGCGTATCGTGATTACACGTTCTATGATTCCTACCCGGCAGCACCGCGGACGATCCAATATGACTTAGCTGAAACCAAAACCGATGCCGACGGTAAGGCGATCATCCCGCTCAATCTTGAGCAGCAAGAACCTGCGACTTATAGCCTGAATGTGCAAACCCGCGGCTATGAAGCGGGCAGCGGTCGCGGCGTGATGGCCTACAGCACATTGCTGGTCTCGCCGATGACGTTCACGGTCGGGTATAAAACCGATGCCAATCTTGGCTATCTGAAACAGGGGCAGGAGTACTCCGTCCATTTGCTGGCACTTGCGCCGTCGCTGAAACCGATTGCAGTCAAAGATCTTAAACTTGAAGAAGCCGAGACCACCTATGTGTCGACTCTGGTCAAGCGTGATAATGGCTCGTTCGCCTATGAATCGACACCGCGTGAAACCGTCATCAAGACCAGCGACTTTGCTCTGGCTGAAGTCGGCTCGACCCTGAAGATTCCAAGCTCAACCATCGGTAATTTCACCTACCGCCTGAAAACCGCCGACGGATTGGTCGTGGCCGAGATTGCGACCAAGGTTGCAGGTGAAGGTGAACAGCCATCCGGTGACCGCGAAGCTGTACTGGATGTCCAGATCAACAAAAAATCCTACGGTCCGGGTGAAGAGATCGAGCTGAATATCACCGCACCCTATACCGGGGCCGGACTCATCACGCTGGAGAGCGATCATGTGATCGCGACTAAGTGGTTCCGCACGGACAAGACCGACACAATTCAGAAAATTGCCGTGCCGAAAGAATTCTCGGGCAAGGGCTATGTCAACGTCGCTTTTATCCGGGATATCAATTCGCGCGAAATCTATCTGAGCCCGCTCAGCTATGCTGTTGTGCCGTTCGAAGCCAATGTCGAAGCGCGCACCGCAACGATTGAGCTTACCGTGCCGGAAACCGCCAAGCCCGGCGAAGCCGTGACTGTCAGCTATAAGAGCAACACCAAAGGCAAAGCGGTTATCTATGCCATCGACGAAGGCATTCTGCAGATTGCACAATATAAAACGCCGAACCCGATTGATTTCTTCCTGATCAACCGCGCGCTGCAGGTGAGAACGTCGCAGATGCTCGATCTGCTGATGCCGGAATATGACCTGGTGCGTGAACTCTCCGCCAAGGGTGGCGATGCTGCCGCTGAAGCCGCTGCGCTTGGTAAGCATCTTAACCCATTCAAACGCAAAACCCTCGCCCCGGCCGTGTTCTGGTCGGGTGTGGTTGATCTCGATACCACCGCCAAAACCCTGACCTTTACACCGCCCAGCCATTTCAATGGCCAGATGCGCGTGATGGCGGTTGCAGCCGGACCAACCCGCATCGGCAGCGCCGAAAAAACGCTCACCGTGCGCGGCGATCTGGTAATCACCCAGAACTTGCCTGTCTTCCTTGCGCCCGGCGACAAAGCCGAGGTCAGTGCGACGGTCGCAAACAACCTCGCAGGGTCCGGTGAGACAGCTGAATTGAATTTAAGCGTCAAAGCCGAAGGCGGGGTCGACGTGACTCAGCCGCCGGCTAAACTGGTCGTTCCTGAAGGTCAGGAAAAGACGGTGACCTTTACGGTCACTGCGACAACGGCTCTCGGTCCAGCCAGTGTAATCTTCACGGCGGCACAGAAGGAGACTACGCAGAGCTCGGAAGCGACCCTCAGCATCCGTCCGGCAACGGCCAAGGAAACGACGCTGCGTACGGGCTACAGCAAGGACGGCGACGCGAAGATCGATCTGACCCGCGTCATGTATCCTGAATTCGCTGAACGCTCGGTGACCGTCTCGGGTCTGCCGACTTCTTATATCCACGGCCTGCTTCGCTATCTCAATGAATTCCCGTATGGATGCAGCGAGCAGCTGATCAGCAAGGCTTTCCCGCAAATCTCTCTTTACGGGCAGCCAGAATTTGCTGTAGGTGAAGAAAAAATGCAGCAGGCTATCAATGACACAGTCGCCATGCTGCGCCAGCGTCAAACCGATGATGGCGGGATCGCTCTGTGGGATGGCAATGCCGAAGCTGACAGCTTCATCAGCACCTATGCGCTCGATTTTCTGATCCATGCGCGCAATGCCAACCTGCCGGTCCCTGCCGATCTGATCGAAAGCGATCTGCGATATTTGCGCAACTGGGTCAACCAGACGGTCAATTCGACCGACGAAGCCCGAACCAAAGCCTACGCGATCTATGTCCTCACCAGCAGCGGCATGGTCACCACCAATGAAATCCTGCATTTGCTCAAATACTTTGAAGAGGAAAAGGACACCTCGTGGAAAACCGACCTGACAGCGGTCTACCTCGCCTCCTCGTACAAACTGATGCAGCAGACCGACCTCGCCAACGAGACGATTGCCGCATTTGAAAAAGGCATCTCTGCTGACGATATGAACTATAAAGAGCAAGCATCTGACCCGTTCGTGAGATACGCGCAATATGTCTCGCTGCTCGCCGCCCATTTCCCTGAGCGGTTCGCCAAGCTCGATCAGGAGATCGTTTTCACCCTCGCCCGTTATATCGACGAGCAATACTATTCGACGTTGTCTTCGTCTTACGCGATTCAGGCGTTGCAGGATTACGCTACGCTTGCCACGCAAAATCTGGCGGAGGGTAAACCTCAATTCCTTATTGATGGGAACGCAGTAGAGCCGACCGGTGAGACAGTGCTCAGCGCCGACCTTCCTGTGACGGCCACCAAGCTCGCGATCAAGGGAACGGACGCTCCGCTCTTTTACTCCTTAAGCGAAACCGGCTTTGATAAAACCCCGCAGGCCACAGCCATCGACCAAAAAATGGAAGTGTCGCGGACTTATCTCGGCGCGGATGGCAAAGAGCTAACCGGGCCGGTAGAAATCGGGGCGGTCATCGACGCAGTGATCAAGATTCGCACCCATGAAGACATCATAGACAATGTTGCGATTGTCGATCTTTTTCCAGGCGGTTTTGAGCTGGATGCGGACAGTGCTGGAGCTGGATCGTCACTGGCAGCCGATTCCATCGACAAACGCGAAGACCGCATCATCGCTTTTGGTACAATCGGCACCGACGAGCAGACCTTCCGCTACAAACTGCGCGCCGTCAGCAAAGGCACGTTCCTGAGCCCGGCCCCGTATGCCGAAGCAATGTATGACGTGACCGCCAAAGCCAGAGGAACGGCCAGTGC
>CAYJDG010000003.1:16536-76860 GCA_964368875.1 uncultured Pseudobdellovibrionaceae bacterium
GGATCGACCATCACTATGCAGGTCGTGCGGTTGCGTGACGATCTCAACACCCGCTCGCCGCTTGGCAAAGCCTTACAGATCGTGCGCTCTTTCCAGCTGGAACGGCATTACACCAAGCAGGAAATACTCGAGGCCTATCTCAACCTTGCGCCTTATGGTGGTAACATTCATGGCGCAGGCAGCGCCGCTTTGATCTATTTTCACCAGCCTGTAAAAAATCTCGCCCTACCACAAAGTCTCGCTTTGGCTGTGATCCCGCAAAACCCGGTCAAACGCTCTCCGCTGCGGCAGGACATCACCGCATGGGAGAGTGCGCGCCAGCGCCTGTATGCCCAGATGCCCGAGAATTACGCCATCTACGGGCGCGAAATGAAACTGCCGCTCAGCGTTTTTACGCGCGAAGAACTCCCCTTCCACGCGCCGCATTTCCTGAATGGACTGGAAACCTCTGCCGCAGAGGTCAAAACGACACTCGATCTGCCATTACAGACTCTGCTGGAATCGCGCATCTCAACTTGGTTGGTGCGCGCGCGCAAGCGCGATCTCGATAACGCCACCGCCATGCTGGTCGATCTGCGTAACCGGAATGTCGTTGCCTTGGTTGGGTCAGGAGATTTTTTTGATAAGCGCACCGCTGGGGAAGTCGACGGCACACTCGCGCCGCGCTCTCCCGGTTCTACGCTCAAACCATTTGTCTATGCGCTGGCCCTTGATCAAGGTCTGATCCACCCAGAAACGCTGCTGGCTGACGATCCGACTTATTTTTCTGAATACCGCCCGGGCAATTTCGACCATCGTTTTATGGGCGCCATTCCGGCACGCGAAGCGCTGTACCTCAGCCGGAATGTCCCTGCCATCGCGCTGGCCGCGCGCCTGCGCGAGCCGGATCTATATACTTTTCTTCAGGAAGCCGGGGCTGGTTTTCCCGAGGACAGTTCGCATTACGGGCTGTCGATGGTCGTCGGCGGGGCCGAAACCAGCATGCGCACTCTGGTGAAACTTTATACGATGCTGGGCAATGGTGGAGAACTGAGTGATTTGCGCTATACGCTTGATCAAAAAAATCTGCCGCCGGAGAAAATTCTCAGCCCGGAAGCTGCCCTGCTCACCCTGACGATGATCGAGCGGCAGAATCCGAACACCCTGCCTTTCACCAAAGGAGCTGCGCTGCCAATCTATTGGAAGACCGGAACCTCAAATGGATTTCGTGATGCGTGGACGGTCGGAATTTTTGGTCCCTATGTGCTAGCGGTATGGACAGGCCATTTCGATGGACGGCCAAGCCCGGCACTCATCGGAACTGAAGCTGCGGCACCACTTTTCTTCGAACTCGCCGCCGCAGTGACACGGCGTGAAAAGTTACGCGATCTGATTCATCCGGCTCTTGCCAAGTTGAATGTCGACCGTCTGCCGATCTGCCCGCAGACAGGAGATATGCGCAATTGCGGCCAGACAAGAAATGCGTGGTTTATCCCAGGGAAATCGCCGTTTGCCCTGAATACCAGCATGAAGCCGCTGGAAATTTTGTCGCCGCGTGCGGGCTTGTCCTATGTCAGTAGCCGCAAGGCCAAGGACCCACTGCGTATCCCGCTCGAAGCGAACGACGGAGACCTTAGCCGCCCGCTTTACTGGTTTTCTGATAATCAACTGATTGCCGTCGCCGAGACCAGTGGGCCAGTTTTCTGGGAGCCATCAACCGGGACACATACTGTGCGGTTTGTTGATTCCGAAGGCCGCTCGGCCGCGCAGAAAATAAAAGTTATTTCTGCTGACTAACCTTTTCTTTCGAGTGCTTCGTAATTTCTCCAGCCAGTCGGATCGGTCGCCGAGGTGCTCACCGTCGTCTTATCGTCAGCGCCCGCGACTTTGTGAGGCGCTGGGCGAAGATGATACCCTAACTGACCTTTATGCAGGTCAGGGGTCGTGGCATTTTTATCAGCATCCTTAGGTGCAGCCGCATCGAGTTGCGGGATCATGGTGTAAAGACCTGGCACGAGATATGACATAATTTGCCTTTCTGAATGGAGTGGATAGCATAACAACGACCTGTTGCCAGTGCCGGTTCCATCTTCGATCCAACAGACTAAAGAATCCGTTTGAGGGGGCGGCCCATCCACCCTGCAACCCGTTGATGCAATGGGATTTTCCGACAATACTCGAGTGTCACTTCCTGACAGGATTTCAGATCATCCTTGAAGTGATTTTGCACGGCTGTGACCGTTTCAGGTTCGCGCACCAGCACATTTGCTTCCCGGTTATGGAGCAGACTGAGATAATCCATATTGCTGCTACCGATGGTCGCCCAGCTTTGGTCGATGGCGGCATATTTTGAATGCAGCATCTGGCCGGAATAGAGAAAAATCCGCGCGCCATGCCGGAGCAGACTGCGGAAATATGTGCGCGAAACGAAATCAGCAATCCGCACATCTGTCTTTTCGCTTATCATAATTTTCACTTTTACGCCGCGTTTGATGGCGGCAAACAAAGCCTTGCGCAAACGGCGCGGCGGTAAAAAATAAGGACTGACCAGACAGATTTCTTTCTGCGCTTTGAAGATTTCAATCAACAATTCTTCATATAAAGGATTGTGATGGCGGTGGGGCTGGGAAAATTTATAGCGAAACTGTGCATCGATATCTTCATAACTGGTTTGCGATCCAACTTGTGAAATTTTAAACGCTTCTTCAACTTCCCTGCAAAGTGCGCCTTCAAACCGCATGTGGAAGTCATTCCAGTCGCGCATCTCTTCGGACAAGCAGACACTGCCGACGAAGCCGACTTTCCCGTCAATTAAAAGGGTTTTGGTGTGATTACGCGGATACCACGTGCCGGGGAAGAAAAGATTGACGATGCCAAGACGATTATAAAATTTGATATCGCCGCCCGCCGCTATAATCTTTTTAAAAGACTCCGAGCTTTCCACACCGAGCGAGCCAATCGGATCGAGCAGGAGCCTAATTTTAACGCCAGCACGTGCTTTTTCTGCAAACAGCTCTAGGAAGCGATGACCAGCCCCATCATCTAGCAAAATATATTGTTCAAATTCGATAGATTTTTCAGCTAGCAGACAATCATCATACATCGCCTGCCAGGCATCTGATGTCTTATAATAAAAATTTACATGAGTTTCCGTCATGATATGCCCCCTTCACTTAGAAAAAAACCCCGGCCCAAGCCGGGGTTCTTTCTTGAGCAGACCTTAGCGTTGATCGCTACGGCTGCTATCGCGATCATCATCGCGCGAACGCTGTGATGGATCTTTCTGTGGCTCTTTCTTTTCAGCAGGCTGAAAACGGCCGTTGTTATCCATAGTCTTATCTTCAGGTTTTGGCATAATAAGCTCCTTTAGCTGTTGAGTTTTGGATAGTGGCTTAACAACGATGCACCGCAGATTTTGTTCCAGACAAAAGCGTGCCGCAACGCAGAAGGAACCCTTTACTATATCTATCGTTGGTTCAGCATACACACATTAGAGGAGATAAAAAATGCCAGATCCAAAAAATCCGAACGCGCCAACTCAACCTGAACAGCCTCTGCGCGCTCCACAGGTTCCACAGGAAGCTCCCGCTCCTGCAACACCAGCTAAAGAAGATATTCCACCACAAGCTTAATCAGCTTTAATTTTGTGTCCAGCCGCCGCCGACCGCTTTAAAAAGTGTGACGGCTGCGGCTAGACGCTCATTCTTCACCTGAAGATAGGTATCTCGCGCACTAAATAAAGTTCGCTGCGCATCAAGAAGTGCCTGAAAATCAATCGCTCCCGCTTTATACCTTTGTTCTGAGAGATCATACGCTTTCTGCGCTTCAGTGAGCGCAGAGCCCAACGCTATTTCACGCGTCTGTGCCGCACGGATTACAACCAACGCATCTTCGACTTCGCGGAAGGATGTCAGAACCGTCTGGCGGTAAGATTCCATGAGCTCCAGCTGACGAGCTGTTGCCTGCTCGACACCCGCCTCAAGACGACCCCCTTGGAAAATTGGAGCCGCGAGAGATGCGGCCAGCGCTAAAGCCGTCGTCGCCGGATCCCCAAAGGAAGACGCCGCAACGCTCCACGTCGAGCCAAGTGTAACCGATGGATAAAGCGCAGCGCGGGCGGCCCCGATATTGGCATTCGCTTCAACCAGCGTCGTTTCAGCAGCGCGAATGTCAGGACGGTTACGTAGCAAATCGGATGGCACGCCAGCATCGATAGCCGGAACAACGATCTGATCAAGCGTGGTCGTGGCGACCGTCACAGTCAGCGGCGGTTTGCCCAGCAAAAGATTGAGCGCATTCTCAGTAGTGCTAACGGTCGATTGCAACGATGCCCGAGACGCGCGGGTAGATTCGAGTGTCGATTTTTGCTGAGCAACTTCGAGCGCAGAGTCGGCCCCGGCATCAAAGCGAGCTTGCACAACTCTCAGCAATTCTTCGGCGTTCTTCAGGTTTTGATCGGCTGTAGCGAGACGGCTGCGTGCAGCGAGCAGATTGAAATAGGTTTGCGCCACATCGCTCATCACCACCAGGCGAAGGGCCTCATGGGTATAGATCGTGCCTTCAAGCCGCGCTTCACCTGCAGAAACTGCGGAGCGCACAGCCCCGAAAAGATCAGCCTCATAGGACAAATTAACGCCGCCATTCCAGCTGTTATCGGTATCGCCACCTCCGGCAAAACTTTGATTCGCGCCGACGCTTGCATTCACGCTCGGGAAGAGGCTGGCGCGCGATCCCTTCAGCGCAGCGCGTGACTGTTCAATTCGCTGAACCGAGGCCTTAAGATCGAGATTGTCATTTAACGCTTCGGTCATGAGGGCATTCAGTTCGGGGCTGTTGAAATTCGTCCACCAGTCTTGGGCGACCTTGACCGCTGCCGCTTCCTGAGATTGCGACCATTTGGCGGGAGTCGTAACATCGGGCCGCTGATAATCAGGCGCGAGCGAGCATCCGGCAAGGACACTCAGGCAAGTGGTGGTCAGAAGAAATTTTTTCATATGAGACTTTACTCCGAACTTAAGGCAACGACAGGATCGAGACGGGCCGCCTTACGGGCAGGCAAATACCCGAAGACCAGCCCCGTGACGACCGCGCAGGTAAAAGCCAGCAGCGCGGGCATCACCGAGAAGGCAATATTGACAGCAAAGAGGGATATAATCCACCCGCTGAAAAAACCAAGCATCACGCCAAGAAGCCCGCCGATTGTACAGACAACCGCCGCTTCGGTATTGAACTGGATCATGATATCGCGCATCCGCGCCCCTGTCGCCATACGGATACCGATTTCCCGGGTGCGCTCGGTCACACTTACCAACATGATATTCATCACCCCGATCCCGCCCACCAGCAGCGAAATCGCAGCAACCGCCCCGAGCAGAATGGTCAGGGTGTTCTGAGTCTCAGTCGCCATTTCGAGCAAAGAGGCCGTATTACGGACGTTGAAATCCTCAGTGCCATGTCGCTTGGTCAGTAAGGCCGTGATCGCAGCCGTGGTCTCGTCGATCTTATCGACCGAAAAAACTTTCACACTGATGCTGTTGATGTAACTCGTCCCCACCAGCCGGGTCAAAACCGTGCTCACAGGGGCGAAGACGGCATCATCCTGATCCTGCCCCCACGGGGCGGCGCCCTTCTTGCTCATCACGCCGATAACTTCGAAGGGAATATTTCCGACCAGCACATATTGCCCGACTGGATTATCTCCTGAGGGAAATAAAGTATCGACAACGGTTTGACCGAGCACCAGAACGGGGGCGAATGAACTCTGGTCACGCTCAGTAAAGAAATTTCCACTGGAGAGCGACCAGTCGCGGGCCACCGGAAAGCCGGGGCTGACACCGTTGATGGTGGTCGCGTAATCGAGATTGCCGACGCGCAGCGTCTTGCGCGCATTGCGTTCACCGACCACGACTTCGACGTTGGGCAGATCACGGAGCGCAATCACATCTTCCAGAGTCATCGAGGCGTTATCACCGCTGGAGCGAATTCCCGCAGCGCCGGGCCGGATAGAAAGCAAGTTAGTCCCCATCGCGCTGATCTGGGTCAGGACTTTCGCTTTACTGCCATTGCCAACCGCCAGCATGGTGATCACGGCGGCTACGCCGATGACAATCCCGAGAAGAGTCAGCAACGTGCGAAACAGATTGACGCGCAGCGCCCGCAGCGCCGTCGTGACTGCCTCAAACCCCTCGGCACCCAACGCTCCCGCGGGTTGCAGATCCGGATCCTTGGTGAAGGCTTTTGCTGGATCGGCATGCTCGGTCTGCGCATCGCCAATGATCCGTCCATCCTGAAAACGGACGATGCGGTGTGCGTGGGCGGCTACCTGCTCATCGTGGGTGATCAGAACGATCGTGCGGCCTTCGGCGTGGAGTTCTTTCAGAAGCGCCATCACTTCCTGCCCGCTGCGGCTATCAAGCGCACCGGTCGGTTCATCAGCAAGAATAACGGGGGGGTTGTTCATCAACGCACGTGCAATCGCGACGCGCTGTTGCTGGCCGCCGGATAATTGATTGGGGCGATGATCGCCTCGCTCAGCAAGCCCAAGACGAGCCAAAAGCTCGCCTGCCCGGGTGCGGCGTTTCGCTTTATCAAGCCCGGCATAAATCGCGGGCATTTCGACATTTTCTGAGGCGGTCGAGGTCGCGAGCAGATTATAGCGCTGAAAAACAAAGCCGAAGGTTTCCCGGCGCAGGGCCGCGAGCTGATCGGCATCCAGCGTCGAAACATCGCGCCCGAGCACGTGATAGGTTCCAGCGGTCGCGCGGTCGAGACAGCCGACGATATTCATCAGCGTCGACTTACCCGAGCCGGACTGCCCCATGATCGCGACGAACTCGCCAGCATGGATGGTCAATGAAACGTCATCGAGCGCTTTGACGACCGTATCGCCGCTTTGGTAATAGCGGTTGAGATGCTCAAGCTTGAGAACGGGAATGCTCATAAGCGCGGGCCGCCGCCCATGCGTCCCATACCGCCCGGCGTCTGTGTTTTAGCGGGCGCAGGCAGCGGCAGGACGATTTCATCCCCGGCGGCTAAACCGCTGCGCACTTCGGCATTGGCGCGGTCCATCAGGCCGATCAGCACGACCTTGTCCTGACCATCCTTGGTCTTCACCATATACGCCTGCCCCTGCTCGGTATCCTTGGCCGGAACTGGCTTGCCCAACGCACCAACCGGAATGATCAGAACATTGTCAGCCTTGCCGGAGACAAAGAACATCTGCGTGCTCATCCCCGACATCAGCGTGCGGTCTTTGTTGTCGACATCGATCAGGACATTATAAAGCACGACATCATTGATGACTTCTGGAGAGGGCAGGATCTGGCGCACCTTGCCGCTCCAGCGCCGCTGGCCAGAGCCAAGCGTGGTGAAATGCGCAGGCATTTCGACCTTCAGCTTCATAATGTCAGCCTCGGCGACCTGCGCCTTGACGGTCATGACATCGAGATTGGCGATCTGCACGATGGTAGGTGCGGTCTGATTGGCGTTCACAGTCTGGCCTTCGCGCACGGATTGGGCAACCACAGTCCCGTCCATCGGCGCGTAGATTTTCGAGTAATTGAGATTGGCTTTATCGCCCTCAAGTGTCGAATTCGCTTCCTCGATCTGCGCGTCCAGCGATGCGATCTGCGCCTCTGCAACTTTCAACGCCGTCTGTGCGTCTTCCAGAACTTCCTTGCTGATAGCGTTGGCTTTCATCAGGGTCTGGTTGCGGGTGAGTTTTTGACGGGCCGAAACCGTATTCGCTTCCTGCTGGGTTTTTTGGGCCTGCAACGTTTTGAGGCGGGCTTCGTCGGCGGCAACCTTGGTCAGGAAAACTTCCGGATCGATCTCGGCGATCAGATCGCCCGTTTTCACTGTATCACCCAGTTCAACCGCCAGTGTTTTGATCTGCCCGGACACCTGCGCCCCGACATCGACGTATTCTTTTGGCTCAAGCGTCCCCTGCGCGGTGACCATTTCTTCGATATTGCCCGTCGTTACGGTGATGACTGGCGCGGCAGTCCGCTCCGAGCTGGCCCCTTGCGACTTTGTCACAAAGACCCACGCCCCACCGCCGAGGCACAGCAGGAGAAGAATGAGACCTATATATTTACGTGATGATTTGGCCAAACGCGCTCCGCTCCTATATCAAGGGTATCTTATATATAACGCCCTGGAGCATGGAATCCCCCCACCCCCGAAGACCTGACAAATCAAGGCGTTACATCTAGATCGAGCAAAGTCTGCGAGTCTATTTTCCCGGCACTCGCGATAAACTCAGGGCTAGCGAACTTCTTATCAGCGTGACCATAGGTAAGGCTATTGCCCTGCAAATCAATGATCGATCCGCCCGCACTGCGCAGGATGGCATCTCCCGCCGCAATATCCCACTCTGATATACGCCCGAAGCGCGGATAAAGGTCCGCTTTGCCAGACGCTATCAGGCAAAGCTTCATCGAGCTGCCCATGCGGATGGTCTTGTTGACTTTGAACCGTTCGAGAAATTTATCAATCTTGCCGAACGGATCTGTGGTGCGGTTGGTCACGATGGTGAAACCTTCGCGCGGAATATCACGCACACGAATTTCTTTTTCAGTCCCCGTGCTTTCGAGATAGCGCATCGCTTCTCCAGGCCCAGTGCCAGTATAGAGATCGCCGTGCACAGGGGCGTAGATGATCCCCATAATCGGTTCGCCCTTGTGAATGAGCGCAACGTTGACTGTATAATCACCACTGGCAAAGCCTTTGGTGCCATCGACTGGATCGACCAGCCAAAAATAGTCTGCTTGGGAAAGATCGGGAATGCGTCCTTCTGAGACAGCTTCTTCACCGATCATCGGCACGGAGGGTACAATTTCCCTCAATCCTTTTTCGATGATTGCTTCAGCGATTTTGTCGGCCTCAGTGACCGGAGAGCCATCAGCTTTCGTCGTTACCGTGAGTGTGTCGACCATGTCGTAATAAGGGAGAGTCGCCTGTCCCGCTTCGAGCACGATACGCCGCACCTGATTACAGAGCGCCTTGGGGTATTGAAGAATGCGTTCAGCGCTCATGAAAACTTACGAGACGCTGCGCAGCTTGATCTTGCGGCCCGGTTTGATTTCAGGACGACCAATCGACACATAGTGGAACCCGGTCTCTTCCATCTCCGGAAGTTTGTAGATGTTGCGCAGGTCAACCAGACACGGCGTCTTCATCAGTTCTTCAATCCGGTCAAGCTGTAACGCGCGGTATTCGTTCCATTCGGTCACGATCACGAGCACATCGGCCCCCTTCGCAACTTCATACGGATCTTCACACCATTCGACACCAGCAAGCGCCTTGCGGGCATGGTCCATGGCGACAGGATCATGCGCGGCAATTTCAGCACCCAGCGCCTGCAGTTCCGGAATGATCACCAGCGACGGAGCTTCACGGATATCATCGGTGTTTGGTTTAAAGGCAATCCCGAGAACGCCGACGCGTTTGCCTTTGATATCCCCGCCAGCCGCAGCCACAACGCGCGCCGCCATATCTTTCTGACGCTGCGTATTCGATGAAACGACCGATTCCACGATGCTGAGCGGTGTTTCATAGAGCTGCCCGATCTGCGCCAAGGCCAGCGTGTCTTTCGGGAAGCAGGAGCCACCGAAACCTGGACCTGCATGAAGGAATTTGGAACCGATACGGCCATCAAGTCCCATCGCACGGGCAACGTCCTGCACGTTCGCGCCGGTCGCTTCACAGAGATTGGCGATTTCGTTGATGAAGGTGATCTTGGTCGCCAAGAACGCGTTACTGGCATACTTGATGATCTCAGCCGTTTCCGGTGAGGTCACGACCATCGGTGTTTCATTCAGATAGAGAGGGCGATAAAGCGCGCGCATCACTTCGGCGGCCTGCGTGCTGATCGTGCCCAGTACGACCCGGTCCGGGCGCATGAAGTCGTTGATCGCGGCACCCTCGCGCAGGAATTCCGGATTGGAACACACATCGAAATCAGCATCCGGGCGCACGCGACGGATGACCTCGTTGACCTTGCGGGCCGTGCCGACCGGGACGGTCGATTTGTTGACGATGACGGTATAGCCGGTGAGATGCTGGGCGATTTCTTCAGCGGCTTCGAATACATAGGTCAGGTCAGCATGACCGTCCTTGACCCGAGGCGGCGTGCCCACCGCAATAAACACCGCATCGGCCCCGGCGACAGCTTCGGCCAGATTTGTGGTGAAGGAGAGGCGCTTGGCTTTAACCTGCTTGGCGACCAGTTCTTCAAGACCCGGTTCATAAATCGGGATTTCACCGTTTTTGAGGCGCTCGATCTTGGCTGCATCCTTATCGACGCAAATGACCTCTATCCCGAACTCAGCGAAACAGGTTCCCGAGACCAAGCCGACATATCCGGTTCCGACGACGCCAATGCGCATATTATGCTCCTTGAAAGGCTGAAATTTGGGGAAAACTAACCTTTTTGCCGTATGATGGAAAGATAATTCCTCATTCTCGGGAATTGCTAAACCTCCCCGCAAAGTCTATGATTCTCAACAATTTGAAAGATTTAAGGAAAGACCCCTGCCATGGCGACTAAGAAGACTGCTCAGGAAACCCAAGACACCCCGCCAGCCGGCACTCTCCCGCTCTTTTACAAGAACCCGGTCCCACTTGACGCAAGCCGCCATGCCTCGCTCGGCCTGAAGAAAAACTTCGGTCTTGGCTTTACCAAAGGCATCAATGCTGTGCCGATCAATTTGATCGAAATGCCGCAAATCTGCCATACCTACCCCATCGCCTTCAGCCCTGACGCCAGCGCGACCCCGGTCGCCATCCTCGGCCTGCGCGACAACGAAAACCTGTACCTGAACGCCCATAATGAGTGGCTCGCCGATTCCTATATTCCGGCCTATATCCGCCGGTATCCGTTCATTTTCTCGGAAGTTCCAAATGGGGACCAACTGACCCTCTGCGTCGATCTTGACGCACAGACGACCGATGAATCAGGCGAGCAAAAATTCTTTGAAGCCGATGGTAAACCTTCGACACTGTCACAAAATGCGCTGGAATTCTGCAAGTCCTACCATTCCGCCGCCAAGCAAACGATTGAGTTTAGCCGCGCCCTGCATGAAGCAGACCTGCTGGTGACGCGTCAGGCAGAGATCAGCACACCTGCTGGCCGTAAAATCAACTTCTCGGGCTTCCGCATCGTGGATGAGAAAAAATTGTCCGAACTATCGGATGCGACTTTCATGGAATGGCGCAAGCGCGGCTGGCTGCCGTTTATCTATGCGCACCTCTTCTCAGGTGCACAGTGGCAGCGCCTGACCCGACTCCTTGGCGACAAGATCAAAGAAACCGCCAACTAAGCCGTCGGTCTGTCCACCGCCTAACCCCTTGATGTCTTAAGACAATACACAGGTTTTTTCGGATACATTTCCGAAAAACTTGCTGTATTTGCGCGGGTCATGGTACATCTTTGCCATTCCAGATTTACAACAAGATTCAAACCTTTGGGGGTTTCATTCATGGCTAAAGTAGGGGCGCAACGCGCCGCAGACCTTACCGGTCGTTCTAAATCCACTATTCAGCGCGGCATGAAATCCGGGCGCCTCTCTTTCGAGATCGACGACAAAGGCCAGCGCCTGATCGACGTGTCTGAACTTGAGCGCGTCTTCGGTCTGGCTCCGGAGCGTCCGGCAGGCACCAGCGAAGACACCGTCAAGGCAGAGATTCAGCGCGCTCATGACATGATCGAAACCGAGCGCATGAAAATGCGCATCCGTATGCTCGAAGATCAGCTGCATATGACCCAGGCGCAACTTGATGATGCCAAGGACCAGCGCGACCAGTGGCAGAAACAAGCCCAGCAGGTTCTCCTGACCAGCCAGTACTCACAGAAACAGGCTGAAGACCTCAAAGAAGAACTCAAAGAGCGCGACCGCCGCGAGAAAATGATCCGTCAGAAACAGATGGATGAGCGTCTCAAGCGCGCGCAAGCCCAGAATCCCCAAGCTGGCAAGCCGATCATTGCCGGAGCTCCCGCCCCAGCGCAGGACAATGAGTCCGGCATCTGGAAGCGCTTCCTGAGCCGCGTCAAGGCAGCCTAAGCCTTCTACAACCTTTCAAAAAACCCGCCCTGATCCGGCGGGTTTTTTATTAAGCAGTTTTAAGGTATTCTTCCGCCCATGCGCTTTTTCTTTATGATCCTCGCTCTTATTCTCCTCATTCCTGCCAGCGGTTTCGCGGCGGATGAGCCAGTCGTTCCGGAGGGCAATGAGCCCCTGATCGGGATCACCCGGGGCGCTCTGCCTGATCCCAAGGAAGTGGTTCCCGGTACCCCAACTGAGGCTGAACTTAAGGAAGCAAATACCGTTTTCAAAAGTTGCGACATGAACGACCGTGAACGCGCATACTTTGACTGTGAGTGCATATCACTGAACTTTCTGAAGCAGCGCATGCTCGATCAGCGTGACGTCAATGACAATCCGACTGCTGCGCCTTTTCTAATTGAAAATGCCCGTAAGGCCTGCCCCAATCCCACAGCGATTGCCGGGTTGACCTATTCCCGCTGCCTGCAGTGGGCCCCGCCCATGCGCAGCGATTACGAACCGTTCTGCAGCTGCTATGCCAATGATTTTGCCAAACGCTTTGCTTTTAACCCGACAAGCAGTCTCAAGATCAATCAGATCATGATGGAAAACTCGATGAATCAGTGCAACGCCGGACAACCCGTGCTTGATCAGATTGTTCGGAATGAACAGATTGAGATGCTGAAAAAGCAAGGCACCTATGAACAGCTTTTCCCAAGCGCGAAAAACCTGAACAAGCCGATTATTCCGGCAGATCCAAATGCCGCCAAGAAGATGACGCTGCAACAGAGGTTGTCAGGGCGTGTGTCTGACACAAATACTGCTCCGCGAAGAACTGCGCCGTAACGCGTTTGCGGTTGGCAAACTCTACAGATCCTGACTGATCGGCAACCAGCGCCGCCCGTGCCAGCATCGCACCCCCAGCAACCAGTCCCATCAGCTTGAGAAACGGCACGGCGACAGCGGCCAGAGCGTCAGGGTCTTTAGCCAGACTGCCCAAATGATGCGCGGCCTGGCCGAGATCACGGACCGAACTTTGCAATTGCTCAAGATTATTCTGTGCTGCAAATACCTGAATTTCCCCAAGCCAAACTTTGAAGGCATCGCCATTATCGCGCAGGATTTTTCTGAAGATCAGGTCGTTCGCCTGTATACCGTTGGTGCCTTCGTAAATGGGCAGAATGCGCGCATCGCGGAAATATTGGGCAACGCCAGTCTCTTCAATAAAGCCCATGCCGCCATGTACCTGTACGCCGAGTGAGGTTACTTCCTGCGCGAGATCGGTGCACCAGGCTTTGACCACAGGGGTGAGCAAATCCACACGCGCCTGCGCGGCGGCATCCCCAGCCCGTGCGCGGTCAAGATAAGAAGCAGCTTCATACGCAAGCGCCCGGCCCGCTTCGGTCAGGGCGCACATAGATAACAGCATGCGTTTGACATCGGGATGTTCGATGATCGCGACCGTATCACCACCGCTGAGCGGCTTGCCTTGCATGCGGTCGCGGGCATATTTGATCGCCGCCTGCGTTGCCCGGTCGGCAATCGCCACACCCTGCAACCCAACTGAGAGACGCGCATTGTTCATCATCGTGAACATGCATTTAAGGCCTTCGTTTTCGCGGCCAAGCAAATAACCAACGGCGCCGCCTTTATCGCCAAACGACATCGTGCAGGTCGGTGAGCCGTGAATGCCGAGTTTGTGCTCGATCGAGACGCAGGTGAGGTCATTGCGTGTGCCGTCTTCAAGAAATTTCGGCACGATGAAAAGGGAAATGCCCCGCGTGCCTTCAGGCGCATCAGGCAGTCGTGCCAGCACGAGATGAATAATGTTTTCAGTGAAATCATGCTCACCGAACGTAATGAAAATTTTCTGCCCCGTAATTTTATAGGTGCCGTCGCCCGCGCGTTCGGCTCTGGAGCGCAGCAACGCAAGGTCCGACCCGGCATGCGGCTCGGTCAGGTTCATCGTGCCGGTCCACTGGCCTGAGACCAGTTTTGGCAGATAGAGATTTTTCTGATCCGGCGTGCCATGCGTATGGATGGCATCAACCGCCCCTTGCGTAAGCAGCGGACACAGACCGAAGGACATATTGGCCGATTGCCACATCTCCTGTACCGGGAACGACAGCAACCACGGCAGCCCCTGTCCGCCGAAGAGCGGATCGAAGGGCACGGCGTTCCAGCCACCCTGACAATATTGCGCATAAGCTTCTTTAAACCCGGGCGCAGTTGTGACATCGCCGTTATTCCACGTCGCGCCCTTTTGATCGCCCTCCCAGTTGAGCGGGCCGAGCACGCCTTCTGCCAGTTTCGCAGCCTCGACAAGAATCGCTTCGGTCATCCCGGCATCGAGGTCATCCCGGCCCAGCTGAGAGAGAGGGATCACAGAATTGAGCAGGAAATTCATATCGGCCAATGGGGCGCGGTAGTCAGGCATGGGGAGGTCTCCGAACAACAGATTGAACCTTAGAATCATACCACAGGACCCTTAAAGCTCCGTCTGCCGATCTTCGGGATTATGGACACCCAAACTGGCACAGGAGTTGCGACTCCTCCCTGTGTAAACCATAAGGAAACCAGGTAGTTTTGATGTATAGCGGGACAACATCCTATCAAAACAATAGCTTAGCTGCTTTGCAGACCCGTGCCGGGGCAAAAATTTCCGGCGCGATCCAGAACGCAAGCGCCCAGACCGGGGTCGATTTTTCCTATCTGCTGAAACAAGCCGATGTCGAAAGCAGCTTTAACGCAACTGCGAAGGCCAAGGGTAGCTCGGCCACCGGGCTATTCCAGTTCATCGAAAGCACCTGGCTGTCGATGGTCAAAAAATATGGCGACAAGTACGGTCTCGGCGATATGGCCGACAAGATCAGTGAGAGCGGCAGAGTTGCCAGCAAGGCCGTAAAGAACCAGATTCTTGCTTTGCGCAAAGATCCTGAAATCGCTTCACTCCTCGCCGGAGAATATGCCAGCGAAAATAAATCATACCTGCAGGGCCGCGTCGGCGGTGATGTAGGGTCAACCGAACTGTATATGGCGCACTTCATGGGTGCCGATGGGGCTGGCGATTTTCTTGAGGCGATGAACGCCAATCCGAACGCCAAGGGCGCGGCTATGTTTAAGTCTGCGGCTTGCGCCAACCCGAATATCTTTTATGACCGAGCAGGCAACGCACGGTCGCTCACACAAATCTATGCGCTCTTCGACAAGAAGTTCGATATCGATGGCAGTACTGATACGACTCAGTATGCGTCTGCCGCAGCGACGAGCTCTGGCGCAATCAAATCAGATTACTACGATGAGGCCAAAGGCCGCTGGATCACCTACAAACCCAGAACCGCTAATGCCGGTCAGCAGATAGCCGCTGTCGCGACCACCGCCGCCAAAGCCCTCGCAGGCAATATGGGCGGCATTCCCGGTTACCGCTCGCTGATGAGTAACCCGGTCGATATCATGTCCCTGCTCCAGTACGGGCAGAGCGATAGCGATAAAAAGACCAATATATGGGGCTAGCCGAACTTTAAGCTTGCAAGAATAAGGTTATGACAATAAATTCCTGAAAAACAGGGATTAAATAAGTTATGACTGAGTCGATCAAACCGAGCGCAGCGTCGCCTCTGAATCTCCGCCGTAAACAAGAAATCGCCGCGCAGTATCTGAATAGTCCACGCGTGCCGAAATCTGACCGCGATGACTACCAAACCGAACTGTCCAACAGCACAGGCAATGTCTGGCTATCGCGCGGGATCTGCGCCCTGACCGTCACCGGTGGTTTAATCGCATCGTTTATCACGGCGAGTGACGCCAATAGGGCCGAGGCAATTTTGCTTAATACACCCGCGGAAATTACCGATCTCGGACAGCGTTACTGGGCCAACCCTGGAACCGGCCTCTCGCTCGAACAGGCTGCGCTCTATAATTCCGTGCGCGATGTTCTGAACGAGATACTGCCAAACGAGCGCAAGGCGATTATTTTCAGCGTACCGCCAAAGGGCAATGACGTCGGCATCATGAATGCAACGCGCGACACCATCACCATCAGCCCGGCAGCTCTGGCGGTCGCCTTTCGTAAAAACATTGAGCAGGAGCAGGCTCTGCTGGAGAGAACCAGCGACACGACCCGCAACCTTAGTGTGATGTTCAGCGGCTTGGCTTTGCTATGGGTTCTGAATGCAGGGATGGCGCGGCACCGCACCCTCCAGACCGCACTCGATCATTACGGCATCAAATAGAACTTTCCGCCGCGCGCTTGAGGCGATCATTGATCGCAATGCCAATTTCGCGGTCGGGAATGTCCATAACGGCAATCCGTGTATGCCCCGCGCGATCAAGCGCGCGTAAACCCGCAAACAGATTGGCCGCCGCTTCCAGTAGATCGCCCTGTTCGCTCAAATTATAAAATGCATCTTGCGGCAGGTCCTTGGCAAACCCACCGCCACGGATACCCATAAATTTCGTAGAGCCGAACGCAAGCAAGGCCTCGCCCGGCTCGACATCAACAGCCTTGAGCCTGACCGGAATGCCCGGCGCATAATGGCGGAGCAACTGTCCCGGCGATTTGGGTGTCTCGGTGGCCTTAAGATCATAGGTCACCGCGCATCCCAACACATCCGCAATGTCTTCAGCGGTCACCGCACCGGGGCGGACAATCACCACGTCGGGGCCGCTGAGATCAACCACCGTCGATTCGAGTCCAAACTTGGTCGCGCCAGCGGCCAGAATGACGGGTATAGCATCGCCAAGACTGCTCAGCACATGATGCGGAGCGGTCGGGCTTAAGCTGCCTGATTTATTGGCGCTCGGGGCCGCTATGGGCAGACCTGCGGCTTTTATCAACTCAAGGGCAATCGGGTGCGCGGGGACACGCAGGGCAATCGTGCTCAGACCCGCCGTGACGAGCTCACTGATGCCGCTCCCCGGCACCTGCGGCAAAATCATCGTCAGCGGACCCGGCCAGAATTTATCCGCCAGCGCCAGCGCCCGTTCATCGAACTGTCCGTACGGGAGGAGCATCTCGAGCGAGGCCCCGTGCGAGATCAGGGGATTGAAACTCGGGCGACCTTTGGCTGCAAAAATTCCGGCAACCGCGCGGCCATCGAGCGCGTTGGCCCCTAGGCCATACACTGTCTCCGTCGGGAACGCGACCAGCTGCCCGTCCTGCAAAAGGCGGGCGGCGGCGGCAATGGCCGCGGGTGTGGCGGGTTGAACTTGTGTCATAAAGCGGTATCAATCATAAAAAGGTCTACGCCTGCAATGGTTTATTTTACAGTTGTTGAATTCGGCGCGCGTTTCAGGATACATATATATCTTCAACGAACAGGACTATTATGACCGGAAAAGTTATCACCGTCGCCCAGCATAAGGGCGGAGCCGGGAAAACCACCCTTGCCGCCCAGCTTGCGGTTGCGCTTGACCAAAGCGGTGCCAAGGTTATCACCCTTGATGTCGACCCCCAGGGCTCGCTGACCCAATGGCACGCGACACGCAGCGAAACCATGGGCCGCAAAAATAAAATCGCTCACCTGCAATTGCAGGGCTGGAAGGTGATGCGTGAACTGAACCGCCTGACCCATGATTTCGATTACGTCATCATCGATACGCCGCCGCACGCAGAAAGCGAAACCAGCATCGCCATTCGTCAGGCCGATCTCGTCCTGTTACCGATCCAACCTTCCCCGCTTGATATCTGGGCCAGCGGTCCGACTCTCAAACTGGTGATGGAAGAAAAACGCCCGATGATGATCGTGCTGAACCGCGTGCCGCCACGTGCGAAAATGAACGACCTCATCATAGAAAAACTCAACAATATGAACATCAATGTCTCACGCCAGACGCTCGGCAACCGGGTGGCCTTCTCGGCATCAATCATGGATGGTCAGGGTGTGGTTGAGAGTGATCCGCGTGGTCAGGCTGCGACCGAGATCAAAAATCTCCTTGCCGAAATCAACAATCACAAAAATTTCAGATCAACTGCGAAGGCAGCCTAAGGTTTTGCTTTATACAGCACGCCACCGCTGAGTGGCTGTGCCACACCCGTCGTGCTTGGCAGACTGAGAGGTAACTCCAGCAGGCTGCGCACGCCAAGATACGCAAAGCCTTCGGCCTCCAGCGTATCGCCGTTCCAGCCCAGATCCTCGACCGGCTTGACTGGTACGCCAAGGCCGCTCTGTAATCCCTGCATAATAATCGGATTGTGACGCCCGCCGCCCGTGACATACCAGGCCCCCGGTGGTGCTGGGAAAAACTCCCGTGCCTTGATATTGGCCTGCACGGTGAACGCGGTCAGCGTCGCCACGGCATCCTTGGTTGGCAATTTACCGGCGCTTTGAATTTTCCATGCATTGCGGTCCAGAGACTTGGGCGGCTGACGCGTAAAGAAATCATTGTTCATCCAGAGATCGACCATCAATTGCTCGATCGTCCCTTGCCGTGCCATGCGGCCATCGCGGTCATAGGCTTCGCCCGTGCGGCTGAGGATCATGTCATCAATGAGGGCGTTGCCAGGTCCTGTATCAAAGGCCAGCAGATCATGGTCTCCCGGTCCGATCCAGGTCACATTTGAAACGCCGCCAACATTCAGAATGACAAGCGGCAATTCGGCTTTATCTGAGCGCACACGCGCGCGGTGATAAAGAGGAAGGAAAGGAGCGCCTTCACCGCCAGATTTCACATCATTGGTACGAAAGTCATTGATCACGTCAATGCCGGTTTCGGCAGCCAGCAAAGCACCATCACCCAACTGCCAGGTAAATTTCTTTTCCGGCGCATGTGCAATCGTCTGGCCATGGAAGCCGATCAGATTGATATCGCGGGCATCAATTTGTTCTTGGGTCAGAAACTCTTTGACGGCCTCGGCATGGGCCAGCGTCAACGCGTGCTCCGCCGCTTTAGTCGCAGCGGATGGCTCGGTCTGGCCAAACAACGCCCGAACCTGCTCACGCAACGCCTCGTCATAGGGCACATAATGGCCGCCCTTTGGGACAACATGATCCATCCCATCGGTTTCGATCAGGGCTAGGTCTACGCCGTCCAGCGAGGTGCCGGACATCAGGCCGATTGCAGTGTAAAGGCTTGGCTTTGTCATCTCTCTTTGATATCACAAAGGGAGAAAAAGAGATACGATCCATGACTGAATTTAAATCAGAATTTCTTAAAATTATGCAGGAGCGCGGCTTCCTGCATCAGTGTTCGAACTTCGACGCACTCGACGCCAAGCTGGCTGCTGGTCCGGTCAGCGCCTATTGCGGCTTCGACCCGTCCGGAAAATCTCTCCATATCGGCCACCTTGTGCCGATCATGATGATGCACTGGTTCCAGAAAACCGGAAACAAGCCTTACACTCTGGTCGGCGGCGGCACTGGTATGATCGGTGATCCGTCCTTCAAGGACAAGTCGCGCCCAATGCTGACGGCGGAAGATATCAAGAATAACGCCGAGGCGATCAAGCAGAACTACGCCAAGTTTATCGCGTATGGCAGCGGCGCAAACGATGCCGTGATGGTCAACAATGCCGACTGGTTGATGAAACTTAACTACATGGAGTTTCTGCGTGATTACGGCACGTTCTATACCGTCAACCGCATGCTGTCGTTCGATTCGGTAAAAATCCGCCTTGACCGCGAACAGCCGCTGACCTTCCTTGAATTCAATTACATGATCATGCAGGGGTACGACTTCCTGCACCTGTTCCGCACCTATGGCATCGAAGTCCAGCTCGGCGGATCGGACCAGTGGGGCAATATGATCAGCGGCGTCGACCTTGCCCATAAAGCGATTGGCAAAGAGTTGTTCGTCCTGACTGTGCCACTTTTGACCACCGCGTCAGGCGCGAAAATGGGCAAAACCGAGGGCGGCGCGGTCTGGCTGAACGGCCAGATGACCAGCCCGTATGAGATGTGGCAATACTGGCGCAATACCGAGGACGCCGATGTCGGTAAATTCCTGAAACTGTTTACGGCGTTGCCGATGGACGAGATCGCCCGCCTTGAAAAACTTGGTGGAGCCGAAATCAATGATGCGAAAAAGATTCTCGCCTTTGAAGCAACCAAGCTTTGCCACTCCGAAGCCGAAGCGCTCGAAGCTGCGGAAACGGCCCGTAAAACATTTGAGCAAGGTGGCGCAGGCGATAACCTGCCGAGCATTGAAATCCCTGAGGCAACCCTTAAAGCCGGAATTTCTGTGGTCGAGCTTCTGAAACAGACAGGTCTCGTCACATCGAACGGCGAAGCCAAACGCCTGATCGAAGGTGGCGGTGCCAAGCTGAATGACGAAGCTGTCAATGATGCAGGCCTGACCGTTACGTCCTCGGCCCTGACGGCAGACGGCTATATCAAGCTGTCATCCGGTAAGAAGAAACACGCCCTCGTCAGAATCAAGGCGTAATCAGTTATAGGATTTTTTGGTTTGCTTAGGCGGGGGCGTATCGGCCTCATCGCTGTCGCCATCCATATCGATGCCGCCTTCAAAGAGGATCGAGCGCAAGAAGCCCGGCGTGAGCACCGAGAGGGGATTGACGAACACGCGCGGATTATCAGACGGGCCTTTCATCGCATAGGTCGCGGCAATGATCCCGCCATTCTTGCCGCCTGTCAGCAATGATCCGATAATCGGAATGCTCGAGACCACCTTATTGATCTCAGACATCGGCACAAACGTCCCACTGATATCCATGGTACCTTTGGTCTGGTTGACCGTACCGCCAAAGCTGAGCCCAATCGATGCGCCTGAAGTACGGCCATTATTCACACTGATCACGCGGCCATTCGGCGTATCTTTCCAGATAAAATCAGTGCGTAGTTTGGAAAACGAAATGCCTTTGTTTTGCAGGAGCTGGTTGACTCCGGAAAGGCTGAGGCCATTGACCAGCTGGGCCAGTGCGGGCGCTTTGACGACACTGAAATCCTTGATCGTAGCCGTACCCTTGAGATCGTTTAGTTGACCGCCTGAAATCTGTTTGCCATCAACGTTAAGCGTGCCACCAATCATGTTGTCGTAAATATCAAAAGCACGCAGCGTTTGTCCAGCATCAGCTGCGAGAACCTTGAGAGTCATAACGCCGCTCTGATCCGGCTTCATTATTGTATGGAATGAACCCTTGCCGATGGTCGCAATCAAATCAAGATCGGTCACATGACCCTGCGGATTGACAGCCACGGCAAGGGTCGTACTCTTAATCACCTGATCCGCGTCATCACCTGTGCGCATAATGTCTGTTTTCGCATTCAGAGTAACGGCGGGGGACGGCTTCTCGGGGCCATCAGGCGTTGGATCAGGTTTCAGGAAGGCCCGGCCATCAAGCTTGCTGCCCGTTATAGTAAATGCGAGCACGTTCGGGCCGCTCTGCGTAAATTTCATGGCGAAATTATTCTCGCCGCCGAGCGTCACCTGATTAAATGATCCGGATTTGACGTCCCATTCCTTGCCAACTGTACCAAAGGCCAGCTTCCCGCCAGTGGCTTTGTCATTGCCCATGATGACATCAAGATCACGAATTTCCTGAACCTGATTATTCTTCAGGACGACAACGCAATTCAACGTTCCAGGCGCACCGACAGGTTTGGTGAAATAAATCGGTTCGACCACCGCCAGCGCAGGGGTCAGATCGGCTTTGGTATCGATAACGACATCCCCGCGTTTCACTTCCTTATAGTGAATTTCAAGCGGGAGCGTGCCAGTGATAAACTGACTGATATTAAGACCCAGCGTTTTGCGAATCTCTTCATCAGTTTCTATTTTCGCAACAATGTCGCTGGCATAGGGCGCCGTCGCCGGATCGATATATTCACTATAGATAAGGTCAATCGGCGCACTGTTGAGCAAGCCCTTACCGCTGATGGCGAAGGCCCCGTCGGCAACCTTCAGGGCGAACGGGCCTCCGCTCAGATCCATACCCCGCACAATCTTAGGTAATTTGAGTGAATTCAGTGTTGCATCGACCTTCACCTTAACCTGATCGACGGGCAAATCTTTGAGGGCTGGGAAGGTTACTTCCACTTTATAATCCCCCTGCCCGGCTACGTCTTTGGGATTAACGCCGATCGTCTTACCGAGATTTATTGGTTCCTTCGCGATGTAATCAAAAACATTCGCGACCGGACCGTTGAGATCAGCGAGGATAGTTACCATCCCGATCTTGCTGATATCCGAAGTCAGTTCGGTGATCGTCACACGACCCGATTTGATCGTCAGGTCGCCGATTTTTCCTGAATCAATCTCGATATCCAGCGTGTCATCTTTTAGGGTAGCGCGGCCTTTCGACTGGGTCGCCGGGGTAAGTGGCGCGCGGTAATCGGTGCTGAGATTTTCAAAATCGAACATCCCATCGATATCCTTGCCCGTGATGCTGCCCGGATCATCCTCGGGAATACGTGCCGTCACGGCAAGATTGCGCAACGTTGCCTTGCTCAGGCGCTTCGTCAGCCAGTCTGCCGCATGGGTATCCTGATAAGCTGCAGGCCACAAAGCCGCAATCTGCATCAACGTGATTTCAGGAATCGACACGCGGACCGGTAGGACCGCTTTACCGTCCGGCCCGACTTCGCGCTCTGCTGAAATACTGAAGGTCGTATCATTGACCTGAAGATTGGTATTCGAAATCGAAAATCGGTTGTGCGGCTTATCATAGGCAAGATTAATGGAGAGATTCTTGTATGCGAATTGATCTTCACGCTCAGGGTTCAGGCGGATCGTGCCTTCAGGTGACCGTACCGCCATGATCGCAGAACGCAGTGTCCACTCAGGAGTGAGTTCGCCTTCGATGATGCCATTAACCAGCATATGCTGACCCTTGAGCATCGGCAGATCGGTAAAGGTGCGTGCAAGGCGTGCGACATCGGAATCACGAATATCTGCGCTGTAGCTAAACCCGCCATCTTTGAGTTTTGCAACCCGCGCACTCAACGACGCCATAGTGACGCGGTCGGGTGGCTGATAGCTGGCGGATAGATCGATGGCGTCTTCATTGCGATTGAGATGGAGATTGATTTTTGGCAACGCCCACACCGTTTTAAGGATACGATCTTCAGCAATCAACTTAGCAGCAGTGATATTGACGCTGCGCAAATTTTCGAAGAGGCGCAGCGATTTATCCGGTAAATCACCGCCCAGAAAAAGGGCATCACCAAACTGCCGGATCGTCGGCTGTGGCAAAGGAACGACAGGAACGTCTCCAGTTTCTGCAGGCGTTTCATCCGTATCGGCAACCAGCAAGCGGTAGCTGCCGTCAAGATCACGGATGATCCGGATCACCGGGTTGCGCAGATAAATTGTTTCTGGCTGGATTTTTCCAATCAGCAGCGGCAGGATTTCAAACTGTAACCCGACTTCGCCGATATGGATTTTCTCCTGGCCATTTTCAAGAATGGTAAAATTGGAGAGATTGATATCAGGAGAGCCTTCGAGCTTTGGCCATTCGGCGACAATTTTTTCAAACGTTACGCTGACATTCTGCGTCTCATCCTGAAACGCGTCACGGACATAATCGCCGGCAAAGGTCAGGTCGATAGGCCCCTGCGAGAATTTCCAAACCACGACCACCAGCAATACAATCCCGAGCAGAAACAAACCCGCCAGCAGGTGCATCAGGAAGAAGAAGGTATGGCGGGTAAATTTGAGAGTTTTGCGGATCACGACGGGGCCGGTTTATCGAAATATAACAAAGGGATATGAAGTTCAGGGAGCTATGATACCATCCACCTTTCCAATCTGCACTACTTGAATAACAGGAGAACTGCGCAATGCCTGCACCAAAACTTGGCTTAAAAGCACCGGATTTCAATCTGCCCAGTAGTGGTGGGGATAAACTTCGCCTTTCAGATTTAAAAGGTCAGTTTGTGGTGCTTTATTTTTACCCCAAGGACGACACCTCAGGTTGTACGAAAGAAGCATGCTCCTTCAGCGAAAATATCGCTGCGCTCAACCGCATCAAGGCAAAAGTTATCGGTGTCTCGCGCGACAGCCTCGCCTCGCATGAGAAATTCATCGCCAAATACGGTCTCAAATTCCCGCTACTATCGGATGAAGACGGTGCAGTGTGCGAGAAATACGGAGTCTGGGTTGAGAAATCGATGTATGGCAAAAAATATATGGGCATCGACCGCTCAACCTTCCTGATCGGCCCAGACGGTAAAATCCTCCAGATCTGGAAGAAGGTGAAAGTGCCGGGGCATGTCGACGAAGTGCTGGCCGCGCTTAAGGCTGCAGCCTGATATAAAAAAACCCGCCACATCCGGCGGGTTTTTTTTAGAGCTCTAAGCGGCCTTTTTACGGGGCTTGGCGACTTTCTCTTCGGCTGCCGGTTTTGGCAGAAGGCCTTGCAGCTTGACGGCATTGGTGCCGACACCGCGCAGGTTGAGATAGTCATGAACATGCTCAACCATCAGGTCGACATGTTCGTTGTAGAAGTGATTGGCCCCGTCGACGACGCGGTAATCGATCTTGATACCTTTTTGCAGGTTCAGGCGCTGGACCATTTTCTCGACGCTAGGTTCAGGGACAATGTTGTCCTTGTTGCCATGAATGACGATACCCGATTGCGGGCACGGCGCGAGGAAGCTGAAATCGATTTCGTTGGCTGGTGGGCTGATCGTGACGAAGCCTTTGATCTCGGGGCGACGCATCAGGAGTTGCATTCCGATCCACGCGCCGAAATTGTAACCGGCGATCCAGACATACGGTGCATTCGGATTGAGCGCCTGCATCCAGTCGAGTGCGGCAGCCGCATCGGAGAGCTCGCCTTCACCTTTATCATGGACACCCTGACTTGCGCCGACACCGCGGAAGTTGAAGCGGCAGGTTGAAAACCCGTGTGCGACAAAAGCCTGATAAACGGCGTAAGGGATTTTATGATTCATTGTGCCGCCGCGTTCCGGATTCGGATGGAGCACAAGAGCCAAAGGGGCATTCGGTGTTTTAGAGTGAGAGTAGCGCGCTTCCAGACGGCCAGCTGGGCCGTTGATAATGATTTCTGGCATGTAGGTCCCGGTATCTATTTGTTTTAAGTTATAATTTTCTGCACCGAGATATAGCTTATCCGAATCGTCCCTGTCTAATTATTTCGCATAAACCTTTGATTCTATTGTGGATATTTACTGGACTTATGATTTTTCAAGCTTGAACTTGGAGAAATCCCTTCCCAAGCCCGGATTGCCGCTTTAAGCAGAGAACACCCATGAAAAACGCCATCTATCTCGATTACAACGCGACCACCCCGATCCGGCCCGAGGTTATCAGCCGGATGGGTGAAATCATGGCCTTGCCGGGGAATGCGTCATCGATTCATGGCCCCGGTCGCGAGGCCCGCAAGGTGATCGAAGATGCCCGCGCGCAACTCGCCGCACCGCTGGATGTCGGCCCGCAGCAGATCATCTTCAATTCAGGCGCAACCGAAGGCAACAACACCATTCTCAAAGGGTTCGCCGGTAAGCGTGTACTCGTCTCGGCCATCGAACATGCTTCAGTGATCGAGAGCGGTGTCACGACTGAGATCATTCCCGTGACAGCAGAGGGCGTGGTCGATCTCGAAGCCTATAAACGCATTCTTTATAATGGCGAAAGTCCGGGTCTTGTTTCGGTCATGCTCGTTAACAATGAGACTGGTGTAATTCAACCCGTGGCAGAGATTGCTGCTCTCGCGCATGAAGCAGGCGCACTCGTTCACTGTGATGCCGTGCAGGCGTTGGGACGCATTCCATTTACTCGTGAAAGTCTCGGCGTTGATTTCCTGACACTCTCTGCGCATAAACTCGGCGGGCCGCAGGGTGCGGGCGCAATCATCATGGCCGCGAAGGCCCCCTTGCCTAAACTCATTCATGGCGGCGGGCAGGAACGCCGCCAGCGTGCGGGCACAGAAAACGTTGCAGCCATCGCCGGTTTCGGGCTTGCCGCAAAGCTGGCTGTCGAACACATGGCGCAGTATCTGGCGCTGGCCGCCAAACGCGACGCTCTTGAAGAATATTTGCTCACCTCTACCAACGGTCTGCGCATCCATGGCCGTAACGCGCCGCGCGTGGCCAATACTATCTCTTTGTCGCTGACCGGAACGACCAGCGAAACCCTTTTGATGGCCTTTGATCTGGAAGGCGTTGCGCTCAGTTCCGGCTCTGCCTGCTCCAGCGGGACGGTCAAGCCGTCGCATGTCCTTCTCGCCATGGGCATCTCTGAAGAAGAAGCCAAGTGCGCGTTGCGCATTTCATTCGGCTGGCAAACTACTGATGCGGAGCTTGAAGATTTTAAAGCTGCGTGGGATAAGGTGCGCGCAAGGATTTTGAAATAATGCCTAAGGTTACATTTATACAGATCGATGGATCTGAAAAAATCGTCGAGGCCCCGCTCGGTCTTTCGATCATGGAAGTTGCCGTGCGCCATAGCATGGATAAAATCGAAGGCGCATGTGGCGGCTCGCTCGCCTGTGCGACCTGCCATGTCTATGTTCACCCCGATTGGTGGGACAAGGTCATGCCGGATGACGGTGAGATTTCCGAAGCCGAGGAGGACATGCTTGATCTTGCCTTCCACCTGACGACAAAATCGCGGCTCTCCTGTCAGATTATCGTACGCCCGGAGCTTGATGGCCTGATCCTCGCCCTGCCCGGCAGCAAGCCAGCGTGGCTTGCTTAAGCTTCTCCACACCGCCTTGACTTCCCCCACGCACCGTCCCACTCTCTAAAAAAATATATAACAGAGGTTTCTATGGGACATATGCGTGAACTGGCACCCGATCTGGGTGCGGAGTTTATTTCTTCAGCCAGCACAATCCCCGTCGTACATGTCAAAGTTCTGTTGAGTGATGATGAGTTACGTCAGCTTGGCGAATGGCATGAAGAAAAAGAAGGCTGCGAGCCCGGCGAGGGTACCGTGACCCCCGTGTGGATCAAACAGGACGACGGCAGCTGGGCGCAGGGCAGCTGCAGTTGGGAAGCGATCATCAGCGATATAAAAGAACAGATCAAAATCATGCAGCTCTACCTGCTGGAACCCACGCAGCATGAAAAGATTTTTGGCTCTCCGCCAGGTCCCTATCGCCACTAGAGCGAGGATCAGATCTCGTTGCGCGGGTGGTAATGCTCGTTCGAGGCATCCATCTCCGGCACAAGGCTCAGATCAGCCATTTCTTCCAGAGCGTAAAGTCGCATATCGCGTCCGCGCAGCGGTGCCCCCTTAGGCCGCATCTCGTCTTCAGGATCGAGCGCCGCCACGAAGGTTGACGCAAGGCCGCTTTGACGGCGCAGCATACGCATAAGCAAGCCGCGGTCTTTATCCTGTAATCCATAGGAAGCGATCACATTGGTCAGCGCAGAGCGGAATGCCGTGCGCAAAAGCTGATCGGGGGATTGCTCACACAAAGTCAGCGTTTCTTTCATCAAAGCCTGAGCGGCCCTGAAACGCATATCCGGAGAATTGCGCCGCTCCTCACCGCGTGGAATGAGCAGCTCAATCCCGCCACCCGGTACTTCTTCCAGCCCTTGATCGCCATCACTGGCCTCTTGGTATTGCCTGCGCATAATTTCACTCCCGGTTCTACTCAGAGCGGCTTTTTGAACGCCGCTTGGCCAAAGTCTTAGCCTGCGCCCCCAGCTTTTTCCAGAAAAATATAATATGGTAATTAAGTTGCGTTTCTTAACCTTTCTGCCTATAGTCCCCGCCATGAATTCATTGGGCTTCAACAAAGAACCGAAAGATACCCGCGTGGTCGTCGCCATGTCGGGCGGAGTCGATTCGTCCGTCACTGCCGCGCTGCTGCACGAACAAGGCTATGACGTCGTCGGCATTACGCTGCAATTGTATGATTACGGCGCGGCGATTGACCGTAAGGGCGCATGCTGCGCTGGGCAGGATATTTATGACGCGAAACGCGTCGCTGAAGAACTCGGCTTCCCGCATTACGTGCTCAACTACGAAGACAATTTCAAAGAAGCTGTTATCGACGATTTCGTCGAGACCTACCTCAAGGGCGAAACGCCGATACCGTGCGTGCGCTGTAACCAGAGCGTCAAATTTAAAGACCTCCTTAAGATGGCCCGCGATCTCAACGCTGATTGCATGGCGACCGGCCATTACGTTCAGCGCGTCATGAACGATGCAACTGGCAAGGCTGAACTGCGGCGCGCTGTCGATGCAGGCAAGGACCAGAGCTATTTTCTGTTTGCGACCACACAGGATCAGCTTGATTTCCTACGTTTTCCGCTCGGCGGCTGGACTAAAGAGGTTACGCGGCAGCATGCAGACCGCTTAGGTCTTACCAACGCCGCGAAGCCGGATTCTCAGGATATTTGTTTCGTACCAAACGGTGATTACGCAAGCGTCGTCAAAAAAATCCGCCCCGATGCCGAGCGTCCGGGCGAGATTGTGCACATCGATGGCCGTGTGCTTGGTGAACATGCAGGCGTGCTGCATTACACCGTCGGCCAACGTAAAGGCATCGGTATTGGCGGCGGCGTGACCGAGAACAACGATCCGCTTTATGTCGTTGCGCTGGATGCACAGGCTGCAAAAGTTGTCGTCGGCCCGAAAACGGCGCTGGCCCGAGATATCGTGCGCGTCAAAGAGTCCGTATGGCTGGAGACCAGTTCCGAACCGATGAAGATTTCCGTCAAGCTGCGCTCGATGACGCGGCCTGTGAATGCAACCCTGCACCAGACCTCTGCCACCACCGCCGAGATTCATCTCGATGACGCTCAGTTTGGGATTTCTCCCGGTCAGGCAGCAGTCTGCTACCTTGGCGACAGGGTCATTGGCGGCGGCTGGATCGCTGGAACCGCGCACTCATCCCTCTCGTTAGCTGCATAAAATTCCTTTATACTGCGTTCCTCATCATTAAGGAGAATCCCATGTCCATGTCTCTTCGCGCCCTGCTGCTTTCATTGCTTTGCCTGACCGTCTCGCCCGCTTTTGCCGGAGAACCTTTTGCCTATAAAGATGGTGACACGGAGCTTGAAGGGTATTTCGCCCGCACCGATGCACCAGCCCCGGCCCCGGTCGTCCTGATCGTGCACCAATGGAAAGGCCTCGGCGAATATGAGAAAAGCCGCGCTGATATGCTGGCCAAGGAAGGCTACAACGCCTTCGCCATCGACATGTATGGTAAGGGCGTGCGCCCGAAAGACCTCGATGAGGCCGGAAAATTCGCAGGCAAGTATAAAGGTGACTCCGCTCTCGCACGTAAGCGAGTCCATGCCGCTATTGCGCAAATTCAGGCGATGAGCAGCGTCGGCCCGCAGATCGCCATCATCGGCTATTGCTTCGGCGGCACCATGGCGCTTGAAGCGGCCCGCGCGGGCGAGCCTCTCGCCGCAGTGGTCAGCTTCCACGGCGGCCTCGCGACCAAAGCCCCGGCGGAAAAAGGCGCGATCAAGGAAGCTATTCAGGTTCACCACGGTGCGGACGATCCCTATGTGAAGCCCGAAGAAGTTGCCGCCTTCAAGGAAGAAATGCAAAACGCTGGCGCGGACATGACCTTCTACGCCTATCCCGGCGCAGTCCACAGCTTCACTGAAAAAGAAGCCGGCAACGACAATTCTAAGGGCGCGGCCTATAACGAAGCCGCCGACAAAGAGAGCTGGTCGCGCAGCCTCGCCTTCCTGAAAGAGGCGTTTAACAAAGCCAAATAACCCGGAAATCAAGCGCCTGCGGCACCCTGGCCGCAGAGCTTGACAGAACCCGGCTAAACGGCGATAAACGCCTCCTCAAAACCATGGCGGTGTAGCTCAGTGGTAGAGCAGAGGAATCATAATCCTTTGGTCGGGGGTTCAAATCCCTCCACCGCCACCAATCCTCCCACTCAGCATCAATATATTTGTTTCCTCTCGCGTTTACACGATAGCTCTGCGCTCGTGTCCAGAGGTGATCTTGATAAATTTAAAAATAAGCTATGATCAATTCCCTGATACTGCTTCAGAAAAAAACCCGGCCATCTCATAAAGATGCGCCCTTGGCTTTAAAAGATAAGAAATGGATAAAATATATTCAGAGGAGTTTATTAGTACGATTATCCGTCTGGCATGGGCTGATGATGTCTCGTTCGATAAAATAAAAAAAGATCATGGCATCCCCGAAGCTGACGTCATAAAAATCATGCGAAAAAATTTAAAGCGTGGCAGTTATATTCTCTGGCGCAAGCGCGTTATCGGTCGCAGCACAAAACACGAGAAGCGTAGAAGAGTTTTAGAAGAAGAGTTAAACGGATAAAATGGAATGACACCAAAGTCTATTGTCCTAGCCAAGATACTGACATATAGCGGCGTTCTTCCTTTTGCAGCTGCCATATTTTTGATGTTTTTTCCTTTGATGAACCTGAACCCATTAATGATTGCCCAAACCTATGGTTCAATTATCGTTTCCTTTCTTTGCGGCATTCATTGGGCTGTCTCTATATTTCATGAAGAGAAATCCCCTTATAATTTATTGATAGCCAGCAATCTGTTTGCGCTTCTAGCCTGGGCCTCTTTACTGACATCCCCTCAGCTGGGCCTCGCCATCCAGTCTCTTTGTTTTATTTCTCTGCTCTTGATTGATTTAAAATTAAAAAATGTGGGCATAGTTCCGCTTTGGTTTTATGAGCTGAGGCGCAACGCCACGATAATTGTGGTTTTATCCTTACTTACAGTGGCACTTTTTTCATGAAAAATAATGTTGCGATCATCGGCGCCGGATTTTCTGGTATCACCTTAGCTAAAATATTAGAGAAGCACTGCGAGGTAACTGTTTTTGAGAAATCTCGCGGCGTAGGCGGCCGTATGGCCACGCGCTATGCTGATCCATTCCAATTTGATCATGGAGCCCAGTATTTTACCGCTGCATCGGAGAATTTTAGAGAGTTCCTCATTCCATTTATCGAGAAAGGCGTGATCAGCCCATGGGCAAGAAAACATATCAGCATTCCTAGTTTTGTAGAAAAATCTTATAAGCAGCCTTGTTATGTTGCCGCGCCAAAAATGACGCAGCTCGCGCGCGATATTTCAGGTGCATTGAATGTTAAAACTCAAACTGAAATAACAAATATCATTAAAAACGGCTCTGGATGGTCATTAGAAAGCGCCGGAATAATTTTAGACGAGGTATATGATTGGGTCATTATGACCGCCCCTGCCCCGCAATGCGCCAAACTTATGCCGCCCGTATTTTCACATCATCAAAAATTACTCGTGATAAAAATGACCGGCTGTTACAGCCTTATGATGGGATTTGACGAGCCGCTAGAATTAGACTGGGATAGTTGCAGTGTCGAAAACTCACCGATAGGCTGGATGGCAGTCAATTCATCTAAGCCGCTGCGCCCAGGCGGATATTCATTCATCGCTCAATCAACGAATGAATGGGCGGAAACGCATATGAACGACGACATACCCTCAGCCCAACTTTTTTTATTGAATGAAGTGAGATCACTTCTCCCGCATGTAGATATCAATCCAACTCACGTAGATACGCATCGCTGGCGCTATGCGGCCACAGCTCAGTCCGCAGGGCAGAGCTATCTCATGGATGAAGAAGCACGCCTTGCGGTGTGCGGAGACTGGTGCCTTGAGGGAAAAGTTGAATCTGCCTTTATCAGCGGATATGACTTAGGCCATAAAATATTGGGTCTTTTGGAGGGTTAAATCTCCGCTTGCCTTGGACATATTTCGGATTAGATCATCAGTCATGAAAAAAACTTTATTTCTTTTATTATTTTCTCTCTTCATTGGAGGCTGTTCGATCGTGACGAAAACACCGGAGCCCAGCTGGAGTAGCGTTAGGAAAGAAGGCAACATAGAAATCCGGTCCTATGACCCCATGATTGTTGCCGAGGCCACAACCACAGGCGAAAGAGGAAAAGCCATAAATGACGGCTTCCGCATTTTAGCAGGATATATTTTTGGCGGAAATGCTGGTCAAAAATCGATAGAAATGACGGCCCCGGTTACTCAGCAATTAGAATCCCGCGCTGGTGAAAAGATCGAAATGACGGCACCTGTCATACAGGCGGCAGGGGAAAAACAGAACGAATGGAAAGTCCGTTTTGTGATGCCCGCTGAATATTCCCTTGCCTCACTCCCCAAACCCAATGACGCGAGGATAAAATTTATAGAAATTCCGGCCTACAGGGCCGCAGTGATCCGCTTTTCAGGTTTCAATACAGATGCAAATCTTGCTGCCCATAAAGCTAAATTAATGGAATGGATAAAACAGAATAAGCTCAACACAGATGGCGAAGCAGTATATGCATTTTATAATCCGCCTTGGAC
This sequence comes from uncultured Pseudobdellovibrionaceae bacterium, assembly GCA_964368875.1. Lineage (GTDB taxonomy): Bacteria > Pseudomonadota > Alphaproteobacteria > Micavibrionales > Micavibrionaceae > CAYJDG01. Next base: position 48,779 of record CAYJDG010000003.1, read on the forward strand.
ACCTCCCTTCATGAAGCGAAATGAAGTCATGGTAAAAATTTCTGATGAAGAACGCTAACTTCCTAGCTCGGTCATCACGATGATAAAATCCTAAGTTAAATCTTAGCTTGTCCAGCCTGCATGTTCCGGGGGAGTCTAACCATAAAAAATTTTGATACCTTCGTCGCTATAGATTGGTCCGGGGCCAAAGCTCCGGTCAGGACGCGCTCCATCGCCCTTGCGGTTTGCAGAAAAGGACAGGCCGCGCCACTCTGTGAAACCGCGCCCCTGAGCCGAACGGATATTGCAGAGTGGCTGGAGGCGCAAGCTGCGTCGCAGGTGCGCACCCTCGTCGGGATCGATTGTAATTTTGGATATGCGCACGAGATAGGACGCCAACAGTTCGGACCGGACTATACCTATCTCGACCTATGGCGGCAGGTTGAGGAGTCCTCGCAAAAATCACCCAACTACTTTGCGCAAGGATTTTGGCAGCATCCTGACTTCATGGACTTCTTCTGGATCTCCGGAAAACGCCCGGCCCATTTCCCAGCAGAGATCCCACAGCGCATAACCGAGAAAACCTGCGCACGTAAGGGCTATGGCCATCCGGAAAGCCCTTTCAAGCTGATCGGGGCGAAACAAGTGGGCAAAGGTGGATTGGCCGGGATGCGCTTGGCACTCGATCTTAAGCGTAAACTCGGCAGGGAAGTATGTATCTGGCCGTTCGAAGACCATGCGGATGATGCAAGTTTAGTGATCGCAGAAATTTACCCCAGATTATTTCTGAAAACTGCCGGGATGGGCAGTGTCAAAATCAGAGAGCAAGAAAATCTGAATAAAGCCCTGTTATTTTTTAAATCCGAGCTTGTCTCGGCTGATTTTGCTTTAAATGATCATATCGCCGATGCCGTGGTTGCAAGCGCAGGATTGCGGGCGTTTGCAGGCTCGGGCGCATATTTGCCTGAGGGCCTGATCGCTCCCCAGGAGATGACAGCGCAGTTTGCCCGGACAGAGGGTTGGATTTTTGGAGTATAGGAGAACTCATGGCTAACTATCTTGTTATCGCCGCATCAAGCGGGATCGGTCAGGCTCTCGTGGCTGTCTTAACGGCGCAGGGCCACAGTGTTTTTCAGACGAGCCGGGAACCCGGCAAAATAGAGCAAGATGCGCTTCTGGATGCGACCGACTTCGATGCCGTCGATGCCGTCTTTTCTGCCGCTCAAGAAAAGCTGGGACCCCTTGATGGTGTTGTCAACTGCTCCGGCTCACTCCTGCTCAAGCCTGCCCACATGACTAGCAAAGACCAGTACCAGAGTGTGATCGATGCGTCTTTAACCACGTCATTTGCTGTTGCACGTGCAGCAGGCAAACACATGACCGCGGGTGGGTCGGTTGTATTCATCTCATCGGCGGCAGCACTTGAAGGGCTAGCCAACCATGATGCAATTGCGGCAGCCAAAGCAGGACTGATTGGCCTGACCCTGTCCTGTGCGGCAACCTATGCGGGAAATAATCTACGCTTCAATGCTGTCGCACCGGGATTGACGGAGACTCCGCTGACCAAAGCGCTGACAGGCAACGAAACCTCCCGAAAATTCTCTGAAGGCATGCACGCGCTTGGTCGGCTAGGTAAGCCGGACGATATTGCCCGGGCGATTGTTTTCCTGCTCGATCCGGCGAATTCGTGGATCACCGGTCAAACCCTTGCGGTTGATGGCGGTCTCTCCTGTGTCCGGCCTAAGGCGCGGGCGTAACTCTTGGCACGGAGCGCCATAGGATTAGGGCTGCGATTGCCTTCAGGCAGCATGGCACAAAAGCATAGAGGATGCTGAGAGTGAGCAAAGCAGACGGGGAATTGCCCGTGCTATGCGGCACAAATCCAGCCAAGCCAAGAACGAGGAACGATACGCCAGTTCCAATCGCCAGAACCGCCTTGGTCAGAAAAATCATCCATGAGAACAAGGCGGAGGTTTCAGACTCGGTTTTTTGCTCATCGATCAGACGCGATAACAAAGCGGGTGGGAGAGCCAGTTCCGCACTGAGCGCAATCCCTGAAAGTACGCACACAGCGCCATAGGCCCAGATATCACCTGTCACTAGAAAAAGGGCGCCGCTGAATGTAACAATTGAGAGAACCATTCCGGCTATCCAGCTTTTCTCAAGACCAAGTCTGGTCGCGCAGATTTTCCACAGCGGCATCCCAATTATTCCGGCAGAGAAATAAAGCAGCAGAAAAATGCCTGTTAGATGTTCGGCCCCGAGCCGTTCCCGAATAAAGAACAGAACCAAAACCGCCGGAATGGATGAGGCCAGCATGGAGAATCCATAGACAGCGAAAAACGGACGGAATTGCGGATTTAAAAAGCTTTTGAAATTCCATGTTGGGGGCAGAGTGCGGGGCGTCGCCGTCACAAACGCCTGTGTACGCCCCCATCTTAAAAACACACCGCCCGCAAGGGCGAGAAGCACCAGAAACACGATCGCATAGATACTATAGACCTCTGTCGTCGCAAACCCTTGCTGCTGAAGCACTGATGGCAGGATAGTCGCGGTCATTAACCCCACAAGACCCATCGCTTCGCGGGTTGTCGTGATCGTCGCCTTGGTTGCGGTATCACTACTCCATAAGCTGCCGATGGCATTCAGATTGATGCTGAGGATACTGAAGGCCAGTGTTGCGATGATCATGCTGAGCGTAAACCAGAGAGCGGGCGCACTCTGCACCGGATGATAAAGCATGAGAAATCCTGCACCAAGTAGCAGCATGGCGACGAATAAAAGAGAGAGCCGTTTGCTTGCATAACGGTCGGAGAGCGTACCGATCAGGGGATCTTGAAGCGCGTCGAACGCGCGGACGCATAACAGAATAATGCCCATCACACTGAGCGAAACGCCGAACGCACCCGTGTAAAAATCAGGCGCGTAGATAAACAGAGGAAGCCCTGAAAAGGCCAGCGGCAGAGCGAGAATGGCATACTGGGCGAGCGCCCATGGGCGCGGCGACTGCATCACGATGGGGTTTTGCCCAGCAAGGCTGCGCGCAGTTTCGGTTCTTTCGTCTTAGGGCTCAACCAGATATCAAAAAAATACCGCCCAAACTCTTTATCGCGTATGGCACCTATGACTTTACCGTTCTCTAAAAAAATTGTTTGCTTACCGGGAATATAAACGGCTGACATCACGGTGCCTTTATGAACGTCCGGTATCATCGCCAAAAGCTGTGTATGCCACGCAGCGAGCTTGGCCGGATCTTTCATGCCAAGGCGTTTGATTTCATCGCGTGAGGAGTCGGCGATATCTTTTCCTTTGACGTTGCGCAGATAGCTATAGACAAACGCGATAGGCTTATTCGGCGCATACACACCATTGCCCGCAAAAAGCTGCACATCGTAAATACTCCATAGCCCGAACATCAGCCTGCCTTGACCGACGATCTGCCCTTTAGTGATATAGGGCTTCAATTTCGCAGGCATCTCAGCTGCCTGCGCGATGCCGCTGACACAGGTAAGCAATAGAACACTCAAGAGAATTTTGATCATAAGTTGATGGCCCTTACTGTCTCCTCATGGAATACGGCTTTTGAATCAAAAATCACAATGAATTTTTTGTAATACTAGCCCCTTGCTGCTGCGTGCTAGCGGTCTTGAGCGGCCTATTTCTGGCAGGTTTTGCCAAACCCCATTTTCATCACAACCGTCTCTACCTCCGGCATTTTCCCATCCGCGCTGTTATGAGTCTCAAATGTCTCATACCCAGCTTTCTCAGCGCACCAGTTCCAGAAGTATACCTCTGCGCCATGAATCATCAGAGTCTCGGTGCGCCATTCTTGGTGGCTGGAGAATTGTACGCGGCCATTGGCATCGCTCAGCTTTGTCTCGCGGGATTTTTCAAAACCGTAGGGATAGGCGTTGGCGATGAGAGTTACCTGCACCCCGCTGAGCGGTTGACCGCGTTCATCCTGAACGGTGAGGGTGGCTGCGGGCTGGAGAGTCTTATAAACCGGATAGGGCACGCACCCGGCCAAAAGGGTCAGAGAGCAAAGAAGAGATAACAAAACAAGGGCTTGGTGCATCCCTTATCTGTGGAAAGATCCGGGTATTTGTCAACCATACACCGCAGCGCAGCACACAAACCTGTCTGCATACATCGCTAATTACTTTTAAACGCGCCGGTTGAGTGGTCTAATTTGCGTACAGGGAGACTACATAATGACACATATAAAAGAGCAGTTCTCTGACCGCGATTGGTCGTTTCTGGCGCATCTGCCGTCGACCGTCGGCGTCTGGATGGCAAATCAGGATACAGGTGGCGGACAACGCGCTGCAGTTCGCGCGCGCGCGGCCCTCGAAACCGCTTTGCTTAAAGTCCGCGAAAAATATGCCGGAATTCCCCTGCTTGCTGAACTGACCTCAACTCCCACCAGCGAAACGCCGCAATGGGCGAACGTCTTGCAGGATTGTCAGACCGCGCAAAGCCTGTTGCAGTCCCACACCGATGTAACGACGCTCAACTGTTTCCGCCTGATGCTGATCGATATCGCTGAGGCCGTCGCGCGCGCGGCACCAAATGGTGAGATGAAGGTTCGTAATCTTTACAACGGGCCGAAACGCGGCTGGCTCGGCCTCTATCCTTTGATGGCCAATGCGGTGCGCTTTGGGCGCGGTCCGAATGTCACTCGAACGGAAAAAATGGCGATCAATGCATTGATCAAAGCCCTCGGCGCAGGTGCGCTGGTTCAGGACTGGGAACTTGATCCGTTCCGCGAACTCAACCAAGCCTGAAACATCAATATCGTCCAGAGTTGAGGTCCGGCATTGGCGCGTCCAAGCAAATGATCATGCCAGAGCGCCTGCACGGCATCAGCATCGAGCACGCCATCCGTCTTAAGACGATCCGCATTGAGTAAATCCCCCGCCCAGTCTTTGAGCGCCCCGCGCAACCACGCATTGATCGGCGGCGCAAAACCGCGTTTAGGCCGCTCGAACATCGCTTCAGGAACATATTTCTTGAGCACCTGCCGGAGCAGCCACTTGCCCTGCCCGCCCCGGATTTTCATGTTCACAGGCAGCGTCCAGACGTAATCGGCAATACGTTTATCAAGCAGCGGCGCACGCGCTTCCAGTGAGACCGCCATCGCCGCCCGGTCGACCTTAACCAGAATATCGTCCGGCAGGTACGACAGTGCATCCTTGTACATCAGCTGCTCTGACAGGCCGAACCCCGAAATTTCGCGCGTTGGATCATCTAGCGGACCTTGCGGTGTGATCCCGGCCAGCACCAGCTCATCGCCGCCCGGGTTGGCCGAGAGCAGGAAATCATAAATGCCATGCGGGCTATTCTGGCGCAGCACGCCAGCCAGTTTCTGCATCGGCTGGCCCTGCTGCTCGCGGTAGCGGAACAGGCGCTCCCATTGATCTTGCGTGAGAGAGCCGATGGCATCAGCCAGCATGCGGCGGAGCGGAGCCGGTACAAAGCGGGTGCGGTTCCAGATTTTCGGCACCATTGTATGACGGTTATACCCGCCAAGCATTTCATCGCCGCCGTCACCCGAGAGCGCAACGGTCACATCGGCCCGGGCGAATTTGGCCACCAGATAAGTCGGGATTTGTGAAATATCCGCGAAGGGTTCGTCATACATCGCTGGCAGCAAAGGAATGACGTTCAGCGCATCCTGATCGGTCAGGATCATTTCATGGTGGTCTGTACCGAGATGCCGGGCAACCTCCGCCGCATACGGCGCTTCGTTGAATTTTGGGTTATCAAAGCCGATGGCATAGGTTTTCACCGGGCGGCCTGATTGCGCCTGCATCAGGGCAACGATGGTTGAGGAATCGATCCCACCCGATAGAAACGCTCCGAGCGGCACATCAGAAATCATCCGCTCTTTGACGCAGAGACGAAGTAAGTCATCAAATTCCTGCGTCGCCTGCGCATCACTTAGATTTCGACGGTGCGTTCCGGCCTGCGTGACAACGCGCGTTAAATCCCAGTAACGCTCGAACCGCTTGCTTAAATCTTCGCCCGCAGTGAGGGATGCGACTGGAATGGTCAGGCGCGAGCCGGGCGGCAGCGTCCAGACGCTTTCATAAATCGAATGGGGCGCCTGCACAAAGCCGTATTTCATATAGAGCCGCAACGCGGCGTTGTTCAGACGCCCGTCGAACTGCGGGTGCGCACGCAGCGCTTTCAATTCCGACCCCATGACAATCGTGTCGCCCGCCCAGCCGACATACAGAGGCTTCTTACCCAAGCGGTCGCGCATCAGGTGAATGGTTTTTTCCTTACGGTCCCAGATGATGAACGCATACATGCCGATGATCTTCTGGCAGGTCTGGTTCAGGCCCCACTGGTCGAGCGCGCTCAGGAAGACTTCGGTATCGGAGCGGCCTTTGAAACTATGGCCGAGCGCACGCAGCTCCGCTTCGACATCCTGATAATTATAAATTTCGCCGTTATAGACACACCAATAGCGCCCTGAGTGCGACTCCATCGGCTGCGCCCCAAGCGGCGAGAGATCGAGGATGGCGAGACGGCGATGACCAAGTACGATCCCCGGATGTTCCGCGTCCTGCCAGATGCCAGATCCGTCAGGCCCGCGATGGGCAATCGCATCGGTCATGCGGGTGACGATGGCGGGCAGATCGGCGCGTGGTGTCAGGGCGTAGAGTCCGGCGATGCCGCACATGGGATTTTCTCAGGGGTTTTTGGGACATAAAGCCCGGAAAGAATGGCCCAGCCCTCCGCTGCGCACAACCCCTCCATGCAAGAATAACAAGCGGCGCGCATGGACATTGGTTAGGCCCGATTTATATTGACGTATATAGGCGGCTTGATTAGCTTGACGCCAGATTTGCTCAGGGAAAAACAGCGCCTCCGGTCGCAGCCGGGTAAAGGATTACATAATCCCTGAACTGAAGGGATTATGCATGCAAACCACCGCCCTCGCCTACACGCCGGAAGTCGAACGCGCCACCGCCGCGATCCGCGCCCGGGTTGCCCCGGTGATCGAGGAAGCCCGCTGGCAGCGTGCCGCCCCCTACATTGACGCTATCAACCGCCTCAAAAAAGAAAAGAACGCGATCATCCTTGCCCACAATTACCAGACGCCGGATATCTATTTCGGTGTGGCGGATGTGACTGGCGACTCTCTCAAGCTCGCCCAGGAAGCAGCCAAGAGCACGGCAGACATCATCGTGCAGGCCGGGGTCTACTTTATGGCTGAGACTTCGAAAATTCTCTGCCCTGACAAAACCATTCTCATCCCTGATGCGCTGGCCGGGTGCTCGCTCGCGGAATCGATTACGGCAGCTGATGTCGCTCTGCTGCGCGAGAAATATCCGGGCGTGCCGGTTGTCTCCTATGTGAACACCTCCGCCGAAGTTAAAGCCGTATCCGACATGTGCGTGACTTCGGGCAACGCGGTCAAAATCGTCAAGGCGATGAATGTGCCGCGTATTATCTTCCTGCCCGATGAATACCTCGCCAAATACGTCGCGGCGAAATGCCCTGAAACCGAAATCCTGATGTGGAAAGGCCATTGCGAAGTGCATGAGCGCTTCTCTGCCAGCTACATTCAGGAACTCCGCGCCGAGCATCCGGGCGTGGTCATTCTCGCCCACCCGGAATGCGACGAAGATGTTCTGGCCGCCAGCGACTATGTCGGCTCGACCGCGCAGATGCAGGATTACGTCACGGATAAGAAGCCTAAGCGCGTCATCCTGATCACGGAATGCTCGATGAGCGATAATCTGTACGTGGAAAACCCGGAACTGGAATTCATCCGTCCGTGCCAGCTTTGCCCGCATATGCAGCGCATCACCCTGCCGAAAATCCTCCATTCCCTGCAAACTATGACGACGCAGGTTGAAGTCGATCCGGCGATTGCGAGCGCGGCACGACGCTCGATCCAGAATATGCTGGATCTCAGCAAATGAGTTCGTTTCCGCCCACCCCGGTCTGGCAAGACATCGTTACGCTCGCCCTTCGCGAAGATCTCGGAAGGCGTGGGGATATCACCTCCCGTGCTCTGTTCACCGCGGCCGATCAGTGCCGGGCTGGTTACGTCGCCCGCAAGAGCGGCGTCGTTTGCGGCCTTGAAATCGTTCGCCATATCCTGCTTGCCTGCGATCCGAGCCTCCAGTTTTCAGCTGCACTGAAAGATGGCGACCGCGTTTATGCGGACCAGACAATCGCCACCGTCAGCGGCCCGACGATTGCTATTCTCGAAGCAGAGCGCACGACGCTCAATTTTCTCTCCCACCTCTCTGGTATTGCCACGCTGACGCGCTCCTATGTCGATCTTTTGCAGGATACCGGCACCATGGTGTGCTGTACGCGCAAGACCACGCCTGGTCTGCGGGCGCTTGAAAAATATGCCGTTTCCTGCGGCGGCGGGGCCAATCACCGCTATGGGCTTGATGACGGTGTGATGATCAAAGACAACCATATTGCGGTCGCAGGCGATCTCGGTAAAGCGATCACGCGCGCACGTACAGCCGTCGGCCACATGATAAAAATCGAAGTCGAAGTTGAAACCATCGCGCAGCTCGAAGCCGCGATTGCCTATAAGGCCGATGTCATCATGCTGGATAACTGGCCGCTGGATGAACTGTCTGAAGCCGTCAAGATGATCGGGGGCCGCGCCATCGTCGAGGCCTCAGGGGGAATAACCTTCGATACCATTGCGGCCGTCGCCGCATCTGGTGTCGATGTTATTTCCGTTGGCGCCCTGACGCACAGCGCGCCGATCCTTGATATCGGCCTCGACATCGTCTGAAGGAGTATCCCATGATCAAGATAGCCGTTGCCGGAGCCGGAGCCATCGGCGCAACCGTTTGCCGCGCCCTGATTGATGGAATTCCAGGATTTGAACTGGTTGGCGCCTCCACGCTGGATGTCGAGCTCTCAAAAAAACTGATCAACCGTCCGGTTGACGTGCCGTTTATGCCGTTGACCGATTTGGTCGCGAAAGCCGACTGGATCGTCGAAGCCCTGCCAGCCGCTGCCGTGCCAGAGCTTGCAAGATTGACCACCGCGCAGGGCAAAACACTGGTTGCGATCTCAGCCGCCGCCCTTTTGCTTTACCCGGAAATTCTTAAGCTTAAAGGCGGGCGCATCCTTGTGCCGTCCGGGGCCATTGCCGGGATTGATGGCATCACTGCCCTTGCTGAACAGGGCATCCGTTCTGCCCGCATCACCACGACCAAGCCACCCAAGGCTTACAGTGGCGCACCTCACGTCGTGAAAAACAATATCGATGTCACGGCGATTGGCAAACCAACCACAATTTTCACGGGTCATGCGCTGGAAGCCGCTGCGGCTTTCCCTGCCAATGTGAATGTCGCCGCCACGCTCACGCTGGCGAGTCGCCTTGCTCCTCAGGAGGTGCAGGTTGAAGTCCGCGCCGACCCGGCAATGACATCTAACCGCCATGAAATCGTTGTCGAAGGCGATTTCAGTACACTCAAATATACGATTGAAAATAAGCCCGACCCAGCCAACCCGAAAAGCAGCGCCCTCACCGCGCAGAGCATCATCGCTTTGCTGCGCAAACAAACCGCCGCGTTTACGATTGGGTCTTAAGGAGTAACTGGAGGGGGCGTAGTCACAGGTTTCGGTGCCGCATTCTGCGCACGGATCTTGCGCCAGTCGACGACGTTCTGTTCATGCTCGTTCGCGGTTTTGGCGAAGACATGACCGCCTTTACCGTCTGCGACAAAATAAATAAACTCATGCTGCTCAGGATTAAGCACCGCGACCAGAGAAGCTTTGCCCGGATTGGCAATCGGCCCCGGCGGCAGACCCGCATACATATAAGTATTATAAGGTGAATCGGTATTTTCGAGATCCTTGCGCAACAGGCGGCGACCCAGCGGGCCCTTGCCATCATCCTCTGGCATACCTTTGGTCAACGCATAGATGACGGTCGGATCGGTCTGGAGCTTCATCCCGGTCTTGAGACGGTTGATAAACACGCCCGCGACACGACGACGTTCAACCTCGACGCCGGTTTCCTTCTCAACGATTGAGGCAAGCGTCACCGCTTCTTCCGGCGTGGTGATCGGCAAATCTTTTGCTCGAAGCGCCCATAACGAGGCAAGCGTGTCGGCCATATCCTTTTGCATCCGCGCAACCAGGTCCTGGCGGGTATCACCGGATACGAACTGGTAGGTTTCCGGCAACAGGGTCCCTTCAGCGGGAATGTCGGTGATCGGCGCACCGCTCAATTTTTCGGTCTGGTTAATCAGCTGGATGACCTGATAACTGGTCAGGCCTTCGCGCACGGTGACGGAGCGGTTGACGATTTCGCCCTTGGCGAGCTTGCGCAAAACTTCGCGCATCTTCACATGCGCCCCGAATTCATACTCCCCGGCTTTGAGTTTGGTCTGTTTACCCGAGATCACAGTTGCCGCGATAAAGACCCATTTATCAGTGACAATCTGATCATACGACAATTGCTCGGCAATTCCGGTCAGGCCTGCGCCCGGAGCAATAATAACGATTTTGTTTTCGGTGATGGGCGACGGGGAGAGATAGCGCTGCGTGCCGATCACCGCGACAACCGCAGCGCCGACCAGCAGCAATGTCAGCATCCAGCCGAGGAATTTCAGCATCAGAAAGCCTATTTAGGTTTAGACGGCCCGCATGATCACGGACGCATTGGTTCCGCCAAATCCGAAAGAGTTGGACAGCACCGTGCGAACTTTTTTCTCTTTGGCGACTTTTGGCACGAGATCGATCCCGGCACACGCCTCAGAAACTTTATCAAGATTGAGCGTCGGCGGGCAGACCCCGGTCTGAATCGCTTTGACCGAATAGATCGCCTCAACCGCCCCGGCGGCACCCAACAGATGGCCGATTGCCGATTTGGTCGAGGACATCATGACGGTGCCGATGGCATTGCCAAACAAGCGTTTAACCGCCGTGCATTCGATGCCGTCGCCGACTGGCGTTGAGGTGCCGTGGGCATTGATATAATCGATTTCGTCCGGATTAACGCCAGCGCGCTTCATCGCGGCCTGCATCGCGCGGAACCCGCCATCACCGCTCTCGGCTGGCGAGGTGATGTGATAGGCATCGCCTGACAACCCATAACCAATCACTTCAGCGTAAATTTTCGCGCCGCGTTTCTTGGCATGCTCATATTCTTCGAGCACGACGATTCCGGCACCCTCAGCAATGACGAACCCATCGCGGCCTTCATCGAACGGACGGGATGCGGCAGTCGGGTTATCATTATACGCTGTCGAGAGCGCGCGACAGGCAGCGAACGAGGCCACACCAATCCGGTTGGCGGCAGCTTCAGCGCCACCCGCAACCATGACATCAGCATCACCGAACGCGATCAGGCGCGAGGCATCGCCAATCGCATGCGTGCCGGTTGCGCAAGCCGTGACCACGGAATGGTTCGGCCCTTTGAGGCCGTATTTGATCGAGACATGGCCCGAAGCCAGATTGATTAGCATAGCCGTGATCGAAAACGGCGAGACGCGGCGCGGGCCTTTTTCAATGAGGGTTTCAGCGGTTTCATAGATGCTTTGCAGACCGCCAATACCCGAGCCGATCATCACGCCAGTGCGCTCCTGATCTTCGGTCGTGGTTGGCAACCAGCCGCTGTCGGCCAGCGCTTCATCAGCTGCGGCAACGCCGTAGAGAATGAAGGGGTCGACTTTTTTATGTTCTTTAGGGGGCAACGCCGTATCGGGGTTGAACCCGTCCGCGACACCTTCGCTCAGGAAGGGAACCAGTCCCGCAACCTGTGACGAAATATCGGATACGTCAAAGCGTTTGATTTTAGAAATGCCACTCGCACCCCGGGTCAACTCAGCCCAGTTTTTCTCGACACCTACGCCAAGAGGAGTAACCATGCCCATTCCGGTGATAACAACGCGTCTCATCGATCATAAGTCCCTGTAACGAAAAAGGGCTGCGGTATGCAGCCCCTTATCGAATTATCTTACAAAATTACGCAGCAGCGTTCTGCTGGATAAAGTTGATGGCGTCGCCGACAGTCTGGATTTTTTCGGCAGCGTCATCAGGAATCTCGACACTGAATTCTTCTTCGAATGCCATGACCAGCTCGACGGTATCGAGCGAGTCAGCACCAAGATCATCAATGAAACTTGCGCCTTCGGTGACTTTGTCAGCCTCAACACTGAGGTGCTCGACAACAATCTTTTTAACGCGTTCAGCTACATCGCTCATATTATAGTTCCCATAGTTGGTTTGACTTGAATTTTTCAGAACGGACAGAACTTAGCTTTCCGCATACAGGTTGGCAAGTATAAAGAAAAAACGCCTCACAGGGCCATTTTTTGCCCGGTTAACCCCTTTATGTAATGGAGAATTTCATCCCAGGAGGATGTTATGGTGTCCGCGCCCGCAGCCAGCAGTTTGCGTGCGGTATCCGCGCGGTCATGGGCCGAGCCGGTAAAGCCGATCACATGCATTCCTGCTGCAACGCCCGCAAGCACACCGGTCGGGCTGTCTTCGATCACGAGGCAGGTGGAGGGGACAGATTTCATTTTCTCGGCAGCGAAGAGGAAGAGATCGGGAGCAGGCTTGCCATCCTTAACCTGAATCCGCGTGAAGACTCGGGCTTCGTCAAACAGCGCGTCGAAGCCGGTCATGCGCAAAGAGTCAAAAACCAGACTGCGTTCCCCGTTCGAGGCCACGCAGGTTTTAAACGAGCGCGCCAGCTCTTCGACTGCAGGCAAGGCCCCATCGATGGCAGTCAGCGCACCGGCCTTGTTCGCCCGCGCCTGTTCAACAAAATCCGTCACAAAACTTTGAGAAAGCGTTATGCCCTGCTCGGCCAGAACGATCTTGCTGATATTCGCCATCGTCATGCCGCCGAAACGGACGATGACATCATCAAGGCTGTAGGCCGTAACACCATGCTTGAACAGCGTATCGGTGCAGGCTTTGATATTGAGCATTTCGCTGTCAACCAGGGTGCCGTCGCAGTCGAATATAATAAGGTCGTGCGCCATCAGGTAGAGCTTTCTATAAAGGCCGTAATCTCGCTCCAGCTCGCGAAGGCTGCCGTTGCACCCGCATTGAGCAGAGAACTTATCTTTTCAGCTGGATGCGGCGCGGTTCCCGCAAAGCCGATTACGCGCATTCCCGCCGTTACCCCAGCCCGCACGCCGCCCGTGCTGTCTTCAATCACAATACACTTTTCAGGCTTAATACCCATAGTTTCAGCTGCATGCAGGAATATATCCGGAGCAGGTTTCGGCATCCCGACATGCTGGGCTGAAAACAAATGTTCATGGAGAAATTTTTTGCTCAATCCGCCGCGCCCCAGCAGAAATTCAATACCCGCAACCGGAGCGTTCGAGGCCACACAGGTTTTATATTTTTTCTGCAAGAGGTCGATGGCATCCGCTGCCCCCTCGACGGCCATCGTGTATTTCATCAGATAGGGTTGCTCAAGCAGCCAGTAATACCGCTCAACCTCTGGCGGTAAAGCCAACCCATGGTCTTCGCCATAAGCCTCGATAATATCGCGAAGCAGCAGACCGGAGTATTTATCTTGATAAGTGCGTCCGTCCGGAACCGGATAGCCGAATTTTTCCAGGGCGTCGCAGAAGCCGCGGAAATACGCCTCATCACTGCGGCTGAGCGTGCCGTCGCAGTCGAAGATGATGAGGTCGGCGGTCACTAGATCATCGCCATCCCGCCATTGACGTGTAGCGTTGTGCCAGTCACGTAATTGGCTTCGTCGCTGGCCAGATAAGTCACGGCGGCGGCGATATCTTCTGAGGCACCCATGCGGGCCATCGGAATGGTCGCGGAGATTTTGGCTTTCTGGTCGTCGGTCAGGACTTCCGTCATCGCGGTCGCGATAAAGCCGGGGGCAACGCAGTTAACGGTGATATTGCGGGACGCGATTTCCTGCGCCATCGCTTTCGACCAGCCGATCATACCCGCTTTCGAGGCGACATAGTTTGCCTGACCGGGATTACCCGTCACGCCGACGATAGAGGCAATATTAATGATCCGGCCCCAGCGGCGTTTCATCATCCCGCGCTGGACGGCTTTGGCGAGACGGAAGGTCGCGGTCATGTTGACAGCAATCACTTCATTCCATTCGTCTTCTTTCATGCGCATGGAAAGATTGTCGCGCGTCAGGCCCGCATTGTTCACAAGAATATCGATCTGCGTCATCGCCGCTTCAGCATCGGCCACAAGTTTATCGACAGCTTCACCTGAGGACAAATCGGCAGGCAGAATATGCACGCGGTCACCAAGTTCGGCAGCCAGCGCTTTCAGTTTCTCTTCGTTGCGGCCCGAAATGCCAACCGTCGCGCCCTGTGCATGCAAGGCTTTGGCAATCGCCGCGCCGATGCCGCCTGTGGTGCCTGTAACGAGAGCGGTTTTTCCTGTGAGATTAAACATGAATTTATCCTTGCAGTTTTTTGATGAGGGCTTCGATCTGTTCAGGTGAACCAACCGACTCGGTTTCAATATCTTTATCGATACGGCGGATCAGGCCTGAGAGAACCTTGCCTGCACCAAGCTCGATCATTTCAGTGACGCCCTGCTCTTTCATCCACATGACGCTTTCACGCCAGCGTACCATGCCGGTGATCTGGTCAACCAGCAGGCGGCGGATTTCATGCGGCTCGGTCACGCCGCATGCGGTCACGTTCGAGACGCACGGCACAACGGGTGGGCGGATCGTGGCGTCAGCCAGCGCATACGACATTTTCTGTGCGGCAGGTGCCATCAATGTGCAATGGAACGGCGCTGAGACGGGAAGTTCGATGGCGCGTTTCGCACCCTTGGCGGTTGCCATTTCCATGGCGATGGCGACCGCACCCTTATGACCACTGACCACGATCTGGCCGGGAGAGTTATCATTGGCGGACTCGCAGACCTGTTTGATCCCGGCTTGGGTGCTCGCAGCTTTCACAACCGCTTCGACATCGGGCATTTCAAGCCCGAGGATCGCGGCCATGCTGCCGATGCCGACCGGAACGGCCTTCTGCATCGCCTGTCCGCGCAGACGCAGAAGCTTGGCGGTGTGCGCCAGCTCAAACGACCCGGCGGCCGTGAGCGCGGAATATTCGCCGAGCGAATGACCCGCGACGAAACTGATCGCCTTGGTCAGTTGGATGCCGCCTTGACGGGTGATGACGTTGGACACGGCCATTGAAATAGCCATCAACGCAGGCTGGGTATTTTCAGTGAGATTGAGATCGGCCTCTGAGCCCTCGGTCATCAGTTTATAGAGATCCTGCCCCAGAGCCTCATTCACTTCATCGAAGGTTTCGCGGGCATCGGGGAAGGCTTCGGCGAGATCCTTGCCCATGCCGATGAACTGAGACCCCTGACCGGGGAAAACAAAGGCTCTCATGGGAACTCTCCTTGATGATTCGCGTTGGCTTTTACGGGCGCATTCAACGTAAGCACCCGTAATGAGTCAAGCCTGCGTCTTTCCGCCAGTTTTTTCCTTCACTGATATGCCTGCTCTTTCAGGGAGTTACCGTAATGCACCAAACAGCGAAATCCTTATTAGGTGTTGCTAATTTGCAACGGTCGCTCAAATTTGGTATACAAGATCTTAATAACACGCAGCGAAATCAAAATAATGTTTCCCCGCCATAATAGGCTGGAGAAATAAAATTGCGTGACAGGGACGGGCTACAGATTTTAACCCGACATATTTAATGCGTTCTGAGTTGTTGCGAAGCCTGGCGGCTGAAACAGGAAAACTTTGAACCTAACAAACAGGAACCATTACATGGAGGTTTTTATGAATTGCTCAGTGATCCACTCGAATATCCGCACCGTCCTTGAAGAAACCAGCACCGCCTATTCCACTGTGGTCGATACCGAAGGCCAGCCAAATATGGATTATGCAGGCTATTGCTGCCACACCTCACTCAACCGCTTTCGCCAGTCGCTCGACAATCCGGCCCTGCCGGCTGAGCGCCTCGAAAGCCTGCTGCGACGCGCGGCCCGCAAATACGCATCGGACTCACCGGAAAAGAACTGGACCATGGTCATGGCCCGGTACATTTCCCGTCACGCCAATGCGAACTAGGGTGTGACGACACGCCCCGTATCTCTAGGAGTTGATCGGTTTTGAGGGTCTTCACGGTTCTCCCACCCTCGATCCCCCGACACCCACTAGCCCCGCCCCCTCCGGCGGGGTCTTTTTTTTGGCGATTTTGCTTGCTTTAGAACATCCGGACTGCTTAAACACCCCCATTAAACCTTGCTGACCCCGCCCTTTGTATAAGGGATGGCCGAGGTCAGCTTCTCCCGGCCAATGAAGGTCCGGGACGAAACCGGAAGGAGATCACATGCCATTATACGAAACCGTGTTCATGACACGGCAGGACGTAGGTGCTGCTCAGGTTGAAGAGCTGACCAAAATGTTCTGCGATATCATCACCAAAGACGGCGGTAAAATTGCGAAGACCGAACAATGGGGTCTGCGCACTCTCGCCTACAAAATCAACAAAGCCCGTAAGGCGCACTACACACTGATCGAAATGGACAGCCCGGCCGCGGCCATGCTGGAAATGGAACGTCAGATGCGCATTCACGAAGACATCGTCCGTTACATGACGATCGCAATCGATGAGCCGTCAAAAGGCCCGTCGGCGATCATCGACAAGAGCAACGACAACGATGCTTACCCACCACGCGAAGAGGAAGTAGCATAATGTCCGCACCAGAAGCAGCCCCACAGAAGAAAACCTTCTTCCGTCGCCGCAAGACCTGCCCATTCAGCGGTCCTAACGCACCAGCCATCGACTGGAAAAACACCCGCATGCTCGGCCGTTATATCTCCGAGCGCGGCAAGATCGTCCCAAGCCGTATCACTGCCGCTTGCCAGAAGAAACAACGCGAACTGGCTCTGGCCATCAAGCGCGCCCGTTTCATGGCTCTGCTGCCATACGTTCGCGTTGAAGGCGACCAATCCAGCCGTCGTCCATCGACTGGTGGTTATGGTGACCGTCCGGATCGTGGCGATCGTCCATCGTATGATCGTGGCGACCGTCCGTCCTATGGCGACCGCTCCGAGCGCCCTGATACACAGGAAAGGAACTAACAACCATGCCTACTCAAATCATCCTGTTGGAACGCGTTGAGAACCTCGGCCAGATGGGCGAGATCGTCAACGTCAAGCCGGGCTTCGCCCGCAACTTCCTCCTGCCGCAACGTAAAGCTCTGCGCGCAACCAAGGAAAATGTCGCTTTCTTCGAAGCTCAGAAAAAAGTTCTGGAAGCCCAGAACTTGAAGAAAAAAGAAGAAGCACAAAAAGTTGCGACGAAACTCGACGGCCTCAAAGTCATCGTCATCCGTCAGGCTGCCGAAGGCGGTCAATTGTACGGATCGGTTGCCTCCCGCGATATCGCTGAAGCTATTACAGCTAAAGGGATTCAGGTTGGCCGCAGCCAGGTTATCCTGAACGATGCGTTCAAAACCATCGGTCTCTTCCCGGTCAACGTGACGCTTCACCCAGAAGTGAAAGTTGCGATCACCCTGAACATCGCCCGCTCAGAAGCGGAAGCGAAAACCCAGGAGAAAACCGGTAAAGCTGCGATCGTTGATTACAACGCCCGCGAAGAAGAGCCGAAGATCGACAAGTCAGCCCTCCTCGAAGAGAGCGTCATTGCCGAAGAAGAAGCCAAAGCCCAGGCGATTGCCGCTGAAAACGCTGAAGACGAAGAAAAACGTCAAAAGCGCGCAGCCAAAAAAGCTGCCAAGGCTGAAGCCGAACCTTCTGAAGAAGACGCCGCTTAAGCCTTATATAATTTCAAAAGAAGCCGCCGGGAAACTGGCGGCTTTTTTATTAGTCGGATTCTTGTGCTAAGCTGTCCGCATATTTAGATTCATATGAGGCTACTATGTTTTTTATACTTGTTATTCTGGCGCTTACTGCCGTGATTTGGGCCAGTGTCCAATTAAAACTCAAAACCCTTGGCTATATAAATCTCGTTGGCATAATTACAGCGCCGCTTTACGCGTGGTGGGCTCTTTCGACCTGCGAAGGTGACTGTGGCATACGGATAGATTTTCTGGCTATCAGTGTGTTATTAGCCGTCACCATGATTATTTTCTTACTGCGCGCCGGGCTGGCCATGATCCGGAAAAATAAATCTGAGTCATAAAGGCTTATCCCCGCTATTAACAAAAAATAAGAAAGCCTTTCTGGCACCCGCGCCTCTCATTTGCTAGGCTCTTCCCATGTCCGCACTCGCCGATCTCAAAAAAGTTGTTTCAAACTCAGCGCCCGTCGCCGAGAACGATTCGTATCGCCTCGTCCCGCAAAATCTCGAAGCCGAGCAGGGTTTGCTGGGGGCGCTTCTGATCGACAATCGCAACCTTGAAAAAGTCGGCGACTTTCTCAAGGACATCCATTTTTATGCCCCAGCTCATCAACGCATCTATCAGGCCATCATCGCGCTTAATGATCGTGGCCAGACCGCGTCACCCGTTACATTGAAGTCCTATTTCGAAAAAGATCAGGACCTTGAATCCGTCGGCGGCGCGTCCTATCTCGTCGATCTGGTCGGCAGCGTCATCAGCATCGTCAATACCGAAGACTATGGCCGCACGATTTATGATCTTTATCTGCGCCGCGAACTGATCTCGTTCGGCAACGAAGTTGTCACCGACAGTTTCACCCATGATATCGAGCGCACCGCGCAGGACACGATTGAAGACGCAGAGAGCAAGCTTTATAAGCTCGCCGAAACTGGCGAAGTCAAAGCGAGCTTTGTAACGCTGCGCGACTCCATCCTTGTTTCGATCGAAAACGCTGAAAAAGCCTTCAATACAAAAGGCATGGTCACCGGGGTCACGACCGGCCTCAAAGATCTCGATGAAAAACTGGGCGGCCTGCATGGCTCCGACCTGATCATTCTGGCTGGACGGCCATCGATGGGTAAAACCGCGCTCGCTACCAACATCGCGTTCAACGCTGCGAAAGCCTATTCGGTCAGCGGCGGCAAAGAGGGCGCGATCACCGCCTTCTTCTCGCTTGAAATGTCGCACGACCAGCTGACCACACGTATCCTCGCCGACCAGTCGAGCATCTCGTCCGACGCCCTGCGCAAAGGCAATATCACCGAGCAACAATTCCGTGATTTCGCGCAAGCCGCGCACACGCTCTCACTCATTCCTCTCTATATCGATGACAGTCCGGCTCTTTCGATTGGCGCGGTCCGTACGCGCGCGCGCCGCCTGAAGCGCCAGCACGGCCTTGGTATGATCGTCATCGATTATCTGCAACTCCTGCGCGGCTCCGGCTCGAAACAATCCGAAACCAACCGCGTGCTGGAAATTTCTGAAATCACGCGCGGCCTGAAAGCGCTCGCCAAGGAACTTCAGGTTCCGGTTCTCGCGCTCTCGCAGCTCTCGCGGGCGGTTGAACAGCGTGAAGACAAACGCCCGATGCTCTCGGACCTGCGGGAATCTGGCTCGATCGAACAGGATTCGGACGTCGTCATGTTCGTTTACCGCGAAGAATATTACCTCGCCCGCGAAGAGCCTGCCCAGCGCGCCTCAGAGGGCGCAGATAAATTCAACGAGCGTTATGCCGATTGGTCACAACGCTTGCAGGATACTGCCAATATGGCCGAAGCTGTGATCGCCAAGCAGCGTCATGGCCCGATTGGTATTGTTAAAATGCAATTTGACCCTAACTTTACCCGTTTCCGTGATCTCGACACACACCATCGTTAATCATGTCTCGCAATTCATCCCGTATTACCATTGATCTCGCTGCACTTGGTGCGAACTACGATCTCATTAAAAGCAAGGTTGCACCGACCTGCATGGTGTCCGCGGTCGTCAAGGCCAATGCCTATGGCACAGGCATCGAACAGGCGGCGAAAGTTCTCGAAAGCAAAGCCTGCCCTTATTATTTTGTGGCAACGCTTGATGAAGCACTCACCTTACGCAAATATACCCAGAAACCTATCGCCGTTCTCGGCGGACTTTATCCCGGCGCAGAAAACGAATACGGCGTAAATGGCGTCGTCCCGGTGATGAATAGCGTCGAGGAAATTCGTCGCGATACGTACAACCGTCCCGCCATTTGGCACGTCGACACCGGTATAAACCGTCTGGGGTTGGATGTTCCTGATGTCATTTCTCTGCTTGAGAGCAATTTCCGTCTGCCCTCGATGGTCATGTCACATTTTGCTTGTTCGGATGAATCCCGCAACCCGATGAACCAGACGCAGGCACAGCGGTTTACGCAGGTCGCGAACTACCTGCCGCTTGCCAAGAAATCTCTCGCCAATTCATCGGGCATCTTCCGCGATCCGGCCTGGCATCACGATATGGTCCGCCCCGGCATGGCCCTCTATGGCCTCAACCCGACTCCTGAGAAACCCAACCCGATGCAGCCCGTGGTCGGACTTGAGACGCGACTGCTGCAGGTTAAACCTGCCCG
Source organism: uncultured Pseudobdellovibrionaceae bacterium (assembly GCA_964368875.1). Classification (GTDB taxonomy): domain Bacteria; phylum Pseudomonadota; class Alphaproteobacteria; order Micavibrionales; family Micavibrionaceae; genus CAYJDG01. The sequence goes on from CAYJDG010000003.1 coordinate 69,186, forward strand.
TGCCCGCGATACGGTCGGTTATGGTGCGACCTATACCATTCCGCAGAATACGACCATCGGCATCGTCGGGCTTGGCTATGCCGACGGTTTCCTACGCTCGGGTAGCAACAGCGCGAAACTTTACTGGCAAGGCCAGCCCTGCCCGGTATTGGGCCGCGTCTCGATGGACCTGATCGCCGTCGATCTGGGCAGCCTGCCTCAGGACCAGCCACAGCCCCATGATACGGACTGGCTCGAAGTCCTCGGCCCTCATCAGAGCGCCGACCAACTGGCCACCTCCTGTGGCACGATTGGCTATGAAATTCTGACCTCCTTAAGCCGTCGGTCAGAACGGGTTTATAAAGGCCTCTAAAATCTCTTGGTACAGGGCTAAATTCTGTGTAAAACCATAGAGTTATGAGCGAAGCCACTCCCCACAACCCGAAGTCGTCCGCGACCATCATTCTTGATGGCTGCACCGCAATCGGCCACAGCATCCTCAATATTTTTCAAACGATTGGCGCAATCGCCATGTTTGCAGGACAAACCATCGGTCACATGCTGACCCCGCCTTTGTTCGTGCGTCATATCTTCCGCCAGTTCATCGACATCGGCTATTACTCGCTCCCTGTGGTTGGCATGACCGCGCTCTTCACCGGCATGGTGCTCGCTTTGCAGAGCTTCACCGGCTTCAGCCGCTTCAATGCGGAGAGCGCCATAGCGTCCGTTGTGGCCCTTTCGATTACGCGCGAACTCTCACCCGTCCTTGCCGGATTGATGGTCGCGGGCCGTGTTGGTGCGTCGATTGCGGCTGAGATCGGCACGATGCGCGTCACTGAACAGATCGATGCCCTGACCACCCTGTCCGTCAACCCGATGAAATATCTGGTCGTGCCGCGCGTTATTGCAGGCACGCTCATGCTGCCGGTGCTGGTTTTAATTGGCGATATCATTGGTGTTTTTGGCGGGTATCTCGTCAGCACCCACATCCTGGGCTTCAGTGCCGGGAATTATCTGACGCAAACGTTTGACGTGCTTGAACAGATCGATGTTGTGTCTGGTCTCGTCAAAGCTGCGGCTTTTGGGTTTGTCGTGACGTTAATGGGCTGCTTCCATGGCTATAATTCCGAGCGCGGTGCGCAAGGCGTCGGTGCCGCAACCACCAACGCAGTCGTGTCCTCTTCAATCTTTATTCTGATCCTGAACTACCTCCTGACGCAGGTGTTCTTCTCGTGAAAACCAAGCTGAAACTCACCGGTGTCAAAAAAAGCTTTGGCAGTAAGACTGTTTTGCAGGGGATCGATCTTGAGATCCCTGAAGGCAAATCCTTGGTTATTATTGGCGGTTCGGGTACCGGAAAATCAGTCATGCTCAAATGCGTCCTTGGTTTGATCCGTCCAGACGAGGGCTCGGTCCAGGTTGACGGTCAGGAATTGACCACTATGAAAGCCCGCGAGCGGGAAGAGATGATGCGTAAATTTGGCATGCTCTTTCAGGGCGGCGCGCTGTTCGACAGCCTGCCCGTCTGGCAGAACGTCGCCTTTGGCCTGATCCATGGCAAGCGCATGGACAAAGACGAAGCCCGCACCATCGCCGTTGAGAAGCTTCGTGCTGTCGGCCTTGGGGCTGCGGTCGCCAATCTCTACCCGGCAGAACTTTCTGGTGGCATGCAGAAACGCGTCAGCCTCGCCCGGGCGATTGCCACATCTCCGGAAATCATCTTTTTCGACGAACCGACCACGGGCCTAGATCCGATTATGGCCGATGTTATCAACGACCTGATCGTTGAATGCGTGAAAAATCTCGGCGCAACCGCCCTCTCCATCACCCATGACATGGCCTCGGCCCGGAAGATCGCGGACGAGGTCGCCATGATTTATGAAGGCCGGATCATCTGGAAAGGCCCGGTCGGCGATCTCGACCATTCGGGCAACCCGTATGTCGACCAGTTCATCCACGGACGTGCTCGGGGACCGATCACCGACATCGCCACCCGCGCTGCCTAAAGTCCTTTAAAACAGTTTCTTTCTATGCAATACCTAAGTCCATGAAATGGGTCTTCCGGTCATTGATATATCTCGCCTCGCTCGGGTTTCTGGGCGTGATGGCCGGCATGCTGATTCTTGTCGGCGTCATCCAGAAATACAGCCATGGACTGCCCGACTTTTCGCAGCTGAAAGATTATCGCCCACCTGTCGTGACCCGTGTGCATGCCGGGGATGGTCGCTTCCTCGCCGAGTTCGCGCAGGAAAAAAGAATCTTCGTACCCATCGAAGAAATTCCCGATCTCGTCAAACAGGCGTTCATCTCCGCCGAAGACCAGAATTTTTATCATCACAAGGGTGTCGATATCACCGCCGTCGCCCGCGCCGTGGTCGTCAACTTCCGGAATCGCAGCGGCGACAAGCGCATGGTTGGCGCGTCAACCATCACCCAGCAGGTCGCCAAAAACTTCCTGCTTGGTAATGAGCGGTCCTATGAACGCAAGATCCGCGAAGCCATACTCGCCTACCGCATGGAAAAAACGCTTAGCAAGGATCGCCTGCTCGAGCTCTATTTGAATGAGATTTTCCTGGGTTCCCGCGCGTATGGTGTCGCCGCAGCCAGCCTGCATTACTTCAATAAAACCCTCGATGAATTGACCGTTCCGGAAGCCGCCTATCTCGCTGCCCTGCCCAAAGCGCCGAACAACTATAATCCGGTGACCAAGCGTCCGGCTGCGATTGCCCGCCGTAACTGGGTGATCGACCGCATGGCGATTGAAGGATACATCACGTCCTCGCAGGCCGAGATTGCCAAGGCCAGCCCGCTGCAAACCATCACACAAACAGAATCTGAAATCGTCAATGCGCCGTACTTCGCCGAAGAAGTCCGTCGTGAACTGGTTCAGAGATTTGGCGCTGAGGGTCTTTACAAAGGCGGCCTCTCTGCCCGCACCAGTCTCGATCCGCGCCTGCAGGCGATCGCAGAAAAATCCCTGCAAGATGGCCTCTGCGATTACGACCGCAAAAAAGGCTGGCGCGGTGCGCTCACGCGTATGCCCGATACCAATGGCTGGCAGAGCGTGATCGCCGATTATGAGCGTCCTGATAACATGCCGGGCGACTGGATGTTGGCGATGGTGCTGGATTCCAAACCGGAGCGCGTAGAAATCGGCTTCGGTGATGCAACACGGGGCCGTCTTGGTGAAGACGAAATCAAATGGGCGTCGCCGAAGCCGCTGCGTCCCGGCGACATCATCATGGTCGAAAAAGTCTCCGCCGCCAGCGAAGACGATACCAAAGTCGACAAGGAAAAATTCATTCTCCGTCAGGTTCCGCTTGTGCAGGGGGCACTGGTCGCGCTTGATCCAAACACAGGCCGGGTCCTTGCGATGCAGGGTGGGTGGAAATATGCCAAGGGCAGTGAATTCAACCGCGTCACGCAGGCCTATCGTCAGCCCGGCTCAGCCTTCAAGCCATTCATTTATCTGGCAGCGCTCGATCAGGGTTACACGCCCTCCTCGATCATCGTCGACGGCCCGATTGAGTTTCGTGACTCCGCCGGCAACGTCTGGCGGCCTGAAAACTATTCGGGCGAATTCTATGGCCCAACCCCGCTCCGCGTCGGTGTCGAAAAATCCCGTAACCTGATGACCATTCGCCTGACACAGGAAATCGGTATCGATACAGTCGTCGACTATGCTAAAAAATTTGGTATCTCCGATAAGATGGCTCCGCACCTTGCTAATGCGCTGGGCTCAACTGAGACCACGCTTCTACGCCTCACCACTGCCTACGGCATGATCGTCAACGGCGGCAAGAAAATATCGCCGACCTTTATTGACCGTGTGCAGGACCGCTATGGCAAAACGGTTGAACAGGCCGATACCCGCGTTTGCACGGGCTGCGGTCCGCTGGTGCGCTGGGAGACACAAGCGACGCCGGATATTCCTGATAACCGCGAACAGGTTGGCGACCCGCGCACGGCTTACCAGATGGTCTCCATCCTTGAAGGTGTCGTCCAGCGCGGCACCGCCAAGGCGCTGATCTCGCTCGACCGCCCGATTGCCGGGAAAACCGGGACGACCAATGATTCAAAAGATGTCTGGTTTGTCGGCTTCACGCCTGATCTCGTGACCGGGGTGTTTGTTGGCTATGATGAACCGAAATCACTGGGCGGCAAGGAAACGGGCGGCTCGCTCGCCGTGCCGATTTTCAAGGAATTCATGGACAAAGCACTGAAAGACACGCCGCCTGTGCCATTCCGGATTCCGCCGGGCGTGCGCATGGTTCAGGTCAATGCGAAGAGCGGGCATCCAACCTACCCGGGCGATACGGATGCGATCTGGGAACCGTTCCTCGCCGGGACAGAGCCTAACAACAATGCTGATTACACTCCGGCTTCGAGCTCAGCCGGCGATGACACGCCCTCAACCTACACGGTCAACGAGCCACTGCCCGCTGCCGAGATGCTGCAACCTAACCCCGACAGCGGCGCAATGTCCGGCACCGGCGGACTTTACTAAGCAGCTTTACCAAGCTTGATCATGCAGGCTTCTGCACCTGATAACTCAACATTGCTCGGCGCATCTTCGACTTCAAGGCTTTCAACCACTCCGTCCGCAACGATCATCGAAAACCTTTTAGAGCGTGTGCCAAGCCCCGCACCGCTGCCATCGAACGTCAGTCCAAGCGCATTCACAAAGGCTGCATTGCCGTCTGGTAGCATCGTGACTTTTCCGGCAGTGCCGGCGGTCTCGCCCCAATGTTTCATCACAAACGGATCGTTGATCGATACGCAGATAATTTCATCGATACCCTGCGCCTTGATCTTGTCAGCGTTGGTAACGTAACCGGGCAGATGTTTCTGCGCACACGCAGGTGTGAACGCACCGGGCGTGCCGAACAGCACGACTTTACGACCTTTGAAATACGTCGCCGTATCCACCTCTTCCATGCCGCTTTCGCCCAGGCGTTTCAGTTTAACCGCAGGCAGCGTATCGCCGATTTTTATCGTCATAATAGTCTCCTTTATCCCTATGGAACCGACCCCGACTATAACCTGTTGGCATAAAAGGTAAATATTTTTAAGGACATTGGACAAAGCGCGCAGCAGATGGATATAGTCATTACATGGAAAAGATCTTTGCGACCCTGACCGGGAAATTGCTGCTGGCTATGCCCGGCATGAACGATCCGCGTTTTTATCACTCGGTTATTTTTATCTGCAATCACGATGCCGAAGGCTCGATGGGCTTGATCATCAACCAGTCAAATCTGGCACTCAGCCTTGGCGATATGCTGGAGCAATTGCACCTCAAACCAAAACCGGGCGCACCGCTCGCCTTGCCGGTCCAGACAGGTGGACCGGTTGAATCAGGACGCGGCTTCCTGATCCATACGCTGGATTTCGAACAGCCTGAAACCATGAAAATCGACTCCCGTTTTGGCGTGACCGCTACGCTCGAAAGCCTGCAGGCCGTGGCCGACGGCTCCGGACCGCGCGACCTTCTTTTTGTGCTGGGTTACGCTGGCTGGACCGCAGGACAGTTGGAGCAGGAACTGCAGGACAACGCCTGGATGGTCGCGGAAGCCGACCATGAGGTGATGTTCAACACCCCGCTTGAACAGAAATGGGACCGCGCCATGGGCCGCATCGGGGTCGATCCCGGTATGCTCTCGACCTCTGTCGGACGCGCCTAGCCGCGCGCCGCGTGCTGTGCTAATTTTTAGCCCATGAACAAGCCAGCCAACAATACGGGTCTGACCCGCCTGCGTAATGCCACGGTCTTTTCCGCCCAAGGCTTGCGTGCCTGCTTCCGCACCGAAGAAGCGTTCCGGCAGGAAGTCATGCTGGCGATAGTGCTGATCCCGCTTGGCCTGTGGCTGGGCGACAGCGCCGCCGAAAAAGCCCTTCTCGCCGGATCGATCCTCCTGCTGATGATCGTTGAATTGATCAATTCCGCAATCGAAAGAATCGTCGACCGCATCTCGTTCGAGCGTCATCAACTCTCGGGTGAAGCGAAAGATATAGGCTCGGCAGCCGTCCTGCTGACGATGTTGATCGTCGCTCTGGTCTGGGGTCTGATCCTGCTAGCGTAAGGGGGTAATATGAGCCAAGAAAACTTCAAAGGCCGGGTCGCCGGAATTCAGTGGAACAACCGTCTGGCGTCGAACCTGCTGATGCTGTGGTTTATTTTTGCGATTGTGGTTTTCTGCGTCCTTCTGCTCACACCTATACTTCTTGGCTTTGCCGCACTCGATCATCAAAGCCTGCTGTCTTTGCTTGAAGAACCAAAGATACAGCGGCGTTATATAATTGTGTTCTGCAAAGCCATATTTTTTGTCGGCGGCAGCCTGCTCTATTTCATCTACCGCGATTTCAACCGCATTGAAGAGATGTTCGTCTGTAAGCCGTTGCCGCTTGCACATCCCGACCCTTTCTACGTCACCCTCGAAACCCTGTGTATTTCGCGCGGCCTGCGTATGCCCGAGCTTTATGTTTTTACCGGATCCGCAATCAGCAGAATGGTTACCGCAGCCGTGCTGCAAGGCACGGGTGGCCGCTCCAAAGTCATTCTCACGCAAGCTGACCTCAACCTTGCCCAACCCGTGCAGGAAGCTCTCGCTGCCCAAATTGTTCAGCGGCTTTATACCCGCGATGCGTTATTCCTGACCGCCCTCTGTTTCATCGGATTTTTCCCGGACCACATGGCCGAAGCTGCCAACAAGATCAGCCGCGTCCTGCTCAAACCTGCCCTCTTCCTGACCGACAAGATCATGGGACCGTTCCGTTCGCTGGTGTTGAAATTGCGCATGGCCAAACTTGATGTCGGCGCGCTGGAACTGACCAAAGTCAAAGGTCCGGCTCACGATTTATTAAACAGGCTCGCGCCGCTGAAAGATGTCCAGGAACATTATTACGATTCTTATTTGCCGCTGTTTATTACGCAAACCGACGGGCCATACCGTTTAAGGATGCTGGACGCGTCTTAGGCAGAAAGGCGCTTGCTGATCTGCGCCGGGTCCATCATGCCGTCAGTTGGCCCGATCAACGCTAGCGTCGGAGCTGTCTGGAAGATTGTCTGGGCAAGACTTACGACATCGGCGGAGGTTACTTCGTCGATACTGGCAACCAGCCGCGCAACATCGAAAGGTCGTCCAAAATTGATTACATGGCGGGCCTGTTGATCGGCCCGCGTCAGGGTGCTTTCCCGCGACATCAACACGCCTGCTTTGATCTGCGCCTTGGCGCGGGCAAGCTCCTCAGGAGTGACTTTATCCATCACGCCTTTCAGCTCATCGAGTACAACGGGCATCAGTTCCTTGAGGTGTTCAGGCCCCGTCCCGGCATAAATACCGAACAGACCATCATCATGGAACGTGTCGTAGAAACTATAGATCGAATAGACCAGACCGCGCTTTTCACGCACTTGCTGAAACAGGCGAGATGACATGCCGCCACCCAGCAAGGATGACAGCAAACGGAATGCCGCATACCGCTCATCGGAGCGCTTTACGCCCTGAAACCCGAGCACGATATGAGATTGCTCGGTATCTTTTTCGATGATCGACGCGCTTGGATTATAATTGGCAGGCGTATAACGACCATCCACACCCTGCGGCAGCTTCGCAAACAACGTTTCAACTTTAGCCACCAGCTCTGCATGATCGATCGCACCCGACGCCGCAACGACGAGATTTCCCGTCATATA
>CAYJDG010000003.1:76960-83782 GCA_964368875.1 uncultured Pseudobdellovibrionaceae bacterium
AGATCAAGATGTTCGCGCAGAAGGTGGACGTAATACCCGGTCATCTCGCGCCCGGTATAGGCGTTCATGTTACCGCCCACATCCTCGATCACTTCGGCGATCTGCAGAGCGCTACGGGCAGGTGTACCTTTGAACAACATATGCTCGACCATATGAGCGATCCCGTTCTGGGCCATGTTTTCGTGGCGCGTGCCGACGCCTGCCCAGACGCCGACCGCAACGCTTTCGACGCCGCTCACGGAATCTGTCACGACGCGCAGTCCGCTCGGCAGGGTGGTTACTTGTATGGTCATATGTCTGAATTAGGCTGGATGGGTGGTCAGTTCAAGCTTAGCTCATTGATTCTGAATAATATAGCCTTTTACGGCGGCAAAATCGTTGGGCAGGACTTTCAGGCGCTCTGGCCGGTCAAAAAGGTCGGCCAGTTCAGGCGGCAGCTCAGGCCGCAGTCCGGTAGCCTTTTCAACCGCATCGGGGAATTTGGCCGGATGGGCGCAGGCAAGCGTGACCAGTGGCTGATCTTTGGGCACTGCCCCGTCACGGAGAGCCATCTGGGCTGCGTGATAGCCGACCGCCGTATGCGGATCGAGCAGCACGCCGCTCTCTTTATAAACCGTCTTGATGGTTTCAAGCGTCGTCGCATCGTCGCACCGATAGGCATGGATGGCGCCCCGCGCACGGGCCAGTTGGTCAGGCGTCACGGCGTAGCTACCCCCGGCCTTGAGGGTGGACATACTTTGCGCCACCGCCGCCGGATCACGCCCCAGCAGGTCGAACAGGTAGCGTTCGAAGTTGCTTGAGATCTGAATATCCATGCTCGGGCTTAAAGACGGCACAACTGTTTCCAGAGTCATGGACCCGGTCTCAAAAAAGCGCGTCAGGATATCATTCCGGTTGGAGCCGATGATCAGATTGCCGATCGGCGCATACATCTGCTTCGCCACGTACGCCGCGTACACATTACCAAAGTTACCGGTAGGCACAGAAAAACTTGGGGTTTTCCCAAGCTTCAGCGCTGTCGCCACATAATAGACGGTCTGCGCGATAATGCGCGCCCAGTTGATCGAATTGATCGCCGAGAGGTTCAGGGCACGGAGATCTGCATCACCAAACCCCTGTTTGACGATGGTCTGGCAATCATCGAACGTCCCTTCAAGGGCGATGTTGTGGATATTGTCATCAAGCACCGAGGTCATCTGGCGCCGCTGGACCTCTGAGGTCCGGTTGTGAGGGTGGAGGATATAGACGCTGATGTTCTTGCGCCCCCGGCAGGCCTCGATTGCGGCCGATCCGGTATCGCCTGAGGTCGCGCCGAGGATGGTCAGATGCTGACCAGATTGCTCGAGCACATGGTCGAACAGCCGACCGAGCAGCTGGAGGGCGACGTCCTTGAATGCCAAAGTCGGGCCATGGAAGAGTTCCAGCAGGTACTGGCTGTCCCCAATCTGGCGCAGTGGGGTGATATCGTTCGATCCGAACCGGGCGGCAGTATAGGTGTCGTCGAGAATCGCGTTCAGCGCCGAAGGGGTAATCTGCCCGTCCAGAGACGGAGTAATGACGGCCTGTGCGATGGCGCGATAGTCCTGCCCCTTGAGCGCGGCCAGATCCAGTTTAGCCCATGAATTGGGAACGAACAGTCCGCCATCCGGCGCAAGGCCGCCAAGCAAAACATCGGTGAAAGAGGCCGTGGCAGGCCCGCCTGAGCTGGTATCGCGTGTCGAGATAAATGTCATAGAAACCCTTTAACACGAGGGGTTTTTGAAATCCAGCCTTGTCTGAAACTTCCAGAATCAAAAACCCCACAGACGAATGCGCCTGTGGGGTCTTTTGAAGATAGTCGACGTTTAGGTCAGACTATTTCTTTTTCTTAACAGCGGTCTTTTTAGCAGGTGCTTTTTTCGCTGCGGCTTTTTTTGCGGCCATAATTTAGTCTCCTGATGAGGGATGACGCGGACAACTTCGTAGAGAGTTTTTTTCGTCTCGCGGCGTCAAAACAACTTGACGCATAATTACAATAGCACAAAACGATATTTCCAAAAAACGAATCTGCACTTATGCACCGCTTTCATAAAGATTTTTCTCATTCAGTGTGACTTCGATACAACAGTTGGATTCATGCAGTGAGATGCGGCATGATCAGATTTAGAAACCTTTTGGTAATTATTAGAGACTGCACATGAGCACACAACGCACCGATATTTTCATCACGTGGGACGAGATCCAGACCCACTGTACGTCTCTGGCACAGGAGATTCTCGCGCGCAAAATCCCGCACGACAAAATCCTCGCCATCACGCGCGGCGGCTTATTTCCTGCGGGTTTGCTGGCCCGTGAACTGAATATCCGGCGCATTGAAACGGTCGGCATCACCGCTTATGACGGCACCGAGGTCAGCATTGCCTCCCTCGTCAAATCGGCAGCTCCCGAGTTCTTAGAGGGCACCCTGATCATCGATGATCTCGCCGATACGGGCACGACGCTCGACTTTTTGCGTCCCTCGACCAGGGATTGCACCTTCGTGACCATTTTCGTGAAGCCGCAGGGCAAGTCCCGCGTCGATCTCTATGCCCGCGAGGTCGCCCAGGACAGCTGGATCAGGTTCCCATGGGATACACGGCGGCAGTTTGTGGAACCACTGGTGAAAGAGCCTAAATAAAGGCTTTCCGGCGTATCTTCAGCATCCCATACATGATGATATTCATGGCCAGCAACGCTGCCGGATAGAGCGCCGTGATCAGCGAAACCTCATGCAGGGCGGAGAGGGCGATCATATGCCGGGGGATATTAAAGCCATACATAAACGAGTTCTCTTCATGCGGCTTGGCCCATGACTTGCGGAAGGTCGGCCAGAAGGCTGAGCAATCGATGCCGACGACGATCAGGACCGACCAGAACGGATCGTCCGTCACCAGCCACGCCGGGATTGCGGCAAGTCCCGCCAGAAACATCACCCAGTCGCCACGCGTAATATCGCGCTCACCCGTGCGCAGGGCCGCCGCTGTGATAATGACGCAGATGATCCCGGTGGCGCACGTCACCCATGCCCCCGGCCCGGCCCCGCCCGCGACCTGCGCGGCAAAGGCGATAAAGGTCAGGAGCGACCAAATCACCCAGGTAAAAATATGTGGCTTGTTGGTGCCTTTGAGCGTGGTCAGCAGATAAGGCACATGCGCCGCGACGGTCATCGCGACGGCACACAGGCCGAGCAGAGTTTTATAATCAGAGAACATAGAAAAAATTATACAGGCTGGCGCGAAAGATAATAGGTGCTGGCAATCTGCCCGCCGAGCGTAAAGCCCTGATCGGCCAACTCTTCAAGCATATCGGCGGGGGTAAAGTCAGATCCGGTCAGATCCGGCTGATGCAGCTCAATTGCAAGCTGGTCACAGCGGCGCAATACGTCGCGCTCCCCAAGGATCATGGATATTTCCGCGCCTTCAGCATCACAAATCAGAGAGAACCGCTTTTGGCCCATGCCGTGTTCAAACAGCAATTCGCCGAGCGAGATCAGCGGCACGCGCAGCGGTGCCGTATCATAAGCCTGCGGGCTGACATGGGTTGTCAGGCCTGAGGATAGATTGGGGCGCGCAAGAAATTCGCCATATTCAGGATGCGACGGAGCCGCAAGCGCAGCCTCCAGTACGATGATCTGTTTAAGCTCGTTCCCAGGCTGATCCTGAGTACGCTCAAGATTGCGCTTTAAAACCGGGATCACATGGGCGTTCGGCTCGACGCAGATGATGCGGCCTTGCGCCGTCAGACAGTTGGTTGCCGCCGCATTTGAAACAACGCCGATATTCGCACCGATCTCGACGATATGACTGGCGGGACGGAAGTATCTCTGGAGAATCTCGCGTTCTGGCTTCTCGTAATTGCCACTCATAAAGCCCAGATATCTGCGCCCTCTCATATCCGGCGTAAGCTCGAATACGCCCTCGCCCGGCAGGCGGGCATGGTTTTCGAACACCGCGGCAAGCGCGTTGCCGGTTGCGGCGATCAAAGGCCGGGCGATCTTTTTCAAAGCAGGGTGCATGGCCGTATATAAGCGACACTCAAAGATTATGTCAAGAAATCGCCTCAACCCGGCGGAATCTCTGCCTCATCCGGGCCGCGCCCCAGTGTCAGGCGGCGATATTGAATGCCCCCAAACAGCACGATACAGGCAAGTACGACCGACGCCGGATAGAGCACATTGGTAAAAGAATAGGTCTGCGTTGCGGCCAGCGTCAGCATATGGCGCGGAATGTTGATCGCATACATCAGGATATGTTCTTCGAACGGCTTCACCCACGCCTTGCGGAAAGTCGGGTAATAGGCCGCCGTGTTGATGCCGGTCACGATCACCACCGACCAGAATGGATCGGAGGTCATGATCCATACGGGGATCGCCGAGAGCGACAGGATCAGCATCACCCAATCCGAGCGTGTGATGTGCTTTTCGCCCTGCTTCCACGCCAGCCACGTGATCAGCGTGCACAGCACGCACGTCGTCGCCGTGATCAGCGTCGCAGGCCCCGCCCCACCGCTTAACTGCGCCGCAGTCACGACAATAGTCACCAGCATCCAAATCAGCCAGGAAAACATATGAGGCCGGTTGGTGCCGCGATAAATCGCGATCAGATATGGCAGATAAGACAGCATCACCAAAAAGATGGCCGCGCAGGCCAGCAGAATTTTCGGGTCAAAATTCATAAGGTCGCACTCCGCGCATTAAGCTTCAGCAGGAGGCGCGGCCACAACAGGTTGAGCGCAAGCCCACCAATCACCATCAGCGCGGCCATCAGCTTCCATGCAGGCATAGGTTCATGCAGGACAAGGCTCGCCGCACCCATGCCGAAAACCGGCACCAGCAACGCCATCGGCGTGATCGTGCTGGCCGGATATTTGGAAAGCAGCCACGCCCACACGGCATAGCCGAACAGACTGTTGCCGACCGACTGCCATAGGACTGCGGCCCAGGTCACGCTGTCGGCCGCCTTCAGCCCCGCCATGATCGCGGAGGGGCCTTCAAAGAGCAACGTCAGCGCGCCAAGGCTCACCGCCGCAAAGGGGCTGCTCCACACGACATAGGCAAGCATATTGATCGATCCCGCGCGCTTGCCGACGATATTGCCCGCCGCCCACGCCGTTGCGGCAATCAGAATCATGCCGATCCCCAGCACCGTCGTCGTCGCATCCGTATGTAGGCCAATGACGACGATTCCAGCTACCGCCAGCAAGAGCGCCGGGATTTGAAAAAGCTTCAGCCGCTCTCCTGTCAGCAGCATCGACAACCCGATGGTGATAAACACCTGCGTCTGCACGACCAGCGACGCAAGGCCCGGCGAGATATGCCCATCGACCGCCATATAGACCATACCAAACTGCCCCGCGCCGATGAGCACGCCATAGGCCGCAAGGTTGCTCCACGCGATCTCCGGACGTTTCAGGAAAAAGATGGCTGGAAAAGTCACCAGCGAAAAGCGCAGACACCCGAGTAACAGCGGCGGCAGATGCCCGACCGCATATTTGATGACGACGAAATTGGTCCCCCAGATAAAAACGACCGCCACTGCGTAAAGCATATGGCGGAGGGAGAGCGGCGCGGCGGTCACGATGAAACCTGCTGGGTGAGGAAGAGCGTTGGCCTATCTATAACCACCGCGCTGGGAATTACAACCCGGTATGTGCGGCGCGTCGCTCATGCAAAGAAATTTTGCGCGCCGGGTCGCGAAACACCATCTCGAACCCGTGCGCGGCAAAGACTTCGCGCTGCACGTCATAGGCATAGGCGATCATGGAGGGAAACCGCTCGAAATGGGTGCGGTTCAGGGTCAGGAACTTCGCCATCACCGCCGCATCGAACGGATTGAACAGGAAAATAAAACATGCGGCCTCGGGCAGCACATACGCCCCCGCATCACCGAGTTCGAACCGGATATCCGCCGCGCCGGATTTTGATAAATTCTGATTGGCTATTCCAACCAGCGACGTGGACAGCTCAACCCCGATATACTCTTGGCTTAATCCCTTCGCCTGCGCATAGAATACCGCCTTGCCCTTGCCGGAGCCAAGATCGATAAAGACCGGGAACGTCCGTCCCGGCACGCCCGCGGCTTTGAAGAGATGCCGCAAATCGCTGCACCGCGCCGCCTGATACCCGCCCGCATAGCGAAACCCCTCGGCATAGGGCGTATCGAGATGTTCCCGTTTAACCAGCCCGCCAAAATTAAACCCGCCCTTTTTCTCAAAGATATAATCTTCAAGCGCGGAGCAGCGGCGGCGGAGATAAGGCAGAAGAAAGCTCATGCCTCTACAGTAAGAGCACCCCTCCCCGCCGTCAACGCAGCCGCAACGCATGAAAGGCTTTCACCACAGCGCACACTGCGATCACAGCGAAAGACCTCTTCGCGGCGCAGCCGCCATGAAACAGAAAAAATACTCGCGATGATTGGTTTAAACCACCAGCCGCGCTGTGCCCGCTGCGTGCGCTGTGGTAAAAAACCCTCAGTCCTTAGTCTCCGCCTTCAACGCCTCACCAATCGCATAAAAATGCCCACCCGCGATATGGTGGAGGCTGCGCCATTCGGGGCCAGCGGTTTCATAGAGCCAGTGGCCGTCTTTGAACACACGCTCATCCGCCCACGCCGCCACAATCTCGCCGATAAAGAGGTCATAGGTGGTCTGGTTATGCGGCTCCGGGATCAGGCGGCAGGCCAGCCAGCCCGCGCAGCCCTCGACAAACGGAATATCATGCCCCGGCAACGAGAATAATGTCACCCCGGCCCGCTCAAGCTTGTCCGGCGTATCCTTGAGGCTCCACGACCCGACATCATTGGTCAG
>CAYJDG010000004.1:0-20780 GCA_964368875.1 uncultured Pseudobdellovibrionaceae bacterium
GCAATGGCATGCTGCAGTCGGAAAAAATCCGCCTGATCGGTGCCTTCAACCACGTCCATATTTTCTGTGACCCCGATCCTGATACGGATGCTTCCTTCAAGGAACGCAGCCGCCTGTTCACCGAAGTGAAGGGCTGGGATCAGTATGACCAGAAAAAACTTTCCAAAGGCGGGCGCATCTATAACCGCTCCGATAAAACACTGCAGCTCACCCCTGAAATCCAGAAACGGTTTGATCTGACCAAGACTGCGGTCACGCCACAGGAACTGATTCAGGCGCTATTGAAAGCCCGCACCGATCTTCTTTTCTTTGGAGGAATTGGCACTTACATCAAGGCAAAAGCGGAAATCCACGCCGAAGCTGGCGACCGCAGCAACGATGCGCTGCGCGTCGATGCACCTGATATTCGCGCTAAGGTGATCGGCGAAGGAGCAAATCTCGGCATGACGCAACGCGCGCGGATTGAATATGCGCTCGATGGCGGCAAACTGAATACCGACTTCATCGATAACTCTGCCGGGGTCGATACCTCTGACCACGAGGTCAACATCAAGATCCTGCTCTCCGGGGCCAAGCTCGATACCAAGGCGCGGATGAAACTGCTTGCGGGTATGACCGACGATGTTGCCGGACTTGTGCTGCGTGACAACTATCAGCAAACACAGGCGCTTTCCCTGATGGAACTGCAGGCGCATGAAACGCTCGGCGATCACGCCGCCTTCATGACATCGCTTGAACGCGACGGGCAGCTTAACCGCAAAGTTGAGTTCCTGCCAGATGAGGAAGAAATCGCGCGGCGCCTTAATCTGCACAAAGGTCTCACCCGTCCCGAGCTCAGCCTGATCCTCTGCTATGGCAAGATTGCCTATACGCGCGCGCTTCTGGCGAGCGATCTGCCGGATGATCCTGCGATGATCGACTGGGTTGTGCGCTATTTCCCGGACGACCTGCAAAAGAAATATCGCAAAGCGATTGAAACACACCGTCTGCGCCGTGAAATCGTTGCGACCTCCATCTCGAACGCAATCATCAACCGCATGGGCCCGACCTTTATCCGTCTGACGATGGAAAAAACCGGAGCTGATGCGGCGACTGTCACCAATGCCTTTATGGCTGTGCGTGATACCTTCGGTCTGCGCGCTCTGTGGGACGCTGTCGAAGCGCAGGATAATAAGGTCGCGGCCATCGTCCAGCTCAAAGCGATGCGCAAAATCGCGCATCTCGCCGAACGCGAAACTCTGTGGTTCCTGACCCGCCTCGGGCGCCCGCCTGATCGTGAAAAAGACGGCGCGCTCTTCAATGCCGGCATCGAAACCATCCGTAAGAATATCGCAGCGGTGCTTCCGCCTGATGCCCATGCGGAACTGGCCCAGCGCAATAAAGCCTGGCTTGGCGAACGTATTCCCGCCGACCTCGCCGACCGCCTTGCCGTGCTGCCTATACTTGGTATGGGGACGGATATTGTTGCGACTGCAGAAAAAGCCAAAACCGGATTGCTCGAGACAGCGAAGATTTACTTCGCGCTTGGCGATGCGTTCAAGTTCGACTGGCTGCGGGCGCAGGCCTTACATCTGCAGGGCGACAACCAGTGGACCAGCGCCGCCATCGAAGGCCTGCTCGATCTTTTCTATATCACACAGTCATCACTCACCACGGCGGTTCTCAAACAATCTGGCAAGATGAAAGGCGACGGCGAAGATATCGTCGCTGCATGGATTGAGAAGAAATGCCCGCAGGCAGAGCCGGTGCGGCTGATGATCGAAACCCAGCGTCAGCGCGGCTCGCTTGATCTCGCCATGATGACCGTGATTGAACAGAACCTTCGCAAACTGGTTTAGCTATGCAAACATCGATTATTCAACTGGTGGTCCTTACCACCTATGGCAATGCGTTTCTCAAAGGCATGTCCCTGCCTGAGAAATTTTTTCCCGGTAACTCGGCATTTGAATTTTGCAAGGCTGTGCGCTTCGTCGATCTGCAGGTTCACGGCGATCATTATCATGAGCTGCCGTATGCTGATGAGCCCGCGGAATTCTTTAAACGCCTGAAAGACGAAGGCTATAAATCCCTGCGCATCCATTATGCCCCTGGCCAGAACGAGGACGTATCGGACCGCATGACAACCGGTTTCGTTGGCGGTGGCAGCCGCTGGCTGCTAGAGGCCCGCCACGACGCCTTCGCCGATTACTGGGAAGCGCGGTGGGACAATGGCGAGGAAGAGGATGGCAATATCTGGGACGTCGCCTATGGCCGGATCGTCAAAGGTCACGACAGCGCAACGCCCGCCCCCGGTGAGATGACCAAGGTTAAACTCGATCTCATCGAAACTCTGGGACAGATTAAGACATTTGCCCAAGCCAACAACCTAGAAGATTTCGCCAAAAGTTTTGACGAGGCGTTGACGGTGCTGCGCTCCGAAACGCCGCTTAAAAATTCTTATTATGCCGATCTGGCCCCCGAAGGCACACTACCGCTGGAAGCTTTGCAGTTGCTGGCTGGGGCGCAGGCGGCGTGGGTGTTCGGCGGCATGGGCTCTTGGAACGATCTTGGCTTTATGGGCACAACCCAGCATGAATATGAAACGCTCTCGGACGAGCTTTACTATCTGCTGCTTGCCGCTATCTCCGAAGCGGCCAACGCCAGCGCAGCCTAAAATTTTAGAAAACTGAAATCGATTTGCGGCGCGGGCAAAAAGCCCAGCGCGAACGCTGCCAGCAAAATCAAACCGAAATTGCGGTTTGAGCGGAATGCGCGCAGGCAGCTTGCCGGATGATCCGGAGCCCAGCGGGCGATCTGCCACATCAGATGAAAACTCGCTGCTGCCCAGAGAACGTAAAACGGCCAGTTAACGTCGAGCATAAATCCGGTGCCGTAAAACAAAAGGGCTGCGCCGAGATAAAATCCGAAGATCCAGTAAGGCGATTTGTCCCCGAATTTCAGCGCCGTCGAACGCACGCCGACAATCGCATCATCGGTTTTATCCTGATGCGCATAGATCGTGTCATAACCGAGCGTCCAGAGAATGCCGCCCGCATAGAGCAGATAAGCTGGCCCTTCGACTTCCCCGGCAATCGCCGCCCAGCCCATCAGCGCGCCAATATTGAAGGTCAGGCCGAGCACGGCCTGCGGATACCATGTGATGCGCTTGGCCAGCGGATAGGTCACGACCAGAACCATCACGGCGCAGCCGATAAAGATCGCCGACCATGGCAATTGCACGAGAATAATCAAGCCGAGCCAGAGCAGCAGGATGAGAAAGAAGATCGCCTGTGCGGGCTTGATGTCGCCTGCGGCGAGCGGACGGCTGCGGGTGCGCTCGACCATGCGGTCATACTTGATGTCCCACAGGTCGTTGATGACGCAGCCAGCGCCGCGCATGATGATCGCGCCGAACCCGAACAAGGCGAAGATATAAATTTCATACCAGCCGAAATTACCGAACCCCGATCCTGCCGCCATGATTGCCCACCAGCCAGGCAACAACAGCAGCCATGTGCCGATCGGACGGTCGAGGCGCATCAGATAGGCATAAGGGCGCAACCAGACAGGAAGACGCTCTTCAATCCAGCCGAGGCGCACGATGTCCGTGAAATCCTGTGTCGGAAGAGGTTGGGCGTCGGCGTCTTCTATGATATTTATGTCAGTCATGCAGTCCCATGCCTATGATTTCCGTCTGCCGCGTCTCTTTCTCGATCACCCCTTAAGTGCAGGGGCCGAATTGCCGTTGAGCGTGGAGCAGGTTCACTATCTCAAAACGGTTATGCGCCGTCCAGATGGCACAGTTTTGCGCCTGTTCAATGGCCGCGAGGGCGAATGGGACGGGCGGCTCGCCTTCAGCGGCAAGAAAGACGGCCACATCATCATCGGCAAACAGATTCGCCCGGCCATGGTGCGCGCCCTGCGCCTCCATTTGGTTTTTGCTCTCATCAAAAAAGACCGCATGGACTTTATGATTGAAAAGGCGGTCGAACTTGGTGTGACCGACCTTCACCCGGTTTTGACCCAAAACACGGTGATCCGGGACCTCAACACGGTGCGCATGGAAAAACAGGCGCTGGAGGCTGCCGAGCAATGCGAACGGCTTGATCTTCCGGTGTTGCATCCGTTGCTTACCTTGAAAGAATTTCTGAACTCATGGCCTAAAACCGTTCCCCTGCTGGCAGCGCTGGAGCGCGAAGACGCGGCCCTGATCGGCAGCGCGGGAGCCACGGCGGCAACGACCGGATTGCTGATTGGGCCTGAGGGCGGGTTCAGCGAAGATGAACGCGCGCTCCTAATGACGCATGACGGCGTGCACGCCGTAACTCTTGGTGATCAGATCCTGCGCTCCGAAACCGCTGCCTTATTTGGCTTGAGCGTTTTATCTGCCAATTTTACGAAATAAACTGGACGATCAAGGTTATGCCGCCGATCACCAGCAAGGCATTGGTCATAACTGTTCCAAACGTGCGCCCGAATGATACCGTTGGGCTGCTCCGTAAGCCAAACGCATGAAGACAGCGACTTAAAATAATACTTATGCCAAATACATGCAGCGCGAGTTCGGGGGTGCCGTTTGTCTCCAATAGGAACAGCAGTATCAAAAGCACAGGCACAGTTTCGATGAAATTGCCGTGAATACGAATGTTCTGCTCGAGTTCCTTGATTCCGCCATCGCCGAGCCCGACCTTGAACTTCCAGCGGCAGCGAACGATCCGCAAAATCAATACAACCAGAATCATGGCCAGAAGGCCTGCATAAAACCCAGTAATCATCCTTGCCTCCCGGCATTTTGTGCTGGCGGAAGTTTACCTGAAAAGCGGCCGGCTGAGGAGCCTGTAAAAACCTCTCGCGCAACGCTGCACGGGGTAGACTTTCCTTTAATTACAAGCTATTTAACTCCCAGACTGCAGCCCGCAGACCGGACTGACATCTGTAATCATTTCAGACGAATAAGCGCACGCCGATGACCCGCACCCTTCTCAGACTTTGTTCCCTCCCGTTTTCATTCGTGATCGCAACATTAGCAACACCTGCTTTTGCCGATTACCCTCGCCCGAAAGAGATTACTCTGCAGGAGCCAGTCACCCCGGTGATGCGGGAAATCGTGCACTTCCACGATATGATCCTGATGCCGGTTATCACGGCGATTGTCATTTTCGTGATGGCTCTGCTGCTCTATGTGATGGTTAAATTCAACGCCAAGAGCAACCCGGTTCCATCTAAGACCACGCACAACGTGCCGATTGAAATCATCTGGACGGTCGTCCCGGTCATTATCCTTGTCCTGATTGCCATTCCATCCTTCCGCCTGCTCTTCCTTGGTGCCGTGCATCCGCAGACGGAACTGACGCTGAAGGCCACTGGTAACCAATGGTATTGGACCTATGAATACCCCGATAATGGCGGCGTTTCTTTCTCGTCTTACATGGTCAAAAAAGACGACCTCAAAGACGATCAGAAACAACTGCTCTCAACCGATGAAGCTGTTGTGCTGCCGGTCGATACCAATATCCTCATTCAAGTCACAGCCTCCGATGTCTTGCACGCCTTCGCGGTTCCGGCTTTTGGGATCAAGACCGACGCCGTTCCGGGCCGCCTGAATGAAACATGGGTCAAAATCGAAAAAGAAGGCGTCTATTACGGCCAATGTTCCGAGCTTTGCGGCAAGGACCATGGCTTCATGCCGATTGAAGTCCGCGCCGTCAGCAAGGAAGACTTTAATAAATGGATCGTTGCCAAGGGCGGCGCCGTAAAATCTGCCGCTGTAACCGACCCAGCAACCCCTGCCGTTGCTGAAGCCGCTGCCGCGCCTGCTCCTGCGGTCGCCGAAGATGCAGCGACGTTGCCTGCGCCTGAACCCGAAGATAAAAAAGCTCACTAAACAAGGACTACCTCCATGACTGCACTCGCTCATTCCGCCGATCACGCCGCCGACCATGGCCATGATGATCACGATCACAAACCCGGTTTCTTTACGCGCTGGTTCTGTTCCAGCAACCATAAGGATATCGGCACGCTCTATATCATCTTCTCGATCCTCGCCGGGATTATCGGCGGTGCGTTTTCGGTGATGATGCGGATGGAGCTGGATGCGCCCGGCCTGCAATTCCTGACCGAAGAAGGCAAAGACATGTGGAACGTCTGGATCACGGCCCACGGCCTGATCATGGTGTTCTTCGTGGTTATGCCGGGCCTGATCGGAGGCTTCGGCAACTGGTTTATTCCGCTCATGATCGGCGCGCCGGATATGGCGTTCCCGCGCCTAAACAACGTTTCATTCTGGCTGCTCGTCCCAGCCTTCCTGCTGTTGCTCGGCTCAGCCTTCGTCGGCGCGGGCGCTGGCACTGGCTGGACGATCTATCCGCCGCTTTCCTCCACGCTCGGGCATCCGGGGGCATCCGTCGATATGGCGATATTTGCCCTCCATCTGGCCGGGGCGTCCTCTATTCTCGGCGCTGCCAACTTCATCACCACCATCTTCAACATGCGCGCTCCGGGCATGACCCTGCACAAGATGCCGCTGTTTATCTGGGGTATGCTGATCACCGCGTTCCTGCTGGTCTTGGCCGTTCCAGTCCTTGGTGGCGCGATCACCATGTTGCTGACCGACCGTAACTTCGGCACCGGGTTCTTTATTCCGGACAAGGGCGGCGACCCGATCCTGTTCCAGCACCTGTTCTGGTTCTTCGGTCACCCTGAAGTGTACATCATGATTTTGCCGGCCTTCGGCATCATCAGCCAGATCGTTTCGACCTTCTCGAAAAAGCCGGTTTTCGGTTATCTCGGCATGGCCTACGCGATGGTCTCCATCGGCTTCGTCGGCTTTATCGTCTGGGCGCACCATATGTACACGACCGGGATTTCAGTCGATACGCGCGCCTACTTTACCGCGGCCACCCTCGTCATTGCCGTACCAACCGGCGTCAAGATCTTCTCGTGGATCGCGACGATGTGGGGCGGCTCGATTGAGTTCAAAACACCGATGCTCTGGGCTATCGGCTTCATCTTCCTGTTTACGGTCGGTGGTGTGACGGGTGTCGTTCTCGCCAACGCCGGGATGGATGTCGCTTTGCACGATACCTACTATGTCGTGGCGCACTTCCACTACGTGCTGAGCCTTGGTGCTGTCTTCGCCCTGTTCGCCGGGTTCTATTACTGGATCGGCAAGATGTCTGGCCGCCAGTATCCGGAATGGGCTGGCAAACTGCACTTCTTCGTCACCTTTATCGGCGTCAACCTGATCTTCTTCCCGCAGCACTTCCTCGGGCTGTCAGGTATGCCGCGCCGGATCCCGGACTACAACCCGGCCTTTGAATACTGGAACCATATCTCGTCGATGGGGGCTTATATCTCCTTCGGTGCGTCGGTGTTCTTTGTCTTCATCGCGATCTACACGATCTTCTTCGGCAAGAAGGTCAGCGGCAACTACTGGAACGTGCAGCCGAATGTCATGACGCTGGAATGGACGGTATCCTCCCCACCGCCGTTCCACCAGTTCAGCATCCAGCCAAAAGTGAATTAAACAAAACCCCCGCCCCAAGCGGGGGTTTTTATATCGGCCTTGCCCTTGCGCATAAAACCTGCTTTTTTCAACGCATCATGAATGCGACCTTACGAGAACAACTTTTCGAAGAAATCCTGCGTGCCCGCACGCGGGTGTACCGTGTCGGCCAACCGACTCCTTTGCAGGAAATCCGCATTCCCGAGATTGATGCAACCATTTACATCAAGCGCGAAGACCTTTCGCCGATCAACGCCTATAAATGGCGCGGGGCTTATAACTGCACCGCCGTCCTGAACGAAATGCGCGGCGTGAAAACCGTCGTTGCGGCCTCTGCAGGCAACCACGCGCAGGGTGTCGCGCTCGCCGCCCGCCTGCTCGGGCTGCAGGCCAAAATCTTCATGCCGCTTCCGACACCGCTGATGAAACAAAAGGCGGTCAAGCTGCACGGTCAGGACAATGTCGAGATTATTCTCGTTGGCGATACCTACGATCAAGCGTCCGATGCCGCCAAAAAATACACCGAAGAAAATAACTTCGCCTATGTTCACCCTTTCGATGACCTCTATACCATCGCCGGACAGGCGACGATTGCGGATGAGCTGGTACTCTCCGGCGAAGGTCCGTTCGATTATGCCTTCGTTCAGATCGGCGGCGGCGGCATGGCGGCTGGCGTTGCCACCTGGCTGAAAGCCCACCATCCGCAAACTAAAATCCTTGGCGTCGAAGGCATCGGTCAGGCGAGTATGGCGGCCTCTTTTGCGGCGGGCGAACCCGTTACGCTTGAGAGCGTCGATACCTTCTGCGACGGCACAGCCGTCAAACGCCCCGGCGAAATCACCTTTAAAATCTGTAAAGAGGCGCTTGATGACATCATCACCGTCTCAAATGAAGAAGTCTGCGCCGCGATCCAGCAGCTATGGGAAGCACGCCGCGTGATCCCTGAGCCATCCGGCGCGATGGGCCTTGCCGGACTTGTCCAGTTCGCTCTCGCCAATCCGGCACTGGTGAAGGGCAAGAAACTTCTGGCCATCCTGTGCGGAGCCAATATGGATTTCGGCAAACTCGCGCTGATCTCCAGCCAGTCGGCTGTGGGGGCGCACCGTCGCAAATACCTGCGCTTCCATCTGAACGAAGAGCGCGGCAGCCTGCTCGGCCTGCTCGATCATGTCTTCTCCGATGTGAACGTTTCGGAATTTCAGTATGGCAAAATCAGCCAGACAGATGGCTATCCGGTCATCGCTTTCGAAGCCAGCCCAGAGAAAATGGAGCTGCTCGATCAGGAGCTGAAAAAGAAAGGTATTCCTTATCAGGATGTCACGGGCGATCCGGATGTGCGTTACCGCATCATCAATTACAACGCCGCTTTGTTCAAACGTCCGGTGGTTATGCATGTACATTTCCCCGAGCGACGCGGGGCCTTGCGCGAATTCATGCGCCGCATCTCAGGCATCAGCAATCTTTGCTATTTCAACTATGCGTATTCCGGGGAATCGATTGGCCGCGCGCTGATGGGCTTTGAATTCGAAACCGATGAAAACCGGGAAAAATTCTTTGAACTGATCAAGGACACGCCGGTTGATTGCAAGGCCGTGCCGCCCGAGTCTGCCGCGCGCATTCTGGCCACTGGCTGATTAGCCGTTCGGAAAAATGCCAAGCTGACGGAATGTCGTCGTCCCATAGGGCTGGGGCATCATCATAAAAACGATGCTGCAACGTGAAGCTGCATCTTCAAGCGCGATCGTCTCGTAATTGCTTTCATCGGCATATTCGGCCAGCAGGTTGGTCAGGGCCTGAACGGGGGTGTCGCCTTCGCCAATCGCGCAATAGGAGCGCATCTTGCCGCCGACCTGCCCTTGCATACGGATGTTCGGTGCGAAATGGGCCGTGAACCCATCATCCAGTTTCGTGATGACAGGGTCGCCAAATTCAGGCGGGAAAGTTATGTTAATTTTATTGTACACATCCTGCATCAGGCGTCGC
Organism: uncultured Pseudobdellovibrionaceae bacterium; assembly: GCA_964368875.1. Taxonomy (GTDB): domain Bacteria; phylum Pseudomonadota; class Alphaproteobacteria; order Micavibrionales; family Micavibrionaceae; genus CAYJDG01. The sequence continues at coordinate 9,467 of CAYJDG010000004.1, forward strand.
AGGTTTACAGCAGCGTAGCGTCTCACCATGTTCTCAACCCACCCATTTTTTCTTGATTGAAGCGATCCTAGGACTCCACTAACGATTATGTCCAGAAAAAATCTTTCTGCACCGCACTTAAATCTGCTAAGACCTCAGGCGTAATGACCGAGCCATTAACCTCTTCACCTGTCGAAGCTGTTGCCGCGCCCTCGCAGGCCGCGGATTTCATGGCTTTGCTGAAGCCGCGGGTTATGAGTCTGGTCGTCTTTTCCGGTTTTGCCGGGTACTGGATTGCCCCGGGCCGTGAAGCTCTTCACCCGTTTTTGGCGCTGGCCGGACTGTTTTGCCTTGCGCTCGGGGCCGGGGCTTCAGGGGCCTTTAACATGTGGTACGACCGCGATATCGACGCGGTCATGAACCGCACCAAAACGCGGCCCCTGCCGCTGGGCAAAATTCAACCGGATGATGCCTTAGGCTTTGCGATTTTCGTGACCTTGATGGCGGTGATGATGATGGGCCTTGCGACCAACTGGGTCGCGGCAGGTCTCTTGGCCTTTGCGAGTTTTTTCTATGTCGTTATCTATACTGTCTGGCTCAAGCGCCGCACCGCGCAGAACATCGTGATTGGCGGGGCTGCGGGAGCGTTTCCGCCGATGATCGGCTGGGCCATGGTGACGGGCGATATCACGATCCAGAGTGTCTTGCTCTTCGCACTGATCTTCTTCTGGACGCCGCCGCATTTCTGGGCGCTCGCCCTGTTTGCCAATGAAGATTACAAGCGCGCGAATATTCCGATGCTGCCGGTGGTTGCAGGCGAAACTCACACGAAATGGCAGATGCTGGCGTATACGGTTCTGCTTGTTCCGCTCACAGTTGCGCCGACTTTCATGGGCATGGCGGGCTGGCTTTACGGGGCAAGCGCCCTATGCTTAAGCCTGCTGTTTATGTTCAGCGCCATCCGCGTATTACAGGACAAAACCCTGAAATCCGCCCGGATGATGTTCGGGTATTCGGTTTTTTACCTGTTTGCCCTTTTCTTAGCCCTGATGATGGATCATACTTAAATTATGCCTATTGAGCAGATACACAAAGACCGGAAGAAAAAGAACCTCCTGACCATGGCCCTGATTTTTGGCTGGGTGGCGTTCGTCTGGGCTATCACCATGCTCAAAATGGCTTAAAAGGTAGTCTGAAGGAGACCCCCGATGCGCGTATTGTTAGCTGCCCTCTCGATCCTGACCCTGGCTAGCCCGGCCTTTGCCGAAGACGCGCCCGCCGCTCCTGCGGCAGCCCCGGCCAAAGAGGAACCTGCTCCGGCAGCGACCGCGTCGACAGAGCGTCCTGATATTTCCGACTGGTTCCAGGAACAGCGCAAAGCGACCGTCGCCCGCTCGCTTAAGGATGAAGAGCGCTATAAAGACGGCTGGGTTAAGCACGTCAAAGATTACTACAATGTCGACATCAAAAAGCCTGACAATACCCCGACCCCTTATAATCCGGAGGCCACCGCTGACGGCAAAGCCCCGGCCATGGCGAACTTCACCGAAGGTACAGTTGATACCGTCGTCGATACCACAGACCCAGCTGACGAAAGCGCCTCAGCTGCAACTGACGCTTCTGCAGAAGAAACTCCGGCCCCTGCACCAAAATGGTCTTCCGAAGCTGCCGCCGATGCTGCAGCAGGCGTTGCGCAACCCCTTCGCACTGAAGGCTGGTCGCATGAGGTTGCACCTCAGTAATCATGCCTGACTCAGATCAAGACCTAATCCGCCGCAATCAGCGAATGGGACTGATCGTTGTGGGAGTCGTCTGCGCGATGCTGGCGCTCAGCTTTATTTCCGTGCCGCTTTATACTTTGTTCTGCCGCGCCACTGGCCTTGGCGGCAAACCGTTCCTGGCCGATGCCCCGAGCGGTGAAATCTTTGATCGTGAGATCACCGTCCGTTTCAACACCGATGTCAGCCCCGACCTTGACTGGTCATTCAAACCCGACCAGCCAGCGGTAACGGTTAAAGTGGGACAGGAGGCGCTGGTATCGTTTACGGCGGTGAATACGTCCAATAAAGCCGTTGCTGGAACCGCCCTGTTCAATGTGCTGCCTGAGGCGGCAGGCAAGTATTTCGACAAAACCCAGTGTTTTTGCTTCGATTACCAGATGATCGCCCCCGGCCAGTCGGCCCATTTCCCGGTGGTTTTCTACCTTGATCCGGAAATTATGAAGGCCAAGGATCTGGCCGATGTCAAAACCATCACCCTGTCCTATACCTTTTTCCGGGCGGATTCGCCTGCGCTTGAACGTGCATTAGAAGCCTTTTATAATGACGGAAAATCAGCTAATAAAGCTGTACCGCGTTAACCCCCTATCCGGGAATTTCCTGATGTCTGACCAAATTGAATACGGCACCACCGGCCGCCCGCATCCTTACCACATCGTTCGCCCGAGCATCTGGCCGCTCGTGGGCGCTTTTGCCGGCGGTCTCCTGACCCTTGGAACGGTCATGTTCATGCACAAGGCTGAGTTCGCCGGGATCGAAATCGGTCTGAAGGGCGTTGTCCTCGGACTGCTGGCCGTTCTCGCCGTCATGTATTTCTGGTGGAAGGACATCGTTCACGAAACCGTCGTTGAAAAAGTTCACAATAAAATCACCGAGATCGGCCTGCGCTATGGCATGGCCCTGTTCATTGCCTCGGAGGTGATGTTCTTCGTTGCGTTCTTCTGGGCGTTCTTTGATTCCAGCCTTTACACCAACGAGCTTCAGCAATTCGCTCGCGTCGAATTTACCAAGGGGGTCTGGCCGCCGCCACAGGTCGCGCCGATCGATGCCTTTGACCTGCCGCTGATGATGACCATGATCCTGCTGCTGTCCGGCTGCACGGTCACGTGGGCGCACCACGCGATTCTACACAACAACAAGAAAAGCTTTATGGAAGCGCTCGGCTATACCGTTATGCTGGGTGTGGTTTTTCTGGGCTTTCAGGTCTATGAATATATGCATGCGACCTTCCACTTCAAAGACGGCATCTTCTCGTCGACATTCTTCATGGCGACAGGCTTCCATGGCTTCCACGTGCTGGTCGGGACGATCTTCCTCGGCATCTGCTGGCTGCGCGGCAAGAAAGACCATTTCGATGCCGATCACCATTTCGGCTTCGAAGCCGCCGCATGGTACTGGCACTTCGTTGACGTCGTATGGCTGTTCCTCTTTATCGCCGTCTATGTCTGGGGCGGTATGATCGGGATCGGCGATGTCGAAGCCGCGCGGACTGCCAACGGTATCGTTCCACCGCTCAGTCATTAAATCCCATGGACAAGATGTCAGACGCCCTCTTCGAGCGCAGGCTCCTGAAACGGGCGTTTGACTGTAAGTGTCCACGCTGCGGCGAAGGCGATTTATTTCAGCCGGGCTTTCTCAATCTCAAGGTCAATGAAGTCTGCAGTGGCTGTGGCTTCGCGCTCGCCAAAAATGACAGCGCTGACGGCCCGGCCGTTTTCCTGATTTTCATTCTCGGTTTTTTGCTCGTGCCGCTCGCGCTCTGGGTCGATCATGTCTTTCATTTGCCGCTGTTGGTGCACGGTGTGATCTGGACGACCCTTGCACTGGGACTGACACTTGGCATGCTCCGCCCGCTCAAATCCTATGTGATCGCCCTGCAACTTAAACACCGCCCGGGCGACTGGTCATGATTGCCATTCCGCGCCCCTTTCCGTGGATTGCCACGCTCTGCGTGCTCGCTGGAATAAGTGTGCTGTGTATGCTTGGGCACTGGCAACAAGAGCGTCTGGTGTGGAAGCAAGCCCTGCAAGCCAGTCTCGACCGGGAATTCACCCTGCCAGCCAAAGACCTGCCGATCCTCACCAGCGCTGATCTCGACACCCTCTCAGGCGATGCCATCAAACGCGGCGTACTCAAGGGCCGCTTCGATTTCGACCATCAGATTGCGTTACAGGGCCAGATCGCCGAGCAGAAATCCGTGGTCTATCACATAGTCCCGCTTCTGACCGCGGACGGTCGGACAATTTTTGTTATCGCGGCGTATTCAGAGGGGATGAAGAAACTTCCGACCCCCACAACGCGTGGCAAAATCGACCAGGTCACCGGGGTCGCCAAAGCGCCATCCTGGAACCGCTTCACTCCTGATAACGCGCCCGACAAAGACCTATGGTTTCGCGCCGATCCCAAGCAGATGGCCGAGCACCTGAAATTACCGAACCCCGTGCCGGTGATTTTCTATGCCGAATTCCTGAATTATAAACTCGATGCCCTGCCCCAAGTCGAAGTGCCGCGTAAGCTTCGCAACGACCATGAACAATATGCGATGTTCTGGTACGCGATGGCCGGGGTTTTATTTGGAATTTATATTCTGCGCTTCTGGCGCAAGCCCTCAGCCTAGCATCATCGCCCGCCAGCGGCGATCGAGCGCGGGAATATCCCGGTAATAAATCGCCGGATGGATTGCCGGACAGGGGTCGAAAATATCGATCTTTTTATACTCTCCCGCCCCTAGCGCAGACAGCTGCGCCGCCACGATCCCAGCCACCCGCGCGGGATCAAGCCAGTATTTCTTGATCTCCGGTGGCACATGGGGGCGCAGAGTATTCTCGCTTTGCGTGTTGATGGTGCTGGTACGGACATAAAGCGCGCTGAGCGTCACCACCTGATCTAGCCGATAGTGCTCGACCTGCTCCTGCATGAACACCTGTGCCCGGCGCTTCGCCTCAAGGAAGGAATGCCACAACGGCACCTGATAATCTTCACTGATCGAACCAAAGGTGCAGAGATTGATCTGCACTGGCGTATCCCCGCAGTGCAAATGCTGCACGGCTTCGATCACCGCTCCGGTCATGGATTTAAAGACCTCACAGTTCATCTTCATGATCACCGGATCAATGGGTGTCTGTGTGGTGGCCGCATAATAGCCTTCATATTTGAACGGCCCGACGGCGTGGATCAGGCTTACGTGCGCGGTAGCCCGGGAAGCGGGCAGCACAGCGGTGCGGATAATCTCTGCTGTCGCGCTCATATCCGAAATATCACAGAGCAGGCGTTTTCCAGGCCCCCGCGCCGCCACCGAAAAATGCCGCTGCAGGCCAAAACCAGTGCCGTGCTCCGGCAAAGTCTGCTCAAGTAGCGCGCTGCCTAAGGTTCCACCGGACCCGGTCACAATAACGATACTCTGTGGTTGTTGAACGTCTGTACGCATGCAGTCCTCGCTCGGTTGCTAAAGGAAATCTGGACATACTTTTTCTTATCCTTCCAATTTATTGATAAAATTGGCATAATTTTAAACTGAAAGTTTAATAGATGATTTTACCTGATCGCGACTCGATTAAATCACGACTTATTCAAATCTTCAGGACGAGCCCGGTCCTGTCGGCGCAGGCACTCCACGAGCGGCTACGTAAAGGCGGTAAGCCCTGCACGCTGCAGGCTGTGTATAAAGAATTACGCGCCCTCGGTGCGGACGGCATCGTCCAGAAGATCGGTGGCGCCTATGCGATCAACGGCACGTGGGCACTGCAGTTTCAGGCCTTTGCCACCGGGCTGGCCAAGACCTGCTTCAATCAGAGCTCAATCATTCCGGTTCTCGCAATCGGAGAAGCGCAAAGCTGGAAATTCAGCAGCCTACTCGATCTCAATGATTTCTGGGCGCACATGGTGATGCATCTCGCCCGTCAGTCGGAAGACCGAACAATCTACGCGTGGAACCCGCATCTGTGGTTTTACTTTTTTCAGGCCGAAAAAGAGGAGCGCTTCGCCAAAAGCCTGCGCCTAATGGGTACGACCTTTTGCATGCTGATTGGCGGGAAATCATTCCTCAATCTCTGGGCGGAGCAGTTTCTCAAACCGAACCGGAATATCCGCTATGCGTGGGGACCGGGGCCGTTCCGCGACCAAATGCATACCAATTATAATATCATCGGCGATCACATCATTACGGTTCGCCTGAGTGCCAAGACCTTTCAGACGATGGACCAGCTTTACCGGACGACGACGAAATTTGAAAATCTCGACCTTGCCCGACTGGCCCAGTTACTCTCCAAGGAGGGCCACTGCACGATCAAGCTCGAACATAACCCGCTTAAGGCGGCCCGTTTGCGGCAAAAGCTTCAAAATCTTTTCTAGAGTCTGGTCCACAGATTGAACACCGCATCAAGCCGGGCGAGGCCTGCGCCGAAATTCGGCTTGGCCAGCAACGCGCGTCCAAGCAGTGTGTCCGCGTCCAATGGCGCGCCGGGATGGATGCGGTAGGCTTCGATCAGGTCAGGCCGTGCCAGATACCCATGATTGAACATTGAGGCCGAGGTTGTCGTCGGCAGCAGGGTCCGGAACAAATGCGGCTCCTCAAGATCGCTGGTACCGATTTCGGCGACGCTGCCATAGGTCATGACCAGACCCGCCCCACAGGTGCGCAGACGATCCTGCCAGTGAAAGCGCGTGTGGGTCCGGCTGATGACAAACCCATATTGCCCATCCGCCTGCGCCGCATCGTACACACGGAGCGGCTGGTTATGGATGGCTGTCGCGGTAAAGCCGACGATAAAACAGATCACAGCCGCGTCGTAAGTCCAGCGTTCAGCCAGAAAATCCCGGCCTTCGCGGAAATTGATGCTGTCGATTTCGAAATCGGGAGAAATGCGCAGGCCCGCGCGAAAACTCTTGGTCAGGAAGCTCGTCAGGATACGGTCGTCCTGCGACGGCCCGCCGAAACGGAACCCCAGCGCACCCACGGCAGCAATCCTCTGGATAGTCGGCAGCCCCGCATAGGCCGGATCACCGCAGCGCCTGGCGCAGGCGATGCGGAATTCGCGCTCCGTGCGCAGATCATCCCGGTGCAACTCCGGCGCGGCGGAGTGATACTGGGAAAGCAGCGAGCGAGGTGAATAAAGTGACTCCATATCCTGTTTTAACCGAGGATGGCCTCGGCCAGCAAGAAAATCGGGAAAAGAGCGGGAAAGCCTAGTCTTTCGAAGCGACTTTAACTTGGCCACCGGCAATGGAGGCGTATTCCTGCCCCATGCGGCGGATGTGCTCGCGGAAGCGTTTGAGATCGCCGCCCTTGAGGGCATTGTCGGACGCAATCTTCACGGACCGCGGGCTGACCTGAACGCTGTTGACGAGGACTTCATAGTGCAGATGCGGGCCGGTGGAGCGACCGGTGGTACCGACATAGGCGATGACCTGGCCCTGCTTGACCTTCACGCCTGGACGGATACCGCTGGCGTAGCGGCTCAGGTGAGCATAGGCGGTCGAGAGCTTAGAGCTGTGCTTGATCTTGACGTAATTGCCGTAGCTGCTGAAGCGGCTGGCTTTTTCGATTACGCCGTCAGCAGCGGCATAGACCGGAGTGCCAACCGGAGCACCGAAGTCGACGCCTTTATGCATCTTGGTATAGCCAAGCAGCGGGTGACGGCGCATGCCGAAACCGGAAGTCATACGACCATAGGCGATTGGCGTTTTCATCAGGCCCATCGATTTGCGGATGCTCTTGCCTTCCGGTGTATAGTAATCGGCGTTGCCGCCATTCTCGTAGCGGTAGAGCGTGTACTCGCGACCACCGAGCATCATGCGGGCATAAATAATATCGCCTGTTTTGGCAACGTAGCCGTCATCAGTTTCATACGTGTCATAAAGAACGTCGAGGCTGTCGCCTTCATGCACGTCACGCTGGAAGTCGACGGCGTAGGAGAACAGGCGGATCGCATTGGCGGTGACATTGTCCGGAAGGCCGGCGCGGTCTGCAGAACCGTACAGAGAGCCATCGATCACAACGCGTTTGGCTTCGCGGACTTCTTTGACTTCTTTTTCATCAAGATGGGATTTGATGTCGCCGGAATTATTTTTCTCAATATAGAGCGTGCGCAGCGGATCGATCACGAACGAGGCTTTGGCGAACTGAAGCGTGGCGCCTTGGGTGTCTGGCTCAAGGCTCAGATCGAGAGCCTGGCCGGCGCGGATCTGGCGTGGATTAACGTGTTTGGAGACGGCTTTAACAACATCGGAGGCTTCATCATAGCTGACGCCCGCATCCTGCAGCACTCCGGCGAGCGTATCGCCTTTGCCGACCTGCAAACGCATCTGGCGCGGCTCGGTCAGGGTGGCCTTACCGTTGGCCAGTTCTTCTTCATGCTCGAGATCCTGATTGATCAGGGCGGCGGTCTGAATGGTTTGTGGATTGCGGCGAACCTGTCCGGCGAAATCGCGATACGAAGAGACGAGTGCGTCCTTGGCAGTACGGGCAGCTGTATCAGCACCGGTCAAAGCAAAAAGATGTCCCGCTTCAAGTCCGGCGGCTGGCTCCATCGCGGCAACCACGTCACCACGTTCTATTTCAGCATCGGCGCGGGTCGGGTCGATGATGCCACCGGCATAAAGAGCGACGACGAGTGCAAGACCGGCGAAGCCGCTTGTGACATAGCGCAGGCGCAGACGGTTATCACGGGTGAGCACATGGCGCGTGCGCACGGAGCAAAGATTAGCAACCCGGACCAGTCCGGCCTTGGTCAGGTCCGAACTCAGCATAAACAGGGCAGCTAGAATTTTTTGCGGTTTTGAATGTTTCATGTGGGGATCTGAAAATCTGTCGGATCAAAATGAGTAGATCAGATGTTCTGCGCTGGGTTCCGTTACGACGTTTCGTTGATAGCCGGAAATTTAAAACTGGTTGAGTCGGCGAAGCAAACTCGATGGCGCAATTTAAGCATATCTCTTAATCCTTTCAAACACCCTAATATGCGGGTGTCCACACCACTTTCCGTGGCCTCTAAGTAGACAAGTTAAGGGTGAGAGTCAATAAAAGAGGGGTTTATTTTACCTAACCCGTTGATTTATTTAATTTATCTCGCAGGCCTTACCGATGGCATCGAGCGCCGAGCCAGATCCCGACAGGCTGAAGCTGTCTTTGGTCTTGGTTCCTCTGGCGGAAACCCCGGAAACCGTCATTTTTTTGCCTTTCCGCAGGGAGTCGCTCAAGGCCCGGTCCGCAGAGTCATTGGCCGTCCAGGCAACGTCCCCGGCCCCGACCAGAGTCACAGGGTCCCCGTCGACGGCGACCGAAACGCTGGCATTGGCGGCATAGTCATAGCCGGCCAGAAAACTGAAAACATATGTGGCCTTGTCGGCAGGGCGGTGGGTGACCATGGCAAACACATCGCCGCGCTTGGTGTATTCGCCCACCGAATTCGTTGGACTTGCCGCGATATAGCAGACCTTGGCCCCGTTTTCAGTATAGGCGTAGGCCGTCCACGCCCCGTAAGTGCCAATCTTTTTAGCCTCTGCCGCTTGCGCAGGCAGGGCGAACAGGCACAGGGCGGCAATCAAAAAGGTGAATTTCATGAACAGGCTTCCTGGTCAGGTGGTCACGAACCGATGCGCCCTTATAGCATGAAAAGGCGCGGGCCTTAAAGAGCCCGCTCCAGCCGGTCGAGAGCCTCGCTGATCAGACCTTCGGTTGCGGCAAAGCATAACCGCACATGTTCGGCGCTGCAGGACCCGAAGGAAATACCGGGCGCGAGACTGATCCCGGCTTCGTCGATCAGGCGCTTGGCGAGCAACATCGAATCAGGTTCTCCATCAACGCGGAAAAACGCATAAAACGTCGCCGGAGGCCGCGTCATACGGATGCGGTCCATTGTGGCGAAGCGGCTCATCAGCAGATCGAGATTCTTTTTCCAGTGCTGGCGCTGGTCCTTGATAAAGTCTTCGCCGTGCCGGAGAGCTTGAATGCCAGCGACCTGAATAAAGCTCGGCGGGCAAAGAACCTCATACAGCGAAAGATCGCGGATGCGGCATTCAGCATCTGCCGGGCCGATCAGCCAGCCGAGCCGCCAGCCCGTCATCGCATAGCTTTTTGAAAAACTGTTGACGATGAAGAGGCGGTCCTCCGGTTCGGCAACATCGAGGAAGCTCGGCGCGCGGTCCAGCTCATACGTGCAGCGGCCATACACTTCATCGGCAATGATCCAGATGCCTCGGTGACGGGCGAATTCCATGACTGTCTGCATATCGTCGCGCGACATTGTCCAGCCAGTCGGATTATTTGGCGTTGCCAGCAAGATCGCCTTGGTCGAGGCGGTGCAGGCATTGAGCAGCTTAGCCATATCGAGCGACCAGACGCCATCGACTTCATCCATCGGCACATCTTTGACTGAACCTTGCGCCATCTCGATGATGCCGATGAGGTTTTTCCAGATCGGCGTAACCGTGATGATTTCATCGCCGTCATTGAGCACGGACAAAAGCGCCATATGCACGGCGTTGGTGCCCGATGGCGTCACATAGATGCGGCTGGTCGGAATGGTATGGCCGTAGATGCGGCTGTGGTAGTTGGAAATTTCCTGACGCAGTTCAGGATAGCCGAGCGCCGGGCCGTAGCCGGTATGGCCTTCGCTCATCGCTTTGGCGGCGGCGTCACGGATGAATTGGGGGGTCGGCAGGTCGCCCTCGCCCTGTGCCAGCGAAATCACGCCAGATTTCGACTTGCCGTAGCGCAGCAGTTCCGCCGCCACGTTCGGAGTGAGCGATTCGAGGCACTTGCGGTAGGTCTTGTTTTTGTAGGTCTGGGTCGGGTCTGCCATAGAGGAAGTCATAAGCATGATTGGGTGGCCTTAAGCAAAATATATCTGAAAAATCTCGTTTCGGAGATCGGGGGAGGCTTGGTGCGAAAGCTTTCGCGATGTCGGAGAAGATGATGTGCGCGGGCTAAGCCGCTGCCGCACGTGCGGCCGCCGCTGCGGCTGCGGTGGCAGCTGCAAACAGGTCAGGCATAGTGGCGCGGGCGATCAACATAGGTAATAGAAAACCCCATTCGCGCTCTAAAATCAAACATTATTTCGCACCTGCGGAAAAAACTTTACAGGCGGCAGACCGTCTGGTTAATGTCCGGCCAAATAAAAAAGCGTAACTGAGGGTGTCATGAATACATTGAGTGAAATTGTCCGCAACTGGGACAAAGAGCCAACCATCAAGGGCCGCGCCGCCCTGATCCGTGAAGAAATCGGCTGGACCTATGAGCAGAATAAGGGCCGGATCAATCTCGGAGCTGCCGCTTTGCTCGTTGCCAGCTCGCTCCTCCACTCCCATTTTCAGACTGCCGCCGTCACGGCCTCGGTTGAGGCCCAGTTAAGCAATCGCACCATGCCCACCGAAATCGTTGTCCGGGCGCAGGGTGTCGAACGGCGAGGTACTGTTCAGCGCGGTCATGCCCAGCTGGCCGAGCCGGGCTTCCCCGAAGCAGATCTTGCCTTGCGTGCTTTCGGTCCTGCCGCCTGCCTGAGCGTCGATCTGAAAGTCACCCACGGCCATGTCCTGCTGCCTCTGACGCAGCATTTCGG
>CAYJDG010000004.1:20880-34934 GCA_964368875.1 uncultured Pseudobdellovibrionaceae bacterium
TTAAGCCTGCAACGCAGGAAGATCCTTATACAGGTCCAGCGCTTCCGGATTGGCGAGCGCCTCGACGTTCCTGACCGGGCGGTTGTGGATCACCTCTTTGACGGCCAGCTCGACGATCTTGTTGCTCTTGGTGCGCGGAATATCTTTGACGGCAATGACCTTGGCAGGGACATGGCGCGGCGAGGCCCCTGTGCGAATGCGGGCTTTGATACGCGTGAGCAAATCCTCGGTCAGTTCAAAGCCGTCTTTCAGGCGCACGAATAAAATCACGCGTTCATCGTCCTGCCAGAGCTGCCCGACCGCAATACTTTCTAAGACATCAGGGATCTGTTCGACCTGCCGGTAAATCTCGGCGGTGCCGATACGCACGCCGCCCGGATTGAGCGTCGCGTCCGAGCGACCCAGAATAATCAGGCCGCCATGAACAGTGCGTTCGATCCAGTCGCCGTGGCACCAGACGTTCGGAAAGCGTTCGAAATAGGCTTTGTGATAGCGCTCACCGCTTTCATCGTTCCAGAATTTTACTGGCATCGAGGGGAACGGCTTGGTGCAGACCAGTTCTCCCGAGCCTGCGCCCGCTGGCATTGGCTGACCGTTATCATCAAACACATCGACGGCGAAGCCGAGGCCTGCACCCTGAATTTCCCCGCGCCAGACAGGCGAAAGCGGATTGCCTATGACGAAGCACGCGACGATATCCGTACCGCCTGAAATCGAAGCGAGATGCACATCGGATTTGATCGCGCGGTAGACGTAATCGAAACTTTCGTGCACAAGCGGCGATCCAGTCGAGGTGATGGTGCGGAGCTTGCTTAAATCATGCTCGTCTTTCGGCACGATCCCGCCAGCTTTGAGAGAGTCGATATATTTCGCACCCGTGCCAAACAGTGTGCAGCCATATTTGCTGGTATAGCGCCATAAGACATGCGGATCGGGATGCACGGGCGAGCCGTCAAACAGCAGCAAGGTTGCGCCACTGGCGAGTGCCGAGATTTGCCAGTTCCACATCATCCAGCCGCAGGTGGTGAAATAGAAGACGCGGTCGTTCTCTTTGATGTCGCACTGAAGCTGATGCTCTTTCATATGCTGCAGCAATGTCCCGCCATGGCCATGCACGATACATTTCGGAATCCCCGTCGTCCCCGATGAGAACATGATGAACAGCGGGTGATTAAAGGCGACACGTTTGAATTCGGGATCGGTAGCTGTGAACGGCGCTACAAAATCTTCGAGCAGCACGGCGTTTCTGAGGCCTGCGATCTCGGGCGCGTCTTTGGTGAAGGGAATGATGATGGTGGTTTGAATGCTTGGGATTTGCGCCTGTGCGTCTTTGACTTTTTGCAGGCAGTCGATGGTTTTACTGCTGTAAAAATAACCATCCGCCGCAAACATGACTTTCGGTTCGATCTGTCCGAAGCGGTCGACCAACCCTTGCGCGCCAAAATCCGGCGACGCCGAAGACCAGATGGCGCCTAAGGAAGCCGTCGCAAGCGCGGCCATCAACGTTTCAGGCAAATTGGGCAAATACCCCGCCACGCGGTCGCCCTCTGTCACACCTGCTTTTTTGAGGGCTTGCTGCAGGCGGCTGACTTTGTGGGCCAACTCCTTATGTGTGATCTGGCGATCACGACCCAGTTCGTCAGTGAAAATAATCGCCACGCCGTCATCGCGGCGGCGCAGGAGATTTTCCGCCCAGTTGAGGCGGGCCTCCGGGAAAAATTGCGCGCCGGGCATTTTATCAGCGTCTTTGATCGTGACGTTGCCCTTGTCGCCGATGACGCCTGCGAAATCCCAGAACAGGGACCAGAAGGCGGGGAACTCATCGATGGACCATTGCCACAGGGACGGGTAATCCGGGAAACTCTGCCCGGCCGCTGCTTCGGCAAGTTTACGGAATGCCGTCAGGCGCGCCTGTGCGACCCTCTCCGGCGACGGTGTCCAGAGCGGTTGGTCTGAGGGGGAGGAAGCCGAAGGGGAAGCAGGGTGAGCGGACATAAGACGAAGCCTTGTAACGTTTTTGCTTATCTGTGCGAATGTACATGACTTGAATGAATATAGACAAGCCAGCGCAGCAGAGATTTGTTAACAATATCCCTATGAAACATTCCGTCGCCCTTTTTCTTGTTGTTGCCCTGTCCCTTTTGACCACTGGCACCCGTGTCCACGCTGAGAACGTTCTGAAGGACGGCGTTCCCCGCTACGTCCAGACCGAGATCGTTCCCGAATTTACCACCATCACGCCGGGTGAGCCGTTTACGGTGGCCATCGTGCAGACGATTGCGCCGGAATGGCATACCTACTGGAAGAACCCCGGCGATTCCGGCGAGAGCCTCAGTGTCGACTGGACGATGCCGCCGGGTTTTGTTGCAGGCGACCTGCAATGGCCAGCCCCGCACCGGATCAATATCGGCCCGCTGACCAATTTCGGGTATAGCGAAAAAGTGGTGTTCCTGAGCACCATCGCGCCGCCCGCCGATCTCACTGGCAAAGAGGTCACCCTCAAGGCCGATCTGCAATGGCTGGTGTGTCAAGAGCTGTGTGTTCCTGAAACCACGACGATCAGCGTAACCATACCGATTAGCACGGGCCGCGATGATAAGGTTGCGACCAACCCTGAACTGTTTACAAAAGCCCGCAAAGCCTTGCCCCAGCAAGTTGCATGGGCGGGCATGGTTGAAGAACAGAACGGTAAGCTGATCCTCACCTTTACGCCTGAGGAAAGCAATGATGCGCCCATTCTGGACCGCGCCGTCAAACTGGAATTCTATCCTTATGAATGGGGCCTGATACAGAACGCAGCCTCGCAGGACAATAGTTTTGATGGCAAGAAACTCTCTCTCAATTTGCTGCGCGATAGCCGCGAACTGCAAAAGGTTGCGCAGATCGAAGGCGTGGTGACGTTTGAAGATGCAAACGGGGTTCCGCAGAGCGTGATCGTGCAGGTCCCGGTTCCGGCTACCGCCGCCGTGATCGAAACTCTTGCCAAAGAAGAGATGTCCGCCAACACAGTCATTCCCGTGCCGGATATCAGCCTGTGGCAGGCCTTGGCGCTGGCCCTCGCGGGTGGTTTGATCCTGAACCTGATGCCCTGCGTCTTCCCTGTTCTTTCGATGAAAGCTCTGAGCCTCGTCAAAATGTCCGAGCGCGAACAATCGCACGCGGTTATGCACGGGGTGATGTATACGGCTGGGATTATGGTCTGTTTCGGGATCATCGCCGCCACCTTGATCGCCCTTCAGCACGCGGGCCAGCAGATCGGGTGGGGCTTTCAGTTGCAAAGTCCGGTGGTGGTTTTGCTGCTCGCCTACCTACTCTTTTTGATTGGCCTGAATCTCTCCGGTGTCTTCGATATTACCGGCAGCAGGCTGACCAATCTGGGTTATAAGTTGACCCAGAAACAGGGCTATACCGGGTCGTTTTTCACCGGCATGCTTGCAACGATTGTTGCAACCCCCTGCACCGCGCCATTTATGGGTGCGGCGATGGGTTACGCGCTGACGCAATCGGCGATTGTGTCTCTCAGTGTCTTTATGGCGCTTGGTCTCGGCCTTGCGCTGCCGTATCTGCTGCTGACGATTGTGCCTGCCTTGCGCAAAATGCTGCCGCGTCCAGGTGCATGGATGGAAACCTTCCGCCAGTTTCTCGCCTTCCCGATGTATGCCTCGGTCGCGTGGCTGGTCTGGGTCTATGGCCAGCAGGTCGAAAGCCCTTACGGGATATTACTCGCCGGGTTCGGCATCGTCTTTATTGCGCTCGGTATCTGGATCTGGGGCCATACCCCGCTCCGTCAGCCTGTGCGCACGGTTGTAAGAGTTCTCGCACTGGCGGCGTTCGCTCTAGCGTTTGCGATTGCTGCGCTCAGCATGATGCGGGCACCCGTGATTTCGTCGCTGGCGACAGATGCGCCGATGGCAGGCGTACAGCACGCCGGAGCGTGGTCGCCGTTTACGCCCAAAGCGCTCGAGACCGCCCTGCAAGGCAACGATCCCGTCTTCGTCGATATGACCGCGGCGTGGTGCATCACCTGCAAGGTCAACGAGCGCGTGGCAATTGCGGTCGATTCGACCCAAGCCCTCTTCAAAGAGAAAAAAGTTCTTTATCTGATCGGCGACTGGACCAACCAGAATGCTGAAATCACTGCGTATCTCAAAACCTATGGACGGAACGGCGTTCCGCTCTATGTCTTCTATCCGGCCCGTGACCTCACGACCAACACACGGCCCGAGCCGATTGTACTGCCGCAGTTGCTGACGCCCGGCCTGATCGCCGACATCATCAACAACACCTGATTTTTAAACCCAAAGGAGACCACCCGTGATTAAATTTCTAGCTCTGCCCCTCGCCCTCGCCCTGCTGGTTCCGGCCCATGCCCATGCGGCGGAGTCGAAAGCCGTCGTCGGCCAAGCCGCCCCTGATTTTAAGGGCACAGATTCCAATGGCGTGACCCATACCCTTGCTGAACACAAAGGCAAAACCGTCGTGCTGGAGTGGACCAATCCGGGCTGCCCGTTCGTCATCAAGCATTACGATTCCCACAACATGCAGGACCTGCAAAAAGAAGCGACTGCTGAGGGCGTTGTCTGGGTGAGCGTCAATTCTTCGGCTGAAGGCAAGGAAGGCTTCCAGACCCCGGCAGATGCCAATACGTATATGAAAGAGAAAGGCACCGCCTCAACCGCCCGGATCCTCGATCCGACTGGTGAAATCGGCCACCTTTATGGCGCGCAGACCACCCCGCACATGTTCGTGATCAATCCTGAAGGCGTGCTGGTCTATGCCGGAGCGATCGACGACAACGACAGCTTCAAGCCTGAGACCATCAAAGGTGCCAAAAACTACGTGCGTGAAGCACTTGCAGCAATCAAGGCTGGCAAGCCGGTTGAAATGGCCTCGACCAAAGCCTATGGCTGCGGCGTAAAATACGCGAACTAAACTCGATCTCGCGCGTTAGACTAATTGCCACACCGGCCTGCCCCCAGGTCGGTGTGGTTCTTTTTTATAGGTGCGCGGGTGCATACATATATGTAATATGAATCATTATTGATTCGAGTGACCCTTCGATGCCGTCTCCCGCCCGTGCTAAAACCGCCCCGAAATCTAAACCGGCTGCAAAACCGGCCCGCACTGCCAAGGCTCCCCGCCCGGTTGCGCGTCCGCGTCCGCAGGAAGACCGTACGCCGCGTCTGGTCATTCAGGACAATGGCTGTATTGCCTATGCCAGCCCCGGCCTCGCCACCCTGCTCAAAACCAAAGCTCCCTCGCTGCAGGGTGTTCGCGCCCAAGACCTGATCACCTTCGTCGATCCAGAAGATGCGCAGCATGACCGTCCCGGCCTTGGCGGAATCGACGGCGATGCATGGACCGCATCAATTATCGCGGGTGAGCATCCGGTTATTGTTGCCTTTGGTGATGCGGAGAAACCCCTGTCCCTGCAATTTGACTGGATCGGCCTGCCCGATGGCCGTCGTTATCTGGTGGCCTCCGGCCTGACCAGTGCGCGCAGCAAGACGCCGCCTGACTTAAGCGATCTGGTCGCTGCCCTGACAACCAAACCCGCAGCGCCGAAAAAACCAGCCGCCCGTAAATCTGCAGCAAAACCAGCTTCAGGTGATCAGACGTTTACGCAGGCCTTGCCCCTCTTTGCCACTATGACGCATGACCTGATGGTTCTGATGGCGCGTGACGGCACGCTGATCTCGGCCAACCAGACCTTCAAAGATGTGCTTGGTTATAATGACGACGAAATCAGCACCTTCAGCTTTCTCGATCTCGTCCACAGCGATGACCGCGGCCATATCCGCCCCCAATTTAAAAGCCTGATGCAGGAAGATGACAGCGTCGACGGCCAGTTGATCGCTTTTGATTGCCGCGTTGTCTCGAAGGATAAAAAAATTCACTGGCTCGAGTGGCGGCAGAAGCGTGAGGGCGAAAAAATCTATGCGGTCTGCCGCGACCTGACCGAAATCCGCGCCCATGAAAGCGCCCTCATCCGCCATCAGCAGCAACTCTCCGAAGCGCAGGAAATCGGCCGGATGGGCCACTGGCACTGGAAAGTCGGCGGGGACGCGATCAATTTCTCCGATCAGATCTACCGTATTTTCGGCATGAACCGCGACAGCTTCAAACCGACGCTTGATGGCATGAACTCGATCCTGCACCGCCGCGACCGGGGCCGCATGGCGCAGGCGTTTCAGCGCGCGATGATCGAACAGCGCGACTATGAAATGGAATTCCGCATCATTCGCCCGGATGGGCAGGCGCGGTTTATTCTGTTGCAGGGCCGCTGCGAACTTGATGATGAGGGCGATGTCTCGGCACTGTTCGGTATTATGCAGGACATCACGGAGCGCACCCAGCACGAGCGTGAGCTGCGCGAAGCCAAAGAGGCCTCCGAGCGCGCCTATGCGGCGAAATCCCAATTCCTTGCCAATATGAGCCATGAACTGCGCACGCCGCTCAATGCCATTATCGGGTTTTCCGAGATGATGCAGCGGCAATTGCTCGGCCCTATCGGCACGGCAAAATACCTTGATTATATTGGTGGAATCCGCGAAAGCGGCGAACACCTGCTCGACTTGATCAGCGATATTCTCGACATGTCGAAAATCGAAGCCGGGAAATACGAGCTCGATCTCGAAGACTTCAACCTGCTGAAAGTGCTACGCCTTGGTGCGCATATGATCGAAGGTCGCGCGCTTGATGCGCAGGTCAGAATTATCTCAACCATTCCCGATGATGTGGCGGTTCATATCACCGCCGACCGCCGCGCCGTGATGCAGATGGTGCTCAACCTGCTTTCCAACGCGGTCAAATTCACGGAACCCGGTGGCGAAGTCTGTATCGAATATATCAAGCGCGATGATGCCGTGATCTTCCGCATCGCCGATACCGGTATCGGCATCCCGGCCAGCAAACTGAAATATGTCTGCCGCCCGTTCGAGCAGGCCGCCAATCATTTCACCCGCAACCATGAAGGCTCAGGCCTTGGCCTTGCTATCACCAAAGATCTGGCCGAACTGCATGGCGGGGAAATCCGCATTGAATCAACCGTGGGTGTCGGCACCGCGGTGACCATCACCCTGCCATGGGATGCCTCGAAAACCCGCAAAACCCGGCCTGCGGCATAACTCCCAGCCTTTTGTTGACATAACTTTGCAGACCTTTGTAGGATGCTCCTTTCCCTGAGGAGGCATCATGTTCACCATTCCCGGCCTGCTGGCCCCGCTGTGCAAACACTTTGCCGATGCGTGGCATGCGCACAAGCTCAGCAACCAGATTACCAAGCCAACCATCACAGGCTTTGACGGCACGCGCGTGAATTTCTGGCAGCTCGACCCGTCCACCGCGGGTGCCGTCAACCGCAACGCCGACGACCGCGGCTTGATTTGCCTGATGAAACCTTCCGATTTTCTGCGTCTCGCCGAAAAGGACGACGCGACCGATACAGATCCAGACCAAATTGAAAGATACCGCGAGCGCATTACTCATGGTTTGCCGATGGCATCACCATCGCTCAGTCTGCGTCTCGAAAATGATGTCTTGAGAGTTTTGATTCCAGATGGCCGCCAGCGGGCGCAGGCGATTGCCGCAGCCATTGGCGACCGTCCGATCCCGGTCATTCTCTATCCGATGAATGGGCGTGAAGGCCCGGTCAAACCAAGTTTCAATTCGCCAAATGAGCTTCGCGCTCTGCTCCATGATGTCAAACTGGTTGGCCGTAACGGGGCTCTGTGGACGAAGGACGAATTGCCGTTTAATCCTGATACAGTGCGGTTTCTGCACTATAAGGGGGATTTCCCAAGCACCCGTGAACATGACGCGATGAGAGCCAGCCCATGGGGGCCATTTGGGC
Source organism: uncultured Pseudobdellovibrionaceae bacterium (assembly GCA_964368875.1). Classification (GTDB taxonomy): domain Bacteria; phylum Pseudomonadota; class Alphaproteobacteria; order Micavibrionales; family Micavibrionaceae; genus CAYJDG01. The sequence continues at coordinate 28,733 of CAYJDG010000004.1, forward strand.
CGATGGGGGGATAAGCTAGACTTGTCCCGCTGCGCCGTCTTTGGTTTGCGACGCCCATGGCGCGGGTTTGCCTGAGGCATCGGCTTCAAGCTCAGCCTTGAGACAGCCTTCCAGCCCGACGCGGTAATTCGGGTATTTGAGTTTGACGCCCAATTCTTTTTTCAGCTTGTCGTTTTTCACGCGCTTGTTATCCGAATAAAAACTGAGCGTGATCGGCGCAAGGTTCGCATCTTCAAAACGGATCAGCGGCGGCGGGTCTTGCCCAAGCAGGCGTGCCGCGTAGGCAATCACTTCGTGGCTCGCGGCCGCTTCATCATCGACGACATTATAAATTTCACCCGGGGTCGGTTTGGCAAACGAGGCCATCAGGCTTTGCACGATATCTTCGACATGGACGCGCGAGAAGGCATGGCCCGGCTTGATGATACGGCGGGCAATGCCGGCGCGGACCGAGTCAATCGCGCTGCGTCCCGGGCCGTAAATACCAGCAAGCCGGAACGCATGCACAGGCAGGCCTTTGTTGCGGAACATCGAGAGCCATTGGCTTTCTGCAATCGCGCGGCGCGTGCCGCGAATGGTGTCCGGCGTTAAATCGGTCGTCTCATCTACCCAGCCGCCATCACGGTCGCCATAAACGCCGGTGGTCGAGAGATAGCCCACCCATTCAAGGTCTTTGAGACGCGCGATGTCTTCGCGGTGAATGCGGTGAACGATGTCGCCTTCCTGATCGGGCGGTGTCGAGATCAAAAGATGGGTCACGCCTCTCATCATCAGCAGCGGATCGCCGAGCGGACGCTCGCTGTCGAACAGATAGGCATCGATACCCTGTTGACGGAGCGCGGTGCGCTTGACCGGATCGCGCGTGGTGCCGCCAACGCTCCAGCCGCCTTGAGCGAGCAGCGTGCGGCTTAAAAAGTCGCACGTGTAGCCATAGCCAAAACAGAAAAAGCGCTTATCAGTCATGATATTTTAGAAGTCCACGTTCTCGTAGTGCACAGCAGGCGTGAAGCCGGGGATACGGTCTTCAAGCAGGGGGCGCATACTCGGGCGCGATTTGACGCGCGCGTACCAGTCACGCGCAGCCTGATGTTCGTCCCACGGAACATCACCGATATAATCGATTGCCGAGATATGCGAGGCCGCGGCAATGTCAGCCATCGAGAATTCGTCTCCGGCAAGCCAGTTGCGTTTCTCGGTCAGGAAGCCGATATAGTCGAGATGGTAATGAATGTTGGCGTGTCCGGCACGGATCGACGGGCCGTGCGGCTCGCCCAGTTTAAGGAACCGCTTCATCAGCTTTTCACCAACGAGATTTTCCGTCACTTCGCGGTTGAACTTCACATCAAACCAGCTGACCAGCCGCCGCGTCTCGGCACGTTGGACGGGGTCGCGGCCAAGCAGGTCGACCTCGCGGTAGACTTCTTCAAGGTATTCACAAATCACCCATGCATTGGCAATCGTCGTCCCATCCGGCTCGATCATGACGGGAACATCGCCCGCAGGGTTCAGGGCGAGGAATTCTGTACGGCGTTCCCAGACTTTTTCGAGCTTGAGATCGAACTCAAGCCCCTTCTCGGCCAGGACAATTCTGACCTTGCGGGAAAAGGGGTGCAGCCAAAGGTGAAACAGGGTGCGCATATCAGTATGAGCTTAACTGAAACTCTTTTTTTGTCATAGGGGGTCGGCTGCACCGATCTGAAAAAATTATGAATATAAGGGGTTTACATTCCTGAGATTCATACCAAACTCACTCAATCTTTTATCCATGCCATCTTTAAGGGGATTACGTCCATGTCACTCTCTCGCCTCGTCCTGCCTGCGTTCACACTGGCTCTGCTCGCGATCTCACCGGTTCAGGCCGCCGAAATGAAATCACCTACTCAGGCTGCCGCGGGCGCATATACCCTCGATAGCAAACATACAACTGTTGCATGGCAGGTCAGCCATCTTGGTTTCTCGAACTTTATGGGCAGCTTTGCCACGACCGAAGGCACCCTCAATTACGATCCTGTCGACGTGACCAAGAGCAATGTCAAAATCACCATCAAGCCTGACTCGCTTTACACCAACGTCGAAGGGTTCGCCAAGGAACTGACCTCCGGCGGCGGCTGGATCGATGCAGCAAAAGGCCCGATCGTCTTCACCTCGACCAAAGTCACCAAGCTCACCGATACCACTGGCACAGTCGATGGCCAGCTCACGCTGAACGGTGTGACCAAGCCGGTCTCTCTCGCCGTCACCTTCGTCGGTGCGGGTAAAAACGACTTTGCCAAGGCCAATGCCATCGGCTTCTCGGCAACCACCACGATCAAGCGCTCCGAATTTGATGCAGGTAAAATGGTGCCAATGGTCGGCGATGACGTTGCCATCCATATCGAAACCGAATTCCAGCAGAAAATTCCGGAATCGGCCAAACAGTAATGCTCGGCTCAACCAGGGATAGCCGTTACACGAAAGTTGCGATCACCCTTCATTGGGTGATCGCTTTGTCTATTATCTGCCTGATTGTTGCAGGGTTGGTCATGTCCGAGGACGATCTTTTGCCCAAGGCCCTACGCTTCCAGACCTTTCAGCTGCACAAATCTCTCGGTTTGACCGTGCTGGTATTAAGCAGTGTCCGTCTTTTCTGGCGGCTGACCCATACGCCACCGCCTTTGCCGCCTGGCATGAAAGCTTGGGAAAAATTCGCAGCCAGTGCCACACACTGGGCCTTTTATGGGCTGATGTTCGCGCTGCCGTTCAGCGGCTGGGCGCTCGTGTCGACCTCGCCGTGGGGCCTGCCGACGATCTGGTTTGGCCTGTTTGAATGGCCGCATCTGCCCATTCTCTCGACCCTCGAAAATAAAACTGAGATCAACGATCTGGCCGGAGAGACCCATGAAGTTCTCGCCTGGATTGCGATTGCCCTGATCTGCCTGCATATTGGGGCTGCGCTCAAACATCATGTCATTAACCGCGACGATGTCCTGACGCGCATGCTGCCGTTTCTCAAACCTCTCAGCCGCAAGGTGCCTTAAATGAAACTCTTTGCCCTGTTCACCGCTTTGTTTGTTCTCAGCTCACCAGCTTTTGCTGCGGATGTCCCGAAATGGGCCGTGGATCCAGCGCAAAGTGAAATTTCCTTTAGCGGCACCCACGCCGAAAAGGAATTCACCGGTAAATTCGCCACATGGACCGCCGATATCGCTTTCGACGCCGCCCGCCTTGAGCAATCCAAGGTGTTGGTGACCATTGAAACAGGCTCTGCCGCAACAGGCGACAAAACCTATGATGGCTCGCTGCCATCCCCGGAATGGCTTGATCCCAAGGCATTCCCGACTGCCACTTTCGAGAGCAAGACTTTCCGCCAGACCGGCGACAGCACCTACGAAGTCGACGGCACCCTGACCATCAAGGGCATTACGCAGGATATCACCCTGCCTTTCAGCCTGACCACCGAGGGTGACAAGACGGTCATGGAAGCGACCACCAGCCTTGACCGCCTCCTCTTCAACGTCGGCGTAGCCAGCGATCCAAAAGCCGAATGGGTGTCGAAAGACATCACCGTTGCGATCAAGGTCAGTGCGACCAAGACTCCATGAAATTTCTGTTAGCTCTTCTCCTGCTGCTGGTTGCAGCAGTTCCCGCGCTTGCCGAAACGGCTGCGCCCGAAATTCCGGTCTGGACGGTCAACCGCCCCAAAAGCTCGCTTCAGTTTAAAGGCTTCAGCAAGGGCGTGCCTTATACCGTTGTCTTTCAGTCATGGAACGCCGAGATCGCCTTTGATCCCGACCGCCCGGAACTGTCCACCGCCACCGTCACGGTCGATACGCAATCAGGCTCGATGGGAGCTGCCACCTATACCGATTACCTCGTCACCCCGCCATGGTTCGACCCCAAGGAAGTGCCCTATGCGCAATTCCACATGACGTCGTTTAAAAAGCTGCGCGAAAATGTTTACGAGGGCACAGGCATCCTGCATCTGTACAACAAAACGAAAACCGTCGTCATGCCGTTTCCCGGCATCAGCATTCCATTTCAGGTTAAATTTACGCCGCGGAAAAAGAAGCCGACGCTCGGCGAATTCACATCGAACTTCACCTTCGGCGTACCGGATTTCAGCCCCCAGGCATCGGGCCGTGCGGTTCGAAAAATCAATCTTGTGATGGTGCTGAAAACCGAAAAAGCCGCGCCGCTTAAGGCCGCTCAGTCCAAGGGGAAATAATAGCGGTAGAGGCCGATGGCGAGAACGCAAGTTCCTGCCGCGATCATCCAGTTGAACACGCCATATCTCCAGCGCAGCGAACGATCGTTCAGCAATTCGTCCCGAGTTTTGTCTTTAAGCAGGCGCAGCAAAAGCATCTGCCCACCGGCAAACCCGGCGATAAATCCAAAAATTCCGGCAACCCATACCACTTTGCTTATTCCCTCTTTTCAAACGGAGTTGTACCCTCTCCGCCATGGAATTCCATCATATCGCCCTTCTGGCCCTTGTCCAAGCCGTCACCGAATTTTTACCGATCAGCTCCAGCGGCCATCTGATTCTGCTGCACAATTATTTTGAGCGCAATGGGCTGGATGGCGACCATGACCGCCTGATGGATATTGCCGTCCATATCGGCACGCTCCTCGCGGTGCTGGTCTATTTCAGGAAAGATGTCTTTGGCATGTTGCGCGGCGGGGTCGATATTTTGCGCACCCGCACCTTGCTGCCGACGCCCGAAGCGCGCATGGCCCTTCTGGTGCTCGCGGGCTCCGTGCCGATGGTCGTGGTCGGGGGGCTGGTCTATGTGCTGGTCGACGAAAAGTTCTTTTACAATCCGCATATCATCATTTTCACGACCCTGATTTTTGGCGTTTTACTGGGCGTTGCCGACCATTTCGGCAAAAAACTGCGCAGCGTCGAAGACCTGACCTTCAAGCATGCCCTGATCATCGGCTGCCTCCAGTGTCTCTCGATCATCCCCGGGACCAGCCGCTCCGGCATCACCATGACCGGGGCGCGCCTGCTCGGCTATACCCGCCCTGAGGCCGCCCGGTTTTCCTTCCTGCTCGCCATCGTCGCAACCTCCGCAGTCGGGGCCGCGGGTATCTTCGACATCACCAGCATCGGCGATAAACAGCTGATTCAGGACGCTCTGCTTGCCGGCGCACTGACGTTCATCATCGCGCTCGGTGTGATCGTTTTTCTGATGAAGTGGCTGGCGAAGTTCTCGTTCATGCCGTTCGTGATCTACCGCATGATTCTCGGGGCTGCGCTGATTTTTCTGCTGTTTATCAGACCCGGTCTAAGTCTTTGAGATGACCACCCGCGTATCGCGGTAGGTCTTATCAAACACGATCTCGCCCGGCAGCTCGTTAAGATTGGCGGCTTTTTCCGCCTCCGCTACGATAAAGCAGTTTTCCGCGATCCATGAATATTCCTGCAAGGCCGCAAGGGCCTGCGGAATCAGGTTTTTATGATAGGGCGGATCGAGGAAAATCAGGTTTGCGGGCTGAACCAGCGCAGGGCGCAATCCGGGCCGCGTTGCATCTTTGTTGATGAAGGACGAAAACCGCAGCGCCTTTAACAACGCCGCATTGTCCTGTGCCAGTTGCAGCGATTCCGGCGCCATATCCATGAAAATACAGGCCTTCGCACCTTGCGAATACGCTTCGAGCGCCAACGCCCCCGTGCCGCAAAATGCATCGAGAACAACCGCGTTTTCAACCGCGCCGCGATGTTGCAGGGCATTGAAGATGGCTTGGCGGACCTTGTCACTGGTCGGCCTGATGTTCGGCCCGGCAACGGTCTTGAGCACACGTCCGCGATGTTCTCCGGCAACGATCCGCATGGCTAAAAAATCTTTGCAACCAGGTCTTTGGGAAGAAGCTCTTTCATCGTCTCGGTCCGCACTTCCAGCAACCCTTCGCGCTCAAGGTTATCAAGGGTAAACGGCCCATAGGAGAGACGGATCAGGCGATTGACGGTCAGGCCGAGCGCTTCCATGACATAGCGGATTTCCCGGTTTTTACCTTCCGAGAGCGACACTGTCATCCATGTGTTGGCACTGTCCTGTTTCTTTTCCATGCGTGCATCGATCGAGCCATAGCGCACGCCGTTCCAGGTCAGGCCGTTCTTGAGGCTGGCCAGGCGTTTCTCGTTAACGGTGCCATGTACGCGCACGCGGTAGGTGCGCAGCAATCCGGTTGCCGGCAGCTCAAGGGTGCGCGACAGCTCGCC
>CAYJDG010000004.1:35034-74042 GCA_964368875.1 uncultured Pseudobdellovibrionaceae bacterium
CGCGCCAGAACCTTGGCAATGCGGTCGCCGCGTTCCGGATCGTTGATATTGTCGCCTTTTTTGCTTTTTTCGGCCATGCCAGTTACAAACCCTTATGTCTCAGGATCCTGACCATATCGCAATGTCTGCCGCGCTGGAAGAGGCGCGCGCTGCCGCTTTGCGCGATGAAGTGCCGATTGGTGCCGTGCTCGTCGATAGCCGCTCTGGCGCAATCGTCGCCCGCGCCGGGAACCGCACGATTGAGCTCGCCGATCCAACCGCGCACGCTGAAATTCAGGTGATCCGGACGGTCTGTGCCGATGTTGGGCTACAACGCCTGCCCGAGTACGACCTCTATGTCACCCTTGAGCCCTGCCCGATGTGCGCCGCGGCCATCAGCTACGCCCGCATCCGCCGTCTTGTTTTCGGGGCGACCGACCCCAAAAGCGGCGGCATCACCAGCGCCGTCAAACTGTATGAATTCCCGCAAATGCATCATAAGCCTGAAGTCGTGAGCGGCCTTTGCGCTGATGACTGCGGCGGGATTTTGAAAGAGTTTTTCGGCGCGAAACGGGCTTAAGCAGCCTTATCGCTTTTCAGCGCCCGCCAGCCAATGTCCTTGCGGCAGAAGCCCTCCGGCCAGTCGATCTTGGCCACAGCCTGATAGGCCGCTGCCTGTGCCTGTGCCAGCGTATCGCCAATCGCCGAGACACCGAGCACGCGGCCGCCGACGGCCAGCACTTCGCCGTCCAGCATCGAGGTTCCGGCATGGAAAACGATGGCACCCGGTACGGCATCCGCCGCATCGAGATTTCTGATCGGTGTATTCTTCGTATACGCGCCCGGATAGCCTTTGGCGGCCATGACCACACAGATCGATGGGTCATCCGACCATGACGGTTTGACATCGCGCAGACGGCCAGTCGCCGCAGCATAGAGCATATCGACGAGGTCGCTCTGCAACCGCAGCATCAGTGTCTGGCATTCCGGATCGCCGAACCGGGCGTTGTACTCCAGCAGTTTTGGCTCACCGTCTACCATCATCAGGCCCGCATAGAGCACGCCCGTGAACGGACAGCCTTCCGCCTTCATCGCGGCAACGGTCGGGAGGATAATCTCTTCCATGACCTTTTTCTCAAGCGTTGCGGTCATCAGCCGGGCCGGGGAATACGCCCCCATGCCGCCGGTATTCGGGCCGGTATCGCCGTCGCCGACGCGCTTATGATCCTGCGCGGTGGTGAGATAAAGGGCGCTTTCGCCATCTGAAATCGCAAAGAAGCTGATTTCTTCGCCATCAAGAAATTCTTCGATGACGATCGAGGCCTCAGTGTTGGTCAAACTGTTCCCTGAGAGCATATCTGTTGCAGCTGCCTTGGCCTCTTCGACCGTCATGGCCACGACCACGCCTTTACCAGCGGCAAGGCCATCGGCCTTGATCACGATGGGGGCTCCGGTTTTATTAATAAAGCCAAGCGCCTTATCGAGTTCGATAAAACGCTGATAGGTCGCGGTCGGGATATAATATTTGCGGCAGAGGTCTTTCATGAAGCCCTTGGAGCCTTCGAGCTGGGCCGCTTTTTGCGACGGGCCGAAGGTCGGGATTTTTAGCTCTTTGAGGCGGTCGACGATGCCAAGCACCAGCGGCACTTCGGGGCCGACGACGACGAAGTCGATTTTTTTATCCTGCGCGAACTGAACCAGCGCGTCGATCTCATCGACTTTGATCGGCACACATTCCGCTACCTGCGCGATCCCGGCATTGCCGGGTGCACAATACAGCGTATCGCATTTCTCAGATTGCGAGAGTTTCCAGGCCAGCGCATGTTCACGGCCGCCGGAGCCGATCAGAAGGATTTTCATAGGCCTTTATAAGCAGGTTTGCTTCAGTCTTCAACACTTGCGAGCAAGGCAATATTGCCCCCGGTCGCCGTCGTGTTGATGCTGACGGTCTTTTCGGTCGCAAACCGGTGCAGGTAATACGGCCCGCCCGCTTTTGGCCCAGTGCCTGAGAGGCCCCGTCCGCCGAATGGCTGGACGCCCACGACTGCGCCGATGATGCTGCGGTTTATATAGATATTCCCCGCCTGAACAGCAGCGGTCGTTGCAGCAGTGCGTTCCTGCAGACGGCTGTGTAGCCCGAAGGTCAGGCCATACCCCGTTGCGTTCAATTCTTCGATTATCTTCTCGCGGTCTTTTGCTGCATACCGGATCACGTGCAACACAGGTCCGAAGACCTCGCGCGGCAGGCGTCTGATGCTGTCAATTTCATAGGCGCACGGCGCAATAAACCAGCCCGGCAGGGTATCCGCCATGGGCGCGCGCCCGATCAGCTTGCCAAATCCTTGCAGGCTTTCGACATGCTGCGAGAGGCCTTTCAGGGCATCGGCATCGATAACGGGGCCGACATCGGTTGCGGGATCGCGCGGATCGCCAACTTTCAGCTCAGCCAACGCGCCGCGCAGGAAAGATATCATTTTGTCGGCAATTTCGTTTTGTAGGTAAAGCACGCGGAGCGCCGAACAGCGCTGTCCAGCAGAGCCGAAGGCGCTCAGGATCACATCATCGATTACCTGTTCCGGCAAAGCGGTCGAATCGACGATCATCGCGTTCTGACCGCCGGTTTCAGCGATCAACGGCACAATCGGGCCATCTTTCGCGGCCAGCGTCCGGTTGATCAGGCGGGCGACATCGGTTGAGCCGGTAAAGGCCACGCCATCAACTCCGTCATGCGCGGTGAGCGCAGCCCCGATACGGCCATCGCCGGGGAGGAGAGTAATCACTTCAGAGGGTATTCCGGCTTCCAACAGCAGTTTCACTGCTTCAAAGGCAATCACGGGTGTCTGTTCGGCAGGCTTGGCGATCACAGCGTTCCCCGCCATCAGGGCCGCAGCAATCTGCCCCATAAAAATGGCCAGCGGGAAATTCCATGGGCTGATACAGACGAAAACACCGCGCCCCTCGAGCGTCAGGCGGTTGTCTTCCCCGGTCGGACCCGGCAGATACACACCCTCCGGCGCAAAATCCTCTATGCCGCGTGCCGCATAATAGCGGCAGAAATCGACGGCTTCACGCACTTCGCTGATTGCATCATAAATGGTCTTACCACCCTCATGCTGCAAGATCCCGATCAGGCGCGGCGTATCGCGCTCCATCAGATCGGCCATTTTGTTTAAAGCTGCGGCCCGCTCGCTCGCCGGTATTTTCGACCACGCTGCAAAGCCTCTGCGGGCGACGTTGAAGGCGAGATCGATGCGGTCGGCGGTCGTATCCCAGATTTCAGCCAGAGCCTCGCCTGTATTGGCCGGGCAGGTTTGCACCTGTTTCGCGCCGCTCTTGATCGGATATTCACCCTTGATGATTGGCGTGACGGCCAGACTGCGCAGAGTTTGCGCCGCCGGAATTGCTGCAAAAAAGCCCTCCCTTGTAGCCCCGTGAGAAAGATCGATGCCGCGTGAATTGCTGCGCTCAGGCTGGAATACGTCCTGCGGCAAAGGCAGGCGTGATTGGCGTTTTTCTTCATGCGCACACACTTTGGCGACCGGATCGGCAATCACTTCGGACGCCGCTGTCGTGCCGCGCACTTTGCTGACAAAGGACGTATTCGCCCCGTTTTCCAGCATCCGGCGCACCAGATAGGCGAGGAGGTCTTCGTAACTGCCAACCGGGGCATAAACCGTCACCGGCACACGGTGTTCGGCCAGAACCTGATCGTGCAGAACCGTGCCCATACCGTGCAGGCGCTGGAATTCAAACCCATCTTTCTTTTCCCCAGCCATCTCGAGAATTGCTGCGACCGTGTGGGCGTTGTGGGTTGCGAACATCGGGCGAATAGGCCCGCGCAGGGCAAGCAGTTTCTGGGCGCAGGCGAGATAGGACAGATCCGTATTGATCTTGCGCGTAAAGACCGGATAGTCAGGCAAACCGCCCACTTGGGCGCGTTTGATTTCGGTATCCCAATAGGCCCCTTTGACGAGCCGTACCTGCAGCTGGCGGCCAGCGCGCGCCGCCAGCGGTCCGATCTCATCGATCAGTTTAAAACACCGCTTATCATAGGCCTGAATGGCCATACCGAAGCCGTCCCAGCCAGCGAGATCGGGCAGGGTCGCAACCGCCGATAAAATCTCCCAGGCCAGCTCCAGCCGATCGGCCTCTTCGGCATCGACCGTCAATGAGATATTGCTCCGGGCGGCAAGGCGGCAGAGCGCTGAGAGCCGCTCTATCAGGGCAGGGACACAGAGATCATGCTGCGCCCAGCTGTAGCGCGGATAAAGGGCTGAGAGTTTGACCGACATCCCCGGTCGCGCCTGTAACGAGAGGCCCGGATCACCCGCTTTGCCGATCTTCTCGGCGGCCATCGCGTAGCTTTCGAAATAGCGGGTGGCGTCCTCAGCGGTGCGCGCCCCTTCGCCCAGCATGTCGTAGGACATACGGTAGCCTTGTTTTTCGTGCTTTTTCGCAGCATCCGCCGCTTTGTCAATTGTCTCACCCAGCACGAATTGCTGGCCGATGCGGCGGATGGCTTCTTCCATGCTGCGCCGGATGACCGGGCGGCCAAGGTCGCCGAGGAAAGACCCCAGCGTCTTTTGCGCCAGCCCCATGCCGAGGCCCGCGAGTTTCATCAAACCTGACCCTGACGCCTGCCAGTTACCTGCCGCCATTTTTTCGCCGATCAAGGCATCGGCGGTCGCGCTATCCGGCACCCGCAGCAAGGCTTCCGCGAGCGTCATCAGGGCGAGGCCTTCCGGACTGCTCAAGGGATAGGTTTCAAGGAAACTCTCGATCTCACTCATGCCCGCTTTCTGGTCGCGGATATGGCGAATGAATACTTCAGCCTGAAGGGCGACGCGGCGGGCGCGGTCTGCGTCCCATTTGAGGGCGGCCAGCAGGTCGTCCACACAGGCGGCTTCGTCACGGAGATGGGCAGTTGCAAAGGAGGGGTGCATGGGGTTTAAGATACCATTGTTTCGCGCGAAAGAAAGCTACGCCATGGCCGACCCGACAAATGTTCCAGAACTCAGTGTATCGGAACTCGCTCAATCCCTGAAACGCACGCTTGAGGACACCTATGGCCGGGTGCGGGTCCGGGGTGAATTGTCCAAGGTTAAAGTCCACACGTCCGGCCATCTTTACTCCGACCTCAAGGATGCCGATTCGGTCATCAACCTGATCTGCTGGCGGGGCAGCCTCGCCAAGCTCGCGATCAAACCCGAGGAAGGTCTAGAGGTCATCTGCACGGGCAAGATCACCACCTACCCCGCACGCTCGAATTACCAGTTGGTGGTTGACCAGATGGAGCTGGCCGGACAAGGCGCCCTCCTCAAAATGCTGGAAGACCGCCGCAAAAAACTCACTGCCGAAGGTCTGTTCGAACCGGGCCGGAAAAAGGCTCTCCCTTATCTTCCGCGCGTCATCGGCGTGGTCACTTCGCCTACGGGCGCAGTCATTCGCGATATCATTCACCGCCTTGACGACCGCTTTCCCTGCCATGTTCTGGTGTGGCCCGTGCCGGTCCAAGGTGATGGAGCCGCGGCAAAAATTGCTGCAGCAATTCGCGGCTTCGCCGCCCTGCCGGAGAACGGTAAAACCCCGCGTCCTGATCTCTTGATTGTCGCCCGCGGCGGTGGCTCGCTCGAAGATTTGATGCCCTTCAACGAGGAAGAGGTCGTGCGCGCCGTCGCTGAATGCTCCATTCCTTTGATCTCCGCCGTCGGCCATGAAACCGACACCACCCTGATTGATTTCGCAGCCGACCGCCGCGCCCCGACACCGACCGCGGCTGCCGAAATGGCTGTCCCTGAACGTCTGCCCCTGCTTGGTCTCACGCAGGAGAACGGCCAGCGCATGATGCAATCCCTGCAACGGATCTTGCGCGAACACCGCCAGAAACTGGCGACTTTGCAGGCCAAACTCGGGGATCCTTTGCGCCTGCTGGAAATACAAAATCAGGCCTTCGACCATGCCAGCGACCGCCTTTTTCAGGGCATGCGCGGACAGGTTCAACATAAACGGCAAGCCCTCCTTGAAGTCTCCAGCCGCCTCCTCCATCCGCGGGAACGCATCGCGCAGGCCCGTCAGGCACTCGGCTTCCAGACCCCGCAACTCTCCCGGCTGGGTGCGCGTCTGACCAGCGATGCGCAAGAGAAACTCGACCGCGCGTTCCAGCTGCTCAAGGTCATGTCTTATACCAATACTCTGCAACGTGGCTTCGCCGTTGTGCGCAATGATCAGGGCCAGTTGGTCAGCGGGGTTGTCCAGACATCGTCAGGGCAAGCCTTAAACGTCGAGTTTGCCGACGGCAGTGTGAAAACGCGGGTTGAATAACCCTCAGAAATACCCTAAATCTGAGCACGTTTTCGAAAAAGCGGGTATACTGGACCACATGCGCGACAGTCTGAAAGAACTGATGGACCGGCTCGGGGTAACCTATGAGCTCTCACCATACGAGACCTACCCGGTCTCGGTGATGGAGGGTAACATCACCTGCAGCGCAGAAGTGCGCATGAATCCTGATGGCAACGAAGTCGAAGCGGAAATCCAGCTGCTGCGCGAAGAGCCTGAACCCGGTAAAAAGCCAGTCGAACAGATTCTCTGGATGAAGGCCACGCCCCATGTCCAGACCAAGTGGTCGGTCAAGGATTTGCGCATCAAGAATGAGAACTGGGTCGGCAAGGTTTATAACTGGGAAGAGAAATGCTGCAATTTCCTGCGCGCCGTTATCGGTGAGCTTGCTTTGGGCAATATGCCGGATATAGAAGCGTTGCTCGAGCGCGAGATGAAGGAAAAAGAACGCTTCGGCGACCAGCGCGGCTCAGGCGCAGGTAAATCCCCGAAAATCCGCCCGGGCCAATTGCTCGACATGAAAAAGGGCCAAGGCTTCTAAAGCTGGGTTCTAAAAACCCTTATAAAGCGACGATAATCCCGTAATCCGTCGCGATTTTCCCAAGCCCGCCGGCTTCAAAACGCGCTGTTCCTTCAAAGTACCAATTAGGGCCTTCGCGGATCAGCATGCCGACAATCAGCGCTGTCGTCTTGGGGTTTTCCTGAAACTCCTTGTCGAGATTGAAGCGCATGATCTCGGTTTTGGTTTCTTTATTGATAACGCGCAGGAAACAATTGCGCACGTTGTTGAAGGTGTGGTTGCGCAGGGCTGCTTCGTAGATTGAAACGACAAACGCCGTTCTGCTGACCTCAAAGGGCAGCGCCATCAGGTCGATATGAATGATCTCGTCATCGCCGTCGCCGGCGCCGGTGCGGTTATCGCCCTCATGAACGACGGAGCCATCGGCGCTTTTCAGGCAGTTATAAAAAACGAAATCTTCGTCGGCGGCGGTTTTATCATGCCGGTCGAGCAGGAAAACACTGGCATCGAGGTCAGGCGCCTCGTTTTCAAAGCCGATGACATCCCAGCCAACTCCGACCGTGATGTATTTAAGGGTCGGGTCGAGCTTAGTCAGGCTGACCTGCTCGCCTGGTTTCAGGTGATAGGATTTATCGTTGGGGTCTTTGTTGGCCTCCGGGTCGAACGGCGCAACCTTGTCGTCCGGGTTGGGCGCATCGGCTCCGGTCGGATCGCCAAAATCTATGCGGGGGCCAGCAGTTGCCTCGGTTTCACTCATGTTTTGATTCCATTACTTATGTCTGGCCGGATAGCCGAAGATCACAGCTTACCCATAGATTCTTACCAAAAGCTGAAGCCCGGTGCCATGCCGAAAGCGCGGAGACGGGCCAATCCTTCGACTATTCTGCCGCCGGGGAGGCCTCATGCGCTGTTTTAGACCCCGTATCCCATTCAAGCCCGTAACCAAACGCCCGGTCCATTTCGGCGTGACCGGCGAAATATTCGGTGTAATTGGTCAATTTGATCCCGTCGCGGACGTTTTCAAGCCCGGCGATTGAACAGATACTTAAGTGTTTGTGATGGCTTGCAAGCGTTACGATCATCGGCTTCTGGCCGGGTACACGGACCTGAATTTGGGGTCTGCACATCGCCCAGTCGAGCGCGCCCTTGTAGATGTAAATATAAACCAGCATGCGGCGGATTTTCGGCCACATCGGGCCATTGATATGGATGGCTTCGTCATCGCCCTGCTTGTTGCCGGTCTGCTCGTCTCCGGACAAGGACATATATGGCATCGATTTATAATTGCCCATCTGGTTGCCGAAGGCCTGAATCGCGCCACGGTGCCCGTCCTGTAATTCATAAAGGCAGCCGAGATCGAGATCGATATTGGCCATGCGCTTTTTATGAAAGAGCCTGCCCATAAAAGATTCATCCGGCACCATGCGGTTGTCCCATGCCGCAGCAATCGTAATGTCGCCGAAGCCGCCCGGCGGTGGCGAGACCGAGAGCGTATCGTCGCGGCTGCCCAGAAAATCGGCGCTGCCGGAATTGGTATTGCGGTCGATATACCCGGCGGCACCCCGCGCGCGCCCGTGTCCGGAGAAAGTGCCCCGTTCGCGGTTGGCATCGATCAGTGCCTGCTGCACGTCTTCGGGTTTTTTGGTCTGATTGAAACTGGCTGAGAAATCGTCGTTTGGCATGGGGTCTGGCTCCGCTAAGGCAACCAGAATACCTCAAATGACAGGGCGGCGGGAAGGGCGTAAATGAACGCGGGCGCAGTCAGAGAGGTAGTGGTTTTAATGCTGCGGCTACGAGGGGTCCTGCAGGCGCAGCGAGAGCTGGGGCGGCTGGCGCGGCAGCAGGAATAATCACAGCATAAATTGCTGCAATATCGCCTGCCACGCCCAGAGAAACTTTGCTGCCACCACCTGAGTCTGGTTTCAGCGTGCTTTCAGTCCCACTCTTTTCTGCCTTAAAGCGTTTTGTAAACTGAACCAATTCATCCTCGGACAGGTCCTGTTTGCTCAATCCTGCGATATGGTTGTCCAGCGCGGTTGATGGGCCTTTTATTACAGGCGTCGTGGGGGCTGATGAACCTGCAGCATAAAGTTTTTCTTCTTTTTTGGGGGCCTGTATCTGAGCAAGCCTGAGATCGAAAACATTTCGTCCACCAAAAACGCCATAAGATTGGTCCTCACCTTGTAGACCAGCGCGAGCCATGAGGCCGATGATGGTTTGAGCGGAGCGCAGATGGAGAGCCTGAGATGATGAATCTCCCAGATTGCCGTTTATTGCATGGGCCGCTGTAGCCAGCGTCATCTGACCATAGGCCAGTAACTGCCTACGCACTGTGTTAGGATCGGAAAGCGGCGATGGAAGGCTTTCTTTACCCCCACCCTCCTGATACTGGCGGGCAAGACGTGTAGCATTCTCAAGAGCCATATACCTGTCATACGGTGTGTTTTTGGGATCGGCAGAAATAATCAGATGATCAACCATCATCTTATAAAGATCGGAAGATGGGACGGATCCGGGGGCGGGTGATATCAAAAGCGGCATCGTTCACCTTTTTTGTTATACATAATGTTGAAGAGGTTTCGATGAATTGTCAATTTTTTAAACCCTAAAAATCTTGACTTTTTAGTAAGATTTCCTATATTAAAGTAATTAAATTATAAAATATAGCTGCTTGGTATTTTAAAGCTAACTATGGAGATGTGATGGCGTCGCCTGTTTCAAAACAAACTATTATCCGAAAAAATTCAACTGACGATCAAACTGATATGAATTGCGGTTTCGAAAAAAATAAAACGCGGAACGAACTGAACAAACTGCCCGGATTCTTTGACCTTCCGGCTTTGTTGCTGTAAGACACTCTGCATATTTCAAGACCGACGCGAGGACGAACCCATGGCCGCTTATCAGTATGTTTATGTTATGAAAAACGTCACCAAGGCGTGGCCGGGTGGCAAAACCGTCCTCAACAACATCACCCTGTCTTTCCTGCCAGGCGTCAAGATCGGCGTCCTCGGCCCGAACGGCTCGGGGAAATCGACCCTGCTCAAACTGATGGCGGGACTGGAAAAGGATTACAGCGGCGAAGCCTTCCATGCGGATGGCGTGCGTATCGGCTACCTCGCGCAGGAACCGCAACTGAACCCAGATAAAACCGTCATGGAAAACGTGATCGAGGCTTTGGGTCCGGTCAAAGCCATGATCGAACGCTTCAACGCCATCGGCCTTGAAATGGCGGAAGACGGTGCTGATTTCGAAAAACTGATGGCCGAAATGGGCGATCTGCAGGAAAAAATCGACCATGCCGATGGCTGGGAGCTGGAGCGCACCATCGAGATCGCGCTCGACGCCCTGCGCTGCCCGCCGCCGGATAGCCCGGTCACCCATCTGTCGGGCGGTGAAAAACGCCGGGTTGCCTTGTGCAAGCTCCTGCTCGAAAAACCAGATTTCCTTCTGCTCGATGAACCAACCAACCACTTGGATGCTGAAAGCGTCACTTGGCTGCAACGCCACCTTGAGGACTACAAGGGTACCGTCGTTATGGTTACCCACGATCGCTACTTCCTCGACAATGTCACGGGCTGGATTCTCGAACTCGACCGTGGCACCGGCATTCCGTACGAAGGCAACTACACCGCCTATCTCGATCAGAAGCGCAAAAGGATGGAACAGGAATCCAAAACGGAATCCACCAAACAGAAAACGCTCGCCCGCGAACTGGAATGGATCAACCAGACCCCAGAAGCTCGCCGCAAGAAATCCAAGGCCCGTATTGCTGCCTATGAGCAAATGCTCCTTGAGAACGAAAAAGACACGATTGGGCGCGCCCAGATCGTCATTCCGGCACCGGAACGCCTCGGCAACCTCGTTATCAACGCGGAAGGCATCAGCAAATCCTTCGGCGACCGTCTTTTGATCGAAAATCTGTCATTTAAACTGCCGGCTGGCGGAATTGTCGGGATTATCGGTCCAAACGGGGCGGGTAAAACCACTTTGTTCAAAATGATCACCGGGGCTGAGCAGCCGGATAGCGGCACCTTCAAGGTCGCAGATGGCGTGAAACTTGGCTATGTCGACCAAAGCCGCGATAAGCTCGATCCGAACAAGAACATCTGGGAAGAAATCTCCGAGGGCAACGAAATCCTCCAGCTCGGCAAAGTCGAAATCCAGAGTCGGGCCTATGTCGGGTCGTTCAACTTCAAGGGCACCGACCAGCAGAAGAAAGTCGGCCAGCTCTCAGGCGGGGAACGTAACCGCGTTCACTTAGCCAAGATGCTCAAATCCGGCGCGAACGTCCTCTTGCTCGATGAACCGACCAACGATCTTGATACCGAAACATTGGGAGCGCTCGAAGAAGCCCTCGAGCAATTCCCGGGCTGTGCTGTTGTTATCTCGCACGACCGCTGGTTCCTTGACCGTCTGGCGACCCATATCCTCGCGTTTGAAGGGGATAGCCAAGTTGTCTGGTTCGAAGGCAACTATGAGGACTACGAAAAAGATCGTAAACGCCGCCTCGGCATCGATGCCGACCAGCCGCACCGGATCAAGTACAAGCCTCTCACCCGGGCAGCTTAACTCTGGAGATCGCGGCTAAAATCGTCGCTTTTGCTGCACTTAGCCCAGCGGATCTGTATGAATTGCTGCGCCTGCGGAGTGAAGTTTTTGTGGTTGAACAGGCCTGCGTTTATCAGGATATGGATGGCCTTGATGTCGAATGCCTCCATGTTTTGCTGCAGAATCAGAATCAATTGCTCGGCTATTGCCGCCTTGTACCTCCGGGCCTTAAATACCGTGAATGGTCTATCGGGCGGGTTATCACTGCGCTGCCCGCACGTGGCAAAGGCTTAGGCCATGATGTGATCAAAGTCGGCCTCGCTGAGATTGAGCGCCGTAATGGTGCGGGCGTCAGAATTTCTGCACAAAGCTATTTAAAAGGGTTTTATGAGGGCCATGGCTTTGTTGCGCTTGGTGACCCGTACCTTGAAGATGGCATTCCGCATATAGAAATGCTGCGCGAAAAAGCGGCTTAGCTCAGCTGCCTTTAAACCAGGTATTGCAGCTATGCTGCGGTGCTACGATGCGGTCAGGACCTGGATCGCCACCCGGTTCAAGCACCTGAAGACGGCCTAGTCTTTGCAGGTCGCGCATACGCAGGGCAAGATTGCGACACGCTTCTATCTCACTGCGTCCCATGCCTTGGACCGCCTGCTTGGTCTGGTTGCCAAGTTTCTCATACACGCCCGCAAAAGACGCGGTATGACGGCCAGTTTCCTTGTTATAAACCACGCGCAGGCGTGAACCCAGCTTGACCATATAGTCTTGGGGATCGATTTCTGTTGCAGGGGCTGCAGTCTCTGTCATATCGGATCTCGGCGTTTGATCTTCTGTAAGGTAGCTGAAAATTTATGGCGAGACCATACTTTAATAACAATATTACGTCAATTACTTTTAGGCTAAACCCGAGATCCGTAGCGGTTGGGTCCGGGTTGGCCCTTCTGACAAAGCCAATAGAGCAGCGGGATAATGCCGATGACCGTCACGGCAATAAACTGCCATTTGCCAGAGCGGTCAACATCATGCAGGCGGCGTGATGTTGCAGCAATATTGGGAATCACGAGAATAATATTAACTAATAAATTCAAAGGCATAATCTCGGCGAGCTGTGGCGGGTAGGCCGTATAGAGATACATGTCGACGAGTGTGGCGATGCTACCCACTACGCAGCAGAACAACATAAAAAACCAGAATTCAGACCGCCCGGCCCTGCCATTGAGATTGGTGTAGTTTTTTAGGCAGAAAAAGCTCGCCTGCAGAAATCCCATCAGATCATCCTAGCCAAGACGGTATACCCGGACGCGCTGCAACTTCTGACAGCAAGGGAAGGCATTTAATCTTCATCCTCAGTCTCCGGGCCTCAACACAGCTAAACCCCTGAATTCAGGCCAACTTACCTAGGGTGCGCCGCTCACTCGAGTCTGGCAGATATATGTCACCTGTGATAAGCTAAACCTATCATAATTAAATAAAATTTTATCTATTCGGCGGGTATAATTATGGCGACAGAACTTTTTTCGGGTGGGGTGTAACCCTGTGAGCGGTATTACGACTGGCAAAGCGTTAAGCTATGCGATTTTACCTGGGATATGGCCCCGGGTTAAGAATCTTGCCTTTTCCGGTTTTGGTACACTTGCTTACTTTATTGCCCTGACCTATGCGATGGTTCGCCTGCTCCCTGCAAACCATCCCTATCTTAACCAGGAAAATATCGGCAAATATGGAATTCGCCATGTGATTGCAGCAGCCCTGCATGAGCTAAAATTTTCATGGAAAAATCTTGATCAGATAATCATTTTCTTCGCGTTGCTCGCGGGTAGCAGTGCCCTCTTGGTTTATATCGCAGCAACCCTGCTGTTTTTACTGGTTTCACCGGTGATGGCGGGCTGGTTCGTTCATCCGGCCCCATCGACGGATATCTCGTTCATCATGCTCGACCGTGTCTTTGGTGTAGGTGGAGTTTTCAACTCCGAGGTCACGACCAACCTCGCCAAATGGGGGCCTTTCCCGAATGGGTTTCAGGTTGGCTTGATATCCCTGTTCCAGTTCTACAGCATGGCCTTATTTCTACTCAGCGTGCTGATCTTCCTCTATTTCCTGCTGACGATAGTTGCTGAAACCTCAATCACTGGCACCCCGTTCGGGCATCGCTTTGATAATTTCTGGATCCCGATTCGGGTGATTGCCGCCCTTGGCTTGCTGATGCCAGCCTTCAACGGTTTGAACTCTGCGCAGTACATCGTTCTGTATACCGCCAAATATGGCGCCTCCATCGCAACCAATGCGTGGATTGTCTACAACCTCAACGCTGGCGACAGCCCGGTCGGATTGCTGAACAAGGATGTTATCGCCAAGCCAGCCATCCCTGACTACTCCAAGCTGATCAAGGAATTGATTGTAATTCGAGGATGTCTCGAAATGTCGTTGTTGGGTTCGCCTGAATTCTTTGGTCCTGCAGAATTTATGGTGCGGGGATCATACGCTGAACCTCTGCTCGATGCCCCGGCAAGTTTCTGGCCCGCTTTTGGAGTGCCGCCGCGCAGCCCCAACTCTGAAGTTCTGGTCGCTGGCGTGCCGTTCAAGCCGCCTTACCCGAGCAATCCTAACCTCAGTGATACAACCACGATATTTTATAAGGCGATGAATTTCTATAAAGGCAGCGATATTCGGCTGGTCTTTGGTATTCATGGCACCCCTCGTTTTGACAGCTATCCGGGAAGCATCTTCCCGAGCTGTGGTGAGGTCGTTATCCCCGTGACAGGACAAACCCCCGAAGCCCTCTACGCAGCTGAAGGGTATCTGGCGACGGTGATCCGGATTTTGTATTCCATTCCGCGTGACTCAGCTCCTGCCGCCACAATTGATCCTTACGAGTACGCACTGGTTCATGCCGCAGCAAAACCTTACTTCGATACCTCACCCGGTTGGGAAGTGTATGCGCGAAGCCTCTTTACCCCTTACCCTAATGCGAAATGCAGTTGGGATTCTGATAACGATAACATCGTTGAATCGCCGCGCGGCTCAACTGGCACACCACTGACTGTGCTCGGGGATTGCCGCGGACCAATACCGGCCATCTACTGGGTCAATTTGATCAAACGCTATCAGGAAGCCTTTAAATGGGCCCCGCTTGCAGGCTACGACTTTCTGACTGAAGACGTTGTCGGCGAAGATATGAACTTCTCGATTGGTAACACTGGCTTTTCGACGCTGGGCTTTGCCAGCCCGATGGCCTTACCATTTGATACCATTCGCCTCGGCTGGGGTGGCGCCGGTGTCTGGTATAATAAGATTGCGGAAAAGAACGGAGCCCTTCTTGGCGCTGTGGGTGCTGCGCCGTATGTCGTCAAATATCCTTTCGTCATGGAAAAGGTCAAAGAACAACGCCTTAAAAGCGATGCGAAAGTCGATCAGAACGCCTGCGAAGCCTATAACCCAAACAAGGCAGGTATCACGTCCCTTGAGATGCCTGATGGACGTAACCAGTTCGGCGCAGAATCTGCTGCGGCGCTTTACCTGCTTTGCACCGAGGTCTTTAAAAACGAGAGCATCCGTCCGACTGATGTGCGCGCATCCGTACAGCCCAATCCGATCATGAACATTATCAACTCGCTGTTCGGTGCCAGCACCTTCTTCAACGTGCTTGATAATAAAAACGTCCACCCGATGGCGATGCTGTCCAATCTTGGGCGCACCATGATCGACAAAGCTATTTTTAACATGATGGCTGCAACCGGGGCCTCTGTAGTTGGCGGTTTGAACCAGATGACGCTCGGTCAGGGCGACCCTGGATATGCCTACATTACGATGGCCGCAGCCAATCTTTCGAAAGCCTTCACCATGTTTGGTACCATCGCGCTAGGAAGCGGTGTCATTCTCTACTACGTGCTGCCGTTCCTGCCGTTTATGTATTTCTTCTTTGCGGTCGGACGCTGGGTTAAAACTATTTTTGAAGCGATGGTCGGCGTGCCTCTGTGGGCACTGGCACACTTAAGCCTCAAGGGACAAGGCTTACCGGGTACGGCCGCCTCGAGCGGATACTTCCTGATACTTGAAATCGGGATCCGGCCGATTGTGACAGTTTTCGCTCTGGTTGCGTCCTTTGGAATTTTTGCTGCCCTGATTGCCGTCTTGAATACAATCTTTACGATGGCCATGGCCAATATCTTCGGTAGCGACGTTGCCACATTCAAGACCTTCGCCAGTGCGACACCTGATGTCAAACTGCCGGATGTTCGTGCTATTGTTGATCAGTTCTTTATCACCCTGCTGTATATTATTCTTGTATATATGACTGGGACTTCGTGCTTCAAACTGATCGACATCATTCCTGACAACATTATGCGCTGGTCGGGTGCGGGTGTTAGAAGCTGGGGCGCAAGCGATACAGCCGATGATATGGTTGATAGCACTGGTCAAATGGTTGCCGGCGGCAGCATCAAGATTTATCGCGCTGCAGGCGGAGAGATCAACAAAATTGGAGATATGGCCGCTGCTGATGCCGCCCGGGTTATTGCGCAACACGCCGCCAAAGAAAAACCACCTAAGAACCCTGAACCCGGTTCTCCGTCTGCCCCTGCTCCGTCGACCGGAACAGGCGCAAGCACAGGCGTTGCCGACGCAGCGGCACGGCCGCGTGGTCAGGGTGGCGAGGTCAAGGCACCGGGACTCG
The DNA here is from genome assembly GCA_964368875.1 of uncultured Pseudobdellovibrionaceae bacterium. Lineage (GTDB taxonomy): Bacteria > Pseudomonadota > Alphaproteobacteria > Micavibrionales > Micavibrionaceae > CAYJDG01. The sequence continues at coordinate 51,096 of CAYJDG010000004.1, forward strand.
ATAAACCTGCCTCTGTGGCTACACCACCGCCACCACCGCCGAAACCGACCAAGAATTAAAAAGGACACTGAGCTGGCCAAATGAATAAAAAAGTAACCACTGTTCTCAGCTACGCTACTCTGCCAGGCATCGTGCCCTGGCTTAAAGGGCTTGGGCTGAATTTTGGTTATCTGGCTTATCTGATGGCTCTGATTTTCAGATCAGTGCGTCTACTGCCTGTCCATCACCCGTATCTGATGATTCAGAATATGGGTCGCTTTAGTATTCGTCAGGTTCTCGCAGCTGGCGCGCAGAACCTGCATGGCGGGACGCGCAATATAGATCAATACATCATCTTCATTGGCTTCCTTGCCGGAATCGTGCTGCTGGTCGGCCAATTTGTCCTGCTCTTTGCCGCGATTGCCATCCACAGCGCGGAGGCCTCAGGTCTGACGCAAGCCTGTGCCCACACCAGCGGTTTCTGCTTCAGTATGTTCAATACTACCAACCCCGGAACCGATGTCGCGTTCGTCATGCTCGACTACGTCTTCCAGATTCCGGGCATGTTCAACTCAATCGTGATGTTCGACACCGCGACCGGGCTGCCTCTTGCATATAACGACATTTCGCAGACAGCAAAAGGTATGCATATGCTCTTTGCTTTCTACAGCAGAGGGATGCTGCTCATCGCAGTCCTGATTGTGTGTTACTACGCTTTTGTGGTTGTGGTTGAAACAGCCCAGACCGGCGTTCCGTTTGGCGCACGCTTTGCCAACGTCTATGTACCAATCCGTTTGATTATTGCGCTAACGCTGCTGGTTCCAACATATTACGGTTTGAATTCCGGCCAATGGCTGACCCTCAAAATCGCCAAAATGGGTTCGTCTCTGGCGACCAACGCGTGGCTGGTTCATAACAATGTCGCAGGCGACAACCCGCTTGGGCTGACCATGCGCGAGATGGTCGTCTCGCCGCATATTGAAGATATTGGCAGCGTGGTGACATTCTTCGAACTCACTCGCGTCTGCGAGTTTGCCTATAAACTGCAATATAACAAGGATATCAAAGCTTATATCGTTCGCCCTGCAGCGTATAACGCTGTCATGGACTCTCAGGAGTTAACTGCGGCTTCGGACTTTACCAATACGCTGACTTTCACTGGTAACGGTGCAATCCGGATCGTGAATGGTGAGAAAGATACTGCGAAATACGGCAAGTATCTGGGTTTCGTGAAACCCTATTGTGGCGCCATCACGCTCGAAGTCGATTCGATTAACGTTCCGGGCATTCGCACAGTCTATGAAACATATTTCAATATGATGAAGCAGATGTGGGTCGCGCCGGATTTCATCGTCTATGGTCTGAAGACTGCTCTCATTCAATACAGTCCCAAGGGTCAAAAGGGTGACGCTTGTGGACCTGTGACCACAACGCCATGGGGTGCGATCTGTACCGGAACGGCTCCCACCTGCGAATGCAAAGACGCTGGTTATTCCTTCCATATCGACCAGAAGCAGCTCTTTCAGGTAAACTTTGATACCCAGATGACCGCTGCGATCAGTACCCTGCGGGGCACGACCAACGATTACATGAAGATGACTCCGTCGATGAAGGATCTTGGCTGGGGCGGGGCAGGCGTTTGGTTCAGCCGCCTGGGCGACTATAACGGCGCACTTGTGACTGCGGCGATCAAAATCCCAACTCCGACGTCAATGCCAGCCGTGATGGAATTCACGCGTAAAATTAAGTCAAAGGTCGATAAAAACGGTAAGCCTACCGACAAATTCGACCCTATTCTGCCTACCGGTAAAACAGTCGATAATTATTGGCAGGAGGCCGATCTTGATGATCCGTCGCTTGACATGAAAATGGCCACATTCCTGAACAAGGTTTATTCCGACCTCAACGGGGCCGATATGAGCGCTGACCTTGAAACTAAAAAGAATTCGAGCCCGGTCATCGATACCATCAATCAGATCTTCGGGATTTCCGGACTTTATGAATTGCGCAAGAATTCTGATGTCATCCCTCTTTCACGGCTCGCCGCACTTGGCCGGGGCATCATTGAGCGCTCGATTACCTTCCTGGGCGGCTCGCTGATTATGTCAGGGCTCGGCGGAATTATGGGCGCCATGGATACGCCGGGAGCCAGTGGCATGGCTAAGGGCCTTTCTGCGGTATCAAGTATGATCTCCAGTCTCGGCCTCGTCGGGCTGAGTATCGGTGTAACGCTCTATTATATTATTCCGATGATGCCGTTTTTGTATTTCTTCTTCGCTGTAGGACGCTGGGTTAAAAGCATTTTTGAAGCCATGGTTGGCATACCGCTGTGGGCGCTTGCGCATATCAAGATCGACGGGGAAGGTATCCCCGCGCAGGCCGCAGCCAACGGCTATTATCTCCTCTTAGAAATCATGATACGCCCGATCCTAACCGTCTTCGGGCTGCTTGCCGCCATGACGATCTTTAATGCCAGCGTCGTTATGCTGGACTCGATCTTTAACGTGGTGGTTCGTAACGTGGGTGGGTATGACCCCTACCCGGCAGGCAGTAGCGGGGCGTTTAGCGCCGCGCCCAAGACCTTCGAACAGAGCGAGGTCGCCCGGGAAGCGATTGATGAATTCATGTACACCCTTATTTACGCATTCATCCTGTACATCATTGGCACGTCTGCCTTTAAGCTGATCGACCTGATTCCGAATGGGGTGCTGCGCTTTATCGGCTCCGGTGTCTCAAGCTTCAATGAAAAAGCCGCAGATCCGCTTGCCAGCATGACGAGATACACAAGCGCGGCCCCAGAGTTCACCCAGCAGCTTAGAGCCGGCATTAGCAATCTGGGCGAGAAAAGCGGTGATGCTGTCGCCGGGATTATGGGCGCAGGCGGTTCAGGTCGGGCTGGGTCGTTTGCGCAGGGTAAAATGGGCGTAAGCCAATCACTTGGCGAGAGAATGAAAAGATAGCTGATGCAGGAGCGGATTGGGGTAAACCCTTGCGCCGGGCATCTTTTACAGTGTGTGGAGACTATGGTAGGATATATAGAAAATTTAAGTAAAGATTTGGTAACCTTGAAATTGGCGGGTTTGTGCCCTCGGAAGGGTCTGTGGATATGAGTTCAGCGCGTTTTACGACTGGTTCGATCGTTAAATATTCCCTTCTTCCTAGGGTTTTGCCTCGTTTTAACGAGCTTTTCCTGTCAGGATTTCATCATATTGCCTTCCTGATGGCCCAAATCTATGGAGCCGTCCGCCTTTTACCACCTTCCCACCCCTATTTACGCTCTGAGAATATTAGCAAGTTTAACATTCGGCAGGTTATTGCCGCTGCCGCCGGTCATCTTGTCTTTCGTCGCGAGAATATCGACCAGATTATCGTTTTCTTTGTCATGTTGGGCGGGATTATCCTGCTTGTCCTGCAAACCCTGACGGTTCTCGGCGCCTTGTTGATGCCGATATCCTTCGCCGCCCCAGCGCCAGTGCCGGCAACACCTCTGAGCTTTAACTTCTACTTCGGCCAGCCTACATATGGCGGCGCAGGTCCTGGACAGGATCTGGCGTTTATTCTCCTCGACCGGGTGTTTGGTGTTCCGGGGATTTTCGAATCCTGCGTTGACCCATCCTTGGGTGTAGATTGCTACGGCACTCTGCCCGACCTGAAGCTTGATCTTGCGAACCCCATTTACAGACCCGCGACCTTTCCTTGGCCTTTCCACATAGGTCTGCACGCCATGCTCGAGTTCTACAGCATGGGCCTTCTGGTCGTAGCCTGCTTTATCATTCTCTATTTTGTGATCGTGATTGTTGCCGAAACGGCACAAACCGGAACCCCATTCGGGAAACGATTTAATACTGTCTGGGCACCCTTACGCTTGGTTATGGCGCTCGGCCTCCTGATCCCGATCACCAGCGGGTTGAACAGCGCGCAGTACATCACGCTCTACATGGCCAAATTAGGCTCCAATTTTGCGAGCAATGGCTGGATTTATTATAACGCCGGGATTGGTTCATGGGGCGCCGCGCAGGCGGTTAACCTCGTCGCCAAACCACAGACCCCTGAAGTCGATTCTCTTCTGCAATTCATCATGCTTGCCCATGCCTGTAAGGCACTTGAAGAGGGGTATCTGGCTCAACCTAAGATCAACACCTCAGGTACGCCTGCCAGCTGTTCGGGGATTGATCCAAGTGATGATGGGTATGCAGGCGGTACAGTCGACAACTCGGAAAACTATATCGATGCCTATCTGGTGAAATATGACCTAAGCGGCGTCAATGATGCCATCCGCATGTCGGTCACGGATTATGCAGCTGCCCGAACCTTCTTTGACGGGGGCGACATGGTTGTTCGTTTTGGCGACCGTGGCTGTGACTTTACGACCCAGATGGGTCGCGTTTATCCTACCTGTGGCGAAGTCATTATCCCGATGGTCAACCCTTCCAACCGGCCGTCTGAAGCCGGCGCGACATCCATGCAGGCCAACTATTATGAGACCCTGCGCTTCTTGTGGGGCGAGTATGGCGCCACCTCACCTATGCACTACAAGTCCTATCAGTTCTGTAAAAAACCTGACATGGACAGCTATATCTTCAATACGTCTACGATTGGCGACCAGCAGATTCGTCAAAAGGCCCTCGCGATCGTCCAGCACTCAATCTGTGGTGAAGAGGGTGGCACAACGCCACAGCTCAATCTCTATGGCGCAGCTGGTACCTATACCGTGCCCGCATCTTATTATGAGCCGCTCGCCAATGAAGACTGGTACACGCACGCCGTCCAGCATTACCGCGAAGGTGAAGGCATTGCAGTTGCGCGCGCCGCTGGGCGCGACTATCCGGCAGCTGTATTTAAGGACTCTGGCTACCCGGACTCCGTGGCCGTTTCAGACTTCGATGGTACGTCTGATGTAATTGCCGAAAACATTGTTCGCCGCGGCATGCTCGCACAGATCAATGCGATCGCCAGTACTGATGAATTTGAAATGATCAAAAACGATCCTTCGACATTCATCCAGATGTCGCAACTCTCACGCGGCTGGGCCGGTGCCGGGATGTGGTATAACCAGATTGCCCGTATCAACGGCAGCATCACGGCGGCAGCGATTAACTATCCTCAGCCAACCCGCATGCCGTTTATGATGGAAAGCGTTCTGACTAAGGTTCGCCAGAACAACCAGAACACCACGCCGCAGGACCAGTTCAACCCGAACTTCGGTAAGAAAAATGCCATGGTTCTGAAACGTGGCGAAACCGAGACCTATGCCGCCGCGATCCTGAATACGATCTATAATAACTGGCAGGGCAACCGGAACCTCTTCAAGCCGCAGACTGGCAACCCGATGCTCGACTTCATCAACTATATCTTCGGGACGAAAGGTCTTTTCAGTCTTGATGATCCACAGAACCAGGTCGCCAGCCCGCTGGCGCTCCTGTCTTCAATGGGCAAGAGCATGGTGGAAGCTTCGGTTCGCAACCTGTTCATGGGGACAGGCGCGATGGCTGTATCCATGGTGAAGTTTGCTGGTATCGAAGAAGCCTCCAAGGCTGTCAGTGACATTCTGATGACGATCTCGATGATGACGCTTTCGGCTGGTATCACGCTCTATTACGTGCTGCCGTTCATGCCGTTCGTTTACTTCTTCTTTGCGGTCGGCAACTGGGTCAAAGGGATCTTTGAGGCCATGGTCGGGGTGCCGCTTTGGGCGCTCGCACATATCCGCATCGACGGCAATGGCCTGCCTGGCGAAGCTGCCATGAACGGCTATTACATGCTGTTTGAAATCTTCCTGCGACCGATTCTGATCCTTTTCGGCCTGATCGCCTCGGTCAGTATCTTCTCGGCAATGGCCTCGGTGCTGAACGGGATATGGCCGATGGCTTCGAAAAACGTCGGTGGTGCGAACTTTGATAACTCGGCCACTGCCGGATGGGTTGAAGCTGTACGTGGTCCGGTTGACCAGTTGTTCTTCTCGGTCATGTACGCCGTCATCCTGTATATTATGGCGATGTCCTCCTTCAAATTGATCGACCTGATTCCTAACCAGATCATGCGCTGGCTCGGATCCGGTGTGTCGACCTTCAGCGATCTGACCGGCGACCCTGGCCAGAGCCTGATGCAGTACGGCAACTCGATCGGTGGCCAGATCAGCCAGCAGGCAACCTCAGGGATGCAGCAGCTGGGTCAGGGCGGCAGAAACCTTATCAATGGTATTCAGGCTGTGAAGTAAGGACCGATGATTTGAGATACAAAAAACCAGGCCTTACAGCCTGGTTTTTTTATTCTTATGGCCTGCAAGCACTTAGTTAGCTGCTGTTGTTCCGCCGCCTGATTTGAGGTGATCGATCAGGACATCGATATTGCCGCCGCCGCGCTGGATAACGGACGAGAAATCAGAGCGCTGGGTGACGCTCATGCTGACGCCTGAAACAAGAACATCAACGATTTTATATTTGCCGCCTTTAGAGCGAACGCGCCAGTCGACCTGAATATCCTGCCCACCGTCTGCGGGATGGATGTACGAGGTCACCAAAGTGTCCGACTCGCTGATCGAGCGGAACGACTTGGCTTCGAATTTCTGGCCTTTATAATCACCGAAGCGGCTGGCATAGACATCGACAACCATCCGGCGGAACTGCACGAGGTAGTTCTTTTGCTGGACAGGTGTGGCTGTATTCCAGTAACGCCCCAATGCGAAACGGCCGATCGTATCGAGATCGAAGCTGGTATCGAGTAATTTTCTGAACTCGGCCTTTTTCTCCGCTTCACCGCTTTTTGGGTTAGACAGGAACTTGAGCCCGCTTTCCGCCGTCGACTGAACGAATTTAAAGGCGCCCTGAGCGACTTCGGGAGAAGCAGCGGCATCAATCGCCGCGTTCGTCGCCTGGGGGGCGTCAGGAGCCGTCAGATCGGCCGCCCGGGCCAAAGCCAGAGGGCTAACCGATAAAAGTACTGCTGCTGCGCCAGTGAGGAGCCAGTGAGATTTGTAGATCATTGCCTTAACCCGCCTTTTCATCAGGGTTCACCCCTGTACTATTCAAGTATATCAAAAATTCCTTAGACCAGTTCCGCGCCGCTGAAAAGCCCGGATTTCCAAAAAAATAAAAAGGGGCCAACCGGCCCCCTTTTTGAACATCCCAGATTTAAGGGATGTCCGGGATATTTGCGGATGCACCGTCCTCATCATTGAGGAGAGCCTGGCGCCGCTGACCGTAGGTGCTGCGCATTGCAGCATAATAGTCGATCGAATTTTTCTTCAGGTCGGCGATTACATCCAAAAGCTCTTCACGCTTGTCGATCGCAGACACGCCAGCACGGGCATAGTACCAACCTTCGTTGTCGGTGTTGGTCAGCCAGATACGGATCGGATCAGCATATCCGTCGACGATCATGCCGGTTGTATCGCGCACCGAGCTTGGGCCGAAAAGCGGCAGCACGAGATATGGACCATGGCCGACGCCCCATTTGCCGAGCGTCTGACCGAAATCTTCTTCCTGATATTTGATACCTTCGTGCCCTGCCACATCGACCAGTCCGGCAAAGCCGAGCAGGCTGTTGGCAACCATACGGGTGGTCGCGTCACCGGCACCAGTCAGGTCGCCCTGCAGCAGGTTATTCCCAATGGTGATAGGGCTTTTCAGGTTTTGCAGGAAATTGCGTACGCCAGTTCTGGCAGGCTGCGGAACACCGGCGCGATAGCCGCGAGCAACTGGTTCAAGAACAGCTGTATCGACTACATCGTTGAATTTGAAAATGCCGCGGTTAACGCCTTCAATCGGATCAGCGATTTCGCCGTCCTGCGCCGTTGCACAGCCGCTGAGCGTGAACACCGCAAGAATGGCAAGCGCTAATGCGCCCCATGATGACGGTGAAGAAATGGTTTTTTGCGATGTCGTCATAGTACCCCAAACCCTTTTTATATCCTTGTGTCCCCCGCGAGTGAACCTCAGTGCTAAAAAAAACACAGGCCCTGAACGCATCGCGTCTCACGAGTAGACCAGAACTGCGTTATCACTTGGTTAAAAAAACACGGAATTAGGTGAAATTTTCAACACGTTAGCAGACACTGGGACTAGATTTGCCGTGCGTAGCACCCTGCGTCAAGAGAGTGTTGCACCGAATGGTGGGAAGTGTTGCAAATTTACCCATCTTCTAACGTCAGCAGGGTTGCCACACCGAGCAGTCCGCATAGCAATGCCGGGGACCAAGCGGACAGAAAAACAGGGATTTGATGTGACGAGCCCAAAGCCTGCAGGAAGCTTGACATAAAAAATACGAAAAATCCGACTAGAACGCCGCCGACGATAAACACGAAAGTATGACCCTGCCGCTGGGGCCGCAGAGCTACAGTCGCCGCCAGAAGGATCATGGCCGCATACAGCAACGGTTGGGCCAGCAGGCTCTGAAAATGGATACGGAGGCGGGTTGAGTCGAATCCGGTGGAATCGAGCGTCCCGATATAAGATGGCAGAGACCAAAATCCCATGGTCTGGGGAGACGAAAAGCTGTCCTCAATATCCCGCGGGGTCAAGCGCGTAGGGAGGGTTGCGGTTTTCAGGGGTTGGGAGGGCTTCCCCGGCTGATTAAGGACAGCATCCCGTAACTGCCAGCTGCCTTCTTTCAGCAGGGCAGCCCCTGCATCAATGCGCCGTGTAAATTTGTCGGACGCGTCGAAAAACAGGACCATCACGTCGGTCAGCCGCCAATCAGGAACATCGATACGGGCGGCATGGAGAATGGCGTACCCGTCATCGGTTTCCTGCCGCAGCCACATCCCCTCGTCAAAAACAGCGATGGTTTCCTGCTCACGGTCGAGATAGGTGGTCTCCAGCACACTGTAACGGCTGTAAAAAAGGGCGCTGACAGGGTTAATGACGGCCATCATGAAGACCCCGGTCAACAGGCCGACCGCCAAAATCGGGGTGAGAAACTGCCAGACAGATATTCCTGCCGAGCGCAGCACGACCAGCTCCTGACGACGCGCAAGCTGCCAGAAGGTATAAAGAGCGCTGAAGAGAATGATAAAGGGCGCAATGACGATGGCCATTTCGGGCAATTTAAGCAGCCCCATCTGAATAATCGTGCCAAAATTGACGTCATCGTGCTTCGAGGCCCGGCGCAGCAATTCGACCATATCGAACAGGAAAATGATCCCGAGCAGAATGACCGTCATGCCTAGCATATTGCCGGTATAGAGCCGCGCAAGGTACCGCGACAGGGTGCGAGGAAGCCCGGCAATCATGGTGTTGCCCCTTCTGCAGGCAACGGCAAGGGATCGCGGGCCGAGCCGCTTGCCCGGGCCAGCAGCCCTAATCCGCCGAGCAACGGAGCCAGCGTAATAAAATACATCAGCGGCAAGCCAGCATTTGATTGTTTGCCAAGATTATACGCCCCCATGAACAGCGCCTGCACCAGCACCACAATGCCCACCGCAAAAATGATGCGGCGGGTCTGGCCGCGACGGTCCAGCGGACCGAGCAAAAGGGCACACAGGGCAATCACCGTAAACCCCGGCACAAGGAACGGGGTGAGCAGGCGTTTATGGATTTCGAGGGTAAAATCCTTCCGGTGCGACCGGTCCGTGGCATCTTTAAGGTCCGGGTTCAGGAGTTTACCCAAGGTCCGCTCCTCAGGTTCCTGCCAGCGCTGCCGAACCGGACCGGGGGTTGGCAGATCGATGGTGTATTGATCGAATTCAAGCCGTTTCAGCACTTTCCCGGCCTTATCATAATCCTGCCGGGACCCTTCATAAACCAGCACCTGCTGGCCATCATCGCTGGCAACCATCAGACCCCGGTTGGCTATAATAGTCGAGGGGGCTTTGTCGGGATCGCGGCTGTCATAAATGAGCAATCCGCGCAGTTCGCCATTGCGGCCCCGGTCGCGCAGATAGACCATCAGACCCTTGCCAACCTGATTGAACACGCCTTCCCGGAAGAGCAGGGATGACATTTCAGCCTTGATCTGGACTCGGAGCTTTTGTTGAGTCCCGTTTGTCAGCGGCGCGATCCAGCCCATGATCAGAAACAGGAAAAATCCTGTAACCAGCGCCAATAGCAAGGCCGGGCGGGCAAGACGCAGCGGGGAAAACCCAAGCGCCCGCAGCACGATCAGTTCGCTGTCCATGGTGAGGCGGTTGTAAATAAACAAAACCGATGCCATCAGGCCCAGCGGCAGAATGATTTCAAGAAATTTGGGCAAGGTCAGGAAGGTCAGGATCCAGAAGGAAAGTCCTGAGGCCCCCGAATTGATTACCAACTCAAGGAACCGCAGCGATTGAGTCAGAAGAATAAGGGCCGCCAGCACCAGAGTCACAAAGACCGTGGCGATCAGGACGTTTTTCAGGACATAACGGTCGACAATCGGCATCGGCCTTAAATCTCTTCCTCGGTTGTTCCCCATCCGTCTATCAGATAATATGCTCTCCAGTCCATTCCGGCCTGTGCGCCAGCCTCACTACATAAAGGTTTTTCTTATGTCCTCAACGCCCCTCCGCCTCGATTTCGTCAAAACCCCTGCCAAAAACGCCGATACGGCGATTGTCGCGCTCTTTGCCGATAAGAAGCTCAGCGAGGGAGCCAAGCTCGTCGACGACATGCTGGGAGGCATTCTGCAGCACCAGTTGAAACACTCCCCGGCATTCAAGGCTACGGCAGGCCACACCATGTCGATCGCCCTGCCCCCGCGCGCACCTTATACCCGTATCGTACTCCTTGGTCTTGGCGATAAAGACAAGTTTACCCCGCAGGTCGCCGAAACCGCAGGTGGTCGGCTTTTTGCGGCCCTCAAGGCCTATGGCTCCAGCGTGGCGGTGGTGCTGAATGTCGAGGATCTGGACGCTCCCAAATTCAAAAATGCTGCACCCGAAGTCTCCCTCGCCTTTGGCGCCCGGCTTGGCACCTATAGTTTCGAGCATTACAAAACTGCAGCAAAAACCGACAAAGATGCACCCGTCCTGAAAAGCCTCTCTTTCTTGACTTCGGACGGCAAAGCCCTGACCAAAGCCTTTAAAACGCAGGATGAACTCGCGGAATCGATCTTCCTGACCCGCAACCTCGTTAATGAACCGCCAAACCGACTTTATCCGGAAAGCTTTGCCAAGGTGATCGAGAAAACCCTCAAGCCGCTTGGCGTTAAGGTCGAAATCCTTAAAAGCGACCAGCTCAAAAAACTTGGTATGGGCTGCATGATTGCAGTCGGTCAGGCCTCTGAAAACCCACCCTGCCTCGTCACCATGAGCTGGCCAGGCAAAGCCGCCACAGCAGGCAAAAAGGGCTCTAAAAAATTGGGTCCCGTTGGTCTTGTCGGCAAAGGCATCACCTTCGACACGGGCGGTCTCAGCCTCAAGCCCTATGAAGGCATGCTCGATATGAAATGCGATATGGCCGGGGCCGCTGCCGTGGTTGGCGCGATGCGCACTTTGGCTTTGCGTAAATGTCCGGTTCCGGTCGTGGCGACCGTTGCCCTGGCCGAAAACTCGGTCTCGGACGAGGCCGTCCGCCCTAGCGATATTGTGACCTCCTATAGCGGCAAAACCGTCGAAATCCTCAACACCGACGCCGAAGGCCGCCTTGTGCTGGCGGATGCTCTCACCTATATACAGAAAAAACATAATCCGCGCGTCATCCTTGATCTGGCAACCCTCACCGGGGCGATCATGATCGCTTTGGGTCTCGACTATTGTGGCGTATTTTCGAATGACGACACGGTCTGGAAAGACCTTGATGCCGCCAGCAGCGGCACGGGTGAAAAAGTCTGGCGCATGCCGGTTGATGAGGCGTTCCGCCGTGAAATGGACAGCCCTTTTGCTGACATCAAAAACGTTGGCAATGGCCGCTATGGCGGGTCTTCAACCGCTGCAGCATTTTTAAGCGAATTTATCGATGCCGGGCGCCCATGGGCGCACCTCGATATCGCCGGAGTGGCCATCCATAAAGGTGGCAAACCGACCAACCCGAAAACCTTCGCCACTGGCTGGGGTGTGCGCATTCTCAATGAATATGTGCGCGGGTTTGAATAGGCTAAAATAGAAAAAGGGCCGCAGCACGCGACCCTCTTTCCATACGCAGTATATTCAATCTTTACTTGGCACGCGAGGTATATTCGTCGGTGCGGGTATCAATTTCGATCTTATCGCCGATTTCGACGAAGCCCGGGACTGACACAACGTGGCCGGTTGCGATGGTGGCAGGCTTCATGACTTTGCCCGAGGTGTCGCCTTTAACGGCTGGCTCGGTGTATGTCACTTCGTGAACGACTTTGATCGGGATTTCGATGGAGAGAGGTTTGCCTTCATAAATAACCAGTTCGCATGGCATGGCTTCGTACAGGTATTTCACTGCGCCTTCGACCATTTCGCCTTTGAGTTCGTACTGGTTATAGTCAGCATCGACGAAGACGTATTCTTCGCCTGAGTTGTAAGAATAAGTGACATCGCGGCGATCAAGGATCACGTCATCGAATTTTTCGTCAGCTTTGTAGATGCCTTCGCCGGGGCTGCCGCTGATCAGGTTGCGGAATTTGAGCTTCATGACCGACGAGTTACGGCCTGATTTGCTGAATTCGGCTTTGGTGATGAGCTGGAGATTGCCGTTCATTGTAACGACGTTACCGGCGCGGAGTTCCTGGGCGACTTTCATAGTATTATCCTGTGACTTTCAGTGTCGGTTGTAGCTGTTGCGCGCGGATAAAGCGGATCACCTGAGTGGCGCAATCATCCTGCCGGGCCTGAATGTCAGTCCATGCGCGGGCATGGGCTTCGAGTTCGGGCAGTTGGGGCAGAAGATCATGCCAGGAGCGTGGTCCCGATTTGCCTTCGCGGACCCCTAGATTCCACATTGCATGAAAATCCGCAAGCGATTCCGCTAAAGAATCACTCAAACCCTGCCTATATCGGCCTAAAAAGGCCTCAAGTTTAACCTGACTGGCACCGCGTTCCTGCGGATAGGCCAGCCAGATAAAGGGTTTAGCGGCCCAGATGGCCCGCAGCCACGAATCCTCGCCCCGGACGAAATTGAGGTCACAGGTCCAGAGCAGGCGGTCATAATCGGGTTGCTCAAGAAACGGGATGGGAACGATGGTCAGATTGTCCTGCTGCTGAGGTAAGCGGCTAAGTTTTTCCACCGCTACGCCGGAGGGGACAAACAGGCGCGCCGGGGTCGGGCTTCTAGACAGGTCGGCATAGAGTTTTTCAAGCGGCGCATCCGCATAACAGAACAGGGAAATATCGAGCGTTCCGGCACTTTTCTGCGGCACGTTATGCTGCGCCCGCCAGACGGACTGGGCGTATTCGCTCGCTGCAAAATTGCTGCGCTCAACAAGGAGATTTTGCTCACGGAAAAGGCCGCCTGTTTTTTCGCTAAACCCCGGAAAAAAAAGGGTTTTTTGCAGATTTGTTGCGGGATGCAACGACGGAATGGCATGACAGGTTTCAACCCAATTTTCCGCCGAGAGATATTCAAGATCGATCCATACCGGAGCCACAGGTTTGGCCTTCATCTGGGCGATCAGGGTGTCTGGCAGGTCGCAGGCAAACGCCTCAATCACAGCATCGCCCGGCTCCTGAAAATGCTGCAGCAAAGCAGACTGTTCCCAATGAAGAATTGTCACCCCGGCAATGGTCTGAAGCGCAGCATTTTCATCAAGACGCGGCTCGATTTTCTTGAACACCGCTAGGTCATCGACGATCAGACGGGGACGGCAAAGGTCTTCAGTAGCGAATTGGCGGGCGAGCCGCCAGCAAACGCCAATATCGCCGAAATTATCGACGATACGGCAAAAAAGGTCGATTTTAGGCAGGCTGGCTAGGCTTGGCATGAAAGACCTTTGTTATAGCGCCGGGCAAAAGCTCAACTGGCGGATAGGCCTGCTTCAGCTCGCGGTTGACCACTATATCTCCCAGACGCAGATGCATGCGCACGCCCAAGGCTGTAAGCACGGCATCGCGGCCATCGTGAAATTCGCCTTCCTGATATGTCCCGATCAGATAAATCGGGCCGTCTTGCTGCAGATGTTCGGCGCTGCGGAAGAAAGAACGGCGCAGCGCATCGCGCACCATAAAGGCGAACGCAAAAGCATCGGCAGGCATCTGGCGGCGAATTTCATTGTGATCACGGCTTGGCAACGGACAGCTGGTCATCGTCGCATGGGATAGCGCGGTTTCCACGGTCAGAGTCCTGCCTTGCAGTTTTAGAGGCATATGGCCGCTGTAGAAACAAATGCGCTGATCGGGGCCGCTAGCACGCGTAAGAGTTGGGTACGATCTTATTTGGGCAGCGATATCTGAAACAAGGGCCATGAATTATGTCTATCTGTAAATGGATAGCTCATCCTTAGAATTTTCGGCTGGCGGTGTAAACATATTTTCGTCAAGGTGACCGCATGTCTGATATCCGTTTTTATCACCTCACCCGCCGCACCGCGGCGCAGGCCCTACCGGAGCTGGTGGATCGCGCCTTCACCAAGGGCCATAAAATCAATGTGCGCTGCGCCGATGCGGGGGTCGTCGCTGAGCTGGACGACCAGCTCTGGACGTTCCACCCGGATGCCTTCCTGCCCCATGGCAGCGCTAAAACTGGACCTGCTGAGCGCCAGCCGATTTTTCTGACCCACACCAATGACAACCCGGCGGGGGCCGATGTCCTGATGCTGATGCCGGGGGCGGAGACCTCGGGCATTGAAGACTATGCGCTCTGCTGCGTCATCCTGAACGGGCAGGACGAGGCCGGAATTGCGGCGGCCCGGCTGATGTGGAAGGCATGGAAAGAGGCTGGGCACAGCATCACCTACTGGCAGCAGACCGAGGCCGGGAAATGGGAACAGAAGGCATAAAAAAGGGCGGAAATCCGCCCTTTTAAATTCTGTTTGTTCAGTTCGTTCCCGCGTTTATTTTTTTGCAGGTTCCGCGGCTGGCGCTTCAGCCGGGGCAGCAGGAGCTGCCTCAGCGGGCGCAGGACTAAGTTCCTTCATCTCGGCATCGATCTCAGCCTGGGTCGGTGCAGGATGGCTATTGAGGGAGCGCAGATACGCAATCAGGGCCGCGCGGTCTTCAGGCTTTTTCACGCCGATAAAGTTCATTTTGGTGCCAGCCGCATAGGCCTTCGGCTTCCATAGAAACTTGTTCAACTCGCTCATGGTCCAGGTATCGCCGCCCTGCGCTTCGAGCGCGCCAGAATATTCAAAGCCGGGATAGCTGTCTTTTTTGCGTCCGACAATGTCATAAAGGTTCGGGCCAACCGCATTCGGGCCGCCCTTTTCGAAGTTGTGACAAGCCGCACAGGCTTTGGTGACAGCTTTGCCGCGCTCGATGTCCGCCGCTGCAATCAGGCCGAGAATCGGCTCGGCCATCGCAACCTTGGCACCGCCGCCCGCAGTGGACTCAGCCGCTTCAACAGGCACAGCATCTTCTTCGAGGTGGTGCGGTTTGACGAGTTTGTGGGCAACGAAGCCTGAGAGCATCGCAACGATCCCCGCGCACAGCAACGCGGCAAAGATCATGTTGAACTTCTGATTATTCATGGAGAGCCATCCGGGGACAGGTTAGTTTGGTATCGTTTAATTCTGTATTGTTTTCGCGGCCACAATATACCAAGCTTTCGGCACTTGTCGAGGCAGTTTGCCACCCTAAAACCGACGTTAACCCATTCTTTTTGCAGGAATAGAGACCAAATCATGCCCGCCTATACCGCTTCCTCGACCGGACGTATCTCATTTCAGGGCGCGCCGGGGGCATTTTCCGATATGTCCTGCCGGGCCGTCTTCCCTAAAATGGAAACTCTCCCCTGCGAAACCTTCGAAGATGCTTTCAAGGCGGTCGAAAGCGGCGCGGCTGATCTTGCCATGATACCTGTCGACAACACCCTCGCCGGGCGGGTGGCCGATGTACACCATCTGCTTCCGGCCAAGGACCTCTATATTGTCGGTGAGCATTTCCAGCCGATCAGCATGTGCCTCCTCGGCGTCAAAGGCGCGCAAATCTCTGATCTCAAGGACGTGCACAGTCATGTCCACGCCCTGCCCCAGTGTCGCACTGTCATCAAGGAGCTTGGTCTCAAGCCGCATATCCATGCCGACACCGCCGGAGCCGCGCGCGAAGTGGCGCAGATGAACGATAAAACCCAGGCTGCCATCGCCGGACGGCTCGCCGGGGAATTATACGGTCTCGAGGTTCTGCGTGAAGGGATTCAGGACGCGAAGGACAACACCACACGCTTTCTGGTGCTCTCACGCGAATTCTCAAAAAGCCGTACGCCGGGTGCGCAGATGATTACGAGTTTCTTCTTCGAAGTGCGCAACCTTCCAGCCGCTTTGTATAAGGCGATGGGTGGATTTGCGACCAACAGCGTGCAGATGACTAAGCTTGAGAGCTATATCGATCCGCAATTCACCGTGGCGCGTTTTTATGCCGAGGTGCTCGGCCATCCGGATGATAAAAATCTGGGCAATGCGTTGGAAGAACTGGCGTTCTTCGCGCGCAGTCTCAAGGTCATGGGCACTTACGCCGCGCACCCCTTTCGGAATCTCGCGGCGTAAGTTTCAAACTTTATAAATTCAGATTAAACGCGCGGTGCGAGCGCAACTGCTTCCCCGGCTGGCGGACCGAAACGGTTCGGACCCGGCGTGCCTTTCTGCGCAAGGAAAACGATCAGTACAATTGCGCCGATCAGAGGAATCAACACAATCAGCAGCCACCAGCCGACACGGTCGGTGTCATGCAAACGACGCACCCCTGCGGTGATCGAGGGAATAAGCATTCCTAGGGAATAAATAATAGCAATGATCCCGCCCGTGATCATGCCGTCCACAATGGCGATACCGATATAGCTTAAGAGATAAAATAGATAGAACCACCAGTATTCTGAACGTGTCGCACGCCCATCGAAATCAGCGTATTTCTGCATCAAGCAGGTTTTAATGGATTCAACGAAAGTCATTGTGATTACCCCTTCTTTTTAGGCATTCAGAATACTACAGCCGCAACCGTTTGTCAGGGCTGTTTTACGGGACATGCCGAGGCCGGAGTTTTGAGCGCACGGAATCCGGCAGAGGTCAGGATATTCGCGGCCTTCTTGCCCTTCGGCCCCTTGCCGTCACGCAAGATTTCGAGGCGGTCGGCCAGCACCGGGTGAGTTGAGAGATAACTTAAGAGTTCGTATTTGCTGAGTGTTTTGCTGATGCTGTCTTTGTCTTCGATGCGCTGCAGAAACGCCATCAGGCCATCGGTGGTCTGGTGAGATTTGCGCAGATACTCGAGCGCGCTTTTATCGGCTTCGCGTTCGTAGTCGCGGCTATAGCCGAGCGCAAACAGACCAGCCCCCGCAGAACTAAGCTTTGCCATGCTGTCGCTGCCACCGGTCATCGCAGCGAGGACAAGGCGCAAGCCGACCTGATTGATCAATGACTCCATGACGTGACGGCGCTCCAGATGGCCGATTTCATGCGCGAGAATCCCGCTGAGTTCCTGTTCCGTCTTGATAAATTTCAACAGGCCCTCGTAGACGAGGATGATGTTGCCGGGCAGCGCATAGGCGTTGATTTCACTGTCAGGAGAAATCAGGACCGTCACCGGGCGCTTCGCGGGATCATTGCCGCGCAGCGCCGCCACAAGTTTATTCAGTTCTTTCTGCTTGGCCACGCCGCCGCAGTTCAGCGTATAATTACGCGCTTGTTCGATCTCAGGAACGAGTATGGGCGCCAGCGGATCTTCCCATGCAATCGGAATAATGTGGGCGAGCGGCACGGCGGCTTTTTTAACAGCAAACGGCAGCGAAACCACCAACGCGATACAGGCCACGAACAGTAGAATCACGACAGGGACAGTCAGGGGCACGCGCGTCAGCGAACGGTTGCGTGAGGGCAGCAACCGTACCAGCGCATAAATAGCTTCGAGATCATGCACGACGAGGCGTTGCTCGGGTGCGGCAAGCGAGGTCAGGTTGAGCGCGCGGCCCGCCACAGCTTCGTCGAGATTTTGAATATCGCTGTAAGCCCAACGCTGCGTGAAGGCCTGATCCCCGGGATAGAATTCGATTCTGCTGTCATGCAGATCGAGCGTCACGTCATGGGGGCGCGAGGTCTGGCCATCATAGAAAACAGCGCTGAAACGGCGGTTCACGCGTCAGATCCCGATGGCGAGGGCTGCGCCGAGATCGAGATCAGGGGCCAGCGCATCGCCAACATCGGATTTGCTGTTGGCCTCTGCCTGCGCCGCCATCAGCAAATCAAGATCGCCGCCGATGATGGTGTGCTTGCATTCAAACGCCATGTTGCGGTTAATGACGATGGCAAAGCCGTAACCGAGCGTGCCGATCATGATCAGCAAATTCATCAGCTTGAGTTTAAGGTAATCCTTGCCAGTTGCGGTGCTCTTGAAGCGGATGCCCTCGAGGCTGAGGCCGTTGAATTTTTCAGCGCGCAAAGCGGCGCGGTACCACAGCCGCCCCAGTACGCCGATAATGACAAAAATCACCATCAGAATAACTATAAATGCCAGTTTGGTTGCGTCCGGTTCCACAGGCGGCACGGGCGTTTCACCTCCCGCCCCCGGCTCGCTCAGCGCGCCCAGCAATGTTGCCAATGACGCGATCGGGATGAGGGGCAGCCACAGCGTGATCATGTTAATCCAGGTCAGCTTTTTATAGTCGCCGCGATATTTGAATTTAAGGCGGCCAAAGCGCATTTCGCCAGCCATATAGGTCCATTTTTCAATATCGGATTTGGCGATGCCGTACCCGAACGTCACCACATTGAAAAACAGGCGTTTGACGCAGATTTTCAGATAGGTCATGGCGCTGCCGGCCAAGCCGAAGCGAATGCCGCGCCATTTGGTACGCGACAGCCGGTATCTGAGCGCGAGATAAATTCCGGCGTAAAAAAGGATGTAAAACGCCGCCAGCGACAGCAGGTAGATAAACGGGTGCTCTTCGTCCTTACCCGACCAGATAAGCACGACCAGCACGGGGCCGAAAACGACCATCGCCTTGCACCAGCCGACCAGCAATTCCTTGGCGGTTCCCGTATATTCGAAACGTTCCTTGCCGTTGATCATCATGCTGCTGATGAGGTAGCGGCGGATGCGGGTCTTGCCCCAGAAGGAATAGATACCAAGCGTCAGGAAAGAAAGAAAAACGTTGATCATCGTCAGGCCGAAAAGTTTGCCGGCCTTGCCGTCATAGCCAAGGATATTGCGCTTTTTCTTCGCCTTGACAGGTTCCGGGGACTCCATAGTCCCGGCAGGCGGGACAACGGTTTCAGGCGTTAAAACTTCAGTCATTAAAATCCCCGGTTTGACGATTAAAGATTACAGGATAATGCGCCCTGTGTTAAGTCTGCGTTACCAAAAGGGAGTTTTTTGAAGATGCCGACCCATGCCCAGATTGCCGCCCAGTTGCTGCGCGATGCCGCCATGATGATGCGCACCATCGGCGAACAGAATGCCGCCCTCAAAGCGCAGATAGACGACAATGCCGCCTTGTTCGAACAGGTTGCCGACCTGGTTGAAAAAGACCCGACCGGATCGATTCCCGACTAAATTTTAAAGGGTCAGCGAGAGGCTGAGCGCGATGAGCGCGCAGCCCATGGCGAGGCCGAGCAACACCGTAATCATGCGCAGATCGCGGTCGGTGCCGTGATCGAGCACTTCGAGCGGAATATCCATGACCGCCCCGGTTTTTTCACTGATGAATTTCTTGCGCAGTTCGATGCGGCTGTAGCGTGATGAGCGGAACAGGCTGCGGGCGCGGTCCCGGGCCTGCGTGATATCGTTTAATGTGCCCATGTGCTGCCACGGATCGGCACCGCGTCTGGCGTTTCCATTCGCACCCTGATCCTTGAGGAATGAATAAATCACGTATTCAGCGTTGTGCTGACCGGAGGATTGGGGGACTGTTTCGCCCATCATCATGGGATGTCTCTCCTTCACGTGGGGTGATGCGGTTTTGCATCTGCGGTATGTTTGAGGTGATCTCTGAATGGAGCTCTGAACCCTCACGCTCACTTAAACCGATAAAGTTTAAGAAGTGATTAATTTGCACAGGCCTGTGGACAAACTTTTGTAGGCCGCCAAACCTTGCGGTTTTGTAGGTGGACGGGTACACTCGCTGTATCTCTCCGGGTGTCCATCCGGGTATTTTTCATCCCTTCAATCTGCTTAACCAGACCTGCACATCATGGCCCGTTCACAGTCGATTTCGCTTAAAAAACCGCCCCGCCTGCTCCGCGCTTTGCCGGACAGCATGCAGGAATTTCTGCTGGCGCGGGCGGGCGACGCAACCGCCCTGATTACGGCTGGCACTGGCGCCTTCATTCTGCTCGCCCTGCTCAGCTACACCTCGACCGATCCGTCCCTCAACACAGCCTCGACCACCGACCAGATTGCCAACTGGATGGGCCGTCCTGGTGCCGTCGCGGCGGATATCCTGCTGCAAACTTTTGGCATCGGCGCATTCGTGTTCAGCTTCGGGTTTCTGATCTGGGGCTGGCGCATCTGGAAGCAGGACAGCTTCCGCCCGGTTGGTGCACGCCTGTTATGCCTGATTGCCTCGGCCTTGCTGTTGGGTGTTGCCGGCAGCATTCTGCCTGCAGGCGGGGCGCTCGGTCATGCCACGCTCGGTGGCGCCGGTGGAATCATGCTCCTCAACATCATGACTGGCTGGATCGACGGAGTCATTCCGGTTCTGCCGCATGTGATCATTGCGCTGTTCAGCGGGATTTTCGGGTTCTTTCTCTTTTCATTCGGGATTGCTCTTCGCCGCACCGAGCGGCAGGCCGTCATTGAAGGCGTGCTCAATGGCAGCGTCGCCACATGGGACGGCGCATCGGGACTGATCGAGAAGGTCCGCAGCTGGCGGCAGCAACCGGACGACGAATTCGAAAGCGATGACGACGAAGACGACGAGTCGGATGACGACGAAGATGAAGACGACGACGAAGTGTCAGACGATGAGGACGAGGACGACGACGAGGAAGAAGATAGCCGCTCCACCCGCCGCGAGTCCGGCAGCGGCATCAAGGTCGTGCGCCCGATCAAAGACAAGCAGACCGCCAAGGATAAAAAGAAAAAAGGCACCCAGACCAGTTTCGATCTGAAACAGCCGAGCGAATGGGAAATTCCGTCATTGGATTTGCTGCAGACGCCGCCGCCAGTGGTTGAAGATAACCTCGATGAAAACGCCCTGCGCAAAAACGCCGAACTGCTGCAGAACGTGCTCGCCGATTACAACGTGCGCGGCGAGATCGTCAGCATTCATCCAGGTCCGGTCGTCACGCTCTATGAACTCGAACCTGCCGCAGGTACGAAGACCTCGCGCGTGGTCGGTCTTGCCGATGACATCGCCCGGTCGATGTCGGCGATCTCGGTGCGTGTCGCCGTGGTGCCGGGCCGCAACGTGATCGGCATCGAACTGCCGAACAAACGCCGCCAGACGGTTTATTTCCGCGACCTGCTGGAAAGCCGCGACTTCGAGAAAAACGCAGCACAACTGCCGCTCGTTTTAGGCAAGGATATCGGCGGCAAGCCGATCATCGCCGATCTCTCCCGCATGCCGCATTTGCTGGTGGCCGGAACCACGGGGTCGGGTAAATCGGTCGCCGTGAATACGATGATTCTCTCGCTCCTCTACCGTCTGCCGCCGGAGAAGTGCCGCTTCATCATGATCGATCCGAAGATGCTCGAGCTTTCCGTCTATGATGAGATTCCGCATCTTTTGACTGGTGTTGTGACGGAACCGGGCCGCGCCATCGTCGCGCTGAAATGGACCGTGCAGGAGATGGAAAACCGTTACCGCAATATGTCGAAGCTCGGTGTCCGTAACATCGAGGGCTATAATATTCGCTTGGCTGAAGCGCGTAAAAAAGGCGAAGTCCTGATGCGCAAGGTTCAGACGGGCTTTGACCCGGAAACCGGCAAACCGGTCTTCGAAGAGCAGCCGCTTGATCTGACCGAACTGCCTTACATCGTCGTCGTCGTCGATGAGTTCGCCGATCTCATGCTGGTGGCCGGTAAAGACGTTGAAAACGCGATCCAGCGCCTCGCGCAGATGGCGCGGGCCGCAGGCATTCACCTGATCATGGCAACCCAGCGTCCATCCGTCGACGTGATCACGGGCGTCATCAAAGCCAACTTCCCGACGCGGATTTCCTTCCAGGTTACCTCCAAGATCGACAGCCGCACCATCCTTGGTGAAGGCGGCGCGGAAACGCTGCTTGGTATGGGCGATATGCTTTACATGGCTGCCGGTGGCCGCATCACGCGCGTCCATGGGCCGTTCGTGTCTGACAAAGAAGTCGAAGGCGTGGTCGGGTTCCTCAAGGCCCAAGGCTCACCGTCTTATCTCGAAGAAATCACCGACGGTGAACTTTTCGGTGAGGGTGGCGAAGAAGGTGGCGAAGGCGGCGGATCGGGTGATGAGCTCTATGACGAAGCGGTCGCCCTTGTGGCCCGTGAAGGCAAAGCCTCGACCAGCTTTATCCAGCGCCATTTGCAGATCGGCTACAACCGTGCCGCACGCATCATCGAACAGATGGAAAAGGAAGGCGTCGTTACCGAAGCCAACCGCGTTGGCAAGCGCGAAGTGCTGGTTGGATCACGCTAAGATTTAAGGCGTGCAGGCCAGATCAAGACGCTTGCGCAGGTCCTGATTCTCTTTGACGTTGCGGGCCGCCTGCGCGCCTTCCGGCGAATTGGCCGTTTGGCTGGCCGTCACCAGATCAGCTTCAGTTTCTTTTTTCAGCTGCTGGTCGGCCGCGCGGCAGGTCAGAAGTTTCATCATGTTCGCGAACTGCGGCATCTGACCGTAGGTGACGGGCATGTCCTCGGCCACATCGGCCTCAGGATCAACGCTCGGGTCTTCGAGTTCTTTTTGCGTGAGCTCAACTCCGCCTTTGGTCATCTCAGCCATCTCGACCAGCGTTTTGGCGCTACCGCCGCCGATCAGTTGGTCATGGATACTTTGGCGAAAGACTTCAACTTCATCCGGTGTCATC
>CAYJDG010000005.1:0-42779 GCA_964368875.1 uncultured Pseudobdellovibrionaceae bacterium
TGACTCATGATTCGTTTTTAAGCAGAGGAAAAACGATACATGTCGAGTCAAAAAACAGCCAAGCCTAAGAAATCCACAGCTAAAACTGCGGAAGTTACGAAAAACAAAATTCTGGCTGGCAACTGCATCGAGATGATGAAATCCCTGCCCAAAGGCTCGGTCGACATGATTTTCGCCGACCCGCCCTACAATCTTCAGCTCAAGGGTGATCTGCATCGCCCGAACAATTCCAAGGTCGATGCCTGTGACGATCACTGGGACCAGTTCAGCTCGTTTGGCGAGTACGACAAGTTTACCCGCGAATGGCTATCGGCTGCCCGTGACCTGCTCAAGGAAGATGGCTCGATGTGGGTCATCGGCTCCTACCACAATATTTTCCGCGTCGGTGCGATCCTGCAGGATTTAGGCTTCTGGATTTTGAACGATGTAATTTGGCGCAAAACCAATCCGATGCCGAATTTCCGTGGCCGCCGTTTTACCAACGCGCATGAAACCATGATCTGGGTCGCGAAATCCGAGAAAAGCAAATACCGCTTTAACTATGACAGCATGAAATCGCTGAACGACGACCTGCAAATGCGCTCTGACTGGACCCTGCCAATCTGCAGCGGTGCTGAGCGTCTCAAAAACGATGATGGCGAAAAAGGCCATACCACGCAGAAGCCCGAAGCGCTTCTCTACCGTGTCATTACCGCCTCGACCAATCCCGGCGATCTGGTACTTGATCCATTCTTTGGCTCGGGTACGACCGGAGCTGTCGCCAAGAAACTTGGCCGCGACTGGATTGGCATTGAGCGCGAAGCGGATTACATCAAGCTGGCGACCAAACGCATCGACGCGGTGAAACCGATCACCGAAGAAGATGTCCTCAATCGTCCCGGCAAGCGCGAAGAACAACGCATTCCGTTTGGCTGGCTGGTTGAACGGGGTATCGTTAAACCCGGCACCGTCCTCACTGACGGCTCAAGCCGCCAGACCGCCAAGGTTGGGGCCGATGGCAGCGTCATCGCCGCAGACGGCGTCAACAAATATCGCGGCTCGATCCATAAGGTCGGCGCGGCGCTGCAGGATGCGCCAAGCTGTAACGGCTGGACTTACTGGCACTATAAGGAAGGTAGCAAGAGCTTCCCGATTGACCGCCTGCGTCAACGCCTGCGCGACGAAATCACCAGTCACGATCGCTTGCAATAACTGGCGCATGCGTGATACCTCTCACGCATGACTGACCTGACAAAAATTATCGTCCGTGATTTCGTGGTGCCAGCTTTGATCGGCATCTACGAGCACGAGCAAACCAACCTGCAACGCATCCGCGTCAACATCGAGGTGACACTGTTGCAGGAAAAAATCGCCCATGATGTGATTGACGACACGATGTCCTACGAAGGACTCGTCGCGGCCATCCGCGCCCTTGAAAAAACCCACTACAACCTTGTCGAAACGATCGCCGAAAATCTTGCGGCGCTTGCATTATCGCATGCCCGGGCGCAGAGCGTTTTCGTGCGCGTGGAAAAATTAGATGTCTATCCCGAAGGCAGCGTCGGTACAGAAATCAACAGGAGCAAAGCATGAGCGCACCCTATAAACCTTCGACTGTGTTGATTACCGGAGCGACCGGAGATTTCGGAACGGCGTTCGCTAGGCGCTTTGGCGCGCTCGGCTGCAATCTTATTCTGCATGGACGGTCACAGGAAAAACTCGATCAGCTTGCCGCCACTTTTCTCACGCCTGTCCACACGACCTGTTTTGACATCAAGGACCGCGCGGCGATGGAACAGTCTGTCGCCACCATTCCGTCGCAATTCCAGCACATCGATCTGCTCATCAATAACGCAGGCGGTGCCTTGGGTCTGGATAAGGCACAGGACAGCAGCCTCAATGACTGGGATGAAATGGTCAACATCAACGTGCTTGGCCTGATCCGCATGACGCGGCTGGTGCTCGGTGGCATGACTGCGCGTAAACATGGCCATATCATCAATATCGGCTCGACGGCTGGCAACTATCCGTATCCCGGCGGCCATGTCTATTGCGCCAGCAAAGCCTTCGTCAAACAGTTCTCCCTGTCTCTGCGCTCCGATCTGCAAGGCACGAATGTGCGCGTGACCAACATCGAACCAGGCATGGTGCAGACCCAGTTTTCGCTGGTTCGCTTCAAAGGTGATAAAGACAAAGCCGATGCGGTATATGCCAACACCTCGCCGCTGTTGCCGGCCGATGTGGCAGAGTCAGTCGTCTGGGCGGCAACCTTGCCGCCTCACGTCAATATCAACCGCATTGAAATGATGCCGACGACACAAAGCCCTGGGGCTTTGCAGGTCGAACGGTTTTAGTACATTGGCTGTTCATACAGCTTGAAGAGCATCTCGCGGTCAGCGAAGACTTCGATGGACTCGATAGCCCCACTGAAATTGCCGTAGAGTTGCTGGCTTGCGAACTCTTCGCCGAGATAGCTGTCGATGCGCACGCGGAAGCGGATATACGCCGGGCGGCCACGCGTCTGATCGATCTGTTTGGACTCAAGGAACTTGAGGTATTCTTTCGCAAGCTCTTCATTGGCCCGGATAAAGCTCAGTTTGAACGGCTGCTTAATGCTGAGCATGGCCATCGGCGGATAGCCCTTCAGCTTGGTAATCGACTGGTTGCCACATTTATCGCCGTTCTCCATATAGGAGGCCATTTCTAGACGGGTGGATTGGAAGAAGACTGAGCCTTCCTCAAGCGGAAAACCTTTGAGATCGAAATTATAGCGATCGAGCGCAAGCGGTTGGATGTATTCAAACCGGCGCGGGAACGTGTGCTTGAATTTGTCGAGATAGGTGCGGGTTGCTTCGCGCACTTTGCGCCATTCGAATTCGTTGAGGAAGAAGCGCGAGTAGAGATCGCATTCGGTGGCCTTGAGATAATTGTCGATCATATCGTCATTGTCGACGCTATAGACGTGCAGCAGCCAGTACAGCCGGGCATTGTTGGCAAAGGTGAAAGGCGAGTATGTTTCCATCAACTCGCCCTGAGCGTTCATCTTGGGCTTGTCGGGCTTGATGCTTTGTGCAAAGGCAGGCGAGGCGACGGCGAAGAGAAGAATAAAGATGGAAAAAATGAATTTCATGAATGATCCAGAGTGCTGGTTTTGAGCCTTACAACTTTCCTGAAAACAGTCGGAAAACCCAGTGTCTTTATATCAGATTGAGCAATAAACATCCAGTCACCCTTGTGAGGCAGATCATCAGGATCGATCTGTCCCTCCATAATATCTAAACTTAAATCAAAATGAGTAAACGTATGGTGAATAACCCCGCCGGACTTGAGGCGGCGGGCCAGCTTCTGGGCGGGATTAAAGGCTGTGCCTGCGGCATCCCAGTCGGTTGTCGGCAGGCCGGGCATCCCCCCTAGCATGCGTGAATCCGCCCGCTTTTCAACCACCACGCTGCCGTCCTGCAGTACCAGCCAGAAGACCTGCCCGACCCGCCGCGGACGGGCCTTTTTCGGGCTTTTTGCCGGAAGTTCGCTCTGCAACCCGGCGGCATAGGCGGCGCACATTTTGGCAACCGGGCACACACCGCATTTGGGTGATTGCGGGGTGCAAATGGTCGCGCCGAGATCCATCAGGCTCTGCGCAAAATCGCCCGGCGCGGCAACATCCTGAAACACAATGTGAGCCTTGGCGCGGATCTCCGGCTTGGATTGTGGCAGAGGCTCGCGAATGGCAAAGACCCGCGCGACCACCCGCTCGACATTGCCGTCGATGACGGTAGCCGGGGTATCGAATGCAATCGCGCTGATCGCCGCGCTAGTATACGGGCCGATGCCCGGCAGTTTAAGTAGCTCGGGTTCGGTGCGTGGAAATTCTCCGCCGTGCTCGCTCATGATCTGCGCCGCGCATTTAAGCAGGTTGCGCGCCCGCGCATAATACCCAAGCCCGGCCCAGGCCTGCATCACCTCATCCGGATTTGCCGCAGCAAGGTCTTTGACCTGCGGCCACCGCGTCGTGAATTTTTCAAAGTACGCAATCACAGCTTGCACAGTAGTTTGCTGGAGCATGATCTCCGACAGCCACACATGATAGGGGTCGGCAGTCTGTCCGGCCAGGGCGCGCCACGGCAGGACGCGGCGGTACTTTGCGTACCAGTCCAGCATCGCGGCCTGAAACATACCCGCATCAAACCGGGCTTTTTTCGCTGAAACGTGACTCTGTGGCATAAAGTGTACTAAAAGCTATCCTATGTCGTTTCTCCGCCCCATCGCTGATTCCGTCGCCAGCATCACCAAAGGCACCTTCACCCGCAAGTTCATCTCGCTGGGGCGCATCCTGTCAAGCTGGGAAGAAATCGTCGGCCCCGAGATGGCGGGCCGCGCCCAACCGCTCAAGCTGCATTACCGTAAACCGAAAACCGCCAAAGACCAACCGCAGGCGTCCCTTGATATAGCTGTCAGCAGCGCCGATGCAACCTCTCTGCATTACCAGAAAGACCTGATCCTCGAGCGCATCAATCAGCTCTTTGGCGAACGCTGGGTCACTGCGATCCGCTTCGTCCATGTGGCCGCCAACGAAGCCGATTTGCCCGAAGCGCCACAGGCCCCCCTCTCCGAAGGTGACAAAGCGGCCTTAAATCAGTCGCTTTCTGCTATAGAAGACGATGAAATCAGGAAACGGCTTGAAAAGCTTGGTCAAGGCGTACTAAGAAAGCGTAACAAAATTTCCTAGAACGCGAGTCTATATATAATGTCAGTCCAGTCAGCCAACATGACCATCATGCTGCGCGCCGCCGAAAAAGCGTCTCGTGCCCTGCTGCGTGATTTCAACGAAGTCGAAAACCTGCAGGTCTCGCGCAAGGGTCCGGCGGATTTCGTGTCGGCTGCCGACCGCCGCGCTGAAGAGATCATTCATGAAGAACTGAAAAAAGCCCGCCCGTCTTTCGGCTTCCTGATGGAAGAAAGCGGCGAGCACAAAGGAGCAGACGGCGAATACCGCTTCATCGTCGACCCGCTCGATGGCACCACGAACTTCCTGCACGGCATTCCGCACTTCTCTATCTCCATCGGTCTCGAGAAAAGCGGCGAGATGATTTCTGCGCTGGTCTATGACCCGGTCAAGAACGAAGCGTTCCAGGCTGAGAAAGGCACGGGCGCATTCTTGCAGAAGCGCCGCCTGCGCGTTTCTGCGCGTCAGGATTTGAGTCTTTCCGTTATCGGCGGGGGCGATGCGGCCTCACGCAGTGCCGATGTCCAGCAAACGTTTTTGAAATGCCTTGCCTCGCTCACTGGCAAGACCTCCGGTTTCCGCCGCATGGGGTCTGCAGCGCTCGATCTCGCGTATGTTGCCGCCGGGCGATTCGATGGCTTCTGGGAAATGAAGCTTAAGCCGTGGGACACTGCGGCAGGCGTACTTATTGTTAAGGAAGCAGGCGGCGCAGTCTCCTCCTTGAAAGGCGACCCCAATCCTGTTTATGCTGACTGCCTGCTGGCCAGCAACATGTCTATCCACCAGCAGTTAAAAGATTTAATCAAACCCAATCTGGATTGAACGCTCATGACCTGCCGCAGATTTGTCTCCGCTCTCGTGCTTCTTCTCAGCTCAGTATCGACCGTCTCCGCCGCAGATCAGCCTCGCAACCAGATCGAAATCGACCGCTCGGTCTTGCAAGACCTGCAGGGCTACGAACCCCCTGCCATGTTCGGGTCTGCCGCGCCTAAAGCGCGTCCGCTGGCTGTGTCTCCGCTCAA
Source organism: uncultured Pseudobdellovibrionaceae bacterium (assembly GCA_964368875.1). Taxonomy (GTDB): domain Bacteria; phylum Pseudomonadota; class Alphaproteobacteria; order Micavibrionales; family Micavibrionaceae; genus CAYJDG01. Next base: position 5,725 of record CAYJDG010000005.1, read on the forward strand.
GCGTGCGATTGTTCCGCCGCAAGCCCCGACACTGACCACGCTCAAAGCCGAAGAGGTTCTTGAATTTCCAGTCAAGAATTCCGAAGTCGTCACGCGTCAGCGCATGATAGCCCCCGAAGAAAAAGTTGCTTCGGCTCGTCCTGATTACAGTGACTCGCACACGCTTCTGAATTCACCGCACGCCCCGGTGCCGAAAGTCAAAGCACCTGCGCCAGCCAAGAAAACTCTGGCCAAAGCTCCGCTGCCACCGAAAAAACCTTCGGTACAACTGGTTGCGGCCACTCCTGCTGATACGGTCAATTTCCCACTACAAGACTCCGCCCCTGCAAAAAAACCTGCCCCTAAGAAAGCGGACTTGACCGTCGAACTCGCAGCAGCCCCGATGAAGCCTGCGCCTGTTGCGCCGAAATACGTTCCGAAAAGCCGCCCGAGCATGCCGGCTGTGCCATCTGAAAAAGTTGAGAAGGCCAGCCTCGATCCCTTCGCTTTGCCAACTGATCCTGACAAGGATCTAGAAATCAAAAAACCAACGCCCGGCGAACGCATGATCGATCAGGCCTTGAACAATCACATGATCGAACCAAGCACCGCCGATATCGAAGCGACGATGAGCGGCGGCAAAGCCACCAGCACCAAGCCCTTCCAGATGGCGGCCCTCGCGCCAGCCGGTCAGCCTGTGCCGGTCATCAGCATGGAATATATGCCGCGCCTCACCGCCCTGCAAACCGATCAGCGCGACACGCTGAAAGGCGAAATCGTCTCTTTCCTGAATAAAAAACCTGACGCCCGTCTGCAAATCATGTCCTTCGCCGATGGCAACGGCAACGACAGCGATGCCCGTCAGCTATCGCTCTCACGGGCGCTTGAAGTACGCGCCTATCTGTTGGAAAACGGCATTGACCCGAGCCGCATCGATGTACGCGCGCTTGGCAGCAATACGAACGAGAAGCCTCTCGACCGCGTCGATCTGAAGTTTACCCGTCAGAATTAATCAGACGGTAGTTCCACAGAACTGTAGGGCTGGTTTTTGGGTGGCGCGGTGTTTGTCGATCACACCAATTGCAGTTTTGAATTCCCGCAACTGAGCTTCGGCAAAAACTCTCGAGGTGCCGGCAGTGGCTGGCAGACTTTGAAGCGTTCTTTCATAAGCCGCTTTTTGTCTCCGCAGCATCTCCTCAGGAACCTGAAGCGGTTTATCGCTATCGCCGAACGGTGACATAACCAGACCATAATAATTCATCTTTTTCGAAACCGGATCGCCGGTCATGCACACGCCCACATGGCGCATAACGCCCACGGTGGCGAGGTCGGTTTGGGCCTGCGCTGCGCCTGAGAAAGTGCCAGCCAGCAAAGCGGCGGAAAGAACGTAAGCATTTACAGCCATTTCAAAGTCTCCATCTGGCTGTACTTAAACATAATCCAATTATTATGCAAATAAAAAACAGGCTCCTGATTCGCTGGTTTTGTAACGATTTTAGACAACACAGAGCGTAGATCGGAAAATCAGCAATTGTGGATAACCCCCTGATCTGTCTGCCTTCTATTTGAAAATACCTTGCCCACCTGACATTCTCGCCGATATTCCTTGGAACAGTCTCGTTTTTTGGGCTATACAGCCCTTTATGTCAAAATCTCTTCACACGCGGAAGGTGTTGAATGTCTGAGCAAAATAACAAATCCGGCCTGATTGCAATCATCGCAGTCATTATCATCGCACTGGTCGGCGCGGGCGTTTATTTCACGAAGTTCGCCAAGCAGGACGCGAGCGTGCTGCCACCGGTTACGACCGAAGAGCAAGCCGCCGTTGAGCCAGTCACTCCGACCCCTGAAGAAGGTCCGATCGTTGAAGGCGAAGTTCCGCCCCAGCCAGACACCCCGATTAATGAAGTCGTTGTCGAAACCAAGAAACTCGACATCCCTGCCACTGAAGCGGCTGCCCCTGAAGTTCAGGCTGCTGCGCCAACCAGTTCAAATCCTGAAGTAGAAAAAATGATGGCGCCGCGCTTCATCGGAAGCCCGACTGCTCCGGTCAAAGTGACTGAGTACAGCTCACTTGGTTGCGGTCACTGCGCCGCCTTCCACAAAGATATGCTGCCCTCGTTCAAGGAGAAATTCGTCGACACCGGTCGCGTCCAGCTGACCTTCAAAGAATTTCCGCTCAACGCTCCGGCTCTCGATGCGTCGATGATTTTGCGCTGCATGCCTGAAGACAAATTCATGAGCTTCATGGATCTTCTCTTCACCGAACAGCAGAATTGGGCTTACAAGGAAGAGTACAAAGATACTCTTCGCCAATACGCCAAACTCGCAGGTATGAGCGATGAGCAGTTTGATGGCTGCCTTGCCAACAAAGACCTGAAAGAGCGTCTGGTTGCTGAAACCAAACACGCAAGTGAAGCTTATAAAGTGGCCTCAACTCCATCTTTCGTTATCAACGACGGCAAGAAAACCGTAGTCGGTCATCAGCCGCTCGACTTCTTTGAAAAAGCCTTTGATGAAGTTAGCCCGCCGACCGCAGCTCCGGCAGCCGGACAATAAGCAGTCGGTTTTTACGCAGACATAAAATTATACAGGGACTTCGATGATCAACTTCCAAAGACTGCGCCTGCACGGTTTCAAATCCTTCGTGGAGCGCACCGAACTGGATATCGGCTCCGGCATGACCGGCATCGTCGGCCCGAACGGCTGCGGTAAGTCGAACCTTGTCGAAGCACTCAGCTGGGTGATGGGTGAAAACTCAGCCAAGCGTCTGCGCGGCTCGGAAATGGAAGACGTAATCTTCGCCGGAACCGAGGGCCGCCCGGCCCGCAACTCTGCCGAAGTCTGCGTCGTTCTCGATAACACCACGCGTAAAGCCCCGGCCATTTTCAACAACTCGGATGAAATCGAAGTCATCCGCCGTATTGAGCGCGATATGGGTTCAAGCTACTACGTAAACGGCAAGTCTGTCCGTGCGCGTGACGTGCAGATGCTCTTCGCTGACATGGCGATTGGCGCGCACTCGATGGCGATTGTCTCGCAGAACCGCATCACGGCTGTTATCAACGCCAAGCCTGCCGAACGCCGTCAGATTCTTGAAGAAGCCGCTGGTGTCTCCGGCCTTTACGTCCGCCGCCATGAAGCCGAACTGCGCCTTCGTGCAGCTGATGCCAACCTTGAGCGTTTACAGGACATTCTCGTCAATCTCGAAAGCCAGCTCGACAGCCTCAAGCGTCAAAGCCGTCAGGCGACACGTTATAAAAATATCTCCGGCGACATCCGCTCGCTCGAAACCATGCTCGCGCTCGCCGAATGGCTGCTGGCGCAGGAAGCACAGGCAAAAGCCCAATCCGATTTCACCACCGCCGAAGCTCTGGTCGGTGAACGCATGGGCACTGTGGCCCAGTTGACCCGGACGCAACTCACGCAAGCCGAAGATATTCCGCCGTTGCGCGAAAAACAGGCTGAAACCGCCGCCGCATGGCAGGTTCAGAATTTTGAAATGCAGCGCCTCGACGATGAAGAGAAGCGCATCACCTCGCAACTCGACGAAGCGAAAGCCACGCTGGCGCAAATCGCGTCTGACCGCGCGCATGAGCAACAAACCTCCGATGAAAACGCCCGCACCCTTGAGCGCATCGCACAGGAAGAAGCTGAACTCAAAACCACGGAAGATTCCGAAGGCGAGATGCAGCGCCTCAATTCCGACCGTGACGAAAAAGAACAGAACGTAACTGCCCTGCAAAACGTTTATCAGGCAGCCCTCGAACAAGCTGCAACCATCCGCGCCAGCCGCTCGACCCTGCTTAACCAACTGAATCAGGATGAGAACCGCCTGGCCTCGATCCAGACGCGCCTCGCCGGATTGCAAACCCAGATCGCCCAGAAGAAAGCCGAACGCGATGCCGCGTCTCCGGTTGAAGGTCTGACCGCTGAAATTTCCGCGCTCGAAGCTGATCTGCAGGCTAAAAAAGATGCCGAGCAAGCCTCGCGCACCGCCCTTGAAGCGGCCCAGCATGCGCTGGATGATACCCGCGGCGCGGTGCAAACCTCCCGTGAGACGGTTTCTAAAATTCAAGCCGAAATCAATGCCCTCGACTCCGTTCTTAAGGCAGAAACTCAAGAAGGCTTCCGCCCGGTTCTTGAAGACGTTAAGGCTGACGAAGGCTTTGAAGCGGCTCTGTCCAAGGCGCTTGGCGATACCCTGATGGCCTCGACCGAAGCCAACGCACCGATGATCTGGTCTGACAAAGGCGCCGCCGTTTCGGCTCCCGCCTTCCCGGCCAATGTCAAAGCCCTCCTGCCACACATCAAGGCACCGCAGGAACTCCACCTCGCCCTCAGCTTCATCGGCTATGTCGAGAACGATGCCGATGGCGATGCCGCAGCTGTCCAGTTGCAACCCGGCCAATCGATTGTGTCGCAAGCTGGTGCCTACTGGCGTTGGGATGGTCTGTACATCCGTGCCAAGGCCGTTGACCGCACCGCTGTCCGCCTGAAAAACAAAAACCGTCACGCCGAACTGCAACAGCAGCTCGCTCCGGCCCAGGCCGAGCATGCGGCAGCGCAGGAAAAATTCAATCTCGCGCAAACCACTCTGAACGAAGCGCGTCAGACGGTTCAGACATCTGAGCAAGAAGCCCGCCTCGCCGACCGCACGCTCAACAACAAACGTGTCGATCTGCAACGCGCCGTTGAGAAGAAATCCGCTGGCGAAGCTGAACTCGTCAAATCAGAAGAGGCGCTTAGCCTGCTGAATGATGATGCGGCCCGTTTACAAGCTGCCATCGACACCCATAAAACTTCGCTTCAATCCTTCGATGAAGCCTCGCTCGAGCGCCAGACGGCCCTAGTCGAAGAACATCGCGCCGCCCTGCAGGAAGCCCAGGATGCCCTGCGCGAAGCCGCGACTGCACTGCAAATCTATCAGCAAACCATCAGCCGCAGGAATGCGCGGATGCATGCGATTGCCGATGAGCGCGTCAATCTGAACAACCGCTCGATCCGCGCTGCAGAGCGCCTCAAACAGCTTGCCGAGCGCGAAGTTGAAATGCAGGGCCGACATGATGCGCTTAAAAACCGTCCGGGCGAAATCCTCGCCGCGCGTCAGGCTCTTTTGAACAATCTGACCGAACTTGAAAACCTCAAGAACATCGCCGCCGACAAACTGACTTTCGCCGAGAACGAACTCAACCTGACCAACAAGGCGCTCAAAGACGCCGAGAACGCCCTGATGGAAGTGCGCGAAAGCCGCGCCCATGCACAGGCGATGATCGAAGCCGCCGCTGGCAGCATCGAAGTCCTGACCCAGTCGGTTCAGGATCAGTTCGCTATGTCGCCATCTGAACTTTGGGATCAGGCCGAACTGACCAAAGAAAAAATCACTGAAGAGCCGCTTGATAAGATGCGCGGCAAGCGTGACCGCCTGATCCGTGAACGCGACAACATGGGCCCGGTCAACCTCCGCGCCGATGTCGAAGCGCAGGAAATCGAACAGCAACTCGCGAAACTCACACAGGAACGCGCTGACCTGACCCAGGCGATTGCCGAACTGCGCGAAGGCATCAACAAACTGAACAAAGAAGCTCGCGAGCGTCTGCTTGAGGCATTCAACACTGTGAACGCACACTTCCAGACGCTCTTCACCCGCCTCTTCGGCGGTGGCTCGGCGCATCTGGCGTTCATTGAATCCGATGATCCGCTTGAAGCTGCGCTTGAAATTTACGCGCAACCACCGGGCAAATCGCTCCAGTCGCTCTCCCTGCTTTCGGGTGGTGAGAAGACTCTCGCGTCGACTGCACTCATATTCGCCATGTTCCTCACCAACCCGGCCCCGATCTGCGTCCTTGACGAGATTGACGCGCCGCTCGATGACGCGAACGTCGACCGTGTCTGCACACTGCTGGAAGAAATCGCCGCGCAGTCCAAGACACGTTTCCTCATGATCACCCACCATCGCCTGACGATGGCCAAGATGAATCGCCTCTACGGCGTCACCATGGCCGAGCGCGGCGTCTCACAACTGGTGTCAGTCGATCTGCAGGGTAAACTCGATTTTCTGGAAGCCGCTGAGTAATACTCAAGGTCGCGGCGCGGAGGCTGCAGCCTCTGTGCTTGGGGATTTGTTCCGCTTGCCGATATAATCGTTCAGCCTCTCTCCAGCCCTCACAGCGAAATCATAAATCTCCGTTGCGGTCATACCCTTGCCATACGGCACGGCGGCCGTCACATTCGAGGCTAGAAGGCTCACCAGTTTATTATAGTGGTTCAACTGTTCTTTGTTCTGATTGCCCCAATGAACGAACCCATCCGTTGCAACCTCCAGCTCTTTAAGCTGTGACAACGCGGGCCCGGCGGCGGCATGACTGAGCGTAGCTCGTTCTGCCTCAATCATTTCTGGCGCAACCCGCGTTCTCAAGACAACTTCCGACATATCATTCGCGCCATCCGGTTGCATACCGATATAATGCAAAGCCGCCTGCATGCGACTTAAACGAATGTAATTCTCGACCGGGTCTGCGACAGGATGATCGCGGTCATACTCATAGGTATTCCATGCGGTCTCGCGGATCAGCGTGACCAGTTGCTCAGGAGTCGTTTCAAACAAATGCGCCTCTTGAGGATTATTCCTGATCCGCAAGAACGCATGGATCAAATATTCGAATTTCCGGCTCAGCCAGACTTCATTGACCGCACGCCGATAATACATCTGCGCTTCCTCACGAAACTCCGCCCTGCGCTTCTCCAACTCCGGGTCGGCCTTTTCCTCCACCGCAGCAGGTGCTGCCGGGGCGGAAGCCTGCGCCAATACTTGCGTTGCCACATGGGCTGATGAAGCGGCGGGCGTGGCGAGCGGTGATTTTACTGGCTGGGACGGAGGCTCGTCTGGTTTACTGACCAGCATGAAATATCCGATCAGCAACCCAGCAGCACCACCTGAGATAATGACTTGGGTACGAGAAGGCATGATTAGGTTCTCTTAATTTATCTCAGTACCGGGATTTGATCTGTTTTGGCTGACTGAGTAGAACAACCCTCACGCGCTATTTTTGCAAAGGCATCCTTATGTCTGTTCAATGCTCCCTCGCTGGAATTTTTCAGACTGACCCACTCGCGGCGGCTGGTAAAACCTAACTCTGCCCAGTCCGGTCTACTTTTGCCCAGCTCAGAGTAAGCGTTTCCGCTACCTGCATATGTCATGATCTCAAGGTATACCCAGTATTCTTCAAGCTTATCAACATTCGGTGGGCCGTCTACCGGCATAGCTTTGAGCCGTCCTATCGCCTCAGGAAGAGCATCGATAGTGAGCTTTGCGATCACTCTTTGTAACATCGCTTTATCATACCCGCCGATGGCATACCCTTGTTCAATATCCGCAGTACCGTCCGGCTTGATGACAAGGTTCGTCATGCTCCACCGCAAATCATGAATATCCTGCACCAAACGTAAAGCACTCACAGGCATGACCCCGCGAATATTCTCGGTCTGGTCCAACATCTGAATGAGGCTATGAGGATAACGTGCTCGCAAAGAGCTAAAGGCAAGGTGAGCCGAATTTTGTAAGTCCTGCTGATACTGAGCGCGCGTGATGTTCAGAGCTGCGTACTCCGGATCCTTCGCTTCATATAAAGAATTGGCAAGACGCGTAAACTTTACGACAGGGTCGTTTTCACTTTGCGCCTGCCGGTAATTCATTTCTCTGATCAGGGCGCTCGTATCGTTCTGATCCGACACCGGGCACAACTTCTCTGCAGCGGGACGAGGCGCTGCAGTCTTGGTCTCTGTCTCCTGCCATATAATGGTCTTGGACGGCTGTGAAGCGCTTTGAGTGAAAGGCACAGATGCAGACACGGGAACAGGAGCCTGGCGCTCACCAGGCAGAGGGCTCTTATCGTTATCCCATGAGAATACGGCAAACAGCGCAGATAGCGCAGTTGCAGATAAAAGAGCAGGCACGGTCAGCTTTTTAGCCATGCATATTAATTTACATATTTACCATCAAACTGCAAGCTTATCGGCGAAATACTTGCAACGACAGCAGTTAAGGATGAAGAGAAGACATTCAAGACTCCGGCTCGATATGATCACCCACCATAGCCTGACGATGGCCAATTCCTCGAAGCTGCCGAGTAATACGGAAATTAAAGCTGATTTGAATTTCTAGACTTCTCGCCACTATGCCTTTATTCATGCGGGCATGACCGACGACGTGCACGACCTCCAGACCAAAATTCGTACCGCCAGAGGCGAAGGAATCGGCGAATCTCCCGCCCCGATTCATGCCACGGATGCCAAACCAGAAGACGTGAATAACGGCCTCCGTGCCGGGACCGAACTGGTCGGCTCGATGATCGCGGGCGGCCTGATCGGTTATGGCCTCGATAAATGGCTGGAAACAGGCCCGTGGGGCTTCATTATCTGCCTGCTTTTAGGGGTTTTTACGGGCTTCTGGAACGTCTACCGACTTATTAACAACATGGGCTCCGCAGTTGGATTTGCGCAGTTGCATAAAGAGGCAAAACCCGCTAAAGAAGCGCAGGTTTTTAAAGGAACTTCTGAAGAGGATTAAAAGTGGCCAATCCACTCCACCAGTTCGAAATCGTACCGCTGATGAATATCCCGGTTGGCGGTCTCAATTTCGCGTTTACCAATTCATCCTTATGGATGGTCATTGCCGTTGCCGTTTCAATCATTGGGTTTTCGATCGCCACCGCCCCCCGCGCCCTCGTGCCGGGCCGGATGCAGGCCTTCTCGGAAATGATGTACGAATTTATCGGCAACATGATCCGCGAAAACATCGGCCCACATGGCCGCCAGTATTTCCCCCTCGTGTTCAGCGTCTTCGTCATGGTGTTCATGGGTAACGCGCTCGGCATGCTGCCATACGCATTTACGTTCACCAGCCACCTGGTTGTCACAGCGGCGCTCGCGCTTCTGATTTTCCTGATGGTCTGCGCCCTTGGCATCGCCCGTCACGGCACGCACTTCTTCTCGCTGTTCCTGCCGCCGGGCGTGCCGCTGATCATGACTCCGCTGATCATCCCAATCGAAGTCATCTCCTTCATGATCCGTCCGGTCACGCTCTCTGTGCGTCTGTTCGCCAACATGATGGCCGGTCACATCCTGATGAAAGTTATCGCTGGCTTTGCGGTCGCATTCCTCAGCATGGGTGCCGCGGGTTACGCGCTCGGCATTCTGCCGACCCTGTTCAACGTCGTTTTGATCGGCTTTGAATTGATGATCGCGTTCCTGCAGGCTTATGTGTTCACCATCCTGACCTGCATTTATCTTAAGGACACGGTCGAACTGGACCACTAGAAATTCCGGGAAACCGGATAAAAGAACTACTGAAACATAAACTCTAAAAAAGGACTAAAAACTATGGAACTCGAAGCAGTAAAACTCCTCGCTGGAGCGATTGCCCTCCTCCCACTTCTCGGTGTCGGTATCGGCCTCGGTCTGATTTTCGCTTCCTACAACGAAGCCGTCGGTCGTAACCCGGGCGCAGCTGAACTCCTCGATAAGAAGTTCTTCCTGACCTTCGCCCTGACCGAAGCCCTTGCGATTTTCGCACTGCTCGTTTCGTTCTACCTCGTCTTCGCGTAAGACTTTTTTATAAAGAGTAAGGAACAGGCTCGATGTCGAACTATATGGGTTTACAACCGGAATTGATGACTGAAACTGCGGAAACCGCAGGCGAAGTTCACCATGCGTCCGGTGGCTTGCCACAGTTCGACCCGACCTGGTGGCCGAGCCAGCTTCTCTGGCTCGCCCTGACCTTTGCTGTCCTGTATTTTGTTTTCAGCCGTTCGACCCTGCCCCGCCTTGGCGGCATTATCGAGAGCCGCGCTTTGCGGATCGAGAATGATATGAAAGCGGCGGAAGCCCTTTCTGCGCAGGCCGAACAGGTGAAAGCCGATTACGAACAGGCGCTTAAAAAAGCCTCCGCCTCTGCCTCCGAAACCATCAAGGCGACCGATGATGCCGCCAAAGCCAAGCTGACGACGGCGCTTGCTGACTTCCGCACCCGCTTTGACGCAGAAATCGCCGCGACCGAAGCCCGCCTCGTCAAATCAAGCGCCACTGCGATGCTCGATATGAACAAGATCGCGGCTGAAATCGCAGCGCAGGCCGCCGAGAAAATCGCGGGCATCCCTGCCGATCAATCACAGGCCGAAAGCGTCGTTGCGTCGCTGAACGCCAAAGCCAAGGCCGCGTAACATGACCCAGTTTTTCCAAGACCCTGTTTCATGGATCCTCGTTTCCTTCGTCATCTTCGTTGGTCTCGCGTTTAAATTTGGCCGCCAGTCGGTCCTGAACAAACTCGATGCCCGCATTGAAACGATCCGCAAGGACATCGCGACTGCCGAAGCTCTGAAAACCGAAGCCGCCGCCCTGCTGGTTGAATATCAGCGCAAACAAGCCGACGCGCTGAAAGAAGCCGGCAAACTGGTCGACAGCGCCAAAGAACAGGCGCTGGAGTTGCAACGCCACGCCGAAGCCGAATTCACCGCCACGATGGTTCGCCGCGAAGCGCAAATGAAAGACCGCCTCGTCCGTATGGAAGAAACCGCCATGGACGACATCCGCCGCTACGCCGCCGAACTGGCCGTATCTGCCACCACCCAAATCATCGCCGAAAAAATGGACGCCAAAACGGCGCAGAAGCTGGCCGATAGCAGCATCGATAAAATTCGTGATTTGAATTAAGCTTCAGAAATATAGAATTCAAAAATCCCGCTCTTAAAGGCGGGATTTTTTTTATGAGCGCCGTTGACTTTCAAAGTATGTCCACTATTCTGGACATATGGACATACAACAAGCCCTCATCGCCTTCGACGCTTTATCGCAGGAAACCCGCCTCAAGGTCTTCCGTTTGCTGGTAGAACATGGCCCAGACGGTGCGCCCGCTGGAACATTAAGCGAATCTTTGGGCATTCCGCACAACACTCTGTCATTCCACCTGAGCCACATGAGCAACGCCGATCTGGTTCTGTCCCGCAAGGAAGGTCGCTCGGTTATTTACAGCGCAAATTTCGATTTTTTTACAGGCCTGATCCGCTTCATGGTCGAAGATTGCTGCCGTGCCGAATTTGCCAGCATCCGAAACGGTAGAAGTAAAGGCTCATCAGTCATTGAGCTTATGAATTGCTGCAAACCCAAGGAGAGAAAATAATGAAAATTTCTGAAATAAAAAACAGCCTTAATGGATTAGACGCGATCCGCATTCGCCTGCCCGATGGCTCGTATCTCCCTCCCCACTTTCATGTTACCGAAGTCGGCCTTGTCACAAAGCATTTTATCGATTGCGGTGGCGTTGAACGAACTGAAACCGTGGCAAATTTTCAGCTCTGGGAAGACGGAGATTACGATCACCGCCTTGCCCCGCAAAAATTTCTGAATATCCTGAACATGTCCGAAAAAATATTAGGCAAAGAAGATTTGCCCATCGAAGTTGAATATCAACAAGGCACCATCGGTAAATTTGGCCTCGATTTCGATGGCAAAGATTTCATTTTGACGACAAAACAAACCGCGTGTCTGGCACTCGATGCCTGCGGTATTCCGAGTAAGGCACAGGCTCAAGCTTCACCTACCTGCTGTCCTCCGTCCCAAGGCTGCTGCTGATGAAGCAACGTGTCCTCGTTCTATGTACAGGAAACTCATGCCGCTCTGTTATGGCGGAAGCACTGATCAACCAGCTTGGTAAAGGGCTTTATGAGGCAGTCAGCGCAGGCAGTCATCCAACAGGTCATGTGCACCCGCAATCCATTGAAACTTTAGAACGGCATGGAATTGATCCGGGTCAACCATCCAGCAAGTCATGGGATGCCTTTACGGGCCAGACCTTTGACTTCGTAATAACAGTCTGCGATCAAGCGGCAGCAGAAAGCTGCCCAGCTTTCATGGGAAAAGTTAAGAAGCTTCACTGGAGCACGCCTGACCCCGCTAAGGCCGCCGGAAACGATCAGGACATCGATGCGGCTTTCGATCAGGCGTTTCAGATGCTGGAAGACCGCGTCAGGAATTTTTTGAATAAACTTGAATAAAGAAGTCACGGAAAACAAAATCGCTGTGCCCGCTGTGGTTCACCCCCTTTTTCCTTAATGCTCCCCCTAGCCAGACCTCTCCCCGCCTTGTATCCTGTGCGGACGATGACTCATGCCTCGATTGATGCGCTTGGGCTGGCCGCGCGCACGGCAAGCCGCCAGCTGGAACATATTCCGGACGACCGCATCAATGCCGTACTCCTTGCCACTGCCGCCGCCCTGCGTCTCCAGACGGAGGCCGTTCTTGCCGCGAACAAGCAGGACGTTGCCAAGGCCACCACCAAAAATCTCGCCGGGGCGATGATCGACCGCCTGACGCTCAATGCCGGGCGCATCGATGCCATGGCCAAGGGACTTGAAGAAATTGCGGCTTTGCCGGGTCCGGTCGGTAAAGTTCTCGCCGCATGGACGCGCCCCAACGGGTTGCAGATCGAGCGTGTCTCGGTGCCGCTTGGCGTGCTCGGGATGATTTACGAAGCGCGCCCGAGCGTCACCATCGATGCGGCGGGTCTGTGCCTGAAATCACGCAACGCCGTGATCCTGCGTGGCGGGTCCGAAAGCCTCACCACCTCGCTTGCGCTCTACCGCATCATGCAGACCGTTCTGGAGAAGCATGACTTCCCCCTCGGGTCGGTTGCCATGATCGACGATCCCAACCGCGCCCTCGTCGGCGAGATGCTCGCGGCTGATAAATATATCGATGTCATGATCCCGCGCGGCGGCCGTGGTCTTGTCGAGCGCGTCAAGGCCGAGGCCCGCATGCCTGTGTTCCTGCATCTCGATGGCATCTGTCATGTGTATGTGCATGCGGCTGTCGATCCCGCGATTGCCGCCAAGGTCGTCGTCAACGCCAAGATGCGCCGCACCGGAATTTGCGGGGCTGCCGAAACCCTCCTGCTGGATCATAACCTCGATCAAAATCTTGCGACGCAGATTATTACCTCATTGCAGGATGCGGGTTGCACTATCATCACCGAGCCGGAAAGCTGGGCGACCGAATATCTCGATGCGAAGATCAGTGTCCGCTATGTCGATGGCGTGAAAGAGGCGGTCGAGCATATCAACACCTTTGGCTCGCAGCACACCGACAGCATTCTCACCGAAGATGCCGCGGCGGCAGAGTATTTCCTCACCCATGTGAACAGCGCGATTGCCATGCACAATACCTCGACCCAGTTTGCCGATGGTGGCGAATTCGGCATGGGGGCTGAGATCGGCATTTCCACGGGCAAATTCCATGCGCGCGGCCCGGTCGGCGTCGAGCAGTTGACCACTTACAAGTACATCGTGCGCGGCAATGGCCAAGTCAGATCATAAGAAAGCAGGACCAAAACCCGGCGAAGTCTTTCGCTGGAACGGCCTGCGCATCGGGCTGTTCGGCGGCTCGTTCAATCCGCCGCATGCGGGCCATGTTCATGCCAGCCTGATTGCGATGAAATATCTCAAGCTTGATGCCGTGTGGTGGTTGGTGTCGCCCGGCAATCCGCTTAAATCGCACACGTCCACGCCGTCGCTCGAAAACCGCATCGCGGCCTGCGAGAAAATCGCCCAGCATCCGCGCATCATCGTCACCGACATCGAGCGGGCGCTCGGCACGGTGCGCACCTATCACACGGTCACCGCGCTTCAGGAAAAATTCCCGCAGACGGATTTTATCTGGCTCTCGGGGATGGATATCGTGCATGAATTCCGCCGCTGGTATCGCTGGCGCGATCTGATGAAGAAGATTCCGTTTGCGTTTATCGGGAGGCCGACCTCGGCGGGTCTGGTGCGGCAGAATATTTTCCGCCAGTCCGGCGGCTTGCATCATCACACTCTGCACCACGGCATTTGCCCCGCTCTGGTGCCGGGTCAGGTCTTCTGGATTTTCGGTGAGCCGCTTAACCCGCTCTCGTCGACTTTGCTGCGCCAGCAAAAAGCCAATTTGCAGGGAACCCGTTAAGAGAGTAAAATATTAGTATGGTACCCGAGTCCATGGATGGACACCCAGAGGAGCGTCGTTGAAACGACTTACCAAAGCCAGATTCCCGATACTTTCCAAACAGATAGGTCATTTTTTTGATCCGAACTTGCGATGTTCGGGCCGTTTCTCTATGTTCTGTCAAACTCAACGAAAGGAGATTTATCGCATTGGGAACTACTAACACACCGGAGGCCATGGGCCCCGCACATCTTCAAGCCTTGCTTGCCAAGGTTTTGGATGACAACAAAGCCGAAGATATCGAAGTTATCGACCTCAAGGGTCAGACATCCATAGCGGATTTCATGATCTTCGCGACAGGTCGCTCCAACCGTCAGGTTGTCGCTCTCGCCGATAAAATTGCTGATGCCATGCTCGAAGCCGGTTACTCCCGTCCTCGCGCCGAAGGTATGCCGCATGGCGACTGGGTTGTGGTTGATGCCTATGACGTGATCGTCCACCTGTTCCGCCCGGAAGTCCGCGAATTCTACAACATTGAAAAAATGTGGCGGCCAGACCCTGTGGTTCAGGCCAGCAAGGCTGCTGGTCAGTAGACCGAATCGCACTTATAAATGATCCATGTTTAAAGTGGATCTCATCGTTGTCGGCCGTCTCAAAAAAGGCCCCTGGTTCGACCTGCAGGAAGAGTACCGCACGCGGCTGCGCTGGGATCTGATGATCCATGAAATCGAAAGCCGCATCACCGACGAAAAAGAGCAGCAGAAGGAAGAACAAAAGTTCATCCTCTCGAAACTCGATGAAGACTCCTTCGTCATCGTCCTCGATGAACGCGGCGACGGACTGCGCAGCCTCGATTTCGCCCAGACCATCCAGAAAATTCAGAACACCGGCACAAGCCGCATCACCTTCCTGATCGGCGGCGCGATGGGCTTCACCGATGAGGTCCGCAACAAAGCCAACATGATGCTGAGTTTCGGGCAACAGACATGGCCGCACATGATGGTCCGCGTCATGCTGCTCGAACAAATTTACCGCGCCCAGCAAATCATGGCTGGCCATCCGTATCACCGGGAAGGGTAACCATGCGCCTCTCCCTCGCACTTTGCCTGCTCCTCTTTACCGTTCCCGCTTTTGCAGGCGCCCCCCTGCCGCCAAAGAAAGCGGAATCCTTGAGCGCTCTTCAGCAGAAACTCGATGCTGAAAAAAAACGCAAAGAAGAACTCGATAATCAGGCTAAGAAGCTGCAGAAAGATTTAGGCGGCATCAAAGAAAGCCTGATCAAAACGGCGGCGCAAGTGCAAAGCAGCGAACGCGACCTGCAAAAAATCGAAACCCAGATCGCCGCGCTGAAGAAGAAAAAAGCGGGCATCGTGTCCGCGCTGCAGGCTGACCGCCAATCTCTTTCGTCCTTGATTGTCGCACTCGAACGTATCCGCCGCCTGCCCCCGGAAACCTTGCTGGCCAAACCAGGTGCCCCGCGTGAAACCGCTCAGGCTGCAACGGCCCTTGGCGCGATTTTGCCGGAACTGAATAAACGCGCCGAGGCCCTGCGCGATAAACTCGAAGAGCTTAACGCCGTTGAAGTCGACCTGACCGACAATCAAATCGAATTGCAGGGCCTCTTCACCAAACTGAAATCCGAAAAGGCGAACATGGACACCCTCCTCGCCTCGCGCTCAAAAACCTATTCGCAAACTCAGGCTGATCTCAAAGTTCAGCAACAGGCTGTTGAAGCCGCCTCGAAAGAGGCCGCCGATTTTCAGGAGCTGATCGCGCGGCTTGAACAGAAAAAGAAGAAAGCCGGTCCGTCTGGCGAGAAGCTGGTCGAATCCGTCCCCTTGCCGGGCTCCGCTCAGCTTCCGGTTTCCGGAATCGTGCGTATACGTTATGGCCAACAGGATGAAATCGGGGCGAACAGTCAAGGCATTCGCATCGAAGCCCGCGCCGGGGCGGTGGTCGTGGCCCCGATGGGCGGCATCGTTCGCTACGCCGGACCTTTCAAGTCCTATGGCAATATTGTCCTGTTAGAACATAAGAATAATTACCATAGCCTTATTGCAGGTTTAGGCAGAATTGATACTGTTGTTGGGCAAAGCGTGGATTCTGGCGAGCCGGTCGGCAATCTCGGAACACAGGCGGGTGATCGACCCGTTCTGTATTACGAATTGCGTCTCAATGGCGAACCCATTAACCCCGCCCGCAAGTTCAGCGATCTCGGCACCTGAGATCGCATTTATATCTGCCGCTTTCAGGAGTTCACCCATGCGCAGCTTTCTGGTTCCTTTTCTGACACTTACCTTGCTGACCTCACCACTTGCTTACGCTCAGGAACAGAAACCCGCAGACCCTCCCAAAGATGCCGAGCGCACCGCTGGCACTCAGCCCGAGCCTGAAAAGAAACCCGATCCTGCTGAAACGTACCGTCAGCTCAATCTCTTCGGCGATGTCTTCGAGCGCGTCCGTGCGCAATATGTCGATCCGGTCACCGATGAAAAGCTGATGGAATATGCCATCAACGGCATGCTCTCGAGCCTCGATCCGCACTCGTCTTATCTCGATGAAAAAGATTTCGGCGATATGCGCATTCAAACCAAAGGCGAATTCGGCGGCCTTGGTATCGAAGTCACGATGGAAGACGGCCTTGTTAAGGTCGTCTCACCAATCGATGATACGCCTGCCTTTAAAGCTGGCATCAAAGCTGGCGATTACATCACCCATCTTGATGCCAAACCGATCATGGGTATGAGCCTTGCTGAAGCAGTCGATGCGATGCGCGGCAAAGTCGGGTCTCCGGTTGAACTCACCGTCCGTCGCGAAGGTGTTGCCGAAGCCATCAAAATCAAGATCACCCGCGATGTCATCCGCATCCAGTCAGTGCGCTCCCGCGTTGAGGGCAACGGCACGGTCGGCTATGTCCGTATCACCACCTTCAATCAGAACACCGAAGAAGGTCTGAAGTCCGCCGTTGAGAAAATCAAAAAAGAAACCGGCGCGAACCTGATCGGCTACATCCTCGATCTGCGTAACAACCCGGGCGGTCTGCTCGATCAGGCGATTGCCGTGTCGGATGCATTCCTTGATAAAGGCGAAATCGTCTCCACCCGTGGCCGTGATCCGAAAGACATCAAACGCGATAATGCCACTGCTGGCGACATCACCAACGGCCTGCCAGTCGTGATCCTTATCAACGGCGGCTCTGCCTCGGCCTCCGAGATCGTCTCGGGTGCGTTGCAGGATCATCGCCGCGCCGTGCTGATGGGGACGCGCTCCTTCGGTAAAGGCTCTGTCCAGACGGTTATCCCTCTGCCCGGCCATGGCGCGATGCGCCTGACCACGGCGCGGTATTTCACGCCGTCCGGTCGTTCGATTCAGGCCAAGGGTATCGAACCTGATATCTTCGTTGAACAAGCCAAGATCGAAAAAATCACCGAAGCTGGCTTCCACGAAGAAGATTTGAAAGGCGCTCTCGCCAATCCTGACAAGCCTAAGGAAGAAGCGCCGAAAGTGGTTGCGACACCTCCTGAAGCCGTCAAGATCGATGAGAAAACTGGCAAGCCTGTCGATCCAAAAGACAAAGACGTGCCGCTCGACTACCAGCTGGAGCGCGGTGTCGATCTGCTGCGCGGCCTGGCTCTCTACGAACGCAAAGACCAGTAAAGGCGGATAATGCTCGCTGTACTCAGGGATCGGCTGGACCCATACCTCTCGCTCAGGGCGTTCGCCCTGACGCTTGCGGGTCTGATTGGCCTGTCTGTGATCAGCTCCGGCATTGCCGTCATGACGGCGTCACATCCTGAACTTGATCTTAGTGTCACCGTGCCGCTTGCCGATCCTGCTAAAACTGCGTCTACGCAAGCTGATGAGCCGATTTCTCCCGGCACGCTCAGTCAGTCGGATCTGGCGACGCCTGAACCTGCCGAAACTATAAAAGAGCCGGTTCACGAAGCGCTGAAGCCGCCCGAAGTCAAAGAGAAACCACCTATCGAAGAGGCCGTAAAAGGCCTGCACCAGAATACCCCGTTCGGCCTTGTGCCGATTGTTCGTAAGGATGATGGCTTGACGGCTTATAAAGCTTACCGCGCTGAGTTTACGCCCGCCGCGTCGACCAAAGCGCTGATCAGCCTCGTCATGGTTGATTTCGGCATGTCCAAAACGATTTCCGAACAAGCCATCAAAGATTTACCGCCCGGTGTAACGCTTGCGCTCTCTCCCTACAGCAGTGAAGCCCAGAAATGGACGACTGCCGCCCGTCAGGACGGACACGAAGTCTGGCTGGGCCTGCCTGTGCAGAACGAAAATTTTGGCAACAGCGACAGCGGCAATCAGACCCTGCTCGTCAACGCCAGTGTCGACCAGAACAAGAGCCGCCTGCTTGGCAATCTTGGCAAGGCCACTGGCTACGTTGGCGTCATCGATATGGACACGCCCGCTTTCGCCAACAACGCGGCTGATCTTGACCGTATCTATAGCGATATCCTTGATCGCGGCCTGGCACTCGCTCAGGCCAACCCCAAAGATACTCTCACGGGTGAATTCGCCATTACGCATAAGGCCCCGTTCATTCAGAACGATATCTGGGTCGACCGTAACGCAACTCCGGCGGCGGTCGCCTTTGAACTCGATAAATTGAAACAGATCGCCAGCAACGGCCGCATTGCGGTTGGGTTCTTCCATCCATATCCGACCGTGATCGCTGCGATCAAAGACTGGCAGGACAATCTGGAACGCGCCAATATTGAGATCGCGCCGCTGTCCTCCTCCATCGATCAGAAATAATCATGGTCGACTTAACCCTCCCTTACCGCCCATGCGTCGGGATTGCTGTTTTCAATACTGATGGAAAAGTATTTGTGGGTGAGCGCATCGACACGCCCGGCGCGTGGCAGATGCCGCAAGGCGGAATTGATGCCGGGGAAGATTTATCAAAAGCGGCCATGCGCGAACTCTATGAAGAAACCGGAATAGTGCGCGCTGACATTCTCGAAATTTCCGAAGAAAAACTGCGTTATGATTTTCCGCCAGGCTTTACTAATAAATATCTGCTCGATTATTTTCGTGGTCAGGAACAGACATGGGTTGCGTTGCGCTTCTCCGGCGATGACAGTGAGATCAATCTTAATGCTCACACCCCGCCCGAATTCAGCGCATGGCAATGGCTCGATCTTGAGCGCATCGTCGACCTGATCGTGCCATTCAAGCGCGATCTTTACCGCGAAGTGATCCGCAAATTCAGCAAATATTCTAGCGCCTGAGCGCAACGCCGCGCAGCGATGCGGGCAGCCTGCTTTTATCAACCAGACGATGTACCAGTATCTCGCCGCCCGGATGGATCGGGCTGTAATCCTCCCCGCGGATGATGGCCGCTGACAAAGAATAACTTCCCTTGCCGCTGCACGCCCCCTGCGCGCCCCCATGCTCCCACGCTTTGACAGTCACAGTGATCTCGCCTTTGGCGGGCGTGGTCCACAGATTGGTCTTACGGTTAAACTCCTGCGCAGCCGCCGTATAAGTTCCGGGCTTCGCCGCTGAGAACGCAACTGGCGCGGCCCAGCTCAGCACTCCCGGCTTATCCGTCAGCGTCGCAGCACTGCGGATCCCCGGCGCAAAAATTCCCTCGTCTTCGATCTGGTAATAAATGGTCGCAACGCCATGGTGAATAAGGCAGATATTCGCCGGCAACAACTCAAGATTTTCGGGTGGCTCCTGCGCCACAGCCGCGACAGCCGCAAACGCAAACGGCAGCACCGCGCCGTTCAAAACTTTATTCATGATGCACCTGTTCAACTCAATTTTTTTTATTGGGTTGAGCCTAAGACAGAGTATTTCACCGCACAACAAAAAAACGCCGGAATAAACCGGCGTTTTTGAAATCGATCTGCGAAAGTATTACGGATTCATCGGCGACCAGGTTGGGTCCGAGGCGTCGCCCGAGGTTTTGAGCTGGCGCTCATTGTAACCGGTCAGGTCGATGCTGTAGACGCGGGAGGAGCGACCACCGCTGCGATCTTCCTTGAAGTATGCCAGCACGCGGCCATTCGGGGCCCAGGTTGCGCCTTCGACGTGATACGAGTTGGTGATCAGGCGCTCGCCCGTCCCATCCGGTTTCATCACGCCGATATAGAAGATGCCCTTGCTCATTTTGGTGAAGGCGATCAGGTCACCGCGTGGCGACCAGACCGGGCCGGCATAGCGGCCATCGCCAAATGAAATGCGGCGGGCTGCGCCACCATTGGCATCCATGACGTACATCTGCTGGGTGCCGCCACGGTCAGATTCAAACACGATGCTTTTACCGTCAGGAGAATACGACGGGGACGTGTTGATCGACGACGTGTCGGTCAGGCGGCGGCTCTGGCGGCTGCGCAGGTCCATCACATAGATGTCCGAGTTGCCGTTTTTCGAGAGCGAGAAAATCACCTTGCTGCCGTCCGGCGAGAAGCGCGGGGCAAAGGTCATGCCAGGGAAGTCGCCGAGAATTTCCTGACGGCCTGTTTCAAGGTCATACAGGTAAACGCGTGGCTTGTTACCGACATAGGCAAGATAGGTGATCTGCTGCTGGCTCGGGCTGAAGCGTGGTGTCAGCACGAGGTTGCGGCCATCGGTGAGGAAGCGGTTATTGGCACCGTCCTGATCCATGATCGCAAGGCGTTTAACTCGGGCGGTCGGTGGACCGGACTCGCCAACATAAACGATGCGGCTGTCGAAGTACCCGGCCTCACCCGTCAGGCGTTTGTAAATGTCATCAGCGATGATGTGCGCGATGCGGCGCCAGTTCTGCGGCGTCGTCATATATGCCATGCCCGTCATCTGGGTCTGGGCGAAGACATCGAAGAGGCGGTATTCAACCCGGGTGCGGCCATCGGCGGCGCGGGTGATTTTTCCGGTGACGAGGGCCTGTGCGTTAATCGCTTTCCATTCCGGGAAGCGAATTTGCTGTTGCATCGAGGCGGTGTCCTGAATGAACGCACGCGGATCGATGGCGCGGAACAATCCGGTGCTGGCAAGGTCAGCGGTGATAACTTGCGGAATGTCGGTCGCAAACTGTACACCGCCCGCGTCAGCTGCAACGAAACTTGTGACCGCTATCGGGATTGGGTCCATCGTCCCTTTGGTAACGTCGACCCGAAGCTCGGCATGTGCCGCAGCCGGGACCAGAACAAGAGCGAGAAAGAGTGCGAGAAAACGAGTCATCAGAACATATCCTTTGGATCAAAGACGATTACCATGGTTTGCCCACTATACTTGCCCGGGGGGAGATTTAAAGGGGTACAGCGAGGATTTCTTAAGGCCCGCATCGCAGAATCCGCAGCGGCGCGGTAGAATGTGTTGGAATTATACCGAGACATATCAAGAATTTGGGCATTGCCCGCTGAATTGTCAGGATTAATCGTAATGCGTACCTCAACCCTCAGGTCTTCGGCATTGGCGCTTCCGGCCAAAACACTCCAGCATCCAGCAAGTTGCGACCTTAGGGCGTCGATCTCAGACATGCTGAGGACGTCAGAGAAACGACTGACATTCGGACTTGGTTCCGGTGAAGTCAGTTTTGTATTCTCATTCGGCGGCGTATCCGGTTGCGGCGGGTCTTCAGCAGGCGCAAGCGTATTTAAAAGCTTGTCCATTTCAGACTGGGTGTCGTCTTTTTTATCGAGTGGCTTAGGAGGCTTTTTGACCGGAGGTTTCTTAACCGGAGGCTTCTTCTCAACCTTTTTCTCAGGCTGCTTTTTCAGAATTTTTTCGGCAATTTCCTCAGGCGTCTTGTCCGGCTCTTTCGGCGCGGGTTTCAAAACGTCTTCCTCCGGCGGTGGTGGCTGGGCCGGAGGCGTTGGCTTTTTCGGCTCTTCCTTCTTCGGCGGCGGCTCGTCCGGTTTCTTTTCTTCTTTGGGCGGTGCTTTGACCGGCGGTTTGTTAGTCGTGGTCAGCTCGGAAATATTGCTGACGATCTCGACCGGCACCGATTCAATGATTTCATGATCCCTGACCAGATGCGGCAGACCAAAGATAGCCAGCAAAACCAGCACACTGTGGAACAGCACTGAATAAATCAGCGGTCTTTTCAGTCCGGGAGCTTTACCCGGCGGAGGACGTTGCGAAGAATTGACCATGACATCTATATAAAAGTTCTTGAATTACTTAGTTCTGGCCGCCGGTTCGGAAATCAGCGCGACCTTGCGGTACCCACCATGATTAACGGCGCCCAGCACCTCCATCACCCGCCCATATGACAATCCTTGATCGGCGCGGATGAAAATTCTGCGTTCCATGTCGTCGCCAGTGATTGCGGTCAGCTTGACCAGCAACTCTTCCCGCGTGACTTTGGTTTCGCCGATAAAAATATCGCCGTCTTTTTCGACCGTCACTTCGAGCGGCTTGTCGTCCTTGTCGGTGATCGCACTCGCTTCGGTTTTCGGCAGGTCGACCTGCACCCCGGCATTCAGCAACGGCGCGGTCACCATAAACACGATGAGGAGAACCAGCATGACGTCGATAAACGGCGTGACGTTGATCTCCGACATCGGGCGATAGGCACGGCGCGACCCGTAACTGCCCCGTCCGCCTCCGGCTTGTGAACCCATTCCCATGATCTAGGCGACTTTCTTGGAAGAGACGGCGGCGCTTTCCTGTCCATCGAGATGACGTGACATGATCGCGGCAAACTCCGTACAGAACCCGTGCAGACGGTCGGCGTAACGGCCGAGCGCGGTCGAGAACACGTTATACGACACCATCGCCGGAATAGCGGCGACGAGGCCGATGGCGGTAGCGAACAATGCTTCGGCAATACCGGGGGCAACGACCGCAAGAGACGTGTTGTTCATCGTCGCAATCGCCGTGAACGAATTCATGATCCCCCAGACGGTGCCGAACAGGCCGATGAATGTGGCGGTCGATCCGGTTGTCGCAAGGAAGGTCATGCCGCGCTCGAGGCTCTCCATCTCACGGATGATGGCGAGGTTCATCGAACGCTCGACGCGTTGTTTCAGGCTGGCCTGCAGGCTTTCACTTGCTGGAATACCCGGCGCAATCCCGGCTTGCCATTCTTCCATCCCGGCGGTGAAAGTTGCAAGGAGCGGATCCGGCGGCGATTTTTTGACGCGCTGGAAAAGTTTATCGAGCGCTTCGCCTGACCAGAACGCATCTTCGAAACGGTCGGCGCGGCGGTTGAGTTTTTTGAGCGTGATCCGCTTGGACAGGATGATCGTCCAGCACCACACCGACATGAACAGCAGAATGCACATGACCAGCTTGACGATGATGTCCGCCGACATAAACAGGTTGATGATCGACAGATCGTGGCTCATCGGGGCCACGGCACCGGCCACGGTATCGGTCATGGCGGCGGCATCGACGGGGGTGGTGGCAGTTTCAGGGCGGAGCGAGGACATAGCAAATTCCTAAATATGGTTTTCAAAAGCAGTCTTGAGCGCAGCAGGCAGAGCGACCGGCTTGCCATCGGTATTCACACACACCAGAAGCACAGTCATGCTGAAGAGGTGATCGTCGCCCCGCATGATGTCCTGCTTCATAAAAAAGCTGGTATTTTTCAGGCTCTGGAGTGTGGTTTTAACGGTGAGAAGGTCGTCGAGCCGCGCGGGCTTAAGATAGTCGGCTTCCACCCGCCTGACAACAAATAATACGCTTTCTTCGGCCATCAAGGTCGAGTTGAGAAAGCCCAACTGGCGCAGGTATTCGGTGCGTCCCCGCTCACAGAATTTGAGATGATTCGGGTAGTACATGACACCCCCGGCATCGGTGTCCTCATAATAGACCCGGCAATCGAGGCTAAGCGTCATCAGCGGTCTGCAGCCAGTCGAACTGATCTGTCCCTGCTTTCGGTGTCAGGCCGAGGTACTTATAACCCGCCGTTGAGAGCATCCGCCCGCGCGGTGTCCGGTGGACAAGGCCTTGCTGCAGCAGATATGGCTCCACGACATCCTCGATCACATCACGTTGTTCGGCGAGGATCGCGGCCAGAGTTTCAATCCCGACCGGGCCGCCGCCATATTTAACGGCGATACAATCAAGATATCTGCGATCCATGCTGTCGAGCCCGTTGGCATCGACATCGAGACGCTTCAGAGCGGCATCCGCGGCCTTCGCATCAATCTTTTCCGATCCCGCGACATGCGCGAAATCGCGCACACGCCGGGCCAAGCGCCCTGCTAGCCGTGGCGTGCCGCGTGAACGTTTGGCAATTTCCTGCGCGCCGTCTTCGGTTATCTGAATTTTCATCAGGCCCGCGATCCGCTTCACGATCAGCGTCAGTTCCATGTCGTTGTAAAATTCCAGCCGCATCGGAATGCCGAAGCGGTCGCGCAGCGGATTGGTCAGGAGGCCCGAGCGTGTCGTCGCGCCAATCAGCGTAAACGGCGGCAAATCGATCTGTACCGACCGCGCCGCAGGCCCTTCGCCAATGATCAAATCGAGCTTGCGGTCTTCCATCGCCGGATAAAGAATTTCTTCGACCGCCGGGTTCAGGCGGTGAATTTCATCGATAAACAATACATCAAACGGCTGTAAATTGGTCAGCAAGGCCGCCAGATCCCCTGCCCGCGCAATCACCGGACCGGACGTTGCCCGAAAGCCCACGCCCAGTTCGCGTGCAACGATTTGCGCCAGTGTCGTCTTGCCAAGTCCTGGAGGGCCAAAGAAAAGAACATGATCGAGCGCATCCTGCCGCGATTTCGCCGCCTTGACGAACACGCGCAGATTTTCCCGCAAGCCATGCTGTCCGACGAAATCTTCGAGCGTTTGCGGACGCAGAGCTTGCTCGTCGCGGCCTTCTTCATCGAGCCGCTGCGGGGTCAGATCGTTATTTTTTGCAACGTTCGCCATCAGGAGGCCAGTTCTTTCAACGCAAGTTTGATCAGTTCATCGAGCTTCGGATTGTCATTCGATTTTTGCTTCACAGTAATCACCGCCGAAAAGGCCTCGCTCCGTCCGTACCCAAGATTGGTCAGGACAGATACGGCGTCCTGATCGATATTCAGTTCGACGGGGGCAGCGGGTAAATCCTTGGCAGATTTTTTCGCTTTTCCGGCTGTGGCCAACGGCGTGACCACGGACGTGCCATCCATGGCCATGTTCTGGGCTTTATCTTTCAGCTCGGTGACGATCCGTTGGGCCAGTTTCGGACCCACGCCATCGGCTTGGCGGAGGGCATTCGCATCACCGGAAATTATGGCAATCGGCAGACGTTCCGGGCCGCAAACTGACAGTATAGCCAGCCCTGATTTTGCCCCGACGCCCTGCACCGAGGTCAGCAGCTTGAACCAGGCCTGTTCGGCGAGTGAGGAAAACCCGTACAAATGGATATGATCTTCACGCACATGGGTCTCGATCAGTAGAGAAACAGGGTCTCCCCTCTCGCCAATCAGACCAAGAGTTTTTGCTGATGTCAGAACATGATAGCCCACTCCGTTCACATCTAGGATGAGGCTATCCTGAAACAAGGTATCAATGGTTCCGGTGAGTTTGGCAAACACGGTTTATCGACCTTTAAGAGCTGCGTGAATCATATGCTGTGATTGTGCATGATGGGCATGGCAGATAGCAACAGCCAAGGCATCCGCGGCATCCGCGCCAAGCTCGCCGCATCCCGGCAAAAGCATCTTGATCATCATCCCGACCTGATCCTTCGCCGCATGGCCAGACCCGACCACGGACTTTTTAACGAGGTTGGTGGCGTATTCGGCAACCGGAATTCCGTAGCGTGCAGGCACGAGCATGGCGACACCCCGCGCCTGCCCGAGCTTCAGGGAGGACGCGGCGTTCATGTTCACAAAGGTCTCCTCGATCGCTGCCGTTTCCGGCTGCCATTGATTCAGAACGAGCGTCAGCTCTTCGTCGATTTTCAGGAGGCGCTCCGCCATCGGTGTGGCAGGCTTGGTTTTAACGATCCCCGCCGCGATAAAGCTTAGGCGCGATCCTTCGGACTCGATGATCCCCCAGCCTGTATTCTCAAGTCCGGGGTCGATACCGAGAACTCTCATCCCGCCGCCGCCAGTTTGTTCATCAGCTCTTCACTGACTTCAAAATTGGTGATGACGTTTTGCACGTCGTCGTTATCTTCCAGCATCTCAATCAGCTTGAAGACCGCAGTCGCAGCGTCTTCCTCCACGGGGGCCATCACGTTCGGCTTCCAGGTAAAACCTGATTTCTCAGCCTCTTTGAACTTCGCCTCAAGGGCCGCGCGCACAGTGCCCAGATCATCAATCGAACAAATGATCTCATGATATTCATCCGTGCTTTCAACATTGTCCGCTCCGGCTTCGACGGCCGCTTCGAACATCGCATCCGCACTGGCTACGCTCGCTGGGTACATGATCTGGCCGATATGATCGAACATGAACCCGACTGATCCGGTCTCGCCCATGTTGCCGCCATATTTGGTGAATACGGCGCGAACATCTCCGGCAGTACGGTTCTTGTTATCGGTCAGCGCCTCGACGATGATTGCGACACCGCCCGGTCCATAGCCTTCATAGCGAATTTCAAAATAATCCGCGGTCGACCCGGTCCCGGTACCGGCTTCGATAGCTTTCTTGATCCGGTCATTCGGCATGTCGCCCGCGCGCGCTGCAATAATGGCGGTGCGCAGACGCGGGTTAAAATCTGGCTCACCACCGCCGAGCTTGGCGGCCACTTGAATCTCACGACCCAGTTTGGTGAAGACTTTGGCGCGCTTGGCGTCAGCGCGGCCCTTCTTATGCATAATGTTTTTAAACTGGGAATGGCCTGCCATAGGAATCTCCATGAAAATCGTGGTTTCGGGATACCATAAGGCCCCTATTTGTTCAAGGACAGTGCGTTTCTTATAACATTGTAAATCAATTTAGGCTGAAATAGATCGAAGCAGACTCAATGAATATTAGGGTTTGCGCATTTTATAGGGCCTATCCTGACGTCATGACCTACTCCTTTAATGATCTTAAAATCTTGGTCGTCGAAGATAACCAGCCGATGCTGGAAATCACCAAAGCGTTGCTTGCAACTTTTGGCGTTGGAAATGTTATGGGCGCCAAAGATGGCGATGCCGGGTTTGAAGCCTGCTGCGAATATAACCCAGACATCATCATCACTGACTGGATGATGAAGCCGATCGATGGCATTTCATTCGCCCGGCGTATCCGCAACGACTCCCGTAGCCCGAACCCGTTCGTTCCGATTATTCTCATGACTGGCTTCAGCGAAAAGCGCCGCGTCATTCAGGCCCGTGATGCGGGTATCACCGAATTTCTGGTCAAACCGTTTACTGCGCGCGACCTTTTCAAACGCATCAGCCAGATCATCGAACGCCCCCGCCAGTTCGTGCGCTCCGAAGATTTCTTTGGCCCTGACCGCCGCCGTAAACTAACCGATGAATATGGCGGCCCGCTGCGTCGTGACACTGATACAGAACGCATCCGCCAACAAAAGGCGCGCATGAAAAAAGCCTCTGTTGAGCTCGATGGGCTGCGTAAACAAGCTGGCCTCGCCAAAGGCGATGGCATCGACATTAAAAAACCGAAGTCACCTGACGATGACTTCATGATTGATTTGGTTTAATCCATGAAAAAATCTGACGATCATCATTTCAGCCAGAAACCGCGCCGCAAGGCCGAATTTTTTAATCCGCCAAACCTGATCAAGAAAAAAGTCGGCAGCGGCGGGCTGAACGAAGAAATTCTCAACAAGGCGCAGGCCATGCTTGAGAATAACACCGTCGATTTCCGTCCCCTTGGCGAAATGTATCTCGATGCGCTGACCAAAGCCGTCGAACAGGCCCGCACTCCGCCCAAGGGCATGGAAACCGAACATGTGATTGCCGCCATGCTCTATCCCGCGACCCAGCTCAAAGCGAATGGTGGCATGTTCCACTATCCATTGATCACCAATATCGCTGATAAGCTGATCCAGTTTCTGGAAGTGATCGCCAAAGCCGATGCCGCGTCTCTGGAGATCATTCAGGCCTATCACACTACCATCCGCGCCGTTCTCCTCGGCCAGGTCAAAGGCGATGGCGGCATGCACGGGGCCGAACTGATGCAAGCTCTGGTCAACGCCTGCTACCGTTACTTTGAAAAACATCCGCAGAACCGCGAAGAGCGGGCCAATTCCAGTAACGAAACATTTTAAAATATGAGGCCTGTTTTGAAGCGTGTGTTTAAAGCTCTGGCCCTGACAGTGGTCCTGATCCTATCTTCGTTTCCAGCTTTCGCGGACCTCGACAGGAAATATCACGTCAGCTTCGAGAACAAATGGCTACCGGACAAAGCGCTTCTTTCTTATGTAAGACTCGTCAATCCCGAATTGCTCCCCATCAAATTTGACGACAGGCTCATCGAGAGTATGTCCGAAAATCCTATTAGCGAATATTACAGCGTGCGCACAGGCCCAGTTAAAGTGACGCTGGGGACACAGGAAACTACTTTTAATTTCATTGCCAACAAGGTCTACACCATCCTCAGCTTTCCCCAACAAGGTGGCATAGTTATTCAAGAAGAAAATCAAAGCTTCGTTGATGCCACCGACGTCAAGGACTACGAGAATAAAGTCAGAATAAGGTTATACGACCTGAGTATGTTCAGTGATTATTTTTTGAAAACGTGGGAAGGACAAATAGTTTTTTCGTCGGGCCAGACTGTCATGACCACAAAGGTCCCCGCCCTGTTTATAAAGGATATAATTGCCAAGCCTGGCCGACGTCTGACCTTGAATGTTCGATCCATGAAAATCGCTGATTTCCCTGACCTGAATCTTGAAGCCGGACAGACCTACACGATCATCATTGCGGGAACGATTCAACATCCCCAATTATATCTGGCAAATACTCCCAGTCTGTTTGAAAAAGGCATCTTGCAATGGGAGAGAAAGTCCTACTGAAACCTATACCTTGTAGCGAATTTTCAGAGACATTTTCTCTTTTCAAGCGTTGGTAACCTATAACAGGGGGCCAATTTGTCACGTTCAATCACCATCATCATCAATATCGCGTCGGGTCATAACGAGAAGGATGAGCTTCTCGAGAATATTCTTGGCCGTCTGACCGCCGCAGGAATACCCGCCTCTGCCGTCCGGATTGGCAAAGGTGAGGATGTGGAGGGCAAGGCCGAACCTGCAGTTCTCAAGGCGAAAGCAGATAACGGGATTGTTGTCGCCGCTGGCGGTGATGGTACGATCAACTCTGTGGCTGGACTCTGTTATAAGCACGGCGTCACACTGGGGGTTCTGCCGCTCGGCACATACAATTATTTCGCCCGCGACCTCGGAATTCCACTTGAGACAGAAGGTGCAGTCGATGTTCTGATCGCCCAGAATGAAAAATCGGTCGCCATTGGTTTGATCGAGGGCCGCGTGTTCCTGGTCAATGCAAGCATCGGGCTTTATACCGACATCATTGAGACCCGCGAGCGGTACAAGGCGAAACTTGGCCGCTATCGCTTCGTTGCCTTGGTTGCAACTGTTGTGACCTTGTTCCGCGCCCAAAAACACCTGACCTGCAAAGTGAAATCGGCCAAGGAAGAAATCTCTCAAAAGGCTCTGGCTGTCTTTATTGGCAACAATGCGTTGCAGCTTGAAAATATTGGGCTAACCCCAGCTGAACATTCCGACCCTGATGCGCTGGCGATTATTATCGTCAAACGCATGACACTGTTCCAGAAGTGCCGCATGCTTTTTTGGGCGATGTTCCGCAATCTGCGCGTGGAAGAGCGTGTCGATCATTACACCGCGACAGATTTCACCATAGAAACCTCCAAGAAGTATGTTACAGCGGTCCTTGATGGTGAAATCATGAATTTCACCTCCCCGCTTGTCTTTCAGGCAAAACCGGGCGGCCTCAAAGTAATTGCTCCTATAAAGTCGGCACCATGACACTGATCGTACAAATTTCCGACCCTCACTTCGGAACTGAAATTCCTGCTGTCCAGCAGGCACTGCTCACTTATTTAAGAACCATGAGCCCCGAGTTCGTGATTGTATCAGGCGACATCACGCAGCGCGCCCGCTCGTCTCAGTTTGCAACTGCACGAAAATTTTTTGACGATGTCGGCGCGCCCTTCCATGCCATTCCCGGCAACCATGACTTGCCTTTGTTCAATCTGGCGGCGCGTCTGATCAACCCGTATGGCAATTACAAAAAGGCCTTCGGGACGCGCGAATTTTTCCACCGCATCAAAGACGTGGCGATTGTCGGGCTGGATGCGTCGACCAAGTTCCGGCATACGCGCGGGCGGCTGATTTTTCAACGCGCCCGTAAAGATCTTGCCCATGCCCGCGAAATGATCGGCGAGACAGGCATACTGCTTGTCGCCGTGCACCAACCTATCCTGACGGCGTGGGGCGAAGACCGTCCGGAGGAATTGCTGAACTCGGATTCAATTGCAAATCTGTTCTCCGACATGCGCGTCGATGCCATCCTCAGCGGCCATGTCCATGTTCCGCTTATCTGCACGACGGATAAAGCCTACCCCAAACTGGATCGTCCGTTTGTCCATTCAGGCGCCGGCACTGCCGTGTCGCACCGGACGCGGGAAGGCAAGCCGAACTCATTCAACAGCCTCAAAATTTCTGAAAATCAAATAGAGGTCACGCTGCACCAGTTTGCGGCGGGTGGCTTCGCTCCGGTCGAAACCCATCTCTTCAAAAGAGACGCAAACGGCTGGACCCAGGCTTAAAACGCCGTCTGCTGCAAGCGTCCACCGACGCGCACAGGCTGGACGTTTTTGGCCAGGCCCGTTGCATCATCGGTTTCGATGAAGGTTCCGCACAGCGTGCCCTCACCATCCCCCGGCACAAGTTTTTCAACTGATAGCTTGCGCACGAAACGCTGGATCGGAATATCCGGTTTGAAACCGATCACGGAATTGTAATCCCCGGCCATCCCCGCATCCGTCTGGAACGCCGTGCCTTTCGTTAAAATCTGTGCGTCCGCTGTCGGCACATGCGTGTGCGTGCCGACGACTGCCGACACGCGTCCGTCCAGATAATGCCCGAGCGCCATTTTTTCGCTGGTCGCTTCGGCGTGAATATCAACGAAGATTGCCTGCACGTTATGGCCAAGTGCATATTTTTTCAGCACATCATCCATCGCGCGGAAGGGGTCGTCATAGCCTTCAAGAAACAGGCGACCCATCACGTGGGCGACGAGAATTTTGCGGCCATCCGGCAAATCTTTGAGGTAGGAAGTTTGCCCCGGCACGCCCGGCGGATAGTTGTGCGCGCGGATCAGGCGTTTTTCGCGGTCGATATACGGAATGATTTCTTTCTGGTTCCAGATATGGTCGCCGCCAGTCAGGCAATCGACGCCCATGGCGAAGAAATCATCGGCGATTTTGGTCGTCACGCCAAAACCATGCGCCGCGTTATCGACGTTCACGATGACGAAATCGAGTTTGAGCTTGGCTTTGAGGTCCGGCAGGTGTTTTTCAACGGCGTCGCGGCCAGCCCGGCCAACGATGTCACCCACGAATAAAATGCGCATTTCTAGGGTTTAAGGAGTTTAGGACCGAAAGTCAAAAACCCGCTGCGGCGTGACCACATAGTCCATCGGCTCGTCGTGGATTTCCGCTGGCAACGCAAACAAACAGGCCTGCTCGGCATAGGCATAACCGACCGCGATGATCGGTTTCTTTTTCCGCAGCTCTTTCAGGGCCGCGTCATAATAGCCTTTGCCGTATCCAAGGCGGTGCCCGCGCTGATCGAAGACCAGCAACGGCAGGACGACGATATCGGGGTCGACGGCCTTGGGCTCTTTGGGTTCCGGTATGCCGTACGCCCCGACAGCCAGCTCAGTCCCCAGATGCCAGTGCCCGAAATCGAGCGCCGTTTCTCCGGTCCGGACAAGCGGCAGCGCAGCCAGATGGCCCTTCTGCCAAAGTTTTTCGGCAAGCGGCAGCGTGTCCATCTCCTTATCCTTGGGATAATAGAGCGACACCACGACACCGGGCTTGAGCGGAATATGGGTGAGGAACGCCATCGCGGCCTGTTCCGCCCAGTCCGGATGGATGGTCAGGTTCTGGCGGTGGCGCAGCGCCTCGGCGCGGATGAAGTCTTTTTCTTCGGACATGTCCTGATCTTTGGCAAAAGAAGGTGGGTACCACGAAGGCCGTGTACATGAGTTATCCGCGATGACCCTCATGTAAGGGGGGAACCAGATAAACGGACCACGGTCCGAACAGAGCCAGCTCCCGGCGCGAATATGTATCGGTCAGTGGGATAAAGATGTAAGCACGCATCCCCGCAGTACCCGCGAGGTATATAGAGCATTTATTCGAAAAAATCAGGCTTTTTGTACGCGCAGCGACAGTTTCTCGACGCGGGCGGCTAATTTGCTGATCGAATAGGTCAGCGCCTGCTCATCATCGGGGGTAAGTCCCTGATAAATCACCTGCTGCGGCTCCGGGTTGGCATTAGCCGCTTTGGCCAGATTGTCGCGCAGATCGAAGACTTCGTCGGCGAGAAGCAGTGAGGTCAGCACCATCAGCTGCGATTTGCTGGTCGCGCCGGAGCCATTCGAGATTTCTTTGAGGCGGCGGTCGATATACTGGCCGAGTTGCTGGACGCGGCGTTCCTGCCCGTCGTCACAGGCGATGCCATAGGTGCGGCCGTCGATGATGAGATTAACTTCAGCCATGATCTATGTCCCCGTTTTCAGCAGCCATTGAACATTTTCAATAGCGTTATCCAGTTTCTTCGCAAGCGTCGCTGCGTTCGCCTTGTTGGCGGGCTTGCCGCCCGGTGCGACCCACTCGCCGAACAGATCGTTCTGTCCCGGCAGACCCGGCAGCGACTTGCCTTGTGGGGCTGCTTTCGCGGCTTGCTGGGCTTTCGCCTTCTCGGCTTCCTGGGCTGCTTCCTTGCGGGTCAATTCCTGCTCGAGGAAATCGACTGAGGCGGCCAGTTGATTCAAAGACGCGTAAATCTGTTCAATGGACATGCAACTGCCCCCCTGATTCCAATATGGTGTGTGTTGATTTAACAAAAGCGTTAAAGCCGGGTCAAGTGCCACCTGAAGGTTATACCCATAGCGTATTCATATATTTAGCGAATACAGGCCTGTGAATGGCTGTGCAGAGCCGTTCTAAACCCTTGACCCCGGCGCTGCGGCTGGGCATTGTACCCCCAAATCCCAACCCTACAGGACCCTTTCCATGTCTCAGGCAGCAGCCCAACTTTCCTCCGGCACCAAACCCGATCAGCGCCAGCTCGCCAATGCGATCCGCGCCCTTGCCATGGACGCCGTGGAAAAAGCCAATTCCGGTCACCCGGGGATGCCGATGGGCATGGCCGATGTGGCAACTGTCCTCTACCAGAAATTCCTGAAATTCGATCCGAAAGCGCCCAACTGGCCGGACCGCGACCGTTTCATTCTCTCTGCCGGTCACGGCTCGATGCTCCTCTATGCCCTCTCCTACCTCACGGGCTACGAGCGCATGAGCATCGATGAAATCAAAAAATTCCGCCAGCTCCACTCCCTCACCCCGGGTCACCCGGAAGTGATGCCAGAGATCGGCGCAGAAATGACCACGGGTCCGCTCGGTCAGGGCATTTCCACCGCCGTCGGCTTCGCGCTTGCTGAACGCATTCTCAACGCCCGCTTCGGCGACGAACTAGTCGGCCACCATACCTATGTCATCGCCTCTGATGGCGACATGATGGAAGGCATCAGCCACGAAGCCTGTTCGCTCGCGGGTCACCTCAAACTCGGCAAGCTGATCGTCCTCTATGATGACAACGGCATATCGATTGATGGCTCCACCGATCTCTCGTTCACCGAAGACGTCTGCAAACGCTTCGACGCCTATGGCTGGGCCACCAGCAAGATCGACGGCCATGACTTTGCCGCCATCGAAAAAGCCTTAGAGGCCGCCCAGCACAGCACCAAACCTGTCCTGATCGCCTGTAAAACCCGCATCGGTTACGGCGCGCCAACCAAAGAAGGCAGCCACAACTCGCACGGCTCACCGCTCGGCGCAGATGAAATCGCTGGCACCCGCACCAAGCTCGGCTGGACGGCAGAGCCATTCGAAATTCCATCCGACATCTTGCATGAATGGCGCTCCATCGGTACGCGGTCCCAGATTGACAACCACAACTGGAACAAACGCCACGCAGCCTCGGCCAACAAAGCCGCCTTCGACACCGCGCTCGATCCTGACGTTTCCAAAATCGTCGATGCCGCGATCCTTGAGGCAAAAACCTACTTCACCACCGAGAAACCAAAAGTCGCGACCCGCTCCGCGTCCGGCAAAGTGCTCGAATATCTCGTTCCTAAATTGTCGCAACTCGTCGGCGGTTCTGCCGATCTGTCGCCGTCCAACAACACCAAAGTCAAAGGCCCCGAAGTCGTCTCCGCAGGCAACGGCTATAAAGGCCAGTACGTCCATTACGGCGTGCGCGAACACGCCATGAGCACGATCATGAACGGCATGACCCTGCATGGCGGTGTCATTCCGTACGGCGGCACGTTCCTGAGCTTCACCGATTACTGCCGCCCGGCCATCCGCCTTGCGGCGCTGATGAAAATCCGCACGATTTTCGTCATGACGCATGACTCGATTGGTCTTGGCGAAGACGGCCCGACCCACCAGCCGGTCGAACATGTCGCGGCTTTGCGTTGCATTCCAAACCTGCAGGTTTTCCGTCCGTGTGATGGCGTCGAAACTGCTGAGTGCTGGCAACTCGCGATGAACACCCAGACCGCGCCAAGCGTTCTCGTGCTCACCCGCCAGAACCTGCCGACCGTCCGCACCGACGCAACTGCCGAAAACAAATCCGCCAAAGGCGCGTATGTCCTCTCCCCGGCAAATGGTGATGCCAAAGTCACCATCTTCGCGACAGGCTCCGAAGTCGAAATCGCCCTCGATGCCCAGAAACAACTGGCCGCCAAAAACATCGCCGCCGAAGTTGTCTCAGTCCCATCGATGGAGCTGTTCTACAAACAAGACAAAGATTACGTCATGTCCATGGTCTGCCGCGATACAGTGAAAGTCGCCATCGAAGCCGGCATCCGCCAACCCTGGGACCACCTCATCGGCCCGCACGGCATCTTCATCGGAATGAAGAGCTTCGGCGAAAGCGCCCCTGCTCCGGTGCTGTATAAGCATTTCGGCATCACGGCTGAGGCGGTGGTTGAGGCGGTTGAGAAGAAGGTTTAAAAATAAATAAGCTAAAGTTTATACTAATCTTTGTTTTAGGTTATCAGTCAAATGGCATTTGAAGAATATAATGGCCCCCAACTTCAAGATGTCACTAAGCCTCCTCGCGACTTTGAAGGTCTGAGTGAGGATAAGTGTATTGAGCTTGTGAAAGATTGGTTCTTTGATAACTTTGAAGATCCAGTTCACCATGATATGCATATTTCCGCTGAGGGTGGCTACCAATATATTTGGGGTGGCCCATATGATGCTTCTGAAATTTTATATGAAGCTTTTGAAGAAGTACTATCTGAAGAAATCATCAAAGCCGCAATAAATGATATTGAAAGCGATGGGACTTATAATTGGACTGTCGCAAGTACAAGAGTTTTGCCACCAGAAGAAGATCCTCAAATCCCTTTTGATGAGATGCAAAAATATATCTCCGAATTAGAGAGTGCTCTTGCTGAAATTCGCAACGCTCCAGCAGGCATTGGACACAATAAGCCACCAGAACCTTTAGAACAAACGCCGCTTACGGTCATTGATATACAAAACATAAATATCAACATTAATATTTTAAAAGAACAAAAACCTTATGAGATTGAGAACAAGGAACAGGTTAGTGGAGCGTTCAATAGTTTAAAAGAAATCAGTAGTAAACTTGGGGAGTATTTTGCTGACAAAGGCAAAATATTTATTGATGAAGCTGTTAAAGCAGCTGGCGCTGAAATTGGAAAAAGGGGAACGCAATTAGGTGCGATTTATACCGCTTACGAAATTTTAGAGAAAATCATTCAAAGTGGGATTCAATGGATGCAAACACTATTATAAATTCAAAAAAAATGAAATTCTATGGGTGTATAATATTTTGAATTTTTCTTTTAGTCTGGCCACCTCCCCTCAATAATCCCCCGATACACCACAATCCGCCGCGCCTCAACCTCCGCATCCCCTATCGCCGTATGCTGCCGCTCCGGATCAACCGGAATCTGGTCGTCGAGTTTTGGGCGTCCGGCTTTTTCGTATAGGTCGAGGCTATCCTTCATATACGTCCGCTCGATCCCCCGCGCGTTCATCTCTTCAAAGAAGTGGCCGTCATAGAGAAGGTCGAGCAGGATGAAGTCGCCCATGCCGCCGTTGCGGGCATAGAGTGTCACCTGATTTGCGCCCGTCTCTCGCGCGGTGGTTTCAAAGAAATTCATCATGCCATCGCGGATCGCGGCGATGCTCTGGCGGTCCTGCATGGGCGGCAGTTTGGGCAAGACTTGGGCGGCAAGGAATTTATGGGCCTGCGCCTTGGCCTGATCGAATGCGTTCGAGACGCCGTAAAAACTGGCGCTGAGATCAAGCCGAACGAGCGCGAAGCTGATCGGCTCGATTTTAAAGCCCCCGGCGCGGCTGTTGAATTCCGTATCGAGAACTATATCCGTATTAACCCGCGTTGGTTTTGTATCCACGTTGACACGCATCATAAGAGTTGTATGTTCTGGAACACGGACCCTAGAGGGTTTTCATAAGTTCGTCAAATATAACGGAGTTACTCATTATGGCAGTCAAAGTTGGTATCAATGGTTTTGGTCGCATCGGTCGTCTTGTCGCCCGGGCCTTGTATGAATCTGGCCGCACCGACATCGAACTCGTCGCGATCAACGATCTGACCGATACCAAGACCAATGCCCATCTGATGAAGTATGACAGCGTCCATGGCCGCGCGAATTTCGACATCGGCTATGAAGGCAACACGCTGATTGTGAATGGCAAAAAAATCAACGTCCACCAGCAGCGCGATCCTGCCGCGATTTCGTGGAAAGATGACGGCGTCGATATCGTCCTCGAATGCTCCGGTATTTTCACCGACAAGAAAACCGCCTCTGCTCACCTGACTGGCGGCGCGAAAAAAGTTTTGATCTCGGCGCCTGCCACTGACGAAGACATCACGGTTGTCTACGGCGTCAACTCCGACAAGCTCACCAAAGACCATGT
>CAYJDG010000005.1:42879-72070 GCA_964368875.1 uncultured Pseudobdellovibrionaceae bacterium
CCGAAGCGCGACACCACGGTCGAAGAAATCAATGCCGCGATCAAGGCGGCGGCGGACGGTGAACTCAAGGATATTCTCGGCTACTACGATGAAGAACTCGTCTCCACCGACTTCAACGGCAATCCGCTGTCCTCGATCTTCTCCCTTGAGGGCACGAAATCCGTCGATGGCAAACTGATCCGCATCATGACCTGGTACGACAACGAGTGGGGTTTCTCGAACCGCATGCTCGACACTGCCGTACTTATGGATAAACTCGGCTACTAATCCTGCTGCGCTGCAACTTGTGTGACGATTGACCCGACTCCCTTGCCTTTGTTAAGGTTCAAGGTCTGCGGCCACTCGCGCCCGCTTTGTATCTTTTTGAATTCGGGAGAAATTCACACATGACATCATCATCCATGCTCAAACTGTCGCTGCTTGCTGGCGTTGCGGCGGTTTCACTGGTCTCGGCCCAAGATGCGAACGCGGCGGGTTTCTTCATTCAGGAACAATCGGTTTCTGCAGGCGGTGCCGCCTATGCAGGGGCCGCATCTCACACCAAGGATGCCTCGACCCTCTTCTTCAACCCGGCTGGCATGACCAAGCTCAGCGGCGCGCAGGCCAACATCGGCGTGCAGGTTCTGATTCCAGAAGGTGAACTGACGAACACTGGCTCGACCTTCCCGGGTGCAACTCCGATCTCCGGTGGCGACGGTGGCAACCCTTACAACCCAACCCCGGTTCCGGCGGGTTTTGTGGCCATGCCGATCTCCGGTGTCGATGGTCTCTGGGTTGGTATTGGTGTAACCGCTCCATTCGGTCTCGCGAACAAATATGACACTGATTACTTTGGCCGCTTTGACTCCCGTAAAACGGAGCTCCTGACTACGGATATCCAGCCATCCATCGCTTACCAGGTAAACAACTGGCTCTCCCTCGGTGGTGGTCTGAACATTCAGCGCGCCGACGCGACCCTGACCAACGCAGTCTTCCTTGGCGGTGGTACAGTCGGAACCAGCACACTTGAAGGCGATGACTGGGGCTTCGGCTATACCCTTGGCGCACAGGCCACTTTAAGCCCTGCGACAACACTCGGGATCAACTATCGCTCTGCGGTCAGTTATGACCTCGAAGGCAAAATCGTCATCGACGGTGCGCCAACACCGGCATCTGTCACCACGATCAGCCCGGCCTCGGCCTCGCTGGTAACTCCTGACGTAGCCTCGATCGGTTTGTCGCATCAGCTGAACGATAAATGGACTCTGATGGGTCAGGCGAACTGGTTCGGCTGGAGCAACTTCGACAACATCACCGCCCGTAACTCGACAGGTGGCACGGCCAGCCTCGTGAACCAGAACTATCAGTCCAGCTGGGCCTATGCGCTCGGTGCTGAATATGTTTACTCGCCGGAATGGACTCTGCGCGGCGGGATTCAGTATGACAACACGCCAACGACCGATGAATTCCGGACTACCCGCACACCTGATGGCGACCGTACATGGTTTGCGACTGGCGCGACGTACAACTTCGCTCCGAATATGTCGCTCGACCTTAACGCGACCTACATTCACATCGCCGATGAAAGCATAAACGTGACCCGTAACAGTGGTGCCGCCACTGTGCGTGCTGATACCTCTGGTCAGGTCGGGATCGTCGGTATCGGCTTCAACTACAAATTCTAGTTTGAAGATATGAAATTAAAAAAGGCGGCTGATGATCAGCCGCCTTTTTTATTTATTCCCTCGCCGGGCGTTGCCATTTGCGCAGCGCCTTGACCCGCGGCTTGACACCTGGGCGCTCAAGATCGCCTCTGCGTTCCATCAATCTTTGTTTGCGCTCGGTAACTAGCTTCTTGTTCAGCGCAGCGCGTTTGGCGATGCGCTCTTTGGCAAGGCCTGCATTCTTAAGGCTGATTGTTGCAACGGCGCGGCCAATTTTTGCCTCGGACCATTTCTTGACCACACCGGGGGCAGTGCGAAAGCCGGGGATCGACGTGCCCTCGCCTTTGGCAAGGCTGACCTGTCCGGCGGCGTTCTTGATTGTGACGGCGCCGTCATTCACCAGCAGCCCGAACGCGCCATCAATCGGCCCGCCCCAGAACTGCGTGCCGCGAATACCGATGGATCCATAGGCCGTATTGACCGTCACATCCGGGTTCGGACGCTTGGCGATTAGACCGCTCGTGTACAGGAACGTCCCGCGCAGGATCGAATAGTCGGCTTTGTTGTTGGCTGAGTTGTCAGGGTCATAGACGAATTCATCGACGGTCATTTTGGTATTGGCTGAAATGATCAGTTCGGTGCCGTCGATAAACTGGATCAGGGCTCGTCCATCCGACGCCGTTTCGATCACATCATCGAGCGCGACCGGCGCATCGTTCATCGCCTTTTCTCGTTCACCCGAGACATGGCTGATGGTTGCAGAACCCTCGACCTCGATCAGCGTGCCGATTTGGTCTCCGGTTGCAGCAAAGGCTGGCTGGGTCAGCAGAACCAACCCACAGATAAACACTCCAAATTTCATGAAATTCTCCCTCGAAAAACTACCCGCATTGTCCCAGAGCCCGAAAAAGTGTCAATCTTGCAAACTCGGCTTTTCAGTATTATAATTATATTTCATTTATTATGATAAATAGGGTTGCGGAATGCCACAAAGCGGGCTGAAATCTGCGCATATTCAGGCCAGTGCGAATGATCTTCAGCAGCTGGGCCTGATCCTTGACCATCTGGTCGATGCCTTAGGGGGTGATCCGTCCTGTACGCTGCGCCGGGCCGCCATTCTGGCCGATATTGATGAACACCCCCAGACCACCCAGGCCGAGATCATGGAACGCATGGATCTCGATAAATCGACGATCAACCGCGATATGGACTGGCTGCGCGACCATGGCTGTATCCGCCGCGAAGCTGGCGAGGCTGACGGCAGGGTTTTCCACATCGTAACTTACGGATATTCAAAGAAAAACTTGGGTTTAGCCCTAGATTACTTCGATAATTCGCATAAAAAGTTGAAAGATTTCTTAGAAGCGCTTATAAATATGTTCCAAGACCGCAAACCGTGCCTTCGCGATGCCAAACTTCTGGTAACCATGGCCGATTTGGGAACCGGGACCCGGCAGGAATTGTTTGCTAGATCCTATGATGCGCCGCTGACTACGAATTCGCGGGCGCTGGATGGTCTGTTAGAAAGTGGCCTTATAAAGAGAACTGAAGTAGATGCCTAGCTTTATACTTGAGATCGACCCAACCACCCTTGCCGCGCTGAGAAGCCTCCGCGCCGACAAGGTAGATGCACGCCATGATTTCGATGCAGCGCGCGGTACCCCTGTTATTACCGCTGCTCCGGCTTCGGTTCCGACCACTGCCAGCATCAAATAAAGACGCAGTCTTTTGATTTGCCCCCAACGCCAGCAAACCTTATGCTGGCGTTCGTTTTTGACCTGAACCCGTAAGGATACTTTAGAATGACTGCTTTGAAACCCGGCGTTGTGACTGGCAAGGATTATCTCGCACTTGTGAAAGCCTGTAAGGATGGCCGCTACGCCCTGCCCGCGATCAACGTGATCGGCACCAGCACGATCAACGCGGTGCTCGAAGCCGCAGCAAAAAACAAATCGGATGTCATCATCCAGCTCTCGAATGGCGGCGCGGAATTTTATGCCGGTAAAGGCATGCAAGATGGATTTCAGGCAAAAGTTCTGGGTGCCGTCTCTGCGGCCCAGCATGTACACCTGCTCGCCGAACACTACGGCGTCTGCGTTGTCCTCCACACCGATCATGCCAATAAGAAGCTGATTCCATGGGTCGAAGCAATGCTTACGCATGGCGAAGAGTTCTATAAGAAAAACGGCAAGCCTCTCTTCACGTCGCACATGATTGATCTCTCGGAAGAGTCACTCGAAGAAAACATCCACGAATGCGCGCGCCTGCTGAAACGTATGGCGAAAATCGATATGAGCATCGAAATCGAACTCGGCTGCACGGGCGGCGAAGAAGACGGCGTCGGCTCTGACGACATCGACAACTCGCGCCTCTACACCCAGCCTGAAGACGTGCTCAAGGCCTATGACCTGCTGACTCCGCTTGGTCACTTCTCGGTCGCGGCCTCGTTCGGTAACGTGCACGGCGTCTATTCACCGGGCAACGTTCAACTGCGCCCTGACATCCTGAAAAATTCTCAGGCGCTCGTTGAGAAGACGCATGAGACTGGCACCAATCCTCTCGACCTCGTCTTCCATGGCGGATCGGGTTCGGATAAAAACCAGATCACCGAAACGCTCGACTACGGCGTTTTCAAAATGAACATCGATACGGACACGCAGTTTGCGTTTGCGCAGTCGGTTGGTGCGTATGTCACGGCCAATGCCAAGGCCTTCCTCAACCAGATCGACCCGGACAGCGGCAAACCGTACAAGAAAGAATACGATCCTCGCGCGTGGCTCCGTGTGGGCGAAAAAGGGATCGTCGACCGCTTGACCGAAGCCTTTACCGATTTACGTTCTGTTGGTAAGTCGCTCGCTCAAGGCGCAGCGTCCAGCAAAGCGGCCTGAATCGGCGCAAGAATCCATAACCTGTAATTGGCTATGGAAATGAAAAACGGCTTCTAACTATATGATCTATAAGGCAAAAATTTTCCTTAAAGATTATATTGCTTTACACAAAACGAGACTGCTATAAGGCTGTCTCGACACTCTCTCAGGATACTAAAAAGGTTTAATTATGAAAGCGAACACGCATCCCGATTATCACGACATTAAAGTCGTCATGACCGATGGCACCGAATACACGACCCGCTCCACCTGGGGCAAAGAAGGCGATGTCATGAAGCTCGACATCGACAGCCTCTCCCACCCTGCGTGGAAAGGCGGCGCGACCAAGATTCTCGAAAAAGGCCAGCTCTCGAAGTTCGAAAAACGCTTCGGGTCCTTCCTCTCGACCGGCGTACAGACCGCTGGCCGCGACGAAGAAAAAGACGGCAAGAAATAGAGACACAGAACTACAGGTTTACTCCTGATGAGGTAAGACTCAGGGCTCCAAGGCAACTTGGAGCCCTTTTTTTACCCGTATGTACAAATAACTTGACATTTTAGGTATTTTACCCTATTTATTAAGAATAATCCTCACAAATCCGTCTTTTCCAAGGACATCATCATGACCAAAGACCTCCCCACTATCGTGGCGGAAGCGACAGCCTTTGTTGCTGCCGAAACCGCCCGTCTCGACAAAGCCTATTACGATCATCACGCCGCTCGCGTGCTCTACAACCTGAACCGTCGCTTTGAAAAGGAAATCGCCTTTGAAGCTATCACTGAAGAACTCAAGGCAACGCTGACAGATATCACCCCTGAGACGCTCGAGGGCAAACTGGGAGCGCAGGCGCATTTGCTTGATAAGAGCTTTCTATGGCTGCTCCATGACGCAAGCGGCGACAGATATGACCCGCTCCGCTCGTTTCAGCAGGCCTTCCTCGCTCAAAAACTCTTTCAGGATACATTTCAAGCACTTAGAAAAATTGCTGCTGAAAAAAATGAAAAACGAACTAATAAACGAACTAATATGGAGGAGCTGAAATGAAGCAGTGGACTCCCGAACAGCGCGCCCGCCAGTCCGAATGGATGAAACAGAACAAGCCATGGCTGAAATCCACGGGCCCGCGCACTGCTGAGGGCAAACTCGCCTCCTCCACCAACTCCACCACCCATGGCATGACAAGCCGCGCGGCCAAGGAGTTCAAGCGCGCGCTTCTTCAACACCGTGAATTTCTGAAGCTCATCCGGAATATGGATTTGATCAAAGACAAATAAGCACTGCCTGTCATGCTTCATCGTCATCCCGCGACGTCGCGGAAGATGATGCAGACTAAGAGTCGTTGCGTGCCTTGCGTAAAAAGACTTACGCCGCTTCCAACTGCTTCAACGCCTGTGAAAGCTTACTCAACGTCGCCTCGAAATTCGTGCGGCGTGATTTCTGCTCGGCGATGATTTCTTCCGGCGCATTGCTGACGAATTTCTGGTCGCCGAGTTTGACGTCGATCTTGGCGATCTCGGCGGTCAGTTTTTCAACTTCTTTCTTCAGGCGCGCGCGCTCTTTATCGAGATCGATGATCTCGGCAATCGGCATAATCAGCGTCGCTTCATCAAGAACAGTTTGCAGAGAGCCTTTCGGCGCAGCCGTGACCATCTCGATGCTTTCGATGCGGGCCATGCGGCGGATAATCTCGCCGTAATACTCCATCATCTTGGCTGTGTCGGCATTCGCATCCTTGACCATCAGGCGGATCATCGCGGCGGCGGGGACGTTCATATCCTGCCGGACGCTGCGGATTTCCGTGATGATGCGGATAACCTTGCCGACTTCTTTATCGGCCTGTTCGTTCCACAAAATCGGCGCATATTCAGGCCATTTCTGCCCCATCAGCAGCGCGTCTTTCGGACGCACCGCCATGCTCTCATACAGCTCTTCCGTGATATACGGCATGAACGGGTTGAGCAGATGGAGAATCTGGTCGAGCACCCACCCGGTCGTGTCGCGGGTTTCCTGTTTCAGCGCGTCGTCTTTGTTGGCCTCACCCAGCATCGGCTTGGTGAATTCCAGATACCAGTCACAGAACGTGCCCCAGATAAATTGATAGATCGCGGCTGACGCATCGTTGAATTTATAAATATCGAGACCCTTCTCGATATCGCGTTTGGCTTCCAGCACAGCGCCGATGATCCAGCGGTTGATCGTGTTCTCAACCTTGCTCGGATCGAAATCGCTCGGTGGGTTACAGCCGTTCATTTCGCAATAGCGTGACGCGTTCCACAGCTTGGTCGCAAAATTGCGATAGCCTTCGACGCGGTCTTCCGAGAGGCGAATATCCCGCCCCTGCGCCGCAAGTGCCGCCATCGTAAAGCGCAGCGCATCGGCCCCGAACTTGTCGATCAGGACGAGCGGATCGATCACATTGCCCTTGGTTTTCGACATTTTCTGGCCCTTGGCATCGCGGACCAGGGCGTGGATATACACCGTCTTGAACGGGAC
The DNA here is from genome assembly GCA_964368875.1 of uncultured Pseudobdellovibrionaceae bacterium. Taxonomy (GTDB): domain Bacteria; phylum Pseudomonadota; class Alphaproteobacteria; order Micavibrionales; family Micavibrionaceae; genus CAYJDG01. Next base: position 49,884 of record CAYJDG010000005.1, read on the forward strand.
ATCCTTCATGAAGTGAATGCCCATCATCATCATCCGTGCAACCCAGAAGAAGATGATATCAAAGCCGGTGACGAGCGCGTTGCCCGGATAATATTTATCCAGCTCAGGTGTCTTGTCCGGCCAGCCGAGTGTCGAGAACGGCCACAGCGCAGACGAGAACCACGTATCGAGCACGTCTTCATCGCGCTTAAGCTCAACGCGGCCAGCATATTTTTTCTCAGCTTCGGCGTAGGCTTCTTCTTCGGTTTCGGCAACGAAGACATCGCCTTCTGGTCCGTACCATGCCGGGATCTGATGCCCCCACCACAGCTGGCGCGAAATACACCACGGCTGAATGTTTTCCATCCAGTGGTAGTAAGTATTCTCCCAGCTTTTCGGCACGAACTCGGTCTTGCCCGATTTGACGGCTTCGAGCGCAGGCTTGGCGAGCGTCGGCGCATCGCAATACCATTGATCAGTCAGCCACGGCTCAAGAATGGTCTGCTTGGATTTTTCGTCATGCGGCACGGCATGCGTGTGCGGCTCGACTTTGACGAGCAGGTCCTGCTCTTCGAGTTCGGCGAGGATTTTTTTGCGGGCTTCGAACCGGTCAAGGCCGCGATATTCTTTCGGCCCGTTCTCGTTGATGCGCGCATCCTGATCGAGGATGTTGATGACCTCGAGGCCATGACGCTTACCGAGTTCAAAGTCATTGAAATCATGCGCAGGCGTAACTTTCATTGCGCCGGTCGCGTAATCTTTATCGACGTAAGCATCCGGAATGATTTTCAGCAGACGGCCAACGATTGGCAGCACGGCAAACTTGCCGATCAAATCCTTGTAACGCTCGTCTTCCGGGTTCACGACAATCGCCGTATCACCCAGCATCGTTTCAGGGCGCGTCGTGGCGATGGTGATGAACTGCTCGGTCGAGCCTTCGATCGGATAGCGGATATACCAGATATGGCCTTTGACTTCGACGTTCTCGACTTCAAGATCCGACACAGCCGTGTGCATCTTCGGGTCCCAGTTGACGAGACGCTTGGCCTTATAGATCAGGCCTTCCTTGTGCAGCTGGACGAAGACGCGGCGAACGGCTTTGTTCAGGCCTTCATCCATCGTGAAACGTTCGCGCGACCAGTCGAAGGTCGAACCCAGACGGCGCAGCTGCGAGGTGATGGTGTTACCGGAGACACCCTTCCACTCCCAGACTTTTTCAATAAATTTATCGCGGCCCAGATCCTTGCGTTTGATCCCCTGCTCTGCCAGCTGGCGCTCGACGACCATCTGTGTGGCGATCCCCGCGTGATCGGTGCCCGGTTGCCACAGCGCGTCTGCACCTTTCATGCGGTGATAGCGGATCAGGATATCTTGCAGCGTCATGTTAAACGCGTGGCCGATATGCAGGCTGCCCGTGACGTTGGGCGGCGGGATCATGATCGTGTAAGGATCTTTGGGGCTTTCAGGGTGCGCATTGAACAGGCCAGAGGCTTCCCACTTGCGGTAGTGGTGCTGCTCGAGTTGCTGCGGTTGAAAATGTTTATCCAGCATAAAGCGTCTTCCTTTTATTCAGGGAGGCCAAAAAATCCTAAATCTCTAGGGTTTTTACTAGTCCCGGGCCTTGCGGGCAAGCTTTTCCAGCTCTTTTTCGACGAGGCGTTCCACGAGGCGTGGCACATTGTCGTCGATCCACTGACGCAGCATTGGGCGCAGCAAATCACGGGTGATGTCTTCAAGCGTGACACCATGGCCCGAGCGGCTTGGTTCGCGGTCAATCGGCATGTTGCCTACCAGACGCGAGAACGCATCGGTGGTGGCATCAGCAGCCGGACGGCTGAACAGGGCATCGTCATCAGAGCGCGGCGAAAACGCGAAATCATCGTCGTTGTCCTGATCGCGGAAGTCGATGTCGATATTCTTTTTACGCGGCGGCGGTTCGGCGACCGGGATCGAGTATTTCTCTTCTTCGTACTTGATGACTTTTTCTTCGGCAGGAATCTCGTTGGTGAGATCAAGGACATCAGAGAACGAAGGACGTGCTTCGACTTTTTCCGGCTCAGGTTCGGCGAGCGGGATTTCGAATTTTTCTTCTTTAGGCTGCTCGACTTCCGCAGGCTTGGCGGAGTCATCGTCATCAGAAATGATCTGGCGGATCGAGGCCAGAATCTCCTCGATCGAAGGCTCTTGTTCAGACGGTTTCCCGGTCATGCGGAAGTTTCCTTAAGAAATTATAACCCGAACAGGGTGCCTTATTGCTAACCCTTTGTCAAAGCAGGATTTAACTCAAGCCTACCGACTATCCACACCTGTTCCAAACAGGTTACCGCGAACCTCTTCAACCTCGCGGTTATAGTCCGGAACTTTGTCGCCGAAACCGAGGGTTTTCGGGGTCAGGACGCCAAGGGCGGAGGCCAGGCTATAGGTTGCCACGACTTCATTGCGGGTCGCGATAACCAGAGCTACCTGCCCGTCGAGAACTTCCTGGTCCGCATCCAGTGTATCCAGAATAGTCCGGGCACCGAGATCGGCTTCCTGTTTGACACCGAAGCGGGCGACTTCGGACGCTTCAACCTGAGACAGGCGCGAGGTCACTTGGCCATGGGCCGCCTGAAGGGATTCCCAGGCCGTTATGGTTTGCTGACGGGCGAGACGCTTGGCCTCACTGATCTGGTCCATGCGCTGCATGGCCGTCTTTTTCGCCTGACGGACGCGGGAACGTGTCGCCCCGGCTTCGTAGAGCGGGAAACTTGCGACCACGCCAATCGCCGCGCCTTCGCTTTCGTCAACTGTCGATGATGGCTCATAGGCTTTGGTCAGATCACCGCTTAAAGCAACCTGCGGCAGAAGATTGCCGTACTGGCTGCTGACGTCGCTGGACGCAGCACGCTGGCTGTATTGGGCCGCACGAACGCTAGGGTTCCACTCTTCTGCATAGGCCGTTGCGCTTTCAAGCGTCTGCGGCACATCCAGCACTGTCATCGGGAAGCCGAGTTTTTCAGGCGGATAGCCAATTACGCGCTCGAATTCAGCGCGGCTGGAACGTAAGTCTGCCTGCGCTGAGATGATATCGGAATCAGCACGCGCCTGACGGGCTTCGGCCTGCGCGACATCGGTGCGCGTCAGTTCGCCGACATCGTAACGTTTCTTGGTTGCATCAAACTGGCGGCCAATGACGCTGCGGTTGTTGGTTGCAAGCTTCAGCAGGGCCTCGTTTTGCAGCACATCAAGATAGGCCGTGACAGCCTGCAATAAAACCTGCTGCTCGACTTGCTCGAGTGCGGCGATTTGTGCGCGGATCACGTTGCGGGCGGTTTCGGTATCTGCAATCGTGCGGCCACCGCGATAGAGCGGCTGCTCTAGATTGAGTGAGGCTGAGCGCGACAGATACGTATCATCACCGCCTGCAGCAAAACCTGTCGTTTTGACATCAACTGAGGTTGAATTCCCGGTGACGTTTGCATTCGCTGTCACCGTCGGGCGCCAGCCGGCTTCGGCCTGCGGCAGACGCTCGAAAACGGCGCGCGTTTCGGCGCGGGCTGCTTTTAGTGTCGGATTGTTTTCGTAGGTATCCATCAAGGCTTTGATGAAGATAGTGTTGGTGCGGTCCTGCGGCAGCAAGTCCTTCATGGCTTTAGTAGCCTGCGCCCGCATCTGATCGGCGGTCATCATCGGCTCTTCCTGCGCGAGAGCAGGTATGGACACGCTGCTGAGGAGAGCTGCAGTCAACAAAGTCAGTACTGATTTTTTCATCGTATCTCTCAAAACTTAAAAGCTGGAACAGGTTCAAATCCAGGCAGATACGGCACAGATGCGCCTGCGATGGCGACGCTGTTCAGCTGGCCACCCTGCTTGGTGTAAAGACGAATTTGTCCGGTCGCGGACGCGGAATTTTTCTCGACGCAGAGCAGGCGGCCTTGCGGCGCAAGCTGATCCTGAATCATCTGCGGCACATGGGACACAGCCCCGTTGATCAGGATAACGTCATATAAGCCGTAAGCGGCGCAGCCCTCTGGCAGAAGCGCGCAGACTGGCACAACAGCAGTTTGTGAAACCCCTGCCTCGGCCCAGGCGTGACGGGCAAATTCGAGTGCTTTGGCGTCACTCTCAACGGCGACGACATATTGCGCCAGGCGGCTGAGAATGGCAGCGGAGTAGCCTGTATAGCCGCCGATATCGAGAACTTTGTCCTTTTGCGTGATGGCAGCTTTTTCAACCATCAGGGCGTGGACAAGTGGCTCAAGCAGAAAGCGTCCATCGGCAAAGATCACGTCGTCATCGAGATAGCAGACGCTCTTACGATCGACTGGAACAAACATTTCGCGCGGGACGTTACGGTAGGCAGCCAAAACGGCGTCACTGACGACACCGGATGTATTGAGCTGCGAATTAACCATCGCAAGGCGAGCTTGCTCGAAATTCGGGGAAGACGTGTGTGGTGAAGACATTGCGGGCGGACTCTCTGGTGAAGACATTGCTTTTTTAGCAGGAAGTTCAAGGGCCTGCACCGCTTTTTTTGCGTAAGCGAATGGTATTCTGGAAATATCAGCCGCTTTTCGCCTCAGCTCTCTTCTGGATTTCCACGCCCTGCTTGATACCCAGACCGATCATCAGATAGGTGATTCCAAGGGTGAATAGGACCGCAGCTGTCATAATAGCGATCCCGGCCGGGATCTGTAACATCCCTTTGATAGGTTCTAGCGATGGATCGTCATAAGCGATCAGGATCAGCAACGGCAAAATGGACACAACCAGTCCGCCCGCGACCCCAGCCAACGCAAGACGCCTTTTTTCAGACTTTTCTGGCACCCTGCCCTGATCCTTATAAAACTTCTGCCCGATAACCGTACCGCCAATCATCGTCATGATGACCGAAACAAACGCCGGAACGGAAATCTTAAAGATCAGCGAAACCGCAGCAATCGCGACGATGGCGACAATATAAACAAGAATGAACCACAGCCCGTATTTAAGGTAAGCAATTGGGCGGCTTGCACTGGAATACGGGTATCTTTCTGCGTTCATGGCCGGGGAATCCTCACGTGAATATACCCTACCCTAACCTCTGGCTTTCCTGAAAAAAAGGTGCTAAACCCCTTTTTCCTTTGATGGCGCGATGGCCGAGTGGTTAGGCAGAGCTCTGCAAAAGCTCGTACGCCGGTTCGATCCCGGCTCGTGCCTCCAAGGGTTTTTCTGAAATACTTCAAGGAACGAACCTTCTTTTTGAAAGTAAGCGCCCACTGGGCGCGGTCGATCCCGGCTCGTACCTCCGGGGGAAAATTACCAGAGGGAAGTGAATGGATCATCCATGAATAAACTTTTCCCTCAGAGCTTTAACCTTTCCGGAATCGTTGCGCTCCTATTCCTCCTCATGTTTTGCGGCATGGGGCTGTGGTGTGGCTGGCAGGTATTTACGACAATCCATGCCTCCGCGATCTCTAGGGACTGGGTTGAAACTCCGGCGACTCTGAAATCATGGAGCATAGAAACGACGACGGGGACCATGACTCCCAGAGGTATTTCTGATCGGTCGAGTTTTATCATCGCTGACTATACGTATGTCTATGATGGCAAGGAATTCATCGGCAACCGTGTGGGATTTGAAAACTTCATTAATGATATTGGCTCCTCCACTCGCAATAGAAGATTAGAAATTCTTGAAATGGCAGGCATCAGACCTGAGAGCTTCAAGGTTTTCGTGAACCCGGATAATCCCGCTCAAGTAGTGATCGACAGATCTCTGCCAACCGAGGCATTACTCTCGGTTTCCTGTTTTATGCTCTTATGCAGCCTGTGGCTCTCAATCCTCTACGGCTTCCTTTTAAGGGGGCTGCAGCACCTACTGAAAACCAAACTGGAGCAATTTCAGATGTCGCTCACGGGCATCATCCATGGCGGCATCGTCATCCCGATTTACGCCTATTCTGACAAGGCTTCATGGGATGCCAGCTCATACTTTATGGGGCTAATCCTGCTGATCGTTATGCTGATAGGGGTTTATGGACTCCTAAAAGGTATAAGAAAAAGTCGCGCTACAACCTCCTAGATCCAGCCTGCGGCAGTCAGATTTGGCGGTTTGGTTGTTACTTGGGTATAAGAGTAAGGGAAAGACTGTTGACTTTTAGGGGTATTCCCCATAAAAAAACGCTGCCCATAAGGGTCCAAGTATTCCCTGATAGCTCAGCGGTAGAGCAATCGACTGTTAATCGATCGGTCGTAGGTTCGAATCCTACTCAGGGAGCCACTTTCTCAGCGCAGAGTCCTTATCTCCCGCTACCTCCTTTTTAATAAACCTCCTTCGTGATAAAAATATGCGTCATTCAGGAGAGTCAGAACATTATGTCCAATTTAAGCTCGCAAGACGGTAAGGTCCTCACCTATACCGAATGTCGTAAAATCCATTGCGGCCTACGCTGGGATCCTGAGGACGCGACGGCGGGTGGGTCTAGCACAGCCGACCTTGATCTGCGCTATGTCCTGTTTGATGAATACGGACGCTTCGTTGACTCGATCTCGGGCAAAGACGGCATCACCACCGATGATACGGGCAGCATCTATCACAGCGGTGATGATGGCAGCGGAGCTGAAAGCGGCGACGATGAACGCGTCACCATCGACCTCTTCAGTATCCCTCGCAGCATCCATTATATTTTCATGATCACCGAGATCAGCAGTCACCACAATTTCGGCAACATCGTCAATCCGATGATCCGCATCGTCAAAGCTGCGCAGAATTTACAAATTCTGCAGAGCGATCTGGCATCGCTTGATGGTGCCGAGTCGAAAGCCCATATCTTTGTGCGCCTTGAGCGTCAGGTAGGCGGCTGGAAGATTGTAAAGCTCAATAAGTTCGTCGATGGTAACGATATTCCTAATTGGGAAGAGTTCCTCATAGACTTTCTTCCGGCGCTCGCCACCGAGAAAAAGATCAAAGCCAATCTGGCGCCCACACCTAAAAAAGGCGAGATCGTCAGGCTCGGTTATACCGCGGAGGGCCGCCAACGTGTGATTTGCGGGGTCAGCTGGGACTTACGCGCAGGGGGCATCGACAATCAGGTCGACGTCGATCTGACCTGTATCATGTTCGATAATAATGGCGAGTGCGTGGCTGACGTCAGCAGCGAAGCTTCCCGTGCGATTGATGAATCCGGCGCGGTCTACCACAGCGGTGATGAAATCACCGGCGATGGCGGCGGCGATGATGAATTCATTTCGGTCGAGCTTGCCAAGCTGCCTGAAAACATCGTCGATCTCGTTTTCTTTATCGATATGAAGACGGACCACAAACTTTGCGATATTCGTAATCCGACCATTCGTATCGCCGATGGCAAGACCGATCTCACTCAGTTGCTCGTCAAAGTCGATCAAAGCGATAAAACCAGCAACGCCTATGTTTTCGCCCGCCTCGCTTATTTTGAGAGCGGCTGGATGCTGCATTATATCGGGCTACCGCTTGATACAGGCGAAATCACCGATTGGTCGGACGTTATCCTGCCTTACCTGACGTCGTCCTAAGCATGAGGCTCATCAGCATTGCAACACCTGCGTACATGCAGACTAACAGCGGTCCTGAGGGCAAATCACTTAATACCGACAAAATCAGTCCGCCCGTCACGGCAAATCCTGCCATGCCATAGCCATACCAGATTGACCGGGCCCTCGATACCAGTGCTGGCAAAATTAGCGATGCAAAGACGAGATAAACACCGACCATCTGAACTGACAACGTGATGCAGGCAGCGAACAAGAGGTAAAAGTATTTCTGCGCAAAACCAGGGTTTAATTTCATGATGCCAAGCACCGGGATATAGATGCATGCCATCAGCAAAATATCACGCCAGCTCACCCACAGAATCTGCCCGGCCATCAGATCGCTGATTTCCTCGCCGCCATGCGGGTCACCTGCAAAAATAAGAATGGCGAGCGAGGCTGAAACCACGAAGGCGCAGCCAATATAGGCTTCCTGCAGCATCTGGCCTTTACGCTCAAGGGCTGAGAACAATACCGCCGCTACGAGCGCGCACAAGAACGCGACGCATTGCGCGCCAAGACCGTCCCACCCGAAAAAGACCGACGCCGCGACAACACCCAGACCAGCTATCTGTGCAACAGCCAGATCAAGGAAGATGATGCCCCGGCGTAGAACTTCGCGCCCAAGCGGGACGTGCGTGGAAGCCACCAGCAATCCTGCAACCAGTGCCGGGGCAATCAGCCCCGGCAATCCATCGATTAAAGATATGCTCATCGGGCGGCTGCCTTGAGGGTATCAATAGTTTGCTGAAAAACCACCTGCAGACTATCGGCCCCTTTCATGCCACCAACAGTAAATGGCAACCGTACAAGCTTGGCGCCGGTTTTTTCAGATAACCACTCTGCGGCATCGTCGTTTTCGAATGGCGACAGCAGAATGACTTTAACCTGAGCAGCCTGAGCTGCGGCAAGAACCTGCTGAAGATGGGTTGGAGTCGGTGGCACCCCGGGCTTGGCTTCAAGTGTCGCTACTTCTTGCAGACCGAGCCACTGATTCAGATACGCCCACTCATCGTGATAGACCACAACCTGCAAACCGCGCAGTGACTGCGCCGCAGAGGCCCAGCTCTGAATTTGCGCCGACCATGTTTGCGAGAAACTCTCCAAATTTTTCTGATAGATTGCGGCATTTCCCGGGTCGACTTTACCCAGCCTTTCGGCCAGCAATTTCGCCACTGCAAGAACATTCCTTGGGTCAGTCTGGATATGTGGATTGCCTTCTGGATGAACGTCACCCATCGCGCGGTCGACTTTGGCCGGAGCGCCGGTCAGTCTGACGGCGGACGAGGCCATGACATAGCCCGCAGACCCCGGCTGAACACCCGCCCCTGCTGCCTGCTGCATCAGCACTGGCAGCCAGCCTGCTTCGAGCCCTGCCCCCGTGCAGACGACGAGGTCGGCTTTACGCATCGCAGCCAGCAGACTTGGCTTGGCCCTGACATGGTGCGGATCTTCGGTGCCACTGGTGGCAGACGTCACCATAACGTGTTCACCACCGAGTTCCCTTGCAAGCGCGCCCCATTCGGGTTCGCAGGCAAAAACATTGATACCCGCCTGAGCGCCGCTCGGGATCAGGAACAACGTCGCAGAAAGAAGTATAAGTTTTTTCATTTTAGATGGTCCTTTTTAAAAACTATGAGCTGGGTGAGCACCAATGCTCATGATGTATTGAAGCAGCACCTGATTGTCCGAGGACGACTCATTCGCCTCCTCATACCCGTACTGCAGCCTAACGCGACTGAATTCGCTGTTAGTCCAGTCGGCCATCAGCGCGGCGTTCCATGGGTTGTGCCCACCATCATCAAGGGCGCTCCCCGCAAGCCCTGCTGGGACATCTCCCGCGGCAAGCTGGCTATAGCGCGCGCCGACCCGCCACTGCGGATCGAATTTATAGACGCTCTGGAGATACCAGCCACTTTGCGAGTCGTCATACGCGACGGTACCGGTTCCGGCATTGAGATCTTCATATGTACCATCCTCAGGCCGCCAGAAATATTCCCCCTGCAAACTGACTTCCTGTTCTTTTGCATTACCGGTCGGGGCCCAGGTCGTGCGCAATGATGCTGTATAAAGATCGCTGTCGCCTTGAAACAGCAGTCCATCCTCGTTGCTGCTGCGCTCGCCGGGGCTGGATTGCAGCGTCGAAAGCCCTGCCAGCCAGCTGATATTGTCACCAATATCGCCGCCAATCTTGCCATAGGCGAGCCACGCGCCGGGATCATTGCCATCCGATCCTCCACCGGGAAAATCATTTCCGCTGAACGCGCCACCACCTATTTCTGCATATAAGTCTGTTGGCAAAATCAGTGAAGCCAGAATGCCGTCATCTTTATAACTGTTGTTCAGGAATACCCGGTTTGGCAAAGGTCGGTCGGCAAAGTCATCAGCATGCTGATGATTGCCATTCATATAACCAACCGGGGCCAGAAACCTGCCTGCCTTGATGCCGAGACCATATGGCAGACCAAGTGTTCGGATATAGGCCTCTTCCAATTCCACTTCTGTCTCGCCATCTTCCTGCGCAAGGGCTGCGGTGATGCTGCCGAAGAACTTATCATCGACATTTGCCGAGAAATTAATCTCCGCCTCGTCGATCCCCAACCCCTCCCCGGTGCGGCCACTTTCTTCGCCAAGGGCAAACCCTGCGATCTCCGGAGCATCGCTGCTGAAATGACCGTAATGCCCGTTTAGAACCGCGCTGATAGCTGGATTGAAGGCATTGTTATTGGTTTGAGGATTAGAGGGCTGCGGGACCGCAGGCGTTGCAGCTGCTGCAGCCTGCTGTTCAAGTTGATTGATGCGCTGTTGCATGCGGGCCATATCCGCCTTCAGCGCCTCGAGTTCAGATGAAGATGGGTCTGCCGCGAAAGCCGGAGCAGAGAAATTGAGCAGAGCAACCACAGCGGCTGCTCCCATAAGGGTGCGTGACATCGGAAATTTCCTTTCTTTCCTGTTTGTTCGGATCGAGCTTAGAAAATGATCAGACAGGAAAGAGAGGCGGGCCGCGGGCTGCGTAAACGACAGCCGCTGTTAAGAGGGATGGCAGAGAAATAGAGGGAAGACTCGCAGGGATGACAGTTGCAACAAAAACTGCGTCCACGTGGGCAGTCAGAATTCCTTGCGCAGTATCCTGTGCGGTCAGGCATAATGTGCAACGATCATGATGCACAGTATGATCAGGATGAATCGTCGCGTGCTGGGCAACAGCGAGCTGCACCAAAACAAGTGCTAAAATCAGAAATTGCAAAGAGGTGGTGCGCAAAGCCATGGAATCAATAAACCTGAGCGATTAGGAAAGGCAAGCGCTTTATGTTATCTTATAACATAATAATGGAATGCCCTTTATAAACCTTAGGCTCCATCTATAATCGCTCTGCCTAGGAGGCCCTCATGACATCAGCCCTTATCTCGCCCGCCGAACTTCATCAATTGCTGGAAACTCAGACTGGCAAAGTCGCCTTACTCGATGCCAGTTACGCGATTGGTGCCGCCGGACATTCGCCGGACGCAGTATTTGCAAATATGCGGATTGATCGCGCGCAGTTCTTTGATATCGACGCAATCGCCGATCCTGAGAATCCCCTGCCCCATATGTTGCCAAGCGCCGAAGATTTCGCGGCTGCGGTGGGTGCTCTCGGCATTAGCAACGATCATCTGGTTATAGCTTATGATCAAAGCGGTATAGCAATGGCCGCCGCTCGTGCGTGGTGGATGTTCCGTGTTTTTGGTCATGACCGCGTGCGTGTACTTGATGGTGGGCTTCCGGCATGGACCGCTGCGGGATTTGACCTCACCCATGGCGCGCCCGATACGCCTGAGCCGCAAGTGTTTACCGCAACACTGCGACCAGAACTTGTCACCACCTATGCACAGATGAAAGATATCGTGACAGACAAGCGCGCTGCTATTCTGGATGCACGGCCGCCGGAGCGTTTTGCAGGTTTGTCCCCTGAGCCGCGCCCCGGCCTGCAGGCAGGCCATATGCCCGGTGCCCTGAGCGTACCCGCAGGAAGTCTGATTGATGCGCACACGCGCGGTATGATCGCCCCCAGCCGGGTTAAATCCCGACTCGCAGATCTGAATCTGCAACCCGCGTCCCATATCGTCACGACTTGTGGAAGCGGAGTTACAGCCTGCGTTGTTGCTCTCGCATTATTCGACCAAAATTATGAAAATGTTTCAGTCTATGATGGGTCTTGGAGTGAATGGGGTCGTGAAGAATTAAATTCACCGATTGTTAAAGGTATTGAGTGAAGATTGTGACCAATTTGTGTCTTTGACAGTATCCGTTTTCGGAACGATCTCTAAAGTTTAGCAATAGATTGAATAGTACTTCACTGTATTTGGAAGCAATACTCACTACATTTAAGAATACTTTAAGTATTAACTTAATAGTTGATAGTTTAACGACCTATTAAGTGTATGGTCTTATAGGTTCTTGACCTAGTTTTATTTTTAATCGTTCCGAAATTGAACATCTTTTTCATCAAAAGACGAAATTTTTCTGTTGCAGTTACCGTCGAGTTTGGCTATAAAGAATGTACACACCCTCTATTACCGCCGTTTGTCCGGAGCACCCAAAAGGTCTCCGGACCTTTTTTTGTGTTTAGTGTTTCTATAATACTGTCGAGTCACTCGACCAGGCGAAATCATCTGCTGTCAGCAACGCACTGTTGACCCCTGTCAGGACCACCAGAGCCCCGGAATCGTCGGTGATCTTGGTATTGGCCCCAGATTGGGTGACATGGGCCGCAAACCACTCGTTAAAGACACCATCAAGGATCGGATCGCTGTCTCCGGCGAAATCAAACAGGATCTGATCAACGCCGATCTCAAAGTCGGCAACGCTGTGCTGGCCCAGACTGTCTCGCCATTCCTGCTCAAACACAAAGACGTCTTCACCTGCGCCGCCTGTCGCCTTGCCATTTCCGGCCTGAAGAAGCAGATAGTCATTTCCTTCATTGCCAAAGAGATTATCAGTATCTGTGCCGCCCCAGAGGATATCGTCTCCGGCTCCGCCATACATGGTATCGTTGCCGATCTCACCGACCAGTTGGTCATTGCCATTGTCACCGTTCACGGAGTCATTTCCGGCGCTGCCGATCAGGACATCGTCACCCTCACCGCCATAGAGCTTATCATTGCCGTCGTTACCTTCGAGCCAGTCATTGCCGTTCATTCCTGAAACGTAATCATCACCTGCTCCGCCCCACGCATAATCATCACCATCTCCGCCGTAGAGCTTATCCTTGCCCTCATCGCCGAGCAGTTGATCGTTGTCGGCTCCGCCATCAAGCGTGTCGTCGCCAAGACCTCCGAACAGAATGTCCTGCCCTGCCTCTCCTTTGAGAGTGTCGACATCCTCATTACCCTGAAGCTCATCGTTGCCATTCCCGCCATAGAGTTTGTCGTTGCCGCTACCGCCAAATAAGAGATCATTCCCGTCTTTACCCGTCAGGGTGTCGCTTCCTTCCTGGCCGCCGACTTGATCATCGCCTGACCCGCCATCAACGGTATCGTTCCCAGCTTCGCCGAATAGATAATCCACGCCCGTTCCGCCTTTGAGGATATCATTGCCGTTGCCACCCATCAGCTGATTGAAACCACGCCCGCCTATCAGAGTGTCGTTGCCGTCTTCGCCATAGAGGAAATCATCCCCGTCATCTCCGGTCAGCGTATCATCGCCACTTCCTGCGACAATCAGATCGTTACCCAAGCCGCCATGCAGGAGATCGTTTCCTTCATAAGAAAAGATGCTGTCATTACCCTCGCCGCCAACGATTGTATCATTCGAGACGACACCGCTAACCCCGTTCAGATAAGCGATCGTATCGCTGCCAAAGGTTACCGCATTGCTATGCTGAACTTCATAAAACGGCAGATCATCGCGCTGAATGTCCACTTCCTGCACGATGCCCGATTGTCCTTTGAAAATAAGGTTACCGAACGCAAAGCCAACCAGTGGATTAGCAAGATCATTGCCAAGCGAATTACGAGAGAAATCTCTCAGCGTGACATAGGTATTGCTGACGCCATGAAAATAAATCAGCAGATCATCGCCGCGTGTTTCCAGCACCATGTTATCTGCCGTCATCCCGTTGCCGGTAAATTTGAGCATATCGACAAGCGCTGCGCCTGTTGCATCAGTGACATCACCCGCACCTTTGAAGTTATCAATATAGATTTGTCCAATACCGGCATTGATGGTGTATGTGGTCATGATGATTATCCTTTACGCAGTGGGAGGTTTTACCGAATAGAATGTAGCTCTAAAGGCTAGCACGCGAATTTTTATCGCAGCATTAACAATGCCTCCAAGTTGAGGCAAATCCGGTCAGTGAAATTTTAGGATAAAAAATTTGAAAAATCGGATGATAGCGATTTTTCTGAATGAACCTGCGGCTTTCAGGACGCCGCGCGTAATTTAAAACTGGCGATCCCAGCAGGACTCGAACCTGCAACATCCTGCTTAGAAGGCAGGTGCTCTATCCAGTTGAGCTATGGGACCGGATTAAAAATCACGATAATAAATCACGAGGCCATCGGATTTGTTTCTTCTTCAGGCGGCACGTATTTAAAATTATCGACGTAGTTGCGTGGTTTGACTTTGCGCTCATGCAGAGGGAGAACCGTATAGACCCACCCCTTACCCTGCGCAAACGCAACCGCTTCATCAAGGGTGGCGAATTTCAGTTTGACCTGATTGAGCGTATCTTCGGAACTGGTCCAGCCCATCAAGGTTTCCGGGCGGCGTGCGGAGACAAGCTCATATTCAAGCACCCAGGCTTCGGTCTTGCCGAGGCCGGATTGCATGGTTGATTTGCAGGGGCGGTAAATTTTGACGTTCATGGCCGGGTTTCCTTAAAACTTAAGAGAACCTACCCGAAAAGCTACCATCTGAAAAGGCGTTTGGCAGAAATGCCAATCCCAAGGCCAATCAGCATAAATGGCATGAAATTGATGAAATAAGCCTTCCCGACCGAGTCATACGGGCATGTAAAGCGAATCCCGATCCAGCCAAAGGCCGAGACTGCCAGAACAGCGTTAAAGGCCAACAGAAATGGCCGTACCGATGCCCCTTTGCGAACAAAGAAGATCGCCATGGCGGCAGGCAGTCCTGCCATCAGGGCACAGTCAATCACGCATCCGGTAAACCATGTTTTCGGATAAGGCCCCAGCCCTTCCATGAACAGGCGGTCGAGCATCCAGAAGCACATCACGGCAAAGAGCGTTGCCGGTACGCCAAGGAAAATATTGTAGCGGGTAGAGTCCGGTAACGTCAGCCAGAACGTCGCAAGCGTCGCCGTCATTCCAGTTGCGAGAGCCAGACCGATTTCAAATACAAAAGTCTGGTCCAGCATCTTGTCCAGAAGTTGCGGACGAAATCCCACCATCATCGCGACAGCCATGGTGTAGCAAATGGCAATCAGCATCCACAGACCGCTGCGCGAATAGCAGCACTGCCGCTTGACTGGCTTCAGCTCAGTGCAGAGGTTATTGATACAGTCATCGAGAGACTTGTCAGTGGTCATGATCCAAGCTTCTCCTTAAGCTTCTCCATGGTGCGGTGCACTGAAACCTTGACCGCCGACACGGACATTCCAGTCTGCTCCGAGACTTCTTTAGCGCTGTAGCCCTTGAGTTTCATCAATTCAAACACTTCTCTCTGCCGGTCAGGAATGGTGCCAAGAGCATTCTCGACATCCTTATATTCGGCTGCATGGGCTGTATTGGTTACATGGTCTGCAAGATCGATACTTTCAACCGGTACCGTGACGTTTTTCCGGCTGGCGTAGTGCTGGCGCAGATAATCGGTGCGACGGAAATTGACGATTCCCATCAACCAGGGCAGGAAAGGCCGCGACGGACTGTAAGTTGCCAGAGCCTTGTGGACGGAAACGAGAACTTCCTGAACGATATCGTCGGCGTCGTCAGGGCGGGACAGCCCGCGAACCAGCACCCTCCTCAGGAATGGCACCAACGCAGTCAGCAGTTCGCGATAGGCGGATGCATCGCCCCCCTGCGCCCTCACGGCCAACTCTTTCCATTCATCTTCCTGAGATTTGCTCACAGGCAGACTATACGGATTTTATTGGAAGGTTCCAGATGACTTCGTGAATTATGGCTAAATAATCGTCAAATCGACAGGTTGCCCGCCCAGAACCTGAATTCTGACAGGCTCATGAGCGTTCGCGGCCATTTGCTTTAAAAGGTGCCTGAAATGGGTTTTAGCCTGCATCTCGTTCAATGAAGTTCCAACCACCGCGACAAAGGCTGGTCTCAAAATGGCCGCAGGCTTGCCCCCGGGCTTCAGTGATATTTCGTAAGCCAGATCGTTTGATACTTCGCGCAAAACAGCCGGAAAACGGTCCAGCATTTCATTCAAGGAAATCGCACGTCGCCGCATCCTGATCCCCTACTCTAAGGCTTGTCCAAGGTCGGCGAGCAGATCTTCAACATCTTCGATACCGACTGACAGCCTGATCAGGCCGTCTGTGATACCCGCCTTTTCACGCACATCTTTCGGGATCGAGGCATGCGTCATGATCGCCGGGTGGTCGACGAGGCTTTCCACCGCGCCGAGACTTTCGGCAATAACGAAGAACTGCAATTTTTTGAGTTTTTTGACGACCGTATCCAGATCGCCCTTGAGTTTAACCGCGATGATCCCGCCAAACCCGCCCTTCATCTGGCGTTTTGCCAGTTCGTGCTGCGGATGGCTTGGCAGACCCGGATAAATTACGCTTTCAACTGCACTATGGCTCTCCAGCCATTGCGCGATTTTAAGGGCGCTTTGCGATTGACGTTCAACGCGAATGCCCAGAGTTTTCAGTCCACGATGCGCGAGAAAGCTATCGAACGCCCCGGCGATTGCGCCTGACGCATTCTGAACAAAGCGTAACTGGTCACCAATTGCCTTGTCACGCGTGATTAACGCGCCGCCGATGATGTCGGAATGGCCGTTGATATATTTCGTCGTAGAATGCAGGACGATATCGAAACCAAAATTGAGCGGGTTCTGCAATTTAGGCGATGCGAAGGTGTTATCGGCCACACTGATAAATTTATGCTCTTTGGCAATCGCTGCCACAGCTTGCAGATCGACGAGGCGCAACAGCGGATTGCTTGGCGTTTCTACCCATATCATCTTCGTGTTGGGGCGAATGGCTTTGCGGACATTTTCCGCATTCGTCATGTCGACATATGTCACATCCAGCCCGGACGTCTTCTTACGCACCCGCTCGAACAGGCGGTACGTGCCGCCGTAGAGATCATCAACTGCGATGATATGAGAATCTTTCTCGAGCA
This sequence comes from uncultured Pseudobdellovibrionaceae bacterium, assembly GCA_964368875.1. Taxonomy (GTDB): domain Bacteria; phylum Pseudomonadota; class Alphaproteobacteria; order Micavibrionales; family Micavibrionaceae; genus CAYJDG01. The sequence goes on from CAYJDG010000005.1 coordinate 66,699, forward strand.
GATCAAGCGCCGCTCCCTCTGCGGCAAGACCTGACGCAAAGGCAAAGGCATCTGCCCCGTTCTCCACAGCTGCCAGAGCGCGCTCATAAGCATAACGCGTCGCATTGTGGCTGCGTCCGTAATCATAGCCTTTATGAACCCCAGGGGCTTCCTGTTGATAGGTCGAAGTCAGGTAGACCGGGGTAATGACCGCACCCGTGGTCGGGTCAGGATACTGACCGGCGTGGATGGCGATTGTGTTGAAGCCATTCATATTGGATTTATCTGCCATGATTATGCATGCCCTGTCCGTTTGCGGAGGTGATTGAGAAAATCGATCGGGGTAATGATGCCGAGGAACTGCCCTTTCTCAAGGACGATGGCAACCAGCCCCTTTTCGAAGATTGGCACCAGCTCGGTTAAGGGGGCCGCAACATCAATCGTCACAAGCTTCTGAACCATGACTGTGCCTGCCGTCATGTTGAATCCGGCCTTGTTGCCAACGACCGCCAGAAGGATATCCGTTTCATCGATGATCCCGGCCAGCTTGCCGTTCTCCATGACCGGAACCTGAGATACGTCAAACATCTTCATCTTGGCATAGACGCGCTGCAAGGTTTCCTCCGGGCCAACCCAGATGACATCGCCGCGCAGATAAGACCGCGAAATCAGATCGCGCAAATCATTGCTGTCGGCACGGTCATTCAACCCCTGATCCTGCAACCAGTACGGATTATAAATCTTCGAGAGATATTTATTGCCGCTATCGCAAACGAACGATACCACGCGCTTCGGTTCGGTCTGGGCGCGGCAATACTTGAGCGCTGCTGCGATCAGTGTACCTGATGACGATCCGCACAGAATACCCTCTTTGACTAGCAGATCCCGCGCCATCGCGATGCTCTCGGCATCGGTGATCGTATACGCTTTTCTGACCAGATCGAGCTTGAGAATATCCGGGATGAAATCCTCACCAATGCCTTCAACCAGCCAGCTGCCCGGCTCAATCGTCACGCCGTGCTCGACAAGAGGCGCAAGGATCGATCCTTTCGGATCCGCCAGCACCATCTGTGTCTTAGGTGAAACCCGCCCGAAATAGTTTCCAAGCCCCGTCAGCGTCCCGCCCGACCCCACACCGCAGACAATCGCATCCACATCATGGCCCATCTGCTCCCAGATTTCCGGACCCGTCGTGCGCTCATGCGTCAACGGATTGGCAGGGTTCTCAAATTGGTTGATAAAATAGGCATTCGGAGTTTCCTCTGCGATTTTACGTGCCTTGTCCTGATAATAGTCCGGGTGGCCGCGCGTGACGTCAGAGCGCGTCATCACGATTTCCGCACCCATCGCCTTCATATGAAAGATTTTTTCCTGAGACATTTTGTCCGGAATAACGAGGATCAGTTTATAGCCCTTGCGCGAGGCAACGAGCGTCAGGCCAAGCCCTGTATTCCCCGCTGTCGCTTCAACAAGAATACTTCCCGGCCCGATTTTGCCCTCACGCTCGGCAGCTTCGATCATGCTCAACGCAATGCGGTCCTTGATCGACCCACCAGGGTTCTGGCTTTCGAGCTTGAGAAAAAGCTGGCACGGCCCGGTGTCGAATTTGGTGACCTGCACCATCGGCGTATGGCCGATCAGCTCAAGGACAGATTGTGGGAGAGTGGTGTGTGTCGGCATAATGCTGGACTGGGGAAAAGGAATAATCATGATTTCTCTTAAGCGCGTGTGATGTAAAACGAAACACCTGCGCGGCAAGCCGCGCGGTCAAATTTGGTTTAACAGCAACACATCAGAGACATTTTGTCTTTTCTTCCTTCTCCTATAAACCTAGCTGTTCGGGCTTATCCTTGTCAATTGCCGACTTGTGAACGAGTGTTACCAGCACAAAACTGATGATCATAAGCAGCAGCCACGAGCCCATTTTGGCAAATGACACGAGGTGCCAACCCTGCTTCTGGCTTGGATACAGCCAGATATTCCCGAACGTGCCAACGTTCTCAGCGAGCCAGATAAAAAACGCAACCAGCACCCAACCTATAAGTAACGGCATATGATAATACGTGCGGTCCGGTTTATAAAATATTTGCGTGCGCCAGAACAATGCGGCGGTCGCCGCAAATAAAACGATGCGCATGTCCGGCACATAATGATGCGTGAAAAAATTGATATAGATACCCGCGCACAAAAAGAGCGTCAGGTCGAACCGTGGGTAATGCGTGAACTTGAAATCAAAAATACGCCAGACCCGTGCGATATAACTGCCGACTGCGGAATACATGAACCCAGAGAATAAAGGCACCCCGGCAATACGGATCAGGTTCTCTTCTGGATATGTCCATGACCCGGCATAGGTTTTAAAAATTTCCATCACCGTGCCGACGATATGAAACAGGAAGATAACCTTGACTTCTTCCCATGACTCGAGCTTGCACGCGACGAGTGCACCTTGAATGAGGATGGCATAGATAAAGAGAAAATCGTAACGCGCGAGCGTGCAGTCTGCAGGCCATAAAAATTTCGTGGCCAGAATGCCTAACAACAAAGCGCCGCCGAACAGGCATGCATAAGCCTGTTTAAAACCAAAATACAAAAATTCATGGATAAAGCGGCGCAGCACGCAGACGAAGCCCCCGGCAGTTCCAAGTGGTCGGGGCGGAGAGATTTGAACTCCCGACCCTCTGCTCCCAAAGCAGATGCGCTACCGGACTGCGCTACGCCCCGAACCCTTAGAATGGTCGATGGTGTAGCACAAAAATTTAGGGGCGGGCAAGCTCATTTCCGAAAACGCGATGATGAACGGTATCGCCTGCTTTCAAGCCCAGTTTTTTGGCCATTCCGCCATTAATTTCAAGGCCTGCCTTCACCGGGCCGCCCGATTTTATGATGGCGCGGCTTTGTGGTTCGGCCATGGGGTGAATGAGGGTGATGAGCCCTTTCTCGTCAATAAAGAGCATATCGAGGGGAATCAGGGTGTCCTTCATCCAAAAGGCCGTCGAAATGGACGAATCGTAGATGAACAACATCCCGTTCCGCTCCGGTAACGACGCCCGGTTCATCAGACCCCGCGCCCGCGACTGATCATCGCGTGCGATTTCAACTTGAAAGGTGGCGGGCTTGTGCCCTTTACCCGTAATCGTCAATTCCTCGGTCTGCGCCGCGGTTTGCCCGGTTGCACAGGCCATCAGCAATCCGGTCATCATCAGCGCAAAAATCAAATTTTTCATTTTTCTACGGCTTCCTTCAGAAATTTCATCACATCCTGCTCGGCATCGAAATCATAGACATTCGTATGCCCAGCCCTTTGATAAACGATCTTGGTCTTAGGTTGGTTCGCCAGTTCGTATAACGCGAGCCCGGAGGCATAGGATACCACCTCGTCTTCGCCTGCTAAAAGGAAAAGGACAGGGGCTTTAACCTTGCCGATTTTAAGATCGCTGCGGTACGGATCGCGCATAATCAATCCAATCCACGGAACAAATGGGAAGACGCTTTGTGCCACGCTCACAGCCGATTTAAAGGGCACTTCTAGGATGATCGCACTCACGTCATGGCGTGTGGCCATCTCGATTGCCACAGCGGTACCCAGAGATTCCCCATATAGCACGAGAGGATGGCTATTATAGTTTGCTTCAATCCACCTTATATATGCCTCTGCGTCCTTATAGAGGCCCCACTCCGATGGCTTGACTGTTCTGTTGGAAAATCCGCGGTACTCGGCAAGAAGGACACCATAGCCCCTCTCGCGCAAACCGCGCGTTCTAAAGGCTACCCATGCTGGATGATTAGCATTGCCATGAAACAGCAGTAACAGCGGCATACCCTTCTCAGGGGCATGGAAATATCCTGTTAGGCTGACCTTATCTTCTGTCTCGATTGTCACTGGTTTAAAATCAGCTTCAAGCTCTTTCACCGAAACACCGGAAGGCGGGAAATACATCAGTTCCGTCTGGCGTGAGTAAAGTATGCTCGTGAAGGTCGCGATCCCGATTAGGACAGCGCATAATGCGATAAACACAAGGCGCAGAAGCCGGTAACGCAGGCTAGGCATGGCCCAGCAACCCGGCTTTGTACATACGCGCATAAGGGCCTTCGCGCTCCAGCAGGGCCGCGTGGGTCCCCTGCTCTGCGATATTGCCCTTATCGAGCACGATGATCTGGTCAGCGTGCTGTACGGTCGATAGGCGGTGCGCGATCACCAGTGTCGTGCGGTCTTTCTGCAATTCATTGAAGGTCTGCTGAACCAGGCGCTCGGACTCGTTATCCAGTGCCGACGTCGCTTCATCCAGTAGCAGGATCGGCGCATTGCGCAAAATGGCACGGGCCAGAGCAATCCGTTGGCGTTGACCACCGGAGAGGCGCACGCCGTTTTCTCCAACCATGGTAAGGAAACCTTCCGGCATCCGCAGGATGAAATCCTCTGCCGCAGCAGCTTTGGCCGCCGCCTTGACCTGCGCGTCGGTCGCATCCTTCAGGCCATAGGCAATGTTATTCGCAACCGTATCGTCAAAAATCGTCACATCCTGCGACACAAGTGCCATTGCGTTGCGCAACGACGCAACAGTCACGTCACGAATATCGATCCCATCGATTTTGACCGCGCCGCTCTGCGGATCATAAAAACGCAAAATCAGGTTTAAAATCGTGCTTTTTCCGCTGCCAGACGCTCCAACCAGGGCGGTCGTTTTACCTGCCGGTACGGTAAAGCTGATCCCGTTAAGCGCCTTGATTTCATCATCGGGATTATATTCAAACGAAATATTTTCAAAGCGAATTTCCGGCTTCGTGACGCTCAAGGTCTGCGCACCCGCCTTGTCAAAAATCGTCGGCTTGAATGATTGCATTTCCAGCACGCGTTCCGCCGCACCGATCCCAAGCTGGAATGAATTGTTCAGCTTCGCCAGTTTCTTCATCGGTTCATATGCCAGTGAGAAAGCGGCAATGAATGACAACAAGCCACCGGGCGAGAGTTGCCCATCCGCAATCCGGTAGCCGCCATAGACGATGATGAAAAAGACCACGAGGCCGACCAGAATTTCATTGATCGGTGTCGAGAGCGACCCAATACGTGTCGCCTTGATGTTCAGATTGCGCACGGTCGTAACCGCATGTCCGGCTTTTTGCCGTTCGAACTCTTCCATGCCATAGGCCTGCACCTGCCGGATGCCCTGGAAAATTTGCGTCAAAACCCCTGATAAATTGGCTGTTTCGCCCTGTATCGACTTGGAGACTTTGCGCAAACGCCGCCCCAGAATAACCACCAGACCTGAGGCAAGCGGAAATACGACCATCGTGATCAGGGTCAATTTCCAATCCTGAAAGATCATCACACCAATCAGGAAAACGAGCGTCAAAAGGTTGCTGCCGATGCCGATAAACGAGTCCGAGACCGC
>CAYJDG010000006.1:0-61876 GCA_964368875.1 uncultured Pseudobdellovibrionaceae bacterium
CATCTCGAAACAGACGTAGTCAACTATGCGATCGCAGGTGTTGGCTATGACGATCCGCTGCTGATCTATCTTGGTTCACCTGAATTCAAAAAGTCGCCGCCAAAACTGATTATCTGGGAAATTCCCGGCTATTACACGCTGAATGGCGATAAGGATATTTATAAAACAGTGCCTGCTGCCGTGTGGGGCGATTGCGGTGATGCATCTGGTACGATCACCAAAACTGTTGATGTTTTACCGGAAGACAAAGTAACGCTCTTCGATGTCAAAGATGGCGACAAAATCCCGGAGACCAGCTACCTGGTTTTGAGCTTCGACAAGCCGGTCAAACGGAAATTCGCTGTCTCTCTCTATAGTGGAGACAACGATACCAAGCGAGTTAAGTTTGAAGTATCGAAGCGCACCGAAGACCGTCTCAGCTTTATGACGGCCCTGACCAAGGATCCGACGGGTAAGATCATCCTGAATGTTCCGAAAGGACAGGCGGGCGGTAAGCTTCAGGCGCGACTCTGCACCAAGCCGACAATCTGATTTCTAGTCTTTTTCTGAAGAATTTTCTGACGGGCTGCCATAGAGCATGACCGAGTTTCCGCCAATCCGGCGGTTGTAAAACGGCCCATATTTTTTGCGCCATTTGGAAATCTCTTTGACCATATCCGGGTCGGTAACCGGGAAGCGGCGGTCATAGGCCTCGATCCAGCTCAGCAGCATCGGCAGGTTTTCTTCTTTAAGCACCTGCTTTTCACCGGAACGATGCTCGATGTAATCGGGATGCATCATCTGCATGATGTCGAATTTGACCAACCGGTGCAGGGCATTGTTGTTGTAAGAATACAGATCGACCCCATTATGCTGGCCAAGCTCGGCTAGCATGACCAGCGGAATCGATGCAAACAGATGATAGATCTGCGCGCGGGACGAGCGGCGCACCTCGAGGGGCAGGGTGCCGTCATCTTCTATCTGTATCAGCCCGACTTTGGCTTTCTCCATCGCCCAGTCAAAATAATCCTGATGCTGCAAAGCCACCCCGGTCATCCCGACAGCCCAGGCGGCCCAGTAAACATGGTTGTTACGGCGGGAGCTCGAGTCAGGATTTTTAGTGTAATCGTTGATGACAAGGCGGGCCAGACGGTAAAGCCATTTTTTAACGGCAACCTTCTGTTTTGAATCAAGACGGCGGTCCGCACCGATCTGCAGGTAGGTGCTGGAGAAGGTCGCGAGCGCCCACTTACGCACTGATTGACCCTGATGCGTGGTTTTCCCGGCCATCGCATTTTTTGCGGCCCAGTCACTCATCCATTTAAGAGCACACGCTGCGCTTGAATAGTCGGTTCCATTGCTGCGGATATAGGCATTGGCCCGCTTGCTGATCTCGGTTTCATAAAAATGCACTGGAGTGATGGCTTTTTTATAGGCGGCTTCTGCTTCGGGATCGACGGTCGAAGCGGTCGGGTCGGTCTCTTCATAAATGCTCTTGAAATCAAGATCATATAAAGCAGGCGGAGTCTCCGGGCAGGGTTTGATCTTTTTTCCCTTGGACGTGGGGGGATTAACCGGGACGCTAAAGGGAGGTTTTAAAGGCGTGGCATTCACAGTCTGGCTGAAGGCGCAGACCGGGAGCAAAAGGCAGAGCAAGGCGATAAAAATTTTCAACGTCAGCAGCCTTTTCAGCAGGAGAGACTATTCAACCGGGTTAATCGTCCCGATGACTTTACCCTGAGGAGGCTTCGCACTGGAAGGTGTAATATGCAGGCTATGCTGCTGTGCACTCAATTCCTTGATCAGGTTCATGTTGCCAGGAATGGTGTTGCCCACAAACAGCGGAGCGATAGCGGGGGTGATGAACATATTAGAAAGTCTGAGACCTTCGACCTCGCCGACTTTAAAGACGCCCGACGGGTTACTTTTAATGGTGGCGCCGCTGATTTCGGCGCTTGCACGCTGGGTAAAAGGATCCATGACAAAGTCGCGGGTTTCCTGCTTGGAAATATCCGCCGTATAGATATCAATTGGTGCACCGCCATTATTGACGATGGTGTCGTTGTACATCTTGATGTCCCAGCTGTTACGGATCTTAACGCCGTTCCGCTTGTTGTTGACGAAGCGGTTCCCCCAGGTGATGTTATCCTGACTTTCGAAGAAGGTCAGTCCGTCCTGCTCGTTATATTCGCTTAAGTTGTTGGCGATGATATTCCGGCTGCTGGTCCGGTCGATCATGATGCCCGAGCCATGGTTATGATGGCTATGGTTTTCGAAGATCCAGCTGTCATCGACTTCACGGGAGATGATGATGCCGTGCTTTTTCTTCGAGCCATATGTCTCGTTGCGCGCAATGATCAGACGACGTGAACGGTCATGCGGATCGATGGCATAAACGGCATTGTCCACATACTTGTTACCGACGATGGCGACGTCATCAGCTTCGTATGAGTAAAATCCGTAATACATATCGTGGAATTCGTTGCCAACCAGCACTCCTGTCGGGCGGGGAATGGTGCTGTCCGCTTCAAGACATTCGCGGCAGGTCGAATAGGTCAGGCCATACGATTTACCTTTACGATACCCAAGGCTCGCCACTTTGCAGCCTGCCATATTGAGTTGGCCGCCGCCCCAGCTAACGATAAAGGGGCGGAAACTCAGTGCGTCTTTGAAGTAAGATGGTTTGTTGGTTGTTTCATCCCAGCCAGTGACTTTGACTTTGATCATGTAAAGATCGCCGCCATTGGCAATGAAGGTGCCGCGTTCGCGCGAAAGGAGAATCTCTGTGCCGTCTTCGCCATTGATGGTCAGGGTAGCGCCTGGACCGACCAGCAGAGGCACACGGAAAAGATATGTGTTGTCCTTTTTGACGATCAGATCTTTCATCGGGAGGGCTTCAGTCGCCAGCGCCTCTACCGCCGCATACAAATGCGGGAAATCATACACGCCCTTTTGAACGACGATTGCACGGGGCTGCACGCTCATCCGCGACAGTCGCTGGTTCTGGACGCGTCCGTCTTTCTTGACGAATTCGCGCAACGACAGGATCCCAAACATGCTGGTAACGACGATGTCGGGCTTAGGCGGTTCAACTTTCACGACCGGAACAACGGGTGCATCGCCGCTTTTTTCGGTCGCAGCAGGTGCCACGACTGGTTCGGGTGCTGGCGGTGGTTCAACATAAGACGGCGCTTTGGCGGCAATCGCTTCGATCGTTATTCCCGAAATATCCGGCAAGACTGGCGGTTGGATGGCGGTTACGCCTTTAACCATCGTGACAGTCAGGCCGCCGGCAAGCGAGGGCATGTTTTTGGTGAAGTGCAGGGCTGTGGCAATGATTGCAACCAGGGCCGCAACTGCGATGCAGCCGATGATCAGGGCGCGTTGTTTGGACGACATTATTTTTTCTCCGCCATTTCTGGTTTAGCGGGGTAGGAACAGATGCGCGCGCTGATCTGGCCTTCGGCCTTATCGGTCACGACGTGGAAGAACAGAGGCTTGCGGTCGCTCGGCTCAAAGTAATACTTACCGTTGTTGGCGATCCGGGTGTTCCGCGTCAGGTTCACGTCATCGGCCTCGCCGTCGGCATACAGGATTTCCAGCTTGAGATTGCGCTCTTCGGGGTTGTGCACTTCCATATAGATATAAGTGTCTTTGAGCGGCTTGTTCTTCATATCGGCAAGAATATCGAATTCCAGCTGGGTGATTTCGCCTTCATAGGTGGCTAGAGCATCTTCAGGCTTACAGGCACCGTAGATCGCCGGGATCATCTGGCGGAAGGATTTAGACGTGTCTTCACCGTTGTGGTTGTGCTGCGGCAGGAATTCCCAGACGATCACTTTCGGCGGATAATCATGATATTCGTCCGAGGCGTAATAGCGGAACGACGATGAGCCAAAGCCACCGCCCATGATCGCGGCGTTATAAACGTCGGCTTTCAGGGCGTGCTTGAGAGAGCCAATAAAATTCATGCGGTAATCGAGCGCGGTGTTACTGGTACCGACTACAGCAATGGACGGGAACACCACGTCACCGAGCAGGCTATCCGCCTGTACATCTTCATCGGCTTTAGGTGACGTCGCCCAGACTGGACGCGAAACGGCTTCGATGTTGACCTGACAGATGCTCTGAATCACGTCTTCCATACCGCCGCGGTCAGGAACGCCCTGATCGATCACCTCAGAAATATATTCGCCTTTTGGAATGTCATCATAGACGGACAATTCTTTGATCTTGTCGGCGATGCGCTCGGCAGACCATTTCGCGCCTTCATAGCTCCAGTGAAGGTCAGCAGGGTAGAAGTAATCCGGCTGCGCAGGCGCATCGGTCAGGTCGACGGTCATGATGCCGAGATTTTCGAGTTTATTGAGAAAGCCCTGAACATTGGCGCGTGCTTTAGCCGGGTCGTAACCTGCCGGAACATCCGCCGGATCAATATGGGCGGTCGAAAGCAGGGCGCGCGGCGGCTGATAAAGAATAATAAGAGTCTGATCCTTGGCCTTGAGCGTATCATTCAGACGTTTGAAGTAGGCCTCCGATTGCGGAGAGAGATCGTAGTCGGTGCGGAAGTCGACCGAGCGGAAGAGCCAGCCGTTTTTGCCATGATGGATAAATTTATAGCTCTTCTTACCACCTGTGTAGAATTCGGCTTTCTTGGCGTCGGGGCAGACGACGATATCTTCGCCGGTTTTAATGATCGGGGTCGGATAAGGATAAAGCGCTTTCAATTCGCGTTCTTCACGGCGTTTTTTCTTGGCGATTTCCGCCGGACTCATCTCGGCGACGGGTTTTTCTTCACCGCTCAGAACCGGAACCTGCGGAACCGTGACCGGGTCAGCCGGATCAGATTCTCCCGGAGCCGCTTCTACCGGGGCAGCTTCAGAAGGTGCAGGCTCCGCAGGGGCTGCAGCTTCATCGACTGGTTCATCAGACGTTTCTGCGGTTGGCTCTGCCCCTGCAGGCGCAGGCGCAGCAGGTTCAGCTGTAACTTCAGGCGCAGGTGCTGCCGCATCGGTCGCCAGAACGGGGCCGGAGAGAGTGACAGCAAATAAAAGCAGAAGGGCAAAACCGCAGAGGAAATATTTCAAACCTTAGTTTCCTCTGGCTTTGTCGTAGCGCACGGTTGGTTTGCCGGACTCATCATCATAGACGACGGCGGCGTAGCCAAGACCGCGCTCAAGCGGGCGGGCCTCAAGGTCGGAGACTTTGGTATCGCCGGCATAAACCGAGAAACCGATTTTCACGGCATTGACGCTACGTGACCCAAGAGCGCCGGGCTGAACCGGTTCGATCACAACGGTTTTGCCGTCAGCGGTTTTCAGCGTCACGTCTTTGCTGCTGCTCAGGTTGATCAACACGATGTTGGTTTTGATCTTATTGGTATTTGGTGTTTCTTCGAGCAGGGTCAGCTTGCCATCCATCTGCACGGCAGAGTAGCGGCCATCCGGTTTTAGTTTTTCGGTGATCTTAATATCGCCCAGTTGAATCTCGGCGCTGCCGTTTGGCACAGGATAATAAATGCCGATCCCGCCTGGTGTCGCGGCTGCATAAGACTTACCATTAATTTTCATAAGCGGGGAAGTCGGCACATCACCATTGATAAAGCGAACGAACGCAGAGCCATGGGGTGGAGGGGCGAAGTAAAGGGCATCATCACCTGCGGCGTGAGCAGGGGTAAGAGCCCCTAATATAACGGTCAACGCAATCACTGCGAGCTGGAAAAAAGCTTTGGTCATGATGAGTCCTTAAGTGTTTTGTGGCAAGGCACTCTAGTGAAATTGATCTTCGCATTGCAACACAAATTTCGTGGCTATTTGTATCAAACAATGACGCAGTGCGGGCCTTGTTTTTTGCAGTGCAGCTAGATAAAACAAAGCATATCACCTTTCATAATTTTCATAAGAAAAAGAGCCGCCATGACCAAGCCCTTCCTGATCATTTCTGCATTCATGATGTTAATGGGATCCACCAGTCACGTTCAGGCGGCTGATGCGCCAAAAGCTAAGGAAGAGGCGTTTTCGTGCCCGGCGCTACGTAAGCCGGAGTCTTATAAGAAGGGTGACTTCAAGAATTTACAGTATCTGCTGGTCGGGAAAGACAACTGGTTCTTCCGCAGCGAACAGGACCTGCGCACCGATTTCGATTTCCGCCGTGGCAATGACGCGGAAATCCGCAAACTCGCCAAATATTTCAAAACCAAAGGCATCGACCTCGTTATAGCTCTCCCGCCAATGCGCGGTGTGGGTGCGCACCAGTTTGTGCCGACAACTGATCCTCTCGCCAAACGTTATGACGCTGCGATGGCGCGGAACAACTATAAGAAGATGATCAAAGAGTTGAATGACAACGGCGTCTACGCAGTCGGCAATCCTGATATCAAAATGGGTCCGCATTATTTCTTCAAGGCTGACCAACACTGGACACCGATGGGTGCCGCCGAAATGGCGCAGAACGTTGCTGATTTCATCAAGACGATCCCGGCTTATGCCGATATCCCTAAAATGGAATTTAAAACTACCGATCTGAAAGAAGATAATTACGACGGTACGTTTTACCCAGCTTTACAGGCCATCTGTGGCAAAGTCCCGCAGAATGAAATCGTAACTTTGACACAGACCGCTCCGGTTGATGCGGGGGGTGATGCCCTGCTTGGTGATGCCGCGCAGCCTGATATCGCGATTGTCGGAACCAGCAACAGTGCCAATAACGCCAACTTCGTTGGCCGGATCAAAGAATTTCTTTCTGCCGATATCTATAATGCGGCGATTATCGGGGGTGGTATCGATGACTCGATCCTGACCTATCTCGGATCGGAGACATATAAAAACCATCCGCCGAAAATTCTCATCTGGGAAGTTCCTTCTTACTATGACCTTGATGGTGATGTTGTTAAAAGCATGATGCATCAGTTTCAGCCGTCGATCTTCCGCGAATGTGCGGCACCGCTAGTAGAAGTCAAAGGTGTGAAGCTCGGCAGCAAAGATGCGGACTTGTTGAAAGGTAAGGGCAAAGACATCACGTCGACCAAGCCTTATTACTTTGGCATGAAGCTGAACAAGGCGATCGAGAAAAAATTTACGCTGACCTTCAAGACTGATAAGGACGAAACTGAGAAACTCGAAGTCAATCTTGGGCGCGGTTATCCAGACGATCTCGGCTTCTATTATGCTCCTAAAATCCCGTCTGGTTCGCATTTGGCATCGGTGACGCTGAATGGCGGGGCCGGGGCTACGGCAGATGTGAGCGTCTGTGAATTTCCTGAAATGGCAAAATAATTTTTGAGGGCCGCTATGCAAAAAAACACGTTACTAGCTACCATACTGGCCTTAGGGCTACTGTCGTCGGGTTCTGTACTGGCCGCTCCGGCAAAAGCCGAGAGTGAAGTTGGCTGTCCTGCCCTTAGAGAAGAAAAATCCTATAAGGGGACTTACGAAGATCTGAAATATCTTCTGCCGGGTAAGGATGGTTGGGTATACCGCTCGCAGAATGATCTGCGCACCGACTATTCCTTCCGTCACGAAAATGGCGACTTGCTGGTCAAGCTTAGTAAGGCGCTTAAAGACAAAGGTGTTGAACTGGTCATCGTTTATCCGCCGACACGTGGCGTGGTCGCCCACCAGTTCGTGCCGCGCCGGGATCCTCTCGCCAAGCTTTACGATCCTGCCAAAGTGCGTATGGAATATAAAAAGACGCTGGCCGATATGAACGAACAAGGTGTCCATATGATTGGGACACCTGATACCAAGCTAGGCTCTAAGTTCTTTTTCAAAGCTGACCATCACTGGACACCTGAAGGCGCTGCTGAGATGGCTCAGTTGGTTGCAGACTACGTGAAAGCCTTGCCGCTTTATGCCGGACTTAAAAAGACCCAATACGTCACCAAAGAATTGCCGCCTGTCGACAATGAGCCAACCTTTAATGCTGCGATTAAAAGCATCTGCGGCAAGGGCGTGCCGTTTGACAAGCTGACTTTGACGGAAACCGAGCCGGTTGAAAAAGGCGACGCAGCCAGCTTGCTGGGCGATGCCAACGCCGAGATCGTTCTGGTTGGAACCAGCAACAGCAAGCGTGCTGAAAATGAACTTAATTTCTCAGGCCGCCTGAAAGAGTTTCTCTCCGCTGATGTTCTCAACGCTGCGATCAGCGGCAGCGGCGTCACTGAATCTCTGGTTACTTACCTTGCCTCGTCTCATTACAAGCAGACTCCGCCCAAAGTCATTATCTGGGAAATTCCCGGTTATTATGATTTGGATGGTGGCACGATCCGCTTCTCCCTCCGTCAGTTAATCGCTTCAACCAACCGCGCTTGCGAAAAACCACTGGCGGAAACGAAGGGTACGAAACTCTCCGGCAAAGTCTCCGATATTCTGAACGGCAAGGCCAAAGACCTCGTTATGAAGGCACCTTATTTCGGTCTCAAGCTCAATCAGAAAGTGGAAAAAGAGTTCAAACTCGTTTTCAATTTTGATAAAGGCGCTCCAGAGGTCTTCGAAGTGAAGCAGTCTCGCAGCTACCCTGAGGATTTGAGCTTTTATTATGCCCCGCGCATTCCGGTCGGCTCGCGCCTTGTGTCTGTCGGCGTAGAAGGCGCCTCAGGGGCTGTCGCGGACGCAACTCTGTGTGAATTACCAGCCACGACCAAGTAAGTAGAGGTTGTAAGCGTTACGTAATCCTCATAATGTTGCGCCATGAGGGTTGTTATAATCATATTTGTGCTGCTCGCCTGTGCGGGCACTGCGCGCGCGGCTGACGATTGTCCTGCGTTGCGGCTGGACACGGCGTATACCGGGGCTTTGAAAAAATCCCGGTACTTCATCGCTGGCAAAGATGACTGGATTTTCCAGACCAAGCGCGACCTCATCACCTATTTCCCATTCCGCTATAACATCGATACGGAGCTTGTGACGCTGACGCAGTATTTCAAGCGTAAGGGCATTACCCTTGTGCTAGTTCTCCCGCCGCCGCGCGGCATGGCGGCGAGTGCGTCGCTTCCAGCTGATGATCCTCTGGTTGCGCGGTATGATGTCGCGGTCGCGCGCGTGCAATATATAAAAATGTTGGCTGCCCTGAATGCCAAAGGGGTTTACGCGGTCGGTGACGCCGACCTGAACGCTGAGGAAGATTATTATCTGAAGGCCAATCCGCACTGGACTCCGGCAGGAGCGACCGAGATGGCGCGACATGTCGCGGAATTCGTCAAGAACTTGCCAGCTTACGCTGTCGTGCCGAAGCTTGAATTCACAACTGATAATTTCAAGAAGGAAAAGATTAAAGGTGAGTTTTATTCTTCAATTGAAAAAATTTGCGGTGATGACATGCCGATGGATGTCGAAGCGCAAACCGTGATGACAACCAGAACGCAGCCTCAGGACCGCGATCTTAAGCCCGAATCCATGCCAGTCCCTGCGATCACGCTGGTTGGCACCGGCAACAGCACCAGCAGCGCGAATTTTGCCGGACGCATGAAAGAGTTTCTCGAGGCCGACATTTATAACGCCGCTGTGATCGATGGTGGGATCGAGGGTGCTATGCTCAGCTATCTTGGCTCGAGAGAATATAAGGAACACCCTCCGAAAATCCTCATCTGGGAAATTCCGTCCTTCTTCGATCTCGGCAGCGATTCAGTCAAAAGCATGTTGCGCCAGCTTCAGCCCTCCGTCTTTCGCAGTTGTGAAAAACCTCTGCGCGAACAGAAGGATGTAAAAATCTCTTATGGCATTGATGTGTTTGGCGGACTTGCGTACAGCGCGCCGACGGACCAGTCCTATTACATGGCCTTTACCTTCAGCAAACCGATGAAGGATAAATTCATGATCCGGATCAAGTACGATGACAACTCAAGCGAAGAGGTCACAATTCTTCCGGCCCGAGGTTTGCCTAAAGATGGCAGCGATATGGGTGAGGGTGCGCCAGAAGATAACAGCTATTTCTATGCGCCCAAGCTCGTGGGGCGCGCCAAAATCCGCGCAGTCACTTTTAGTGGGGCGGGTGGAGTCACAGTGAACTCAGCTTTGTGCGCATTTCCAGGTAATCAAGCATCCCAACATTAGACGTCTCTAACATATTAGACATAATTATGTTGACGGCCAGTCACTTTACATACTAACAATGCTCTTAAGTTGTTTTGACCCAAGAGCATTTCGTGAAAAAGTTATTGGTAACCCTGATCATTCTGATCTGTATGTCTGCTGGTACGGCTATGGCCGATCCAGCAGTGCCGGACTATCAGGGATTGTCAGATACAGATGCCGTCGCGAAAGGACTCTCCCCATTCAAGGTTTCAGACTCCTCTGGAGACATCTATCAATGCTGGGCACCGTCGCAATTGCTGCGTACGAATAAAACTTACACCGGCTCTAAAATTCTCGTTGCCTGCTCTGACCGTCCTCTCCGTGAAGACGAGGTCATGCTGAGCACTTGCGGCGCCTGCTATGTCTATAAGAAAGCCCGTTAAGCCTTATGCGGCTTTACGCGTAATCTTCTGATCGTATTCACCGACCTCAGGATATGCTTCGAGCGTACGGTTGATTTCATCAAACACATCGAACATGCGCGCTTCCGAAACCGGGCTCTCGACCACGACCACGAGTGATGGCTTGTTGGATGAGGCGCGGATCAAGCCCCAGCTGCCATCTTCCAACGTAAAGCGCACGCCGTTGACGGTGACGACATCGAGCAATTTCTGGCCAAGAACGGTTTCGCCCTTGGTTTTCTTCTGTTCAAAGATCGCGGTAACGGCATCAACCACGCCATATTTTTTATCGTCCGGGCAGAACGGCGACATGGTCGGCGAGCTCCAGGTTTTCGGCAGGGCATCCTTAAGTTCGCTCAAGGATTTACCGGCGTTGCGGTCCATCATGCGGCAGATCGTCACGGCGGTAAGAACACCGTCGTCATAGCCACGGCCAATAGGCTTATTAAAGAAGTAATGGCCGCTTTTCTCGAAGCCGACCAGTGCCCCGGTCTCATTGACGCGGCGCTTCATGTAGGAGTGTCCGGTCTTCCAGTAATCGGTGGTCGTGCCAAGCTCTTTCAGAACTGGATCGGAATGGTAAAGCCCGGTTGATTTCACATCGACGACGAATTTAGCGTTTGGATATTGTTTGCCAAGATCACGCGCCATGATCACGCCCATCTTGTCGGCAAAAATTTCATCGCCGGTGTTGTCGACGACGCCACAGCGGTCGCCATCACCATCAAAGCCAAACCCGATATCCGCACCAGTCTCTTTGACTTTGGCGCTGAGCGCATGGAGCATTTCCATGTCTTCAGGGTTCGGGTTGTAGCGTGGGAAGGTGTAATCAAGGTTGCAGTCCATCTCGATGACTTCGCACCCAATTGCGCGCAGGGCATCGGGGGCATACGCCCCGGCCGTGCCGTTGCCACAGGCGGCGACGACTTTGAGTTTGCGGGTCAGCTTGCCGTCTTTGGTGATGTCCTTGAGGTAGCGTTCTTTCAGGTCATCAACATACGTATACGTACCGCCGCCGATCAGTTTCCATTGCGACTTGAGTACGATCTCTTTCAAGCGGGTCATTTCATCCGGGCCGAAGGTCATCGGGCGGTTGATGCCCATCTTGACTCCGGTCCAGCCGTTTTCGTTGTGGCTGGCGGTGACCATCGCGACGGCTTTGCAGTCGAGTTCAAATTGTGAAAAGTAGGCGACAGGTGACAGGGCAAGGCCGATGTCATGAACGCGTACGCCTGAGGCCATCAGGCCGACGATCAGGGCGTTTTTGATCGACATGCTATAAGAGCGGTAATCATGACCGACGACGATATTCGGCGGCGTGATTCCGGCTTCCTGCATAACGGTACCGATGCCCATGCCGAGCGCCTGAATTCCACGCAGGTTCAACTGCTCAGGGAAAAGCCAGCGCGCGTCATATTCGCGAAAGCCGCTCTCGGCAATCACGATGTCGCGTTCGTAGGCTTCCGTATTTGGTTTTACGGTCATGGTCGTCTCCTGGTATTACAAAAACTTATGGGTTAAAACTTCACGCGCAGCTGCACCAGCGCCCGCGCCATTTGTTCGCCTTCGGCTGTGCCATAGGCATCGCCAGCCTCAAAGCCACCCAGCGAGACACGCAACTTGGTGTCGACCGGGGCGGTGTAGAGGAGGGGAATTTCTTTGTTCAGATCCATATTCATCACCACGTCGACACCCTGACCGACATCGCTGTCGGTGCCGGTGACGCTAGCGCGGACGCGCGACGAGCGCAGGCCGGTTTCTTCATTGGCAAGGCGGTAATAGTGATAAAGGAAGCTCAGATCACTGGCATTCAACAACGGGAAGCCGATACCTGCGGTGAAAATGTGCAGGTTCGAGAGTTCCGGGCGGAGAGCTTCGCCATAATTGTTGATGCCGGAATCCGACACGCCGATGCGGCTTGAGTTGGCATTCAGATCGGATTGACGGAACGCAGTATCAGTGCCGTCACCGTCATCGCCCGAGCCATAGGCATAGCCGACGATAAAACGCGGATCGAGAGGAGCCTGAACGCTTACATCAGCTCCTGCATCAAAGGCCCAGCCGAGAACATCGCGGTTGTCAATTGCAGTGACGGTACGAACATCCGGATCGGCAGTCGGTGCGCTCGTGATCATATCTTCTTCACCAGCCGCGACGATGGCATCGACGCGGTAATTGAGAGCGCCAAATACGCTGCTGGTTGCGCTGAGATCATGGGTGCCAACGCTGCGCAGGCCGCCCCAAAGAATTTGCTGATCTTCGCTGTCAGTATCATTCGCGTCAATTTTGCCGCCGATAGTGCCAGTACCCGAATGATCATCTTCGTAGAGGGCGCGGAATTGCAGTTTATGCCCTTGGGAAATCATCTGAGAGGCTTCGAACATCACGCGCAGGCGGTCGTCGACATTCTCATCAAGATGGCTGTCGGATGAACGGTAAGAGGCGAGGTCTTCAGACACGGCAAAGAAGCCAGTGAAGAGAGTGGAGTTATAGTTCAGACGTACCGCATCGACATCGCGGTTCCACCACAGAGCGTAGTCTTCACGAATGCGTTGGCGGCCGATTTGCAGATCAAGCGGGATGACGCCGAACAATTCGCTGAACTTCACGAAAGCCTGACGAAGTTCGAGGTAATCACCCGATGGGCGCACAGCTCCGGTTTCGTCTTCACCCGATGCACTGCCCCATGTATTTACGCCAGAGCCTTCAAAGTAACCCATGAAAGTGTCGCTTGGCTTGTAGGTAACACGCAGGCGGCCATCGAGCATAAAGCTGTCGGCAGGAATTTCGCTTAAAGTACCAAGGTCACGGTTGTCTTCAAACACATACTGACCCTGAACCTGTCCGCCGATGATCCATGGCGATGGGAGGCTGGCGGCTGCGGGAAGAACGGGAACGTTATCGTCTTGCGCGCGGGCAATCGAACTTGCGCCAATGAGAGAGCTCAGGGCGACGCCGGACATCAGCAGATATTTACACAGACTAGATTTCATGATGACTCGCGCGGGGAGGGTTGTGGCAGGATAGAATCATTCGTTCCCCGTAAGTTTAAACTAATTGACCTAAGGCGAAACCCCCGTGGAGAGCTCTTTTGCGAAGTTTTCACCTGCGGCGATGGTTGCAGCAGGCGCTTTGGCTTTAAGCTTGGCAATCGTTTCGCTGGCATCGACGCCATGCGACTGGGCATAAAGATAATAGCCCAAAGCCTTGCTTGTATCCTTGCGTTTCGCGTAAAGGCGGCCCATGCGCAGAGCGGCTTTAGGCTCACCGGCTAGGCGCGCTTTCTCAAGCCATTCGATGGCCTGTTTGTCGTGACCTGTCATGTCCATATACGCATTGCCGAGTTTATAGGCAGCTTTAGGTGACCCTAATTCAAAGGCTTGCAAGTAATACTTAGCGGCCAGCTTGAGGTTGCGTGGCACGGCTTCGCCTTTTTCGTAAATATCGCCGAGCTTCATGCTGATGGCTGGATTGCCAACCGAAGCCTGCTCCAGCATGGCTGTCGCGGCCTGACCCTCGGCAGCGGTGTGCTTGCCTTGCAGGGTGAGCATCGCGAGTTCGATCTGCGCTTCCGGAATGCCGTAGTTTGCCAGTTCCGCGTAAGTGGCACGGGCGGTAGCCGTATCACCAGAGGCCGCGGCACGGCGGGCGGTTTTCAGATCGGCTGTGTTGCAACCACCCAAAAGGGCTGTGGTTGCGAGCAGGGAGAGCAGGAGCTTACGATTTTGCATGGCTGCTGGCACTTCTTCCATATTTGTCATCGAGACGGACAACATCGTCCTCGCCGAGGTAGCTGCCGTGCTGAACTTCGATCAGGCGGAGCGGGCGGGTGCCGAAATTGGCGATCCGGTGCGGGATTTTTGCCGGGGCAGCAATGCTTTCGCCGCTGCCGACGACATGTTCAACATTGTCGACCGTGATAGTCGCTTCGCCATCAAGGATCGTCCAGTATTCCGAGCGGTGGTTGTGCAGTTGCAGGCTCTGCATATGACCAGGCTGGATGGTCGTTTCCTTGATCTTATAGTTTTTCGCCCGGTTGAGAATTTTGAAGCTGCCCCATGGGCGCGCTTCCTGTGTCGATTCCGACACTTCAACCGCGTTGGCTTTTTTCAGTTCTGTGACGAGGACCTTCATCGAGTCTGTGTGCGTCTTGCTGGTGATCAGGATCGAGTCCGGTGTTTCCACCACGATCAGATCGTTGAGGCCGGCACAGGCGACGAGACGGTCTTGCGCCTGAACGAGGCAGTTATGACTGTCGTGCAGACGGACGCGGCCACTGACTGAGTTGCCATTGTCGTCTTTATCAAGGATTTCCCACAGGCTGGTCCATGATCCGATATCGGACCAGGCCGGGTCACTTGGCACGACGGCGATGCGCGTGGATTTCTCCATGATCGCAACGTCAAACGGCAGCGACGGCAGGCGGGCATATTGTTCTGCGGAGATATTGCGCAAAGATGCCGGATTGCCTTTCATGGCACCCTGAATGATTTCGAGGATTTCGCTCGCGTGCCAGCGGAAGTTTTCGAGCACGGTCCCGGTCTGGAAGAGGAACATGCCGCTATTCCAGAGGTAGTCACCGCTCTTGAGATATGCTTCTGCATCCGCAAGGTTCGGCTTCTCAACGAATTTATCGACGGCGTAATGGGTTCCGGCATCAGCTTGCGGGCCGAGTTTGATATAGCCGTAGCCGGTTTCCGGACGGTTGGGGGTGATCCCGAACGTCACGAGGTTGTCTTCTTCCGTGGCTTTAAGGGCCTGCTGGAAGGACGCTGCGAGCGCTTTTTCATCCGAGATATGATGATCGGCAGGCAGAACCCACATGACTGTGTCCGCGCCAAAGGTCTGCCAGATATATTGAGCGGCGTAGGCAACTGCGCCAGCGGTGTTACGTGCGAGGGGTTCGCCAAGAATATGCTGGGTCAGCAACGGATCAACATCGTTGAGCTGGCTGATGACTTCGCGCTTGAGCGACCCAAGCGTCACCGTGACGACGTGTTCAGCGGATGCGCCGCTGACATTCATCGCACGGATCGCCGTATTCTGAAGGAGGGTGTTATCGCCAACCAGACTGAGAAACTGCTTTGGCATATTCTCACGGCTAAGAGGCCATAAACGTGTACCCGAGCCACCACATAAAATTACTGGAACAATAGTCTTCATGCGGGTGGCTCCTTCTTTAATCAGTAAGCTTTGAACAGAACCTGTGCCGGACGTCCGGCCAGGTCGACTGGCAGTTTGGTATCAGGTTTTACTTTAACGATCGCATACGGCGCCTGCAGTCCGGCGAGCGGTGCAGTATCCGGAACGCTCAAGGACGACTGAATCGCGGCGATGTGTCCGGTAAATTGTGTTTCGCTCCCGGCGATGGTCAGCGTAACCGGGCTGTTCATCTTCAGGCGCTGGGCGTTGGCAGGCTCGATCCGGGCGCTGATGGTTGGGTATTCATCCATCGCGATCAGAGTAACGATCGGCTTATCAGTGCTGATTGCCTGATTGTCGCGGGCATCACGGCTGTAAATGAAACAGTCGCATGGGCTGTTGACCGGGGTTGCATCGACCATACCGATCACTTCGCCGACTTTAACGGTGACAGCATCAGCAGGCAGATTGTTTTTGTAACGGCCGTTCCCTGGCGACACGACGATGGTGTTCTGTGCTTCAACGACAGCGTTGCTGGCTTTGATCATCAGAACGTTTTCGATGATGTTGCTGCCGACAAAAAGGGCGGCGAGGGTGCCAAGCAGGGTGATGAAGAACAATGGCAACGCCTGACGGATCATGTTCGGCGTGTTGTTCTGGCCAGTGGCCTGTTTTCTGATTTTGACGAAATTATCACGGGCAACGACGTTCAGCAGATCCGGCCCGGCGACGATGTCACCTGAGATGTAGGATTTGAGAATGTGGTTGAGCAGGGAAATCTGCTGTTTGGTCAGGTTGGTAAAGCGGACGCCGAGTACTTTGGTCTGGGCGTTGTGCGCCTGAACGTGTCCGGTCAGGTCGATATCCATCGAAAAGTCCTGAAACGGGAGGGTCAGGGTCAGAGAGACGGTTTCACCAGTCGCATATGACTTTGTGATGTCCATAATCCCGATGCCGCCGGAGGAGAGATCGCGCACGTTATGGGTTGCGCCGTCGAATTGGACTTCGGCCGGCAGGCGGACTCGCACGAATTGACGTTGGGCTTCACTCTCGTGGACGATTTGTTCAACAGTTTCAGTCATTTGCTCTCAATGGATGGTAATTTGCTGCGTTGCATTAATATAACGAATAGCCTTTGCATATCATAGAGTTTTCTTCACTGACAATATAAAACGCACGCGCGCGTCAGGATTGTAGGAAGATTGTCGGGTTTGGAGTAATCGTTAAGAAAAAAATACAGTAAAGACGCAGACACAGGCTTGCTTTCATTAGATATACTTCATAATACTCAGAATATGACCGGGAGAGAGCTAAAACCATGACAGATTCAGTAAAACACCAGGACTTGCTTGCCTTAACGACCGAGATTGTTTCGGCGCACCTGTCCAATAACGCTGTCAGTGCCCAAGAAATTCCCTCGCTGATTGAAAAAATTTACAAAACCCTTGCTGGCATGGGTGGCGAGAGCGTTCCGGTCTCCTCCGAACGGCCACAGCCAGCGGTTCCGATCCGTAAATCGGTCATGCCGGATTACCTGATCTGCCTTGAAGACGGCAAAAAGCTGAAAATGCTGAAACGTCATCTAATGACCGCTTATAAGATGACCCCGGAACAATACCGTGACCGCTGGGGCCTGCCGCCAGATTACCCAATGGTTGCCCCAAACTACGCCCGCCAACGCAGCAAGCTCGCCAAGGATATTGGTCTGGGGATCAAAGGTCGTGGTAGCGGGAAGAAAAAATAAGTTACCCTAAATCGTCATTGCGAGGCGGCAAAGCCGACTAAGCAATCCAGGCTTTCTGGATCGCCACGCTATGCTCGCGATGACAGAAACTATTTACTAACAGTCAGCACCCATCACAGTAACTCCCTCCTTATCGCCGCAAGGAGTGTTCGGGTTTGACTGAGTTCTTAAAATATAAACTGTTGTTACAATCAGTAAGAAAATAGCTATTAAGATTACGGCTAAAAATTTCTTCTTGTGCATGATGAGTCGCTTGTATTTTTAGTCAAATTACTTCGCCAGCTCTTTACCGCGCTTGGTTGCTGCCGCAACGGCGTCAGTCAGGACTTTCGACAATCCATTTTCGCTCATTAATACTTTAAGTGCCGCCTCGGTCGTGCCGCCGGGGCTGGTGACGTTTTCGCGGAGCGTGGCGGGTGCAATGCCGATCTCGGCTGCGGCCAGATGCGCCGATCCGATAACGGTCTGGCGCGCGAGGGTCTTTGCAAGCTCCGCTGGCAGTCCCGCTTTTTCTCCGGCATTCGCCAACTCTTCGATTAACAAGAACACGTAGGCTGGGCCGCTGCCTGACACGGCGGTGACGGCATCCATCAGGCTTTCATCATCGATCCACGACACGACACCGACCGCGCCAAGGAGGTCGGTCGCCAGATGTCTATGGATCGGCGTAATCTCAGCGTTGGCGCACATCACGCTGATCCCATGACCAATCGCGGCAGGCGTGTTTGGCATGGCGCGGATGACCGGACGGTTGAGGCCGAAGATTGTTGCATATTGGGCAAGGGATTTTCCGGCGGCAATCGAGAGGATCGGCACTCCCGGTGCGAGTTTCAAATTAAGGACATCACACGCCTCACGCATGATCTGCGGCTTGACGGCCAGCACGACGATGGTCGGATCAAATCCGTGGGGAAGATCGTCGGCGGATTTCAGGTGCGTGCTGTTAGGGAAGGCCGGAATATCATTCGGCTCGATGATGGTCAGGTCAAGTGTCGGAAATTTTTTCTGCCACCCGCGCACCAGCGCAGTGCCCATCTTACCGCACCCAGCCAGCAGGATATGCGGATGATCGCTCATGTGGTTATGACTGACCGGCGACGGTCATCATGGCGAGAGAGAAGGAATCGTTATCGTTGGCGTTCTCATGCGAGAGCATCAACAGCGTGGAATAGTTGCGGTCACATTCATCAATCGCGATCTGCATCAGGTCTTGCAGGTGCTCGGCACCAGATGTCTGGGTTTGGCCGCGGAACAACTGGGTGTGACGGAAGGACGGCACCAACGTGTTTTCGCAAAGGTCGAAATGCCCGAGCCACAGTGCGCGGTTAATCTTACCGAGCGTGCGGAACGCCAGATCAGTATTGGCATCAAGGATTTGCAGATCGAATTCGCAGCAGAATTGCAGCGCATTATATTGGTCATCCCAGGCGAACATCATGCGGTAGAGCGCGTGGCGGCCTTTGACTTCGACGAACAGTTCGTCACGGTTGGCGCGATTGAACGACCAGTTCTGAGCGCTCAGGACATCTTCAACGCCGTCGAGAGGGTTGCTGATGTCATCTTCAAACAGGGAGTCGGTCAGATCGGTCATGCTGGACTTCTATTTCCGTTTTGCTTTGCGCTGAGGTTTTGCTTTGGCTTTTCCGGCAGTGGCGGTAGAGCCTTTGCGCGGGGCGGCAGGGGCTTTGCCTTTCACCAGAATTTCCAGATCATGGATACGCTTTTTCAGAAGTTCCTGTTCGGCGCGAAAGCCTGCGACCATCGACTGGAGGCGTTCGATCTCGGCTTTTGGTGCGAGGTCCATACGGTCAGCCACGGCATCAACCCTTCCTTGCAGATCGGATTGAACCTGTTTGCGGACGGTGGACACCAGACTAACGGCGCCTCCGGCCACGCGGGCTAAATCGTCCAATATCTTGTTATCGATTGGCATATATGACTCGTGATGTCCCCTGTGAAGTGACGAATTGGTTAACACCCGTATCCCGGCGTTGCAACCCCGCCAAAAAGGCCTTATGCAGGGGGAATCGAGTAAAGCTTAGGAATGAGCAGGGTTAAGCCCCCGCGCTTTTCGGTGGATAATTTTTCAGGAGACAAAAATGATCGTCATTACGGGCGGAACTGGCTTCATCGGGTCCAATCTGGTTGCAGAGCTGGAAGCGCAGGGCGCAGACAACCTCGTCGTCTGCGATGTTCTGGGAACTGCCGACAAATGGCGCAACATTTCCAAGCGCGGATTGCGCGATTTCGTTCATCCGGAAAATCTCTTCGCCTATCTCAATACCCATAAAAAAGAAGTCAAAGTCATTTTCCACATGGGGGCGATTTCCTCGACCACGGAAAAAGACGCCGACCTCATCATGCAGAACAACTTCATCCTGACCAAAGACCTCTGGCGCTGGTGCAGTGAGAATAAGGTGCGCTTTATCTATGCGTCATCCGCTGCGACCTACGGCGACGGCGACGATGGCTTCATTGATAATGACACGCCTGATTTTCTGGCGAAGTTGCGTCCGCTTAATCCGTATGGCTGGTCCAAACATCTGTTTGACCGCCGCGTCTCGAACCTTCTTTATATCACAAAGGCCGAAGAGCCGCCGCCGCAATGGGCTGGTCTTAAATTCTTCAACGTCTACGGCCCCAACGAATATCATAAGGGCGATCAGATGAGCGTGATCTGCAAGCTCTATCCGCAGATCGTCGCTGGTGCGGCTGCACGCATGTTTAAATCAGATAACCCGGCTTATGAAGATGGCGGCCAATTGCGCGACTTCGTCTATGTCGATGATTGCGTGAACGTCATGCTGTGGCTTTATAACAATCCGAAAGTCAGCGGCCTGTTCAATGTCGGGACTGGTAAGGCCCGCAGCTTCAAGGACCTCGCGCTCTCGACCTTCAGCGCCGCCGGGATGGAACCGAAGATCACCTATATCGACATGCCCGAACAGTTGAAAAACAAATATCAGTACTACACGCAGGCCGATGTTTCGAAACTGCGGGCCGCTGGTTACACCACGCCGTTCACCGAACTTGAAGACGGCGTGCGCAATTATGTGCAGGGCTTTATGGCCGCAGGGGATCAGTACCGCTAATCATGGCTTTAGAATTTCCCCAGATCGACCCCATCGCCATTCATCTCGGCCCGTTTGCAATTCACTGGTATGCGCTGGCGTATCTTTCCGGCTTTTTGGTCGGCTGGTGGCTCGTCAAATATATCTGCCGTCTCGATAAGAACGAACACCGCCCGAATTCCGACGACATGGATGATTTCATGACCTGGGCGATCCTCTCCATCCTGCTCGGCGGACGGCTGGGCTATATTCTCTTTTATAACCTGCCGCATTACATCGATAACCCACTTGATGTATTTAAACTCTGGCAAGGCGGCATGTCGTTCCATGGTGGCTTGATCGGCGTGATCAGCGTTATCGTGCTCTATGCCAAAATTAAAAAAATCTCGGTCCTGCGTCTCGCCGATCTCTTTTCGGTCGCGGCTCCGGTGGGCTTTTTCTTCGGGCGGATCGCCAATTTTATCAACGGCGAACTCTATGGCCGCGTCACCGATGTGCCGTGGGCCATGGTGTTCCCCAAAGGCGGCCCGGAACCGCGCCATCCGAGCCAATTATATGAGGCTTTGCTCGAAGGGCTGGTGATGTTTGCCGCGCTCTTTGCGATGGCGCACAGTGATAAAATCCGCAACCGGCCCGGCCTGATCTCGGCCGGATTTATGGGGATTTATGGCACGTCGCGCTTTCTGATCGAATATGTCCGCCAGCCGGATGAACAGCTCGGCTTGTTCTTCAATTTCATTTCGATGGGGCAGTTGCTCTGCATTCCAATGTTTATCGCCTGCGCAATTCTGATTTATGTGGCCCGCCGCAATGAACGACCTGTCTGAGATCATAAGGAAACATATCCTGCAGCACGGCCCGATCACCGTTGCCGATTATTGGGAGCTGTGCCTCGCACATCCGCAACACGGCTACTACATGAAGCAGGATCCGTTCGGGCAGGGGGGTGATTTCATCACTGCCCCGGAAATATCGCAGATGTTCGGCGAGATGATTGGCATCTGGGTTGCTGATCTGTGGCTTAAAATGGGTTCGCCCGCGATGTTTGTTCTCACCGAGTGTGGGGCAGGGCGCGGCACGATGATGCAGGATCTGTTGCGGGCCACCCGCGCCGTGCCGGGGTTTCATGCAGCGCTCGATATCAATATTGTCGAAACCAGCCCGCATTTGCGAGCGGTGCAGAAACAAAACCTTACTGGCTATACCATTCACTGGCATGACACGCTGGCGACCGTCTCTGAACTCGGCCCGCTGGTCATTCTAGGCAATGAATTCTTCGATGCCCTGCCGATCCGGCAGGTGGTGCGCGCGGACACAGCGTGGCGCGAACGCATGATCGGCATCGATGGCGATGGTCTCGGCTTCGGCCTTGGCGACGAAATTCCGATGTCCGACCGCATTGAAACGCCGATTGGCAGCGTCTTTGAATTTTCACCTGCCCGCGATCCCGTGTGGACGGAAATGACTGGCCGCATCCGGTTGCAAGGTGGGGCGGCTCTGATGATCGATTACGGTCACGCGATCACGGGTTTTGGCGACACGCTGCAAGCAGTCAAGGATCACGCCTACGCAAATATCCTCGAAACGCCCGGCGAAGCTGACCTCACCTCGCACGTCAATTTCGAACGGCTCAAGGATATCGCCAAGGGTCTGAACCCGCGCATCGCGACGCAGGGTGATTTTCTTCGCCGCCTCGGCATTCAGCTCCGCGCGCAGACGCTGTCCAAAACCGCGTCCACCGAACAGGCTGCGATGCTGAAGGCTGGCCTCGACCGCCTGATCGAAGACGACCAGATGGGCACTTTGTTTAAAGTGCTCAGCGTCTGCAATCCTGTCACCATCGACCCGGCGGGATTTCATGACTGAACCCCTGACCTACGCTGATTTCAACCCGCCCGGCGTGACATATGGGTTTTTTACCCGTAAAGGCGGAGTCAGTACCGGCACGTTTGCGAGCCTGAACCTCAAGCGCGGCACAGGAGATGACGACGCGGCGGTCGCTGCGAATTACAGCAGCGTTTGCCATGCGCTGGGTGTCGCCGAGGGCCAAGTGACGTTCATCACCCAGACGCACGGGAATATCTGTCACATCACCGACCAGCCTTTGCCCGGCTCTGTGGAGGGCGATGCGCTCGTCACCACCATGCCCGGACTTGCGGTTGCAATTCTGACTGCGGACTGCGCGCCGGTATTATTGTATGGCACCACTGCAGACGGCGCGCCGATTGTTGGCGCGGCACATGCCGGGTGGGGCGGGGCGGTCAAAGGTATTCTCGAGGCCACGCTCGATGCCATGGAAAAGAAAGGCGCAAACCGCCGTACCATTCAGGCCGCCATCGGCCCCTGCATCGGACGCTTAAGTTATGAAGTCTCGCCAGAGTTTCTTGCTCCGTTTCTGGCGGACGCGCCAGAGAGCGAAAAATTCTTTATGGCCATGCCGTCAGGCAAATACCTGTTTGATCTTCCGGCCTATTGCCGCTTCCGTCTCAACCGCGCCGGGGTGCAGTCTGTCGTCATCGGCGGACAGGATACATATAAAGAGACCGAGAGCTTTTTCAGTTACCGCCGGGATACAAAGCGCGGCGTGACCGCAGGCGGGCGGCAGATTTCAGCCATTTGTATTAGAAGTAGTTGATTTATAGTCCAAAATTCTTATAGTGCGGGTGTTCCGCAGCCCTGACCGAGAGACGACAAAAGCCATGAAGCTGATTGCCGGTAATGCCAACCCCGCCCTCTCACAGGCGATTGCCAAATATCTCGAAATGCCGCTCACCCAGGCCAGTATCCGCCGTTTTGCCGACATGGAAGTCTTCGTCGAGATCGACGAGAACATTCGCGGCGAAGACGTGTTCGTCATCCAGCCGACCTGCTACCCGGCCAACGACAACCTGATGGAACTTCTGATCACGCTCGACGCGCTGCGCCGCTCCTCCGCGCGCCGTGTCACTGCCGTCATTCCATACTTTGGATATGCCCGTCAGGATCGCCGCACTGGCCCGCGTACGCCTATTTCTGCCAAGCTCGTCGCCAACCTGATCACCGAAGCCGGGGCCAACCGCGCTCTGATGCTCGATCTGCACGCCGGACAAATTCAGGGCTTCTTTGATATTCCGACCGATAACCTTATCGTGTCTCCAGTATTTATCCCCGATATCGAAAAACGCTTTCCGGGCGAAGACCTCGTCATCGTCTCGCCGGATGTCGGCGGTGTCGTGCGCGCCCGTGCAATTGCCAAGCGCCTCAACGCTGAGCTGGCCATCATCGATAAACGCCGCGAAAAGGCAGGTGTTTCCGAAGTCATGAACGTCATCGGCGACGTCGAAGGCAAAGTCTGTATCATGGTCGATGACATCATCGACTCCGGCGGCACGCTCTGCAACGGTGCGGTCGCACTGCTTGAGAAAAAAGCCAAATCGGTCTACGCCTATGTCGTCCACGGCGTACTCTCCGGCGGCGCTGTTGCCCGTATCGCAGCCTCGCCGCTTGAAAAGCTGGTCATCACCGACAGCATCCCCGCGACCGAGACCGTCCGCAATTCGAAAAACATCGAACAGTTGACCATCGCGCCATTGCTGGGTGAAGCGATCAAACGCATCGCCGAAGACCGCTCGATTTCGGCGCTGTTCAAATAAAATGAAACTCCTGCCGCTGACACTTTGTGTTGGTGCACTTCTTGTGGCGGCCCCGGCCCGTGCCGACGACTGTCCGGCCGGGACCGACCCGGTGTATTGCAAGATTGCCAAAGAAACCGGCGGCAAGGTCGTGACCGATATTGACGACCTCAAAGACATCCCAGCGCCGGAACCTGTCTTTAAGGCTCCCGTCCGGCATAATTCGATGTTCTCGCGTGAGCTTGGCTGTGAGTATCAGGCCCTAGCGGATCAGCCGCTGTGTAAACTCATCGAAAGTAAAGAAGAATGGTCATGGCTCGGCCATGGCGGCCCGTTTCCCGGCTGGCGCGTGACGTTCAAGACTATCTGCCAAGTTTATTACAAGTATGAAATCACGCAGGATCATTTGCCGCAGCTCGAGCGTATGCGCAAAGTCAATTTTGGCGACATTGACTGGCGCTTGCAGTTCGGTCTTGATGGCCTGATCCGAGTTCTTAAAAACAAAGACGGCGCAACACCCGAGGATGCAGGCAGTATTTACGATCCCGCAAACGCCACCTACATCCTCAAAAGCTGTCGGTCTTAAGCGGCTTGCTCTTCCTGTACCGCTCCGGCGGTTGCTGCCAGTTCTTTATCCCATACATCGATGGCACGGCGGATATGCGGAATGGTGATCGATCCGCCGACCAGCAAGCCGATAGCCACCGTTTCGCTCAGTTCCTCAGACGTGACTCCTGCCTTATGGCTCTCGATCAGGTGATAGAGAATGCAGTCATCGCAGCGCAGGACCAGCGAAGCGACCAGCCCTAACAATTCCTTGGTCTTTTTATCGAGTGCGCCCGGCTGATAGGTCGTGGCATCAAGACCGTAGAATGTTTTCTGGCTGCGGTTCGCGTATTTGGCGAGCGCTACGTTGTACGCAGTGCGGGTGGTTTGAAAGTCTTCGATTTTAGACATGGTGATAGTCTCCTTGGAGGTTGGTTAAGGGTAGGGGTTGAGAAGCAGGGGTAGCGAGGTCACTTAAACATCGCGATGCTATGGCGGCATGGCTTTCGCGGAAACTTTCCACGCCCCATTTATCGGGATGACTGCCGGGGCCAGCGTAGTAAATAAACGCTGCTCCCAATTGCCGTCCGGCCTTGAGGTGCAGGGGACTTGTCTCGGACCACGCTGCTAGGTTTTGTTGATCGAGCACATGCACGAGCGGCGAATAGATGGTCCCATCCGGTGACCGCGCGCTGCGGGCGCAGCCTGCACCGTTGAAAATCGCGCTATAGGTTTTGCCATGAACTACAAAGCCACTATTAGTCTGCGTGATATCCGCGGCTGTGACGCTGCCTTCAACAAACTGCAACTGGCCGGAGGAGGTCTTGCGCTTCAGCAATTCAACACGCTGCGGCGAGGTCGGGTTGCCGTAGAAAGCGCGCAGATATTCTTTCATCGCGGCCCAGCCCGGTGTCTCCGTGTACCCCTCGGTGCGGAAATACGCACCCAGCGCATGGCCGGGGCCGTAGCCGGTTGCCTGCGCATGTGAGAGCTCATCATCCCAGAGAGATTTCAGCTGCTGCAAAGTCTGCGCCTGCGTGGCGGTGATGGTCTCGGGAGTAAAACGGCTGAGGTGATACGGCGCGGCCTGTCGCTCGGGGTGATACAGCTCCGGCTCAAACAGCCAGGGCTGAACGCCGCGCCGCGAAATCGCGGTGATCGGGCCAGTGTAGCCGAGGGCGTCCAGCCTTGCGAGGTGATCAAGGCTGTCTTGCCCTGTCCCGATGATCAGCACGCCGTCCGTATCATTGAGGTGTGCTTTGATATCGGACAAGGAACAGGGCGCTTCGAAAAATCCCGGCACGGTTCGCCATGGTGCATACAGCTCGTTGCGGTAATGCCCATCGGCGACGATCAGCGCGTCGCTGTGAATTGTCAGCTCTCCGGCGTTCAGGATCAGGCTGTGGTCGTCCTGCACGCTGACCTCAGTGATGGCGGCTGGTATGCGGATCACCTCGACCAGCGCCTGCGCGGTTGACGCGACGGCGGCTTCGAAGACATCGCGCAGATAGCGCCCGTAAACGCCACGCGGCTGGAAACTGTTTTCAAGGTCGCGCTGCGGCTGATCCGGAGCTTCGCGTTGCAGCCAGCGAACGAAATGGCCGGGATCACTGGCGAAGGGTGACATCGCGTAGGCCGGCTGGTTGAGGATCAGCGCGTCGCAATCCGGATCATATGGCAAGCCCGGTCCGAATATGCCGCGCGGGTCGGCGATGCAAATGGTGGTTGGGGGACTGTCGGGGGTTAAATCCGCGATCAGATTGGCCAGCACGCATGTGCCGCTGAAGCCAGCTCCGGCAATGGTGATGGTTCGGGGGGATAGACTTGTACGCACGATAACACCTGATCCAGACCGTGCCTTATCATCAAGGAAACGGTCGCCTTTAAATCATTGTTGGGGAAAGGATGGGTGTCGCGTAACGCTGAAACCGCTATGACGGCGAGGGGTCTAAGCCCTGCCGCTGCTCATGCACATCATCATCGAACAGGCTGAAAGCCCGGTCGGCGCAGAAGTCACTGCATGTGCAAAGCGGTTGGTCATGGAGAGTAGGGTAAGGAAAAGAGTCTGATTGTGTCAAACTTTTTAACTACCTCTCTTTGCGTCATGACGATCGTAAGGATGCAGAAGGGAAGATATTCTCTTCGTAAACTATGCGTTTGAGGTGTTCTTTCATTATGTGGAATTTGAAATCTAATTGACTTTTTATTGAAAAATAGCCTATTTTAAAGCAATATTATTTCAATCGCTGCGGGAAGGCTATGGCCTTTCGGCAGCGTTTTTGTAAGGAGGGCTGAAATACTAAAAATTCAAACGACGAACAAACTGATATGAATGGTCCTCTTTATTCAAAACGGACTATTAAGGCAGGTGCGGGGGCATAATATACCTTGCCTCTAAAGCCTTATTCTTGTTACACAGACGCGTCCTTCAGCACCCCTGGAGGCTGGACAAACTGACTATTAACATAAGAAAGAAGTACTGCCATGTCTAAGAAATATGCTTTGGCGGCACAGAAGCGCGATAGAGCCGGTAAGGGGGTCGCTCGTGCGCTGCGCCGTGAGAATAAGGTTCCTGGTGTCGTTTATGGCGACAACAAAGAGCCAGTGATGATCTCGATGGAAGCGAACCCTGTTCGCCTCGAATACCTGAAAGGTCACATGAGCACCAATTTGTGCGAACTGAAAGTCGGCAACGACACGATCCTGACCCTGGCTCGTGACATTCAGCTGAACCCGGTCACCGACCGTGTTGAGCACGTTGACTTCATGCGCGTTACTCCGAAGACCAAGATTCACGTCAAGGTTCCGGTTCACTTCATCAATCAGGAAACGTCCCCTGGCATCAAAGCCAAAGGCGTTCTGAACGTTGTTGAGCACGAGATCGAACTGATCTGTCTCGCCAACGACATTCCTGAAGCCATCGAAGTCGATCTGGCCGCAGCGAACATCGGTACGCACATCCATATCTCGGATGTGACTCTGCCGAAGGGCGCGAAGCCGAAAATCAACGATCGCGATTTCGCGGTTTGTTCGATTGTCGAGCCGACGGTCTATATCGAGCCTGAGCCTGTCGCTGCTGAAGCTGCACCTGCTGCAGCTGCTGGCGACAAGAAAGCTGATGCTGCCAAAGGCGATGCCAAGGCACCTGAAGCCAAAAAGCCAGAAGCTAAAAAGTAAGTTTGAAATGATATTCGTCATATCCCCCTGCGTCTTGACGGAGGGGGATATGTTTTTCAGATAAGGATTAAACTATGTGGCTGATCGTTGGCCTTGGTAATCCAGGTAAAGAATATGAACGCAACCGTCATAACATCGGGTTTATGGCGGTCGACGCGATTGCGTCCGATTACAAATTCAAACCGTTCAAGGCCAAATATAAGGGCGAATATATCGAAGGGTTGATTGGCGATGAAAAAGTCGCGCTGCTCAAACCCATGACCTATATGAACGAGTCCGGACGCGCGGTTGCCGATGCCGTCCGCTTTTATAAAATTCCCACGTCACAGATTATCGTCTTCCATGACGAGCTTGATCTCGCGCCTGCTAAAATGCGTGTCAAAGTCGGCGGCGGCGCTGCCGGGCACAACGGCTTGCGCTCGATGGATGACTGGCTCGAGAATTCGGAATATACGCGCGTGCGCCTAGGTATCGGTCATCCGGGTGATAAGGACCGCGTGCATGATTACGTACTCGGCAATTTCGCCAAGGCCGATGATGACTGGCTCCAGCCGCTTCTGGCGGTCATGGCGAAGAATGTCGGCTTGCTCTTGCGCAATCAGGGCGAGGCCTTTATGACCAAGGTGGCGCTGGCGACCCAGCCTGCCAAACCGGTCAAAGAAAAACCAAAAAAAGAGGATTAAGATGGGCTTTAATTGTGGAATCGTTGGTCTGCCGAACGTTGGCAAATCGACCCTGTTCAATGCCCTGACTGCGACCGCTGCCGCGCAGGCCGCGAACTTTCCGTTCTGTACGATTGAGCCGAACGTTGGCCGCGTCGCCGTGCCGGATAACCGCCTTGATACGCTGGTCAAAATCGGCAAATCACAAAACACCGTTCCGACCCAGCTGGAATTCGTCGATATCGCGGGTCTCGTTAAGGGAGCTTCGAAAGGCGAAGGCCTTGGCAATAAGTTCTTGGCTAACATTCGTCAGGTCGACGCCATCGTCCATGTCGTCCGTTGCTTCGACGATCCGAACATCATTCACGTTGAAGGCTCGGTCGATCCGATCCGCGATGTTGAAATCATTGAAACTGAATTGATGCTGGCCGATCTTGAAAGCCTCGAGAAGCAGATCGACGGTCTCACCAAGAAAGCCAAAGGCGATAAAAGCCTTGGGCCGCTGATAGAATTGATGGGGCAGGTCCGCGACCGCCTCAACAACGGCGAACCTGCGCGCACCACGGTTGTGCCGGATGATCTCAAGAAAGAGTTCAAAGCGTTGTTCCTCATGACCTCGAAGCCAGTTCTCTATGTGGCGAACGTCCTCGAAGGTGATGCCGCGACTGGTAATGAGTGGACCAAAAAAGTCGAAGCGATGGCGAAGGAGAAAAATTCTCAATCCGTCATCATCTGCGCTGAAATTGAATCCCAGATCGCGCAACTTGGCTCCCCGGATGAGAAAAAAGAATTTCTTGATTCTCTTGGTCTTGATGAGCCAGGCCTCGATAAGATCATCCGCTCTGGCTACAATCTTCTCGGCCTGCAAACCTACTTTACGGTTGGCCCGAAAGAAGCCCGCGCCTGGACCATCCGCAAAGGGGCCAAGGCACCTGAGGCCGCCGGGGCGATTCACACCGATTTCGAAAAGGGCTTCATCAAGGCCGAGGTCATTGCCTATGCCGATTTCGTTGCGCTGAACGGCGAGCAGGGGGCCAAGGATGCCGGAAAAATGCGTCAGGAAGGCAAGGAATACGTCTTTGTCGACGGAGATGTGGTTCTTTTCCGCTTTAACGTCTAAGCCCACTGGCCGCGACTCGCGGCTTGGTTTATAAATCAGGTGTCATTCTTTAAGGAGTTCTCCCATGTCCCTACCTAAAACCCTGCTTCTGGCGACAGCCTTCGCCACGATCATTACTCTGCCAGCCTTTGCCACTGAGGCAACCACCCCAGCCCCGACAGATATGCAGTCTGCAACTGGCGCACCGGTTCCGATGGATGCGCCAACGCCTGTGCCGACAACTGACCCGACAATGGCTGCGCCTATGGATCAGATGAATGCAGCTCCTGGTATGGCAGATCCAGCGCCAACACCTTCACCAGCACCAGCGCCAACTCCGGCCCCTGTCATGGAAGCTCCTCCAGTGGCCACACCCGGTGAGCCTGTCGCACCTATGGCACCTGCCTCCGAAGATACGATGGCTGCACCGGAGCCAACTCCTGCGCCGACCACCATGGCACCGGATGAAGTAACTCCGCCAACGGAAGAAGCCGTTCCAGTCACTCCTGAGCCAGCTCCGGCTCCAGAGCCTGAGAAGAAAAAAGTTACCAAGCCAGCCAAGCTCTCCGCGCTGTCGAAGAAATACGGCTTGCTGGATCTCGACACCAACGGCGATAAAGCTCTCAGCAAAGCTGAGTTCACCGCCAATGGCTTTGCCAACGACAAAGTGTTCAACCGCTTTGACGTCGATGGCAACGGCAAGCTGACCAATGGCGAAATGAACGCCTATGCGTCCAATATCGAAGCGAACAGCAAGCGCTAGATTTTTTTGAAATTAGAAAAAGCCCCG
Source organism: uncultured Pseudobdellovibrionaceae bacterium (assembly GCA_964368875.1). Taxonomy (GTDB): domain Bacteria; phylum Pseudomonadota; class Alphaproteobacteria; order Micavibrionales; family Micavibrionaceae; genus CAYJDG01. The sequence continues at coordinate 30,293 of CAYJDG010000006.1, forward strand.
CATTAGCGGGGCTTTTTTAATGCTTTAAGGCGATCATTGGCCCGGATCAAAGCATTCAGCAAATCCGGCTCGCGCGTGGCATGCCCTGCAAACTGCACCATCGTCAGCGTGCTGTGCGGGTATAGCGTGTGTAACTCATACGCCATGGTTGGCGGACAGACGATGTCGTAGCGGCCCTGAATGATCTGAAAGGTTTTGATCGAGCGCAAAGCTTTTTGCGCCGCTTTGGTTTTATACCATCCGGCACTTAGCGGATGTTTCGCCATAAAGAAAATCTCGAGCGCACCGAGCGAAATCATCTTCAGCTTGTCACTCTTTTTATCCTTCGCCGATTTTTTCTCAGCCTTCGGCGGCGTAAAGAAGGTCGAAACATGTTCGAACTCACCCTGCGCCGAGGCGATTTTCAGGGCGCGCCGCTTTTCTCCGGTAATCGCCTTATAGAGATAGGGCAGGCGGTTAAAGCGTTTGATATTGGGAGGCAGTAATTTCAGAAGCTTGCTCTCGGCTTCCGGCTGGAACAGACCCATATAATTGATATACCAGTCGATCTCTGCAGGCGTATGCAACCAGATGCCGCCAATCGTCAATGAAAGCACCGCTTTTGGATATTTGGACGCATACAGCGCACCAAGGCCGCTGCCCCATGAATAGCCATAAACATGCCAACGTTCGATGCCAAGATGCTTGCGCAGGGTTTCAAAATCTCTGGCAAGCGAGAGGGGATCGTTTTTATGCAGAGCGCGTTTTGTGTCGTCCGCAACATGCGGTTTCGAAAGGCCGCAGCCACGTTGGTCTAAGGCAATGATACGAAAGAACGTTGGATCATGGTGGCGTGTATAGCCGCTACCTTCGGCAATACCCCCACCTGGACCGCCATGCACGAGAATGACAGGTGGGCCGTCGGGATTGCCAAACTCGAAATAATGAAGGCTATGTCCGTCGCCGACATCCAGATAACCGCCGTCCCGCTTTTTCGATTTCGGGTAATATAGATCTTCGGCGTTGATATCCAGCTTCAGATCCATGTCTTACGCGGCTTTAGTCTGTGACTGGCCGCGCACCAGGGATTCATAGGCCTCGCGCAGCGCCCGCGTGACCGGACCAACAGAATAGGTTGTGTCATCAATCTTACCTACGGCAGTGACTTCCGCGGCTGTTCCGGTGAGGAATACTTCATCGGATGTATGCAGATCCGCGGTCGTGATGATTTCTTCTTCAACCGTATAGCCCATTTGACGGGCGAGATCGATCACAGTGAGGCGGGTGATGCCGTTCAGGAAACAATCCGGATACGGGGTGCGGATTACGCCATCTTTGACGCGGAATAGGTTGGCACCTGTTGCCTCGACTGGGTTGCCGCGATAGTCGAGCATCAGGGCATCAACATAGCCTTTGTCTTCAGCTTCATGCTTCGACATCGTGTTGATCATGTAAAGCCCTGCGGCCTTACTGGTAACGGGGGCGGTATCGGGTGCTGGTTTCTTCCACTTGGAGGTCATCAGGCTGATGCCTTTTTCGCGCAGCTCCGGTGAGAAATAGCTTGGCCATTCCCAGCACGCGATCGCCATATGGGTTTTGGTCAGGCGGGCGGCAATACCCATCTGTTCACTGCCGCGATAGGCAATAGGGCGGATATAGGCGTCGGTCAGGTTGTTGGCTTTAAGAACATCCATTTTTGCCTGATCGATCTCTTCCGGTGTCCATGGCATCTCCATTCCGATCAGGTTGGCGGATTTGATCAGGCGCTCGGAATGTTCACGGCATTTGAAAATAGTTCCGCTATACGCGCGTTCACCCTCAAATACGGCGCTGCCATAGTGAAGACCGTGGCAAATGACGTGAATACGGGCGTCACGCCAGTTTACGAGTTTACCATCCTGCCAGATGAAGCCGTCGCGGTCATCAAAGGGTATCAACGCCATAATATTATCTCTTTTTCCTGTATGTTTTGCAGCGCTAACAATTTATTATCTTTGCTCATAATATGCAAGATCGAGGCTCCCCCAATGGCTGACGCCGCTTTATTCGCCGATACCGAAAAACCCCATATTCTGGTGGTGGATGATGATGACCGTATCCGGCAGTTGTTGTCGAAATATCTGCGCGATAACGGCTTCATTGTTGCGACTGCGAAAGATGCGCCGCATGCCCTTGCCGCGATGAAGCTGGCATTGTTCGATGCGCTCGTTGTGGATGTCATGATGCCGGGCCAAACCGGATTTGAATTTACGCAGGAGCTGCGCCGGACATCGAGCATTCCAGTGTTATTGCTGACCGCACTGGAAGAAACCGCTGACCGTATTACCGGCTTGGAAGCTGGGGCTGACGACTACCTAGCCAAGCCGTTCGAACCTAAAGAGCTTCTCTTACGCCTGAAGGCCATTTTGCGCCGACGCGATAAAATTCCACAGGCGGTTAAAACCTTCAGGCTGGGAAAATGGATTTACGACCCTGACTTGAACGAACTGACATCGGATACAGAAACTCTTCGTCTTACCTCTGTCGAAGCCAATCTCCTTGAGAACCTTTCCAAGCATGCTGGTAAGGTGCTCAGCCGCGAAGAACTGGCTCGACTTTGCGGGCTTGATGGCAATGACCGGACGATCGATGTTCAGGTGACCCGTCTGCGCCGCAAAATAGAAGACGACAGCAAGGTGCCGCGGTATCTGCAGACCATTCGCGGGCAAGGCTATTTGCTGCGTGTCGATCCTGAGCAGGCCGGGCAATGAAACTTCGGCGGAGACATCTCAGCCCGTTTTTCTGGATCAACCAGTTGCTTCCGCGCACCTTGTTTGCGCGGTCTTTGCTGATCATCATAATCCCGGTGTTGCTTTTGCAGGTGGTGGCTACGGTTGTCTTTGTCAACAACCACTGGAGCAAAGTTACCTCACGCCTTGCCTTCGCCGTTGCTGGTGAAGTCGCCGTCCTCGCGCAGGAGATGGAGCAGGGCGCATCGCAGGTGCAAATGCTCACCATGGCCAAATATACGGCCCAAAATCTTGACCTGCTGATTACTTTTGAGCCAGGCCGCACGCTCATTCCACAGGTAGAAACGTCAGGCACATGGGAGCAGTTCAGCGTTCAGGCGCTCTCGCGCGCCATGGAATTGCAGGTTCGCCGCCCTTACAGTTTATCCTTCAGTCCTGATGACGACTGGGTAAATATTGGGGTGCAATTACCCAACGGCGTGTTGCGTGCGTTTGCGCTTGAGCGCCGCTTGTTCTCATCTTCGGCGTATATTTTTCTTATGTGGCTGATCGGATCGTCTGCCGTGTTGTTCACGATTGCCGCAATGTTCATGCGCAATCAGGTTCGGCCGATCCGTAAGCTCGCAATTGCGGCAGAGCGTCTGGGTAAGGGGCGGGATATTCCGAGCTTTAAACCTGAAGGAGCCCGTGAGGTCAGACAGGCTGGGCGCGCGTTTATTGATATGCATGAGCGGATCACGCGCCAGATCGAACAGCGTACGGCCATGCTGGCGGGGATTTCGCATGATCTGCGCACGCCACTGACCCGTCTAAAGCTCGGTATCAGCATGCTCGGCGAAACGCCTGAAATCGAGGCACTCAAGGGCGATGTTGTCGATATGGAACGCATGCTCAACAGTTACCTCGATTTCGTGCGCGGGGAGGGCCGTGAAGCGACGGTCAAGGTTGATATCGCAACGATCATTGCAAAACTGGCCGACACGACCAGCCGTCACGGCACTCCGGTGCAGGTTTTGTGTGAGGGAGACCTCAATGTCAGTGTCCGGCCTTTGGCGTTTGAACGGGCTTTGCAGAATTTGATCAGTAATGGCTCAAAGTACGGAAAAACTGTCTGGGTTTCAGCGAGCCGTCAGGAAGAAACGATTATGATCATCGTTGAAGATGATGGGCCGGGGGTTGATCCGGCGCTCTATGAGGATGTCTTTAAACCTTTTTTCCGGGCTGATGCCTCACGCAATATACAGACTGGCGGCGTAGGGCTCGGCCTGCCGATCGTGCGCGATATTATTCATGCTCATGGCGGGCAGGTACATCTTGAGAAAAGCACACGGGGCGGTTTAGCGGCAGTTATTTACTTGCCTGTGTAACGACTTCAGCCAGGGCCAGTGCTGATGTCAGGCCTGGTGATTCAATACCTAGGAGCGCTATGACGCCTGAGCGTCCATGCACGTCTGCGCCCATAATTGAAAAATCCTGATCCTTCTCACCCTTGGCGCAGATTTTTGGCCGGATTCCGGAATAGGCAGGCTCTAAACGCTCTGCAGTGCAGGCTGGCCAATACCGTTGTACCGCGCGCGCGAAATCTTCGCGGCGTGAGGGATCAACATGATAGTTTTCTTCATCAATCCACTCGACATCCGGCCCGAAACGACCCATGCCGCCGAGATCGAGGGTGTAATGAACACCGAGACCACCCGGGACAGGCACCGGATACACCAGACGCGAGAACGGCGCGCGTCCGTTTAATGCGAAGTAACTGCCTTTGCAGAGGTGACCCTCCGGAATGTGATTAAGTTTGAGAGCTTTTGCAATTCGCGGCGTGGCCAGACCTGCAGCGATAATGACATGGCGTGCTGTAAGCTGGAACGGTTCCTGCCCGCCAAGCTGGAGCTTTGTGCCATCTCCTGTTTCTTCGCCATATAGAACCGGCGTGCGATACGCAATCAGAGCCCCATGCGCTTCTGCATCGCCAACCAGAGCCAGCATCAGAGCGTGTGTATCGATAATACCAGTCGACGGAGAAAGGAGGGCTGACGTGCAAGATAATTCTGGTTCGAGGGCTAAAACCTCGGCTTTCGACAGCCGCTTAAGATCGTGAACCCCGTTGGCCTCGGCGCGGGCGTGAATAACATCCAGAGAGGACTCTTCCTCTTGCGATGTGGCAACAATAAGTTTTCCGGTTATTTTGAATGGCACATGACGAGACTCAGCGTAAGCACGGAGGAGACGGTTGCCTGTCACACAGAGTCTGGCTTTAAGACTGTTCTGCGGATAATAAATTCCGGCATGGATGACTTCGCTGTTGCGCGAAGATATTCCGGTACCGAAACTTTTCTCTGCCTCAAGAACAAGAACCTCTCTGCCTGACATTGCCAGACTGCGTGCGACGCTGAGGCCTACAATGCCCGCACCGATAACGACTGTATCGACATGTCTCATGATTAGTAGAGCCGTCCCCCGTTCGGGATTTTCTTGGTAGGACGAATGAGCGTCACTTGTTCGTTTTCATCGGGAAAACCCAGCGTCAGAACTTCTGACATGAGGGGGCCGATCTGGCGTGGTGGAAAGTTCACCACCGCAGCCACCTGTGTGCCGATTAGGCTCTCGGGCGTGTAATTCTGTGTGATCTGGGCGGAGCTTTTCTTTACGCCAATATCGGCTCCGAAATCGATTAATAGCTTTAAGGCAGGTTTACGGGCTTCGGCGAACACGCTGGCTTCGATAACTGTGCCAACGCGAATATCAACCTTAAGAAAATCATCGAAGGATATGGTCATGGTCTGTCTCCAATAAAAAAGCCCCTGTCGCCAGGGGCTTTTTGAAATCATTTGAAAAGATTAAGCAGCTTTCTTGCCATCTTTTTTGGCATCTTTTTTGCTGCCTTTAGGAAGATCTTCGATCGTGGTCGAAATTTCATTCAGGGCAGTGGCAATACGCTTGTTGATGATATCGCTGGCTTCGCGGCCAGATTTATTTGCGATGTCGCTCACTTCACGAAGACCTGAGACAGTTTTCTCGTATGCACGGCGGGCCAGTTCAGCGCCACGTGCGACTTTGTCTTCAGGGGAACCTTCGGTGATGATTTCGCGGGCAATCTGCGATTGATCCTGAACCATTTGGGACAGAATTTCGCCATTACGCTGCATCATGGTCTGGAGGCTCTCGGTGCCTACTTGGTACGCTTCGGTAAATGCCTGAATGGTTTTGCGCTGTCCTTCCATAACCGCTTTCATATCAAATGTCAGGTTAGGGACACCGGGAATCGATTTTGCAAATTCTGGCTTAATCCATTGGTCAAAAAAACTCTTCGTGCTCATCGGCGCGCTCCTTGGAAACCTTCATTAATGTATTGTTAAATATCGAACCTTTTCAGGGCATAAGTCAAGAAAACCCACACATTAAGACACAGGCAAGATGATTATAGGTAGATTACGAAAACTAAAGAGCTGATTTTAAACAGTTATTTAAGAGAATTGCTTCACTTTGGACTGTGAAGAACTCCGTACCCACTCCGTAAAACATGACCGTCACAACCAATCTCAACCTCAGCCAAGGCGCCGCTTCCTCAGGAAGTTGGCTAAAGCGCTACATGGCGCAATCGATGGTCGTGGTCAACGGTATGGTGCTGACCCTGACTGCATTCTTTACCATCAGCATATTTGTGCAGGAAGCGCTTCATGATGAATATGGCACTTATAACGATCTGATCAAAACAGAAATCAGTAATGTCTTTTACAGTCTGGATACATCACTTGCAGATTATGTCGCGCATCCAGAACAATCTAGCAAAGGTGCTGCATTTCAATCCGTTTTTATCCTAAGCCCCGATTCAAATATTCCGGGCACCCGCATCAAGGGAGATGAGAAGGCATTTTCACAAATCGAAGTTTTTAATGATGTGATCAAGAGCAAGCCTCAAAGTGTATTGCTCTATACGGATGGTCCAATTTTTCAGGTCCGCAGCGAAGAGTCTTACAACATTGGTATGCGCCTCTTTGCCATCATTTCCCCTTTAAAGACGGGGCCGTATCAAGGTAAATACGCGCTCGCTTTCATCGAACCTCTTAAGTTCAGCGATCTGCTCTCACTTGAAAAGAATACATCTTTACGGGACGTGGAAATAGGAATCGGTAACAATGGGTTGCTTATCTATGTCATGAATAACCGCAGTCTCGATCGTATCACCGGCGAAAATCCCAGCACCTATCAACAAAACATCTTCAGCAATATTTATGGGACTAAATTCACCACCAGATTGACCTATCTTAAGAAAAAGCAATTGGTACTCATCGAAATGGTGCCATGGCTCATGCTTGGATTTGGTTTAACCCTGACAGTTATTGGGTGGATGTACGTATCTAATAACCAGCAAAAAACCAATTTGCTCTCGCAGGCGAATATGACTCTTGAGGTGCGTAACCGTGAGCTTGGCCAGGAGGCGAGCGAACGTGAGAAGCTGAACCAGACGCTGCGTAAATCAGAGCGTGAAAACAAAGCCATTATTAATGCTATCTCAGATGTTATTTTTGAAGTCGGTCTCAGTGGGGATATTTTATTCCTGAATGAAGCGTGGACGCGGATTGCAGGATTTCCGATTGAGCAGACACTGGGCAGAAATATATTTGATCTGATTCATCCGCAGGATCAGGATGAGCAGCGCAGAAATGTCAGTTTGCTTGTTAAAGGGCAACGGCAGGCTTACCGCTCTATCACCAGAATTAGAACATCCGAAGGGTTGTTCCGCTCAGTTGAAATGGCGATCTCAATGCTGCGCCTCGATGAAAGCAAAAATTTGCGCATCGTCGGCAGCTTTACAGATATTCATGGCAGAGAACGCGCCGAAAAAGCGTTGGTCGAAGCCGAGCGTAAATATCGCACAATTTGGGAGAATGCGGCTGGCGGGATTTATCAGATCACGCCCGAAGGGCAGTTTCTTTCAGCTAATCCGGCGATGGCAGCAATTTTTGGGTTTGATTTGGCAGAGTCTTTGTTGCGTGATGTGCGTAATGCCCACCAGCAGATGTTTGTGCAGCCTCACGAACGGATGCGCTTGCTTAAATCAATGAATCCTGGTGATCCCTCGATCATGATCGAAAGCCAGGCTTATACGCGCGACAATCGCAAAATATGGGTACAGGAAAATATTCGCCCGGTTTTCGATGAAAATGAAGGCCTGCTTTATTACGAAGGTAACCTGCACGATATTACTGCCCGCAAAGAGGCAGAGAACCAGCTGAAAGAAGCCAAGCTTGAATCTGATGTCGCCAACCGGGCGAAATCAGAATTTCTGGCCAATATGAGCCATGAGCTGCGTACGCCGCTCAACTCGATTATCGGGTTCTCTGAGATTATCAAGGATGAGGTCTTTGGCCCCGTCAATCCACGGCCTTATTGGGAGTATGCGCGCGATATTCACGAAAGTGGCCGACATCTGCTCAGCATCATCAACCAGATTCTTGATATTTCCCGCATTGATGCGGGTGAGCGTGAATTGAAAGATAGTGTTGTCGATATCACTAAGGTTGTCGGTATTTGTATTGAGATAGTGTCGCCAAAAGCCAAGAGTGCAAATCTTACGCTGATCGAAATTGGCCTTGATAAAGCACCGAAAATTATCGGAGAGGAAGTCGCCATCAAACAGATGATGATCAACATCTTATCCAACGCCGTAAAATTCACTCCGGCTGGCGGACGTGTGACGGTGAGTGCGGAACATGACAGCTCTGGTGCCTTGCGTCTTTCGGTGACTGATACCGGGGTCGGTCTTGATGAAGAGGAAATTCAGCGCGCGATGTCGCCGTTTGGCGTTCTCGATGGACGCGCCAATAAATCGACATCGGGGATTGGTTTGGGCCTCAGCCTGGTGCAAGCCCTGATGAAGCTGCACAATGGCCGCCTTGAGATATTCTCTCAGCGTGGTATCGGCACCACCGTGACGATGGCTTTCCCGGCTTCACGCGTTCATTCAGCCTAAAAGCATCTCTTCGATTTCATCTTTGCTGAGGGACAAGGCGCGGCGAGACGTCTCATAATCAAACCCGGCTCGCCCAAGCGATGATAGCCATTTTTCTGGTTTTGCTTCGCCAGTTGCAAATGCGCCAAAGCGCTTTTTTCTGATCCAGCGCGCCGCAGCCTTAAGATCGGAGTGATCGGCTACAGTTTCTTCCACCGCGTCATCAATCATTGGAGCTGGTAGGCCTTTTTGCCGCATCCACATTTTAATTTTCCGCATCGACCATCCGCGCTGCGTCAGGGAATAAAGCAAACCTTTGCTGAGCGCATCATCATTCAAAAAGCCGGCGCGAATAAATTTTTCGATCACGGCCTCAAGCTGGGTGAGGGCCGCAGCTTTATCCTGATCCGGGTGTGCGAGGCAGGATTTATGAATTTTGCGTGTCATGATCATGCGAAAATGAGCAACGCTGGCAGGAAACTTCTCGAGGTAGTATTTTCCCGAGTTTTCGAGATAAGCCGGCGTGATTTTCCGGGGTAATTTGGGCTTTTTGGGCTCAGGCCTTGATTTTTCAGCTTCCAGCGTATCTCTCATGGTGTAAGATTTTATATGTATTCAAGGTTTTAAGTCCATGTCCGTTATCCCAGCCACCCCCACTGTGTCCCCCAGAATTATGAAGGGTATTAACCTGATTGGGTTAAAGACCTTTATTCATAAGGAAACATCCCGTTTTCTAAATGTCTATATGCAGACGCTGATTGCGCCGCTGGTAACGCTCTTCTTATTCTTTACCGTGTTTGCATTATCGCTCGGGGCAGGGGATCGGCAGATTCTCGGTGTGCCGTATATCCAGTTTCTGGCTCCCGGCTTGCTGATGATGACGATGATCCAGAATGCCTTCTCGAACTCCTCGTCTTCGATCACGATTGCCAAGGTTCAGGGCAATATCGTCGATGTCCTGATGCCGCCGCTTAGTTCAGCAGAAATCCTGACTGGCTATGCGATTGGCGCGCTGATCCGCGGCTTGCTGATCGGGGTGATTGGCATAAGTGCCTTGCTGCTGGTTCTGCATGTTCATATCGATAACATCGCTTTGGTCATCGTATACGCAATACTTGGAAATCTGATGCTTGGCCTGATTGGTATACTGGGCGGGCTTTGGTCAGAAAAATTCGATCATCTCGCTGCCGTCACCAACTTTATTATCACGCCGATGACGTTTCTGTCCGGCACATTCTATGCTTATGACGCATTACCGGAAGTATGGCAGAAGATCGCTTTATGGAACCCGTTCTTTTACATGATTGATGGCTTTCGGGCCGGATTTATTGGTGTAGCAGAAGCAAGTATCCCAACGGGTCTGGCGCTACTGACTGGAATGAACATCCTGCTGGTGGGGTTAGCTTGGCGTATGCTTTCGACCGGCTATAAAATCAAATCGTAATTATTTGCCATGACAGATATTCCTCCCGACCAGCCAACTCCTGAAGAACCCGCTATCGTCAGCTTCCCTTTGCCTGACGATAGTCATGTCCAGACGTTTCACTTGCAGGCCGCGAATTTGCGGGGCCGCCTGGTGCGTCTTGGCAGCGTACTCAATGAAATTCTCAAGCCGCATCATTATCACGAAGCGGTTGAACGCTTGGTCGCGGAAACGATCGTCCTGACGACATTGCTGTCTTCGATGCTGAAATATGAAGGTATTTTTATTCTTCAAGCGCAGGGAAATGGCGCCGTGACCCGGCTGGTTTCTGATATTACCTCTGCAGGAGATATTCGCGCGACCGCTGGGTATGATGCCGAAAAACTCGCGCTCGTCACTGATGACCGCCCGAGCATTCCCGATCTGATGGGGGATGGCTATCTGGCCTTCACGGTTGATCAGGGTGAGCATACGGACCGGTATCAGGGTATCGTCAAACTCGATGGTAATACCTTACAGGACTGTATCCATCATTACTTCGCCCAGTCAGAGCAGATTGCGACAGCGATCAAGATGGCGGTTACCAAGGATGAAAATGGTCTTTGGCGCGCTGGGGCGATCATGCTCCAGCATATGCCGGACCATTCCAACATCCCGCAGGATGCCAAACCAATCCCGGAAAACTGGAACCGCGCTCAGATTTTGCTGCAGACTTGTAAGGACGCGGAACTGCTTGATCCCCGCCTACATGACGATACGCTGCTTTTCCGCCTGTTCCATGAGGAAGGGGTCGTCGTCTACCCTGAGCAGAAAATCAGCAAAGCCTGCCGCTGCACGCCCGAGAAACTGGGGCGGGTCATCAAGCTTTTATCCGAGGATGACAAGCGCGACATCGTTGTCGATGGCCAGATCATCATGACCTGCGAGTTCTGCAACCGGGATTTTTCCTTCGATCCGCAGAACATCCCCGGCGACATTCCAAAATAAAGTCACAAAAAAACCGGCGCGAAGCCGGTTTTTTCTAATCTCTAACCTTACGCCTTATTTGGCGAAGGTGATTTCAACGCGGCGGTTGGCTGGCTCGCGCACACCATCGGCGGTCGGAACCATCAGCTCGTCTTCGCCTTTGCTGTCAACCATCAGGAGGTTGGCATTGACGCCGTGAGCCACGAGGGATTCACGAACGGCATTGGCGCGTTTCATCGAAAGACGCTTGTTGTATTTCTTGCTGCCTGATGTATCGGCGTGACCGATAACGTTGACCGAGCTGATGTTCTGCTTGGCGATCTCAGCGGCAACCGAGTCAAGGACGCTTGCGCCGCCTTGGTCGACTTTGGATGAGTCAAAATCAAAGAACACGAGGTACTTGGCATCTTCTGGAGCCATTGGACCGCTTGGCATTTCACCGGCGGTGACAGGAGGCATCACATCAGCTGGAGGAACGGCGGCGCCGCCCAGTTGGTTCAGAGCATCGAGGAACTGCGATTTGCAGTCGATGTCGTTGCTGTGCTTGTTCCAGTTTTCTTCCTGACGCTCAATCCAGCAGTCAAAGCGGGCTTGGGCAACGGCAGCAATTTTAGGGGAGGTTTCACGACCACCGCGATCAAGAGCGGCAATCAGACCCGAGCGCGCAGCGGAGAGTTCTTCGATGTGCTCAGGCTTCAGGTTCCAATCCGATACAGGCTCAGGAAGAACAACTTCACCAGCAGCTGCAGCGAGACCCTTACGGGCGAAGTGCAGAGCATCAGGATAATCGAAGTTGACGTTCTGTTCGCGGTTGGACAGATCACGGTACTCAGCGGCGAGCGACTGGGTAAATGGGCTGCCGACAGCTTTCGCTTCGTTCAGCGCTTCTACTTCAGAGTGGCTTTTGAATCCAGAACAGGCACCGAGCGACAGCGCAACGACCGCCAGCATGGATACGCCGAGAATGCTTTTCATTTAGGTAGCTCCTTGATCAAACTTGAAGATAATAAGAAATGTTCATTGGCTTTTATAAACAGGTGATAAGGAATGTAAAGAAGGTTTTTTCCTTAACTCTTAAAAGATTATAACAACCTACGAGCAGAATCTCCTTTTCAGGGCGAGATTAATCTTTTAAACCTTTGCGCGGTGCGGGTGTAGCTCAGTGGTAGAGCATCAGCTTCCCAAGCTGAGGGCCGCGGGTTCGACCCCCGTCGCCCGCTCCAAATTCCCTGAAAAGTTAAAAAACCGCGGGAGATCCGCGGTTTTTTAAATTAGAGATTTTAAATATAGGCTTTGGGCTGCGACTCACCCAAGGGAGATGCGGCGAGGCTTGGTTAGGTGATCCAGCCATACGCCGCGATCCATTGAATCATTGGCGGTGATTTTCGGATGGACAAAAAAGTTCAGAATTTGGGGCATGATAGTTTCTTTCATTTTTTAAGTGATAACAGGATCAGGCGTTTAGGCCGCCGTCGACGGTCAGGGTTGTACCGCTGATGTAAGTGGCATCCGGACCTGCCAGGAAAGCGACGGCCCCGGCAATTTCTTCGGCCTTGCCATAGCGACCGAGCGGAACCATGGCTTTAACATGATCGGCAAATTCGCCGTCCGCCGGGTTCATCTCCGTATCAATCGGGCCGGGTTGGACGGTGTTCACGCGGATACCCTTGAGGCCCAGATCGCGTGCCCAGCCTTTGGTGTAGGCGGCGACTGCGGCTTTTGTCGCACCATAATCGGCGACACCTGGGAAAGCGATGCGTTCACCAAGCACCGAGCCGATCGAAATAATTCTGCCACCCTCTGGAAGATGGGGGACTGCGGTTCTCACAGCAGTTGCGACTGCTTCGACATTGATCGCGAGCTGGCGGCGCAGGGCTGCGAGATCCGTGTCCGTATCTGTGACCGCGCCTGTCTCATAGACTCCGGCGTTATTGACGAGGATATCAAGGCGCCCGAATTTCTTGACGGCTTCTGTGACCAAAGCCTCGACTTGCTTCCCATCGGCTTGATCGGCCTTGATCGCAAAGCCGCGCGAACCAGATTTCTCGATAGCTTTGACTACGTCAGCGGCGCGGTCAGGGGACGCAGAGTAACTGATAATGACATCTGCACCATCTGCGGCCAGACGTTTTGCGATTGCGGCGCCAATACCACGGCTGCCACCGGTGACGAGAGCGACTTTACCTTTAAGAGCTTGGGACATGATAGATTCCTTTCGGGATTGTGATTATTTTTTGAAGATGGATGTGAATTTGGGACGAGGGCTGTTCTGGTTGGAGGCTCTCAGGCCAAGATCGTTGAACTGCTGATGCAGGGTTTGCGCGAAAAACAGATCGGCGAAACGTGAGGCGGATGTTTTGGATGTCATGGGTCTCTCCTGCGAGGTCTTAAGTTCAATAATACAATAATATTGAACTATTGAACTTAAGTCAAGCGTGGGATTTCTTAATTTATTTTGCTTAAAAATCAAATGCTTAGGAGATCATGAGCCAAATCGAGGACAGGAGCAGGGCTGCCATCAGGATGTTAAATCCTTGCGCGAGTCGGGGCCGGTGGGCGAGCACACGGCCTGCGGCAGCCCCGAAAGATAGCCACAGAAAGCAGGACGGTATGGCCGCCATGAGAAAAATCATCCCAAAAAATACCGCCTGAGACACCGCAGCCTGATCGGCCACAAAGTAAGTTGCCGCTGCTGAAACAGCCACCAGCCAAGCCTTGGGGTTCACCCACTGAAACGCTGCCGCTCCAAGAAAGCCGATGGGTTTTTGCGGGATGGGGGCAGGGGCCTCTAGATTTGAAGTCGCAACGGGGGCTGTCGCAATCTTCCATGCCATCCAGACCAGCATCAATATGCCAGCAATCCGCAAGCCGTTTAGCACACTGGGATTGGCTGTGATAAAACTACCAAGCCCGAGAGCGACCAGTGAGACCATCACGCTAAAACCAAGAGTGACTCCCAGCAGTGCAGGCATGCCACGCTTGATACCAACAGCAGCGCCAGTCGCAGTCAGCATCACATTATTGGGACCCGGCGTAATCGAGCCGACCAAAGCAAAAAGGGCGAAAGCGATAAAAGTTTCTGGTGACATGCTTACAAGTAAGTTTTTAAAGCCGTGCGAATACGCTCTAAACCTAGTACAGCCGCATCCGGCCAATCAAATTTTTGTCCGGTAATCTTTTCAAACGCACCGATATATATAGCCCCGGCCTGCAGGCGAATATCCTCAGGAATGACCGGGATGTCGTCTTTATAAGGATCGCACTTCGAGTTAACCCAGTTGCGAACGAAATCCTTATCGAAGCTTTTCTGACGCTCGCCGTTGCGGAAGCAGTCCTCATAACTATCAAGGAACCAATAGCGGCTGCTGTCAGGTGTATGGATTTCGTCGGCAAGGATGATCTTGCCGGTTTCATCAAAACCAAATTCGTACTTGGTATCGACGAGGATCAGTCCGCGCTCCGCAGCAAGTTTGCTGCCACGCGCGAAAAGAGCCAGGCTCATGGCTGACACTTCGTCCCACTGCGCCTGCGTCAACAACCCTTGGGCAACGATTTGTTCGGCAGAGAGGGGTTCATCATGCGCGCCGTCCATGGCTTTGCTGGTCGGAGTGATGATCGTCTTGGGCAGTTTCTGATTTTCTTTGAGACCGTCAGGGAAGGTCAGGCCATACATCTCGCGCTTGCCTGATTTATACATCGGCCAGATCGAAGTACCAGTCGTGCCACACATATAGTCACGCACAACCATTTCGACTGGCATGATCTTCAGGTTCTTACCGATCACGACATTCGGATCTGGATAGGCGATGACATGATTGGGGACGATATCTTTGGTCTGGTCGAACCAGAAACGTGCTATCTGCGTGAGGGCCTGACCTTTGAGAGGAATGGTCGTGAGAATGCGATCGAACGCGCTGATGCGGTCACTGGTGATGAGGATACGTTGCCCGTTACCGAGATCATACGTATCGCGGACCTTGCCTTTGTAATGATTGGGCAGACCTTCGATGGTGCCATCGCTGATGATGGAGCCAAGGTAAGGTTTCAAACGAGCAGGATCGATCATCACTCTGGCTTTCTGGAATCGAGATAAAACTGACGCGCGCCTTCGTCTTTCCATTTCAGGCGTTCGCAGTTGCCTTGCTCAAGGATCGAGGCGATGCGGCGGCGAATGGAATCGCCAACCTTAACAGAGAGTTCGCGCTCAAGAAGTGAGCCGTCTGGCATAACTTTGCCGATTTCGAGGACATAGAGCTGCAGAAATTCGCTTGAAATCTCGACTTCGGCGGTGACACGCTGAATGCCGACGGAATCAGGTTTACCGCGCTTTTTCTTGATGGCTGACCAGATGGGTTCGGTCCAGCGGACGACATCCGAGACGAGGGCTTCGGTACAGGGCGTCCACTCATCAGAGAGTTCGTGCTGGCGTTTTGGCTTAGTTGGCTTGTTCATGCGCGGACACTACCCAAGCGGACTGGTTTTCTCAACCGAAGAGTATATTTTAGCTATCTAATATGAATTACCTTGACAAAAATGCTGCTATGAACAATTCTCCGCAAACCTAAAGTGTAAGGTTTTCATAAATAACGGCGATTCGCCCTCCGGGGCATTACCATAACGAAAAAAATCAAAAAATAAATGAGGAGATACCCTTGATGCAAAAACCCCTCGCAGGCAAAAAAGCCGCGATCCTCCTGGCCAACGGCTTCAACGAGACAGAAATGACCATGTTCCAACGGGGCATGATGGAAGCAGGCGCATTCCCTAAAATTATCAGCGTAGAAAATTCACTCGCTAACGGCTGGCAGGAGACAACATGGGGCCATTACTTCGCGGTTGATGTTCAACTCGCCGATGCCCTGTCTTCTGATTATGATCTTCTGATCATTCCGGGTGGCCAGCGCAGCCTTGATAAACTGAAACTCACCGCTCACACCAAACGCTTCATCGGTGGCTTCCTGGCTGCGATGAAGCCGGTCATGATGATTGGCGATGCTTGCCAGTTGCTGGCTTACACCGGTCAGGCCGCTGGCTTGATGATGACTGGTCCTGAGTCTGCTAAAGAGACTGTCACTGCTGCCGGAGGCATCTGGTCAGATAATTCTCCGACCATTCACCAGAGCGTTATCTCTGCCGTAACTGCTGATGTTCCGGGCCTTGCTCAAATGGTGCAAACTCTGGTTAACTTCACCGTTAAGCAGACTGCCGAGGAAGAGCTCGATCAGGCTGCCTGAAAGGGACAGGTCTGATTTTCGATGAGAGCCGACATCCAAGCGATCGTTCAAAAGGTCGAATACTCCCTGGAACTCCTGCGGAGGCATCTTTGACTGGGATGTTGCTCTCTCTCGTCTCGACGAGCTGAATGCCCTGACCGCAGACCCTGAACTCTGGGCAAAACCCGAAAAAGCTCAAGCGATCATGCGCGAGAAAAATCGTCTCGAGCAGCAGATTAATTCTGTGCGCGCTGTTGAAACGGCTCTGCGTGATAATCTCGAATTGCTTGAAATGGCTGAAGCTGAAAAAGATACGGGCATCGCCTCCGAGGCTGAAAAAGCACTCAAGGCGGTCGAAAAAGAATCTCAAAAAATGCAGTTACTTAGTTTGTTGTCCGGTGAAGCGGATGGCAACGACGCTTATCTTGAGGTCAATGCAGGTGCAGGGGGCACCGAGTCTTGTGACTGGGCACAGATGCTCCTGCGTATGTATACGCGCTGGGCAGAACAGCATGATTACAAAGTATCCATTCTTGATCGCAGCGAAGGCGATGAAGCCGGGATCAAATCCTGCACCATACGCATCGAAGGGGACCAAGCCTATGGCTGGCTGAAGTCCGAAAGCGGAGTGCATCGGCTCGTGAGGATTTCACCGTTCGATTCCGCCGCGCGCCGTCATACAAGTTTTGCGTCTGTCTCAGTTTCACCAGTCATCGATGAAAATATCGAAATCGAAATTCTTGATAAGGATTTGCGCACGGATACTTATCGCTCAAGCGGAGCAGGGGGGCAGCACGTCAACAAAACGGACTCTGCTGTTCGTATCACGCATATCCCGACCGGGATTGCGGTCGCCTGTCAGATGGAGCGGTCGCAACACCAGAACCGTGCGCTGGCGATGGCGATGCTCAAGGCGCGGCTGTATGAGCGCGAATTGAAAAAACGCGAAGCGGTTGCGGGGGCGCAGTACGACAACAAGACCGATATTGGCTGGGGTCACCAGATCCGGTCTTACGTGCTTCAACCCTACCAAATGATCAAAGATCTCCGGACCGGAGTGGAGCGGACTGATTCGGGCAAAGTATTGGATGGGGACCTTGACGAGTACCTACATGCCTCATTAGCTCAGAAAATTACCGGCGATAAGCCAATTGTCATAGAAGACATAGCCTAATTCAACAATATCGGGGAAACCCCTTGCTTTCCGGGCTCTGGACAGTTGCCAGCCAGCCCTGCGCTGGAGTATGACTCTGGGGTATAGAGGGACCGTAAAATGATCAAAACAGGGACAGTTTTTCTCCTCGCTGCCGGCTTGGCTTTAGGCCCGCTTCCGGCACGTGCAGGATTTGGCTTTGACACTAAGGATCAGCCAATCGAAATTTCCAATCAGCCGAACAGCCCATCATGGGTCCCACCTGAAGGTGCCAAGTCCGAAGGTGCGAAGCGCCCGGACAGCGATCCGTCCGCGCCAGCCTTGCAAATTTATGAAGAACGCTACGTTCCAGATAGCGTAAAGAAAAAATATTCCATTAAAGATGACTGGTACACGATTGGTAATCCGGAAGGCGTTGCCTCGGTCAGGCCTGATGCTGAGCCTACGCCAGGACCTGAACCACTGATCGTCAATGACGGTCCAGGCGCTACCTCTGTGCCTCAGCAAACGTCACTCGCTCCTGATGATATGGCGTTGCCTCCAGAAGAGCAGGCTGCAGGGGCGATGGCTCCCGCTCCGGTCGCTCAGCCAGTGCCAGTGATCTCCGCTGCAGCATATGCCAAGCTGGAAAGCTGGCGCGCGCGCAAGGGTGAGCCGGTGCGAGAAGTGATTAAACGCTGGAGTGCGCGCGAAGGCACTGAAATGTTGTGGGCAGCCGGAGATAATCCAGTTCTCAAGAAAGATTTCTCTTACGTTGGCAGCATGGAAAACGCCGTTGCCGCCTTAATTCAGGCAAATGGCACAGAACTATACACCCAGTACCGCTCTGACGGCATGAACCCGGTGATGATGTCGCCAGCTTCCACTGTGACAACCAGCGCGCCAGCCGCCCCGGCACTTGAAACCAATGCCGCGCCAGATAAGACGGTCGGTGGTGTGCCATACAATTTGTTTGTCCCGGCACCTAATAAAAATCTTGAAACACGCTGGTTCGCGCTCTCGGGCGCATCCCTGCAAGAGGTTCTGCAGGTCTGGGCTGAAGACGAAGGGGCTGCGCTCGTCTGGCAGGCGCACGGTAATTTCGCGCTCAAAGACTCTGTCAGTCAGGTCGGGCATTTTGAAGACGCGGTTTTCCAAGCTCTGAGCCAATACAATAGCGATGATATGCGCCCGGTCGGGCAGCTTTATTCTGACCCGGCAAGTGGCCGTAAAGTCTTGCTCATAAAAACTGAAACACCGTCTTAGGTTTTGAACCCAAAGTTATAAGAAAATCCGGAGTACCATGATGAAAATGAAAACAACTTTTTCCCTGTCTCTTTTGACTGCTGGCCTGTTGACTGGAACCGCACTGGTTAATCCGCAAATCGCATCCGCTGCGACAACAGATTTGCAGGCACAAACAGGCTGGGCAATTTCCCGGGTCGCCAGCGTCAGTCGCGGCAGTTATTGCGCGATGGCTCAGAAATTTTCCAACAACACTGTCATGACGATCGCCAAGAATGATAAGTCTGAATACTCTCTGGCGTTTGATTTTCAGGCCCCTAAATTCGCCCTCGACAAAGAAGTGACAGCTTCTGTCAAGGCGGGGGCCGGGGCAGCGCAGACTTTTGCCGTGCGTCCACAGTCGCCACAGGCCGTCGTGCTGACCATGGGCTCTGACGAAGGTTTTATGAACGACCTGAAGTCGTCAGGAAAAGTTGTTCTTGATGTTGAGGGCGAGAGCTACACCTTCAACACAGAAAAATTCGCTGATGCGCAGGGTGAAATGGCTACCTGCATGTCATCTATGAAAGTTCAGACACGTGAGGCCAAGGCTGCCCCGCAAACCGCAGCTGAAGAAGAAGCCAAAGAAAAAGTAGCATCGGCTCCAGCACCGTCGCCCACAGCCCTCAGTGCTGAGGATTTGGTAGCTGCTCCAGTGGATGAGCCGGCTGCACCTGAAAACCAATATCTTAAATCTGAAAATGCTCAGCTCAAACAGGCGATGGCAGATACGCGCAAATCCTACGAAGATGAAATGTCATCACGTTCCGGGCCGGCTGTTCCTGAATTGCAGGAAAAAGTTCGCGCTCTCGAGCTGGAGAATGCTCGCCTGAAATCTGAATCCGCCAAGGTAACCGCTTCGGCGCAAACGAAGCAGGATTTGGCCAAAGCTACTGCTGACCTCGATAAGGCCAAAGCTGATCTCGCTCAGGCTGCTGCTCAGAATAAAGCTATGCAGGACAAGCTTGCTGCTGCCGCGCTCGCTACTGAAGAGCAAGCCAAGATTGCTCAAAGCCTGCAACTTACGAAACGTGAAGCTGATACGCTCAAAGCTGAAAATCAAACTCTGAAAAACCAGTTACAGATTTCCGCGGGTGCCGATAGCAAAGCTGTCACTGCTCAGGCCGAGCAGCTGACTAAGTTGCAGCAGGAAAATACAGCCCTTAAAGCCGACCTCGAAAAATCTGCCAAAGGTGCTGCAGCTGACCCTGTTGCAGAACAGGAGCTAACTTACCTTCGCGCTGAAAATGAAAAACTGGTCAAAGAACTTGCCGCTGCCCAGAGGGATGATGGCGCAACACCTGATGCCCAGAAGCAATTAAGCAGTCTGCAGGCTGAAAATGAAAACCTGAGAGACCGTCTTGCTCAGGCGACTATCACACCTATGCCTGCAGAAGATAAAGCAGCACCGCTTACACCTGGTGATTCAGAAACTCTGCGTGAACAGATGCGCGATCTCAGATCACAGCTTGAGCTGGCTGAAAGCGAGAATGCAGGTTTGAAGAAGCAAATCGACAACCTTCAGAAGGATAGCGAAGGCAGTCAGCTTAAGATGGCTGGCGGCAGCTGGGATCTTGAGCAGGCGACCCGTCGGTATCAAGAATCGCAGCGCGAAATCCGCCGCCTTGGCGCACTGCTTGAGCAGGACCGAGTGAAATGTAACGAAGAAAAAAAGAACATTGAATATATGCTCTTCGATCCTGAGGTCGCCAAGCCTGCGCAGATCTCCATGCTCGGCTCTTTAGAAGACCAGATCGCTCAGAAAGATGCTCGTATTTCTGATCTTGAACAATCGCTCAAGTCCGCAGGTCTACAGCCTGCAGCAGGAAACAGCCAGTCCGCCGTAAGTGGTAAGAAATCTGCGGAGATTGCTCCTGAGCAATTGCTCGCAGCCAATGTCACGGACACCGCCCCTGTTGCAGCCGCTCCTCGGGCTCCGGCCACTGCAGACGTAGAAGCTATGGCACTGCCTGTTCCATCAGGGAATAAGGCTCTTGCTCCAGCATCTGTAGCTGGGAAGGCTCCTGCCGCAATGCAAGCTGCGCCTTTGCAGCCACAGGATGTTGCAGTGATGCAGCCGCCAGTAGCTCCGTCTCAACCTGTGACCGCCGCACCGCTCGCAAGTACACCAGTCGCTGCAAACGGGGTTCAGTTTCAGTCACCACAGGATTTCGCCACACTGTTGAAAGCAGCTGGTGTAGGAATTCGCGGCTCGGTCCAGCCGGTTCAAAAAGCCTCATCGTCTTCATATAAGGCCTATAGCTGGCAGACAGATAGCCTGTATGGCTCAGCCGAGCAAAAAGAAATGGCTGACAGCGGTGCGTTTGAACCTGCGGTCCAGCAATATCTTGATCGCGCTAAATCCCGCTGTAAGGGGGACTTTGCAGCTGTTCCGGCGCAGCTCAAATCCTCTGGCGCGAAAAACGAAGGCTATGAAATCGCCTGTGTTAGTGGTCAGTCCGGATCTTCGGCGTCTGTGCTCTTCAGCTACAACAACGGTGTCATGACCACAGTTGCCCACGAAGGCCGTGCGGAAGCCATGGATATTGCCATGGATGCGCGTGACCGTGTTGCGGCCCACATACTCTCTAATTAAACGTGAGCGCGGATAACGCCTTATCTGCGCGCCCGTTTCTTTTTTCAGGCCCTGTCGATTTTTTTCTGGTCGGGGGCCTATCACTATTTCTAATTCCTCTTATTCTTTTTCTTGAGCATTTGTCCGTCGATATCTCCTCTGTGGCATTTGCTCTCTTCTATGTTGCTTTTCTTATCAACAATCCTCACTTCACTCATTCTTATCAGCTCCTCTATCCGGGATTCTTTTCCAAGGTTTTTAACCCTGCTCAAGGAAAAATGGCCAAACTGCGCTTGGTTGTTGCAGGTGTTATCGCGCCGATAGTGCTACTCGGCTATCTCGGGTTCGCTTTTTTCGCCGAGTCACGTGAACTGATGTCATATGCGCTCAATGCGATGTTCTTTTTTGTAGGCTGGCACTACGTTAAGCAGGGCTATGGCGTGTTGCTGGTATTCTCTGGTCGGCAGGGCTATTTTTTCACTGATAAAGAGAAGCGTATTCTCCTTACCAACGTCTATGTGACATGGCTTGCTACTTGGGTTTTGGCGAATACGTCAGCGCCGCTTTATAATTATCATCATATCCCGTTTCATTCCCTGGGCTTTCCGGGCATTTTTGGTGTGATAGCGACAGCGGCCTGTCTCATCACAGCTTTACCAGCATTGCGCATTCTCTACCTTCGCTTACGGTTAGGGCAGACCTCTGGAAATGGCATCACGGGCTATATTTGTGCGTTGTATCCATGGACTGTTCTGGCGTCTATCAACAAGACCAGCCTGCTGATCATTCCTGCCCTGCATAGTCTTCAATATCTGCTTTTCGTCTGGAAGCTAAAGTATGAAAAGGAAAGGGAGGCGAGGGAGCGCGCAGAGGACTTCACACCCCTTCAGTATTTCGCAAGCCTTACTCGACTTCATAAGGCTAGGTTTTATGTGGTCGGCTATATCTCAGGGCTCATGTTATTTTATGTTGTGCCGGCCGGGCTAGATCATTTTGTCGCCTATAATCATGCGGAGCTAGGTAATGCAGCTTTCATGTTCATGTTTCTGGTCTTCATCAATATCCATCATTATTTCATCGATTTTGCCATCTGGCGCAAAGAGAATCCTGAGATGAAATATCTCTATCGCTGATCCTCAAAATTCAGAATTCATTAAGGATTATGCGCGGAAATCTGCGTTTTTTGCTGATTAAACGCAATTTATTTCAAATTTTATTCAAATTCTAAACAACCTCTTCACTATTCACTGAGAGAATGGAAGCAAGGGATAAGTGGCATCGCCATGCGTGGGCCGGGGAAATCCTATATCAAATTGGGGTACGTTTTTAATGTCACAAACATCTGATCTTTGGCTCAGCCATCTCGCCCACTCACTGAAGGCGAGCCAGCAGGCTGCGTATCTTTGGCATGTTGAAGAAGACCGCTTCGAGTTCATGGGAGATATTCAGGGCGTGCTAGGGCTAGCGTCCTCAAATCTGCCATCGCGTAAGGAAGAATTTGTGCGGCTGATCAATCCGCAGGATGTCGTGACCAGGCAACTTGCTCTTGCAGATGCCACTGCGCGGTGCAAATCCGGCGAGAGTAATTTCAGCATTCATTATAAAATCCGTAAAGATAATGGCGCTTACGCTCCTGTGTGCGAACGCGGGGTTGCGCAATTCGATTCTGCTACTGGCCGGACCACAGTCCACAGCCTGATCAGCAGCGACAAACTCGCTCTCGAAGAGCAAGCCATGACTTTGCAGAAGCGAAATCTCAAGGACAAAATCAGTTACGTCTTTTCCGGAAGCAATGGCCGTCAGGCGCTTCAGTTCAGCCTCGAAGAATACTTAAGTGAACCGACCCGTGATCGCAGCAAAGGGTTTCTGCTGACAGTAGGAATTGATCGTCTGTCACTGATCAACGAAGCTTACGGCTCGCAGGTTGCTGATGAAGTCATCCTCAAAACTGGTGCGCGCCTTGAAAAACTGGTCGGCGATCGTGCTTTGGTTGCCCGTATTAGCGGTGATGTGTTCAGTTTGTTTTTTCACAATACTTCCCAAGGCGAGATGGCAGATATAGCCCAGAACGTTCTCAATATTTTCTATCATCAGCCGATTGAAACGGAAGAGCGCGTCGTTCATACCGTTGTGACAATCGGTGGTATCAAGCTGGATGACAGCATGATGAAAGCGTCGTCTGCGATCAGCCGCGCTGAAATGTCGCTTCAGGATGCGAAGCAACAGGGCCGGGGCTGCTTTGTGTTTTATTCCGACAAGATGACGCAACGGGTCAATTCATTTCGGGACGATCTCACCATTGGCGATGATTTCCTCCGTGGGTTCCGGTCTGGCCGCGTTAAACTGGCTTTCCAGGAAATTATGGGCGCTAAATCCGGAGAAGTGTCTTTCCATGAATGCCTGATCCGATTGATCGATGAAGATGGAACGATCCATACGGCAGGGAAATTTATTGATGCAGTTGAGAAAATGGGTCTGACCCGTCTGGTAGATGGCTTTTGCGTCCGGCAGGCTATCCAAGAGCTGCGCGATTACCCGGAGCTCAACCTGTCGGTGAACGTATCGAACCATACGCTGACTGATGCGCAATGGCTGAAAGATGTGACCAATCAGCTGCGTGATCGTCCGGATGTCGCGAGCCGCCTGATTGTTGAAATTACCGAAAGCGCTGCCATGAACGACATCAGCCAGACAATCCGCGTTGTCGGCGCTTTGTCTGATCTTGGGTGCCGGATTGCGCTTGATGATTTCGGTGCGGGGCAGACGGCGTTTACTCAGCTCAAAGATCTCAAACTTGATATCGTGAAGATCGACAAATCGTTCGTTCGAAATATGGATCAGGAAGAGAACATGCTCTTCATCAAGACCCTGCAGTCACTTGCATCTGGCATGAACCTTGAGACAGTTGCCGAAGGAGCGGAAACTTTGACGGAAGCTGATATTCTGATCAAAGGCGGCATCGATCACGTGCAGGGTTTCGCGTATGGCTTGCCTAGTATTGAGCGCACATGGCTGCCAGTCGACCATGCCGACCGGCATTCGAGCGCCAATTCAAAAAATCCATTGAAAGAGCGGAGCGCTTAACGGTCTTCGGATGAAGACTTTTTAGCGCCCGGAACTGCAAAGCTGCCAAACGTTTTCATGGCGTTTTCGAACATGGCCATGTTTTGTTTGCTCAGTTCTTCGAACGAGTTCATCGGGAACATGCCGCCGAACGATTTGTTCAGCTGTTCTTTGAACTGATCCTGATTTTGCGTGAACGTATTGAGAGTCTGCTCAAGGTAGTTCGGCACGAGCGGTCCCATGTTATTGCCATAGAAGCCAATCAGCTGGCGCAGGAAATTGGTTGGCAGGAGATTGTGACCATCCTTGCCTTCTTGTTCGACGATAATTTGAGTCAGAACAGAGCGGGTGAGGTCTTCACCGCTTTTGGCATCATAAACAACGAAGTCATAACCTTCCTTCACCATCTGGCAAAGATCGTCGAGTGTGACGTAGCTGCTGCGTCCGGTATCGTAAAGACGACGGTTCGCGTATTTCTTAATGACGATCGGCTTGTCGCCACCTTTTTTGCCAGCCATTTTGAATCCTTCACTCGAACTTGCTTGATTATGTTGCGGGAACTGTTCAGATATTATGCACATATTAACCAAGTCTGCAATTGCTGCCCCTGAAATGCTCTGGAAAATCGTGGGTGCGTTGCTATGGTAAAACAATGCCCGGCCCATCTCGCAAAACTCCACTGAATATGCCGCGCCAACGGCCCCTGATGATGCATCTTGGGCTGGCTGCCGCCAGTTTGGCTGAACCGCATGTCAGGAATCGGGAAACTCTGGATGATGCCTTCTGGCAAAAGCCTGCCGGGAAGACCATGCAGGCGAGCATGGAAAAAGTCATCGAAGGGATTCGTCTTTATCAACTTCATCCTTATCAACGCAAGCTGACTCGGCAAAGTGTCGTGTGGTCGTCGGGGCAGACACGCCTCATTTGGTACGCAGCCAAAGGACGTGCGCCCAAGGCGCGCATTCTCGTTATTCCCTCGATGATCAACGGTTCTGAAATTCTCGATATGCTGCCGGATAAATCCTTACTGCGCTGGCTGGCCGGGCAGGGCTACGACGTTTACCTGCTCGAGTGGGGTGATCTGCGACTTGATCCGGAACTCAGCACCCTGAACAAAGCGTTCCGTTTAAAAATCAAAAAGATGCTTGCGTGGCTACAGCAAGACTCCGATCAGCCTCTCTACGGTCTTGGCTATTGTATGGGCGGTCTGTTTCTGGCGGCCGCAGAAACCCTCAATCCGTCAGTATTCAAAGGGCTTTGTTTTGTAGCCACGCCTTGGAATTTCAAAGCGGGCGTAAAAGGTACCTTTGCTGAAGCCGTGCAACGCTGGGCCAAAGACGGGCTGGCACGTGTGCGACATCTCGATTACATGCCTGCCGACTGGCTGCAGATGATTTTCGCAGGCGTGGACGCAAGTATGATCGCACGGAAATTTTCCAGCTTTGCCGATATGGACCAGAAGGGGGACGCGGCAACTCTCTTTGTGGCGGTTGAAGATTGGGTCAACGGCGGGGCCGACTTGCCTGCTGGTGTGGTGCAGGATTGCGTTGGCTCATGGTATGTCGATAATCTTCCTTATAAGGGCGAATGGATAATTGCCGGGAAAACAGTCGATGCAAAGAAAATTGACAAGCCGTCACTGGTGATTGTTCCCGGTCGGGATCGAATTGTTCCCCCTGACTCAGCACGCGCACTTGCAAAACAATTGCGCAACGCAACGTTGCTGGAACCTGATTGCGGACATATCAGCATGATGATCGGGTCCAAGGCAGAAAAATCCGTTTGGTCCCACATCCAGAAATGGATCGCGGCTGACCTACGTAAAAAGCCTGCGTTGCAACGCAACAAACGCAAGGTTGAGCCTTGAATTTCCGGGTTAAAAATGGTTAATCTCCTGCATTCTAGCAGAAGGATTTCGCCATGTCTCAAGAAGACCCCATCGTAATTGTCGCCGCAAAAAGAACTGCCATCGGTTCGTTCGCCGGAACTCTCGGTAATGTTACCGCCGTGGATCTCGGTGTCACCGCAGTGCAAGCTGTGCTCGCGGATGCAGGGGTCAAAGCAGAAGATGTTGATGACGTCATCATGGGGCAGGTCCTGACCGGAGGTCTGGGGCAGAACCCGGCACGGCAGACTGCAATCAAGGCCGGTATTCCGAACAGCAAAACCGCGATGACCATCAATCAGGTGTGTGGCTCGGGTCTGCGTTCGGTCGCACTTGGTATGCAATCAATTCTGGCAGGTGATGCGGCGGTCGTCGTTGCTGGCGGTCAGGAAAGCATGAGTCTTGCGCCGCATACAATCCATCTGCGCAACGGCATCAAGATGGGCGATGCCAAGATGATCGATACGATGATTAAAGACGGCCTGTGGGATGCGTTTAATGACTATCACATGGGTATCACCGCTGAAAATGTCGCGGAGAAATACTCTGTAACCCGCGCTCAGCAGGATGAATTTGCTGCTACTTCTCAGCAACGCGCTGAGGCCGCGATCAAGGCTGGCAAATTCAAAACCGAAATCGCTCCGGTTACGATCAAAAATAAAAAAAGCGATATCGTCTTTGATACCGATGAATTTCCCCGCGCTGGAACAACGCCTGAAACGCTGGGTGGTCTGCGCCCGGCCTTCAAACCGGATGGTACGGTCACAGCTGGTAACGCGTCGGGTATCAATGATGGTGCGGCTGCCGTTGTGCTGATGCGCGCCAGCGAAGCCAAGAAACGTGGCCTTACGCCGCTCGCCCGGATTGCCTCATGGGCAACGGCTGGCGTTGATCCGGCCATTATGGGGACAGGGCCAATTCCTGCTTCGCGTAAAGCGCTTGAAAAAGCTGGCTGGAAAGCCGCTGATCTCGATCTGATCGAATCCAACGAAGCGTTCGCAGCGCAGGCTTGCTCAGTTGTCAAAGAACTTCAGCTTGATACTGCCAAGGTCAACGTCAATGGCGGTGCGATTGCACTTGGTCATCCAATTGGTGCATCAGGTACACGCGTGCTCGTGACGCTGTTGCATGAAATGGCTCGCCGTGGCAGTGCAAAGGGGCTGGTTACACTTTGTATCGGTGGCGGTATGGGAATTGCCATGTGTATTGCCCGTGATGCGGGTCAGGACTGGAAACAGGTTGCTTAAGGGAAAACAGGGATAATGTCTAAAGTTGCTATCGTCACCGGCGGAACGCGCGGTATCGGCCTCTCGATTACTAAGGCTCTTACCGGAGCCGGATATAAAGTCGCAGCCATCTATCATGGCAACGAAGACGCCGCGCAGAAATGCGCTGCCGATACGGGTGCCAGTGTCTTCAAGATTGATGTCAGTGACTTTGATGCCTGTCAGGCAGGCTGCACAGAGATTGAAAAGCAACTCGGCCCGATTGGGGTTTTGGTCAACAATGCCGGGATCACCAAGGACGGCATGCTGCACAAAATGTCACCGGATACCTGGCATAGCGTGATCGAAACCAATCTTACATCCTGTTTTAATATGACCCGGGCGATTATCACCGGGATGCGTGAACGCAACTATGGCCGGGTCGTCAATATCAGTTCTATCAACGGGCAAAAGGGCCAGTTTGGCCAAACCAACTATTCTGCTGCCAAGGCCGGTATGCTGGGCTTTACCAAAGCGCTGGCGCTTGAAAGCGCGGCCAAGGGCATCACGGTCAACGCGATCTGCCCTGGCTATATTGAAACTGACATGACCGCCACGATGAAGCAGGAAGTTCTTGATTCCATCATTCGTCAGATTCCTGCTGCCCGGATGGGTAAGCCTGAGGAAATTGCTGATCTCGTCCTGTTCCTGATTTCTGAAAAAGCCGCCTTTATGAACGGCTCGACCCTCACTATGAATGGCGGGCAATATATGGCATCCTAAGGATGTCATGCCGGGGATCAAACGACCACACGATACTGTTATTTTGGAGCGCCGCTTCTTTGCGAAGGGGACGAATATCCTGCGCGAGGGCGAGGAGGGAACATCTGCGTTCCTGATCCAATCTGGTTCCGTCATAATTTATTCTACCCACAACGAACGTAAAATCACTCTTGCGACCTTGGGCGTTGGAAATATTTTTGGTGAGACATCGCTGATCCTGAATACACCGCGGACCGCCAGCGTTGAGGCTGCGGAAGATTCTACTTTGATCGTTATAACGCGCCAGACTCTCAAAGATAAAATGGAGAAAAGCGATGCGACAGTAAGGGCTCTTCTGCAGATGCTGATGAAGCGTCTCCAACAGGGCAATGACAGTCTCATGAGTAAACGCCCGACCATCGAAGATATGCAGGAAGGCCTGGTCTTTATTTATGAGAAAATGATGCAGGAACTTCCTAAAACCGATAAACCCCATTTCCGTCAGGAAGTTCTGCCCCTGATTGAAGAAATTAATCAAAAAATGAGCCAGTATAAGGCTCTGATTAAATAGGTTTTTCCCTTTTCCTGACCCTATGGCTGACCTATATATGGAGTGACTCCACATAAAGAGGTAAGCCATGACCGACCAACTCGATTCCGACATCAAGGGATTTGACGATCTCCCCGCCCGTAAACCGCGCCGGAGCAAAAAGTGGCTGGTTGTCCTGGGTGTTATCGCTGTTGTGATAGGCGGCGTTTCGCTGGCTATACCCCGTTTGCTTGATCAGGCGAAGTATAAAGCCCTTATTCAGGAAAAAGTGACCGAGGCGACAGGCTACAGTGTCGACTGGACGGGAGATATTGGTATCGCAATCCTTCCCTTACCGAGCGTCCATCTTAACAACCTGACCTTAAGCAATGGTGAGATTAAGCTTCTTACCCTTAAGGAAGCCGATGTCCGCGTTGCGCTGATGCCGTTACTCAATAAAAAAATCGATATAGAAAGTGTTGAGCTGAAAGAGCCAGACGTGACGCTGGTAATCGACAAGCAAGGCAACTCCACATGGATGAGCAAAAAACTCTCCGATCAGGCGAACGGTAAGGATAAAACTGGATCAGCGACGGATACATCATCCGCGCAAACTGAGGTCACACTTAACGCCCTCAAAATTTCTAAAGGCCATCTGTTACTCAAAAACGAACAGACTGGAACATCACAACTGGTTGAAGATCTGAACGTCACATTGCGTGCTGAAAGCCTGACCGGGCCTTATGCTGCCAAGGGCGATCTGGCCTATGATAAAAAGAACATTGAATTCGATCTGAAGGCCGGAAAAATCGACGGTAATCAGAAAAGCTATCCGGTCAATGGCAAGATTTCCCTCCCTGATCTCAAGGTTGACGGCGAATATGCTGGTGTTGTTGCGACCGATCCTTTGATG
Source organism: uncultured Pseudobdellovibrionaceae bacterium (assembly GCA_964368875.1). Classification (GTDB taxonomy): domain Bacteria; phylum Pseudomonadota; class Alphaproteobacteria; order Micavibrionales; family Micavibrionaceae; genus CAYJDG01. The sequence continues at coordinate 59,904 of CAYJDG010000006.1, forward strand.
ATCGATGGAGAGCTGACTGTTGCTGCAGACGATCTTGGTAAAACGATCGAGGCTTTCTCCGGCTCTAAACCTGAACTTCCTCCAGAGCTTGCTGGGGCGTTGCAACTTAAGAGCAAAATTTTATATGACGGTGAGCAAGCTGGCCTCAGCAGCATGCGTGTTGCGATTGGCGATCTTGCCTATAAAGGTGCGGTCTCTGTCAAAAATCTGAAAAGCGATGCGCCACCCCTGACCATTGACCTTACCCCCGAGAAAGCAGGCGGCAAAAACGGATCAGCGTTGCTTCAAACTCTCAGCAACCTCTCGGTCAAAGGCACAGGAACGTTCATCAATAACCGTGCGACCATCTCGAATGGAGCAATCACGCTCGGCGAACAGCAGATAAATCTAAATGGGACTTACACCCTTGCTGCTGCGGGCAAACGTCCGGTGATCGATCTGACTGTCAAAGCAAACCGACTTGATGTCGATAAATTGACTGGTACTTTGGTTGCTGCGAGTGGAAATTCGTCTGGTGAAAAAGCTGCATCATCGGGTAAAGGTGCCGCAGGCCTGAAAGGCACAACCCTGCCATTCGATGGCAACCTGACTGCCGATATTGGTACTCTGGTCACGGGCGGGAAGACCTATAGTCCTTTAAAAGCCGATATCATCAGCAAAGGTAATGCCCTGACCATCAATTCCCTCACTGTGGGAACTGTGGCGGACACGACCCTGACGGCCAAAGGGCGGATTGGTAATCTTGCCGCCCTCTCAGATTTTGATCTGAGCGGCTCGGTTAAGACCAGTGATGCAGAATCCTTGATGAGCGCTTTCGCGATAACTCCGCCTAAGCTTGATCGTAAAATTGGTGCTGCGGCGCTGAATGGGACGGCCAAAGGCAGCCTTGAAAATCTGGCATTCAACGGCACGGTCGATGCGCTTAAATTCGCCGTGACCGGCAAAGGCTCGGTAGCGACGCCTTTAACTGACCCGGTCATCAGCTCCTTGCAACTCAATGTGAAGCATCCAAGCCTGGTTGAGGCCGTGGGTATGTTTCAACCCGGCTTCAGTGCACCGCCGAGCTTCCGTGGCCCGCTTGATTTCTCAAGCACAGTCAGCTGGACCAAAACCCAGTATACGCTTGCAGACATCAGAGGCTCTTTGGGCGGCAGTTCCGTCACGGGCAACCTGAATATCGCCATGAGCGAAAAGCCATCCGTTTCCGGAGCACTCAATTTCGGTGATCTGGTTTTTGATGCGGCTAAATCAGGTGCAACGGGCGGGGCAGGTGGGCAATCTGCCTCTGCGCCCAGCAGCGGAGCCCGCTGGTCATCTGCGCCGATCAATACAGCTTGGATGAAATCCTTCGATGCCGATTTGACCATCAAGGCTAAGTCGATCACGCAGGATCTGTGGAAGCTGGCGAATGCCAACCTCGCGTTCAAACTGAACAACGGGACGCTCTCGATTGATGATCTGAGCGCCGGGATGTTCGGCGGGACGGTCGTTATGAACGGGGAGGTTAAATCCGGTGCGTCTGATACTGCACCGCTCGCACTCAGCATGACAATGAATGCCAACGACCTGAATGCCCAGCAACTGCAAAGCGCGTTGACGAGTAAGCCATCGGATACGATCAAGGGTACGATCTCGACCTTTAAGGTCAGTGTTGCCTCGAACGGAGCTTCGCCTTCCGCGCTGGTTAATGCGCTTGGCGGGGATGGCACGATGACTGGTAAGGATCTCATCATCAACGGGATCGATGTGGCGCAGCTTGCCGAAACGGCTAAAGGCAGCTTTAAGCCTCTTGAGCGTGCCGGAAGCTTGTTTGGCAGTTTTAAAGACGGTCAGACCCAGTTCGATACGTTTGATGCAGCGTACAAAATCACGTCTGGTGTCGCTGATTTCAGCAAACTGGTTTTTGATGGCCCGCGCGCGAAAATAGATGGTCGAGGAAATGTCAATTTGCCACGCTGGACCATTGATCTGAC